>NZ_QKVL01000120.1 GCF_003231275.1 Pseudomonas huaxiensis
TTCACACCCAGGCTTGCGGTGTTGTCCTTGTCGAACTTGCCGGTGATGCCGCCGTCGGCGGTCAGCAGCGTGTAGGTGGTGTCGCCGGCGTACGGCGCTGCCGCGAACACGTTCAGCGTACCGGCCAGGTTGGCGGTACCGCCCACGGCCAGGTAGCTGGTCGGCAGCGGGGTCAGGTTGATGTTCAAAGCACCATCGCTGGCGTTGGTGAAGTCGCCGCTGACAGTCAGGTTGCCGTTGGCACCCGGCTGGACGGTGCCGTGGTTGACCACGCTGTTGACGGTGCCGGTACCGGTGAGACCAGCACCGCTGGCGACGGTGATGTCGGCCGCCAGGACGTTGCCAACTGGCGCCGCGAACAGCGCCATGCGCGCGAACGAAGCGACAACCGGAGCGGCTGCGGCAGTCTCGCCGACCTGCAATACGCCCTCTTCGACCTTGAAGCTACCGCTGAAGTCGTTGTAACCGCTGAACAGCAGATTACCGGCGCCGAGCTTGATCGCGTTGCCGGTACCGCTGAGGGTGCCGCCGAAGCTGCCGTTGACATCCTGCTGGAAGATCAGGCTGGCGTCGTTGACGATCGAGCCTTGCAGGCTGGTGGTGTTGCCTTGAAGGGTACCGGCGCTGATCAGGGTGCCGCCGCTGTAGGTGTTGGCGCCGTTCAGCACCACGGTGCCGCCGTCGAGCTTCTGGATACCGCCCTCGCCCACAATGGCCGCGTCGATCACCGCCGTTGTGCTATTGGCGACGCGCAATGCGGCAAGCGTGCCGTCCGGGGCGTTGACCGCTTCGAGGGAATCGCCAGTGCCGCCGACCAGCTTGTAGCCGTTGGCCAGGAACTGGATACCGGAGAACACGCGCTGACCGGAAACCGTGACCGTGCCCGCCTGCCCGCCGAAGACCGCGAACTGGCCGCTGCTCCAGTCGTTGGCGTTCTTGCCGGTGGAGTTGGTCCAGTTGGTGTCCGCGCCCCAGGTGCCGCTGCCGCCGCTGACGGTGCCGTCGGCATTGGTTTTGGAGCCGTTCCAGAACACCAGGTTGCCGTCGGCTTCACCGACCACCAGGTTGACCTGGTTGGCAATGCTGGTTTGCACCTCGAGTTGCGAAGTGAGGATGTCAGTCGGCAGGCTACCGAAGCTCAGACCGTTGTTGGTCAGGCTGCCGCCGTAGCTGAACAACTGGTACACACCGACGCCGAAGCCGCCACCGTTGCTGATATTGAGCAGGCCGTCGAGGGTCAGGTCGCCGTTGACCTTCACCAGCGTGGTCGCACTGTTCGGCGCGCCCAGGGTGAAGTTCAGGTTGCTGGCAGAAGCCAGCGACAGGCCACCGACGGTCAGCGGCGCGGTCGCGCTGGCGACATTCAGGTTGGCGCCGTCGGCCAGGCTGACCTGGCCGGACAAGGTGCCGCTGCCCGCCAGACTGGCGCCGCTGGCGATCTGCACATTGGCGCTGGCGAAGGTGCCGTTGACGCTGAGGCCGCCCGCGTTGACCGAGGTGTTGCCGGTGTAGGTGCTGGTGCCGGTCAGCAGAAGCTGGCCGTTGCCGTTCTTGATCAGCGCGCCGTTGCCGCTGAGCACACCGCTCAAGGTCAGGTCGTGGCTGCCAGCGAGGGTCAGTTGCTGCGAGACGGCAATGGCGTTGCTGACTTGCAGGTTGGCCGACGTATCCAGGCTGGTGTTGCCGAGGATGCTCAGCGCACCC
>NZ_QKVL01000121.1 GCF_003231275.1 Pseudomonas huaxiensis
CCAGACTGTGTGAAAACGCAGTAAACACGTCGAAAACTGAACGTCGTGCGAATTGCCTGTGGAATTTGCAGGCGAGAGCGTGAATAGCCTTACCCAGCGAAATAGACATTTTTAGTACTGTATGGGTCGCGTCAGCGGCCCATACAGCTGTTTGCGGGCCAGCAAGCGGAGGGGTTTAAGCCCTGATCGCCTCAAGTAGCCCTGCGATGCCGAAGATGCTCATCATCCGTTTGAGGTTGTAAGCAAGCACGTGAAGGCTCATTTCGGTGCTTACCCTCGGCAGGGTTTTGGTCAGGAAGTGGGTACTTCCCATCCAGAATTTGAGCGTGCCAAAGGGATGCTCCACCGTTTGCCGGCGAACCTTCATCTTCCCCGGATCTTGCTCCAATCGGATCTGCACTCTCTCGACTACTGCTTCATGCTCCCAGCGCTTGAGTCGCCGCTCTTTACCGGTCGTACACAGCTTCTGCATAGAGCAGCTCTGGCATCCTGAAAACCAATAGCAGTGCAGTAACATACCGTCTTCCATCGAGGAATGCCGGCGCGTCAGCAACTGGCCCGCTGGGCATCGATATTCGTCCGAAGCAGCAATGTAGATGAAGTCCTGCTTGCCGAATCGGCCTTCCGCTTTACTGCTCGATGTCAGTGGCTTAGGTACAAAGGTGGTGATGCAAGCTTGCTCGCAAGCAAGGATTTCCGGGCCTTTGTAATAACCTCGATCAGCAACCACCGTCAGCGCCTCAGCACCGATTTCTTCCCGTACCTGGTTAGCCATATTGCTCAGTTGCCCGCGATCATTACCAACGTTGGTCACCTCATGGACAATGATCAGATGGTGTTTGTCGTCGACTGCTGTTTGTACGTTGTACCCAACTGTGCCGGACCCTCGGCCGCTTGTGGCCATTGAGCGGGCATCTGGATCAGTAAGTGAGATTTGCTGGTCGGGACTGGCTTGAAGCTGCGCCTCAATGTCCTTGAGTTTTTGCATCTGCTGTTTCAGCTTTTTGACTTTGTCTTTCAACCGCTCAGTCTTGGCTTCAGCCACTTCCGGCGCTGCCCGATCCGCTGAATCCATTGCCGCTAGATAGCGGTCGATGCTTTGTTCGATCTGCTGCATGCGCGCCTTCACTTTGCCTTGAGTGAAATTGCGGTCGCGGTTATTCACGGCTTTGAATTTGCTGCCGTCGATGGCGATGATCGATTGGGAGAAGAGATTGAGGTTGCGGCAAAGCGCAACGAACTGCCGGCAGACGCTGCGAATGGCTTTACCATTGTCTCTGCGAAAGTCGGCAATCGTTTTGAAGTCAGGCGCCAATCGCCCCGTCAGCCACATCAGCTCGACATTGCGCTCGGCCTCACGCTCAAGCCGGCGGCTGGACTGAATCCGATTGAGATAGCCATAGATGTAGATTTTTAGCAGCACTGCTGGATGGTAAGCCGGACGACCCGTTGACGCAGGATCGACACCGTCGAACCCGAGTGCTCCAAGGTCGAGTTCATCGACGAAAACGTCGACCACCCGAACTGGGTTTTCTTCGGTGATGTAATCGTCCAGGCATTCCGGCAGCAACGTGACTTGCGTCCGAGACTCACCTTCAATGAATCGCTTCATGACCGTCCCCGCCACGATCTCGACGGTCCGAAGGTTAGACAATCGCAAGGGTTTTCACACAGCCTGGG
>NZ_QKVL01000122.1 GCF_003231275.1 Pseudomonas huaxiensis
GGACTCCAGGCGAACGAATCGGAGGGTGTACTTCAAGAAAACACCAAGCACTACTGGCCAAAACAACGGAAATAACGTGAGGATGAAATAATCGGCGATGGTTAATGATTTTCCGTCGTGGCCGTAACCAGAAATTATTTTTTCAGCGGAAATGATAACCATCGCAAAAAACATATAGGTTATGAATCCGTATATCCACCCAAGAAATATAGTAATTATTCCTCTTTTTTCGTCGTTGGGTGTACGAAGGTCAATATAAGTATCGTTGTGTGCGTACAGTGACGAGTTGGCGTAGGCCCAGTCTGAAACAGACTCTCCCACTCCCTCCGGTGCATTAAGTTCTTCTTGTCCCGGTTGGCGCTTTTGATTAAGAGTACTTTCCATGGCCTCTTCATAAGTGATAAGCGTTTTGGACCATTCAAAGCCCCGTTCCAAAAAATACATCAGAGTGTGCCCTCTGTTGAGCGCTGCATGGGTTCAATTTCTTTTTCTTCAGTATCGACAGTCAACATTCGAAAAGTGACTTCGCATACACGAATCAGCGTCCGGCCTCCTCGATGACCTTCGGAAACCGTGGCTCGTAGCACAACAACAAAGATAACCAGTGGCCTGTGGCGTGGATCAGGATGACGGGCCATAGCAGCAGGTTGAGCAGTACGAAAATGCGCAGTTCGCGTTGGCGAAGGAAGCTGGTATCCAGTCCCCAGGCAGCTTTGAGCGAGAGCCACGGCCAGGGGAATTTGCAGATGAGTTTCTCCGGTGCTGGGGCGGCGGCGGGGCCATCTTCCATGTAGCGGCGGATGTATTCCCAGAAGGCCAGCAGTTCGCTGGCGTTGCGGGTGGGTTTGCCGATGAAGGTCAGCTCGATGTTTTCGGTGGGAGTACCGTGCAAGTCCATGCCATCCCCCTTTTCCCAGCCGAGGATGACATAGCCGCCCGTGCCATCCAGTTCGCTCATGTTCTTGTCGACGATGATCTCGGTTTTGTCCCAGTCCATGATGCGGATGCCGCCTAAGTGCTTGGGGCGGAGTAGGTAGACTTTGCGGGTGATACGGTTGAAACGGACGATGATGCGGCGGGCGGTGAAAGACTCCAGGCGAAGATGCTTAATTGCGTATCTTAAAAATAAATACAGAGCAATATTTGCAGTCAGTGGGGATAGTATTAAACCGAAAATATAGAATTCCCAATCGATGCTGGTCTTTGGATAAAGAAGGTCGCTCACAGCCATCCAAATCGTCGTTATTCCTGCCCAGGCAAGCATGCCTCCTAGCGTGCAGAAAAAGAAAGTTATCACTCCTCTCTTTTCATCGTTAGGCGTGCGAAGGTCAATGTGGTTGTCGTTGTGCGCATACAGGGATGAGTTGTCATAGGTACAGTCTGAAACGGATTCCCTAACCCCCTCTGGTGTCCGAAGGTCTGCCTGTCCTGGCTGACGTTTTTGATTGAGTGCTCTTTTCGTAGCCTCTTCATAAGTTATCAGCGTCTTGGACCATTCAAAGCCTCTTTCCAAAAAATACATTAGAGTGTGCCCTCTGTTGAGCGCTGCATGAATTCAATTTCTTTTTCTTCGGTATCGACAGCCAATATTCGAAAGGTGACTTCGCCTATGCGGATCAGCGTCCGGCCTCCTCAATGACCTTCGGAAACCGTGGCTCGTAGCACAACAACAAGGACAG
>NZ_QKVL01000123.1 GCF_003231275.1 Pseudomonas huaxiensis
ACTGGGCGGCCACTCGTTGCTGGCGACCCAGGTCATCTCCCGCGTGCGTCAAGCGCTGAAGATCGAGCTGTCACTGCGCAGCCTGTTCGAAGCCCCGGATCTGCGCGGCTTTGCCCGACAAGCCGGGCAAGCTGCAAGCGTCGAGCTACAAGCCATCAGCAAAGCGGATCGGGCTCAGCCGCTGGCGCTTTCGTATGCCCAGCAACGGCAGTGGTTCCTCTGGCAGCTGGAGCCGCAGAGCGCGGCGTACAACATGCCGGCGGCGCTGCGCCTGAAGGGCGCGCTGGATATCGCCGCGCTGGAACTGGCCTTTGAAACCCTGATCGGCCGTCACGAAACCCTGCGCACCACCTTCCGCCAGGACGGCAGCCAGGCTGTGCAGGTCATCCACGCCGCTGCGCCGTTCGTGCTGGCGCTGGAGCAACTGCCGGACTCGCAATTGCCGCAGGATGAACAGGTGCGCCTGTTTATCGAGGACGAAACCCTGCGTCCGTTTGATCTGGAACAAGGGCCGCTGCTTCGGGTACGCCTGCTGCACTTGGGCGAGAACGAGCATGTGCTGGTGCTGGTGCAGCACCATATCGTCACCGACGGCTGGTCGATGCCGATCATGGTCGATGAGCTGATGCGCCTGTACGCCGGCTACAGCCAGGGCGAAGAAGTGGTGCTGGCGCCGCTGCCGATTCAGTACGCCGACTACGCCTTGTGGCAGCGCACCTGGATGGAAGCGGGCGAGAAGGACCGGCAACTGGCCTACTGGACCGCGCAACTGGGCGGCGAGCAACCGGTGCTGGAACTGCCGATCGACCATCCGCGTCCACCAGTACAGAGCACCGAGGGTGCACAACTGCACCTGGAACTGGATGCCGAACTGGCGGCGCGTCTGAAAGCCTTGGCGCAAGCGCAGGGCGTGACCCTGTTCATGCTCCTGCTGGCCTCGTTGCAGACCCTGCTGCACCGCTATTCGGGGCTGGGCGACGTGCGTGTCGGCGTACCGATCGCCAACCGCAACCGCGCCGAGACCGAAGGGCTGATCGGCTTCTTCGTCAACACCCAGGTGCTCAAGGCCGAGGTGGATTCGCAGACCACCGTTGCCGCGCTGTTGCAACAGGTCAAGCGCCATGCGCTGCAGGCCCAGTCTCATCAGGACCTGCCGTTCGAGCAACTGGTGGAAGCGCTGCAACCCCAGCGCGACCTGAGCCGCAGCCCGCTGTTCCAGGTGATGTACAACCACCAGAACGAGGCGCCGCAACTGGTCCGCGAGCTGGCCGGGCTGACCTTGCAAGGTGTGACTTCGCAGAAGCACACCGCGCAGTTCGACCTGATGCTCAACACCGTCGAGCAGGACAACGGCCTCAGCGCTTCGCTGACCTACGCCACCGCGCTGTTCGAAGCGGACACCATCGCGCGCATGGCCAGCCACTGGCAGAACCTGCTGCGGGGCATGGTTGCCGATGCGCAGCAGCGGATTGGTGAGCTGCCGCTGCTGGGCGATGCCGAGCAACACCATATCCTCGGTGAGTGGAACGCTACTGCGGCCGAGTTCCCGAGCGAGGCGTGCATTCAGAGCCTGATCGAGGCGCAGGTCGCCGCAACGCCGAACACTCCGGCGCTGGTCTTC
>NZ_QKVL01000124.1 GCF_003231275.1 Pseudomonas huaxiensis
TTCGACACCGAACTGGATGATGGCCCCGCCCTGGGCGGTGAAGTGGGTTCTTCTCCAGCGTTCGGCACGGACCTGTGACCAGTCGTAGGCAACGGGTACTACCCGCCATTCCTCGAATGGGTTCCACCAGCGGTATTTGAAGTTGTAGGCGTAGAGGCGTTGGCGGGCGCGGTTGAAGCGCAGTGGTAAATCGCGGGGAGGGTACACATCAACTTTCACGCAAAAGAAAAGAGACCAGACGCCAACGAGAACTCCGAGAACTAATAGACCCCACAACTCAAAGCCCACGGCCTGCTCAATTGAAAAAAAATCTGCCAATAGAGTGACCAGATATATACACATTACTGGCGCAAACCAAATCACCACCCCTCTGATGAGGGCCGGAGAACGAGACAGCTCCAAAAAAATATCATTTTGATGATTGGGCGTATCTAATCCTAGCGTTGGGGCTACATTTGGCAGCTCATTAGGGGTAGGCAAGTCTTCCTGCCAGCCAGGACAAGGTGGGTTTAGTCTTGACCTTTTCATGCGAGTCCCAGCCTTGCTTGGCCTTTGATCTTGTCCTCCTTAACAATTAGCCGAGCAAATCCCGACTTATCACTCTTATCAGGCCAATAAGACACCTCAAGCTCAAAGGCTTGAACCTCAAGATAGCCGAAGAAGCTGATGGCCCCACGGATCTCCAGGGCTTGGGCATTGTGGGTAATGACAGGGGCTGTTGTTTCAGGGTGATACCCAGGCGTCTTCCATGCAGCGGGAGGCGGTAACGGGCCATTCACGCCACCACTACGACCGCTCGCGATAGTTTCTCCCGAACTCTGGTTTGGCCGGTATACCTGCAACGCCCATTCGTAACTTGAAACATCAGGTTTATACCCGGGCAGGACGAGTTTGTAGTCCAGAAAAAGCCCAGCCGGGATTGCATCACCCATGGGAACCCCACCGATCTGCTCGGCTTTTACAGTCATCCCTGCATCCGCAGTTAAGCCCAACAACGCGGCGTTTAAGACACCAATTGCCGAATCCATGTCTTCATGGGCTGTCCAACGGCGATGCCCTTCTGGCAGGCCCCAAAGGGAATATCGTGCCCAGAGTTCGAGAGGTTGTGACTCTTGTCTCTTCGCCCAGACTGCCACTCCTAGCGCAGCAAGACCTAGCAGTACAGATGCTGCGAGTGGCCCTAGTGCAAATGCTGCTGGGGCGAAACTGCCCCAAATCCCGGCCAGACTTGAAACTGCCGCCAAACCGGCTGCTGCCCGGTATATGTAAGCTGCTGTTTTATCTCCGTTTTCCTTCGTTCGGCCCGCCGCAAACGCATACTGCAACCCCTCCAAAGCACTCGCCAACGCCACCAATGCCCCACCGTACTGCACGATCCGTGCGCCCACCCCAACAGTCTTTCCAGCGGTCCCTGTCAGCATGTTCAGATCAGGCCGCACCATCTGAATCACCCCACCGACAACCTCGACGCCTGCCCCCATCACTCCAAGCGATGCCGACATGACCGCCGCCGCAGCTTCGGGATGCTTGTCACCCAAGGTATCGAGCAGGCTTTCATAACTGCGGCGCAGG
>NZ_QKVL01000125.1 GCF_003231275.1 Pseudomonas huaxiensis
TCTGCGCCGAAGTTATGAAAGCTTGCTCGATACCATAGGGGACAAGCATTCCGAAGCCGCAGCGGCGGTCATGTCGGCGTCGATTGGCGTGATGGGGGCAGGTGTCGAGGTGGTCGGTGGGGTGATTCAGATGGTGCGGCCGGAGCTGACGATGACGACCGTGACAGGGAAAACGGTGGGGGTGGGTGTTCGGATCGTGCAGTACGGGGGGGCGCTGGTGGCGTTGGCTAGTGCGTTGGAGGGGTTGCAGTATGCGTTTGCGGCCGGTCGTACGCATAGAGCAGGTGATTACGGCGCAAGAAATAGATATCTAATTGCAGCGTCCATGGGGGCGCTATCAGCTGTTTTTGGGATTATAGGAGTTATGGGGCCTGCTGCAGTAGCGCTGGTTCCGCTCGGACTTTCCGTACTACTGGGTCTAGCTGCACTCGGGTTCGCAACTTGGGCGAAAGGACGAGAGTCACAACCTCTCGAACTTTGGGCGCGATACTCCCTCTGGGGACTTTCTGCAGAACACCGCCGCTGGACGACCGCTGAGGACATGGATACAGCGATCGGTGAGTTGAATGCCGCACTGTTGGAATTGACTGCGGATGTAGGAATGATCGTGAAAGCCGATCAGGGAAGTGGCCTTCCTATCGGTGATGCAGTTCCTGCCGGACTCTTTCTGGACTACAAGCTCGTCCTGCCTGGGTATAAGGCTGATGTGTCAGATTACGATTGGGCGTTGCAGGTATACCGGCCAAACCAGACTTTGGGAGAAACCATCGCGAGTGGTCGTAGTGGTGGGGTGAATGGACCGTTGCCGCCTCCCTCTGCGTGGAAGATGCCTGGATATCACCCTGAAACAACAGCTCCTGTCATTACCCACAGTGCCAGAGGCTTAGAGATCCATGGGTCGATCAGCTTCTTCGGCTTTCTTGAGGCCCATGCCTTTGAGCTTGAGGTGTCTTATTGGCCTGACAAGAGTGATAAATCAGGATTTGCCCGGCTGACCGTCAAAGAGGACAAGATCAAGAATCAGGCAAGGCAGAGATTCAAATGAAAAGCCCTAGACTCATCCCACCGTGCCCCGGTTGGCAGGAAGACCTCCCCGGTCCCGATGAATTACCTGTGGTCGCTCCAGCCCTCGGGCTTGATACACCCAACCATCAGGATGAGGTTTTTCTAGAGCTACCGCGTAAATCGCCCTTTATGAGAGGGATAGTGATCTGGTTTGTTCCAGTGGCAACTATGCTTATACTCTTGATTATTTGGTTTCATTTATCAACATATTGGACGCTGATGATTGAAGATTGGATTGCATTCATCTTCGCAGTGTTCATTAACGCTTGGTTGATACCCATTCTCTGGAAGTACGATGTAGCTCCTCCTCGCGACTTGCCACTTCGCTTCAATCGCACCCGCCAACGCCTCTACGCCTACAACTTCAAGTATCGCTTGTGGAATCCCTTCGAGGAGTGGCGGGTAGTACCAGTGGCCTACGACTGGTCACAGGTCCGAGCCGAACGCTGGAGAAGAACCCACTTCACCGCCCAGGGTGGGGTCATCATCCAGTTCGGTGTCGAG
>NZ_QKVL01000126.1 GCF_003231275.1 Pseudomonas huaxiensis
CTGCGGTCATGCCCGACAAAGGTGGTTTCGTCATTCTTGACGACATTGTTCTGGTCTCTCTGGGCATGGATGAACACCTCTTCCTGCCCGGCCTCATCCTCGAAACGCAGCTCGTTGAAGCCATTGCCCTTGTGGGTCTGGCTCTTGAGGGTCATGCGGGTCTTGTGCTTCGGCAGTTCGTAGGGCGGACGCTGCAGGGCATTGAAGCCCCGGCCGGTGATAACCGGTTGGTCCGGGTCGCCGTCGAAGTTGCTGACGATGACTTCCTGACCAATACGCGGAATCGCCATATGGCCCCAAAGCGCGCCGGCGATGTTCTGCGACACGCGGATCCAGCAGGAGCTGTGTTCGTCTTCGTTACCTTCGCGGTCCCAGGGAAACTGCACCTTCACCCGGCCGAATTCGTCGCAGTAGATTTCCTCTCCGGGCGGACCTACGACTTTCGCCGGCTGCGGGCCGTCGATACGCGGTTTGGGCAATGCCTCGGCGCGCCATTCGGCATCGTCCGGCACCAGGGTGGCAACGCAGTTGTAGTGGGTGCCCTGGGTAGCGTCGGCGCTGTCCTCGCCCTGGCTGACGTATTGCTTGCCGTGGTGCTCCAGGCGTATCGGGCGCCAGCCGCGATTGAGGTCTTCGCGTGGATGGCCGACAAGGTCGAAATAGATGCCCGGCACCAGCCGCGCGTCGTCACCCTCGGCGATGACCTGGCAGGCATCGCCGCGCAGTCCACGCAGGCGGTCGCGGGTGAAGGCTTCGCCTGATTCACCTTTGTAACGGCCGGGATAATCGTAGCGCTCGTAGCTTTTGGCCTGGTGTTCCAGGTCGGTGGCTTCGCGGCGGGTCTGCTGGTTGTAGAGCGGGTTCTTGAAGCTGTAGTCGCGCTGGGTCTGGCGGGCGCTGCGCACGTTTTCGGTGTAGGTGAAGTGATGCAGCGCCGGACCCGGACGATCGCCGCCGGGTTTGGGGTTGTATTCCACGGGTGAGCCGGGCTGTTTGCCGAAGATCCACAGGCGGTCGCAATGGACCAGGCGGTGGCCTTCGGCGCTGTGCAGAAAGCCGTAGAAAAAGCCTTCCTCGCGCATGATGCGTTCGACGAAGTGGTAGTCGCTGTCGCCAGCCTGCACGCAGTATTCCCGCGTCTCGTGGGGGTTGGTGACGCGTTGTTCGTAGTCCAGATCGAGGGCGTGCTTCTTGAGCATCGCGGTGGCGATGTCGGGCACGGTGACGGTCTGGAAAATGCGCCAGTCCGAAGCCAGTCGCAGACGGGCCAGACGGGGCTCGACAATGGCGCGGTAGCGGGTGCGACGAAAGCCGGTCGCGCCTTGCTGGAACGAGCTGACCGAGCCGTGCACATAGCGCACGGGCTGGCCGCCTTGCCAGAGGGTGAGCAGCGCCGGGCGGTCGAGGACCTGGCCAAAATCGACGGCAGGGTTCGCGCAGCTCAGGTCGACTTCGAGGCGGAAGGTTTCGGAGAGGCCTTCGGCGAGGTGGAATTCGACGA
>NZ_QKVL01000127.1 GCF_003231275.1 Pseudomonas huaxiensis
GAGGACATTCATCTCAAATATAAAGTCGCCCGTAGTGCAGGCGGGACCGAGGAGGAATCGCCGGTCAATCCGTACAAGGTCAACCGCCCGGCGGGTTCTGGTCCGCTGCGGGTCATGGGGGCACGCTCCAATGCAAGCATTTGTCGTGCATCGAGTGCGTCACGAACGCTCAGTGCGTTTCACAACACGACCCTGCAGCCGCTGCTGGCTCAGTGGCGCTATGAAGACAGCGAGGACTGGACGGCCGAGACCCATTGGTTCGACAACAAGCCCTGGCTGAAACTATACGTGTGCTCCTCCAGTGACGTGGTACTGCTCAACCCGGCCAATATCATCGGCAACGGTTGGAATACTGCGGCTGCCGGTAGCGCCGCATTCGTGGCCATACGCGATGAGGTGAGTGTCGGGGCTGAAACGCACGTCGATATGGTTGCCTGGGGTATTCCCGACTGGGGTGGGAAACTGGATTCGAATGTGATGGACATCAAGGACGTCGTCGAGGTTTCTGCTACCGGTTGTGCCTATGCAGCGCGCAGGCGGAATGGGCAGGTGGTGTGCTGGGGCAATCCCGCTGAAGGCGGTAGCCTTCCTCCCGGGGAGGAAGACGACTTCGTTCAGGTCCGTGCTGGCTGGCATGTGTTTATAGGTCGCAAGAATGACGGCCGGCTGGTCGGGTGGGGGATTGCCAAACTGGGTGCGAATATTCCAGAAGCTGTGTCTCAGCATCGTGATTACGTCGAACTGTGTGGCGGAGGAGGGGCCTTTGCGGCACGCCGTGCAACCGGGCAAATCGTAGCGTGGGGGGAGCCCGATCTTGGCGGGATTCTCGGGGCTGGCCAGGACAGCTTGAATGACATCATCCAGTTGTCTGCCTCTCATGCCGCTTTTGCGGCATTGCGCGAGGCGGGTGGTGTTCGCAGCGTGATCGGGTGGGGGCATGAAGGCTACGGTGGTCACGTGCCGCCAGCGATTGCAGCTCTTGCGAACGTCAGGGCATTAGGGGCTGCTACCCTGTCGGCTTTCGCAATACTGCTCGATACCGGGGAAGTCCGTGGTTGGGGAGATGTCGATTATGGCGGCCAGGTGCCGACACTCATTCAGAGCCTGACCAATGTCGTGGAGGTGTCCAGTACCTGGTATGCCTTCTGCGCCCGGCTGAGTGACGGACATGTAGTAGCGTGGGGCAACCCGGGCACGGGTGGGCTGGTGCCTGAGGCCATCGAGCAGTTGTCCGACGTTGTCCAGGTTGTGGGCTCGGCCAGGAGTTTTGCGGCGCTGCGTCGTGACGGTACCGTTGTCGCCTGGGGAGACCCCAACTTTGGTGGTGATACCTCGCAGGTGGCTGCAGAACTGGTCAACGTGCGTGCTGTTTATTCCAATACCAATGCTTTCACGGCGCTGACCTCGGATGGGCGGGTCGTGACCTGGGGCGATGCGGCAGGGGGCGGCGACAGT
>NZ_QKVL01000128.1 GCF_003231275.1 Pseudomonas huaxiensis
ACTATGAAACTCAGTATGTTGTGCCGGTTGGCGGAGCAGGGCAACCGGTCCGGGTCACCGTGCCTTATGCGGTGATCAACGCCAATGCAGGACAGGTCATTCATCTCAAATATAAAGTCGCCCGTAGTGCAGGCGGGCCCGAGGAGGAATCGCCGGTCAATCCGTACAACGTCAACCGCGAGATCGGCTCTGGCCCTTTGCTGGTCATGGGGGCTCGCTTCAATGCCAGTACTTACCGCGCATCAAGTGCGCCAAGAATGCTCAGTGCCTTTCACCGCACGACCCTGCAGCCGATGCTGGCCGAGTGGCGTTACGAAGACAGCCAGGTCTGGACGGCCAAGCCCCGTTGGTTCGACAACAAACCGTGGTTAAAACTGTATGTGCGCACCTCCAGTGACGCGGTACTGCTCAACCCGGCCAATATCATCGGCAATGGTGTCGATACCACAGCAAACGGTGCGGCAGCGTTCATCGCCATGCGCGATGAGGTGACGGTGGGGACTGAGAAGGAAGTCGATATGGTCGGTTGGGGTAACGCGGCCCATGGTGGAGCACTGGACCCGACCATAATCACCATCAGGGACATAGTCGAGGTCTCCTGTACCAGTAACGCCTATGCGGCGCGTCGGCGTAACGGCAGTGTGGTGTGCTGGGGGACTGCCGGCGGCGGTGGCACCATGCCGCCTGGTGAGAGTGGGGATTACGTTCAGGTCAGAAGCAATTCCGGCGCATTCGTCGGGCAGAAACGTGACGGACGGCTTATTACGTGGGGCACGGCGGGCTCGGGCGTTCCGGTGCCGCCGGAGGTCGAGCTGCACAAGGACTATGTGGAGTTGTACGGAGCGGGAATGGCCTTTGCGGCCAGGCGTGCCACCGGGCATGTCGTGGCGTGGGGCAATGCGGCTCACGGCGGGGTGTTGCTGCCCGGGCAGGGAGACATGAGTGACATCGTTCAGGTCATCGGCAGTTACGGAGCCTTTGCCGCGCTGCGTGACGGTGGTGGCTCGCAGAGCGTGATTGCGTGGGGCAGCCCTACCTACGGTGGTGCGGCGCCACCGGAAATTGCCCAACTGACCAACGTCAAGGCGTTGGGGGCTGCCACCGCACAGGCGTTCAGCATCTTGCTGGCGACCAACGCGGTGCGTGGCTGGGGCGCGGCTTCGCACGGCGGAACGGTGCCGGAAACTATCCAGAGCATGACCAATGTGGTGGAGGTCTCCAGCACCTGGCACGCATTCTGTGCCCGCCTGAGCAATGGGAGCGTTGTCGCTTGGGGAAATCCGACAAATGGTGGGGCTGTCCCTGAGCCTATCGCCCGGTTGTCGAACATCGTCCAGGTGGTGGGCAGTTCCTGGAGTTTCGCTGCGTTGTGCCGGGATGGCAAGGTGGTGGCCTGGGGGGTCCCGGCTACGGGCGGTGATATTTCCGCCGTCGCAGG
>NZ_QKVL01000129.1 GCF_003231275.1 Pseudomonas huaxiensis
GCCGCTGCGCTGGCAGACCCGGCAGATGCCGGGATCCAGAGGGTTGGCCTCGTTGCAGGCAATGTCGATGCAGAGGCCGAAATCGAAACGTTTATCGGAGTTCATGAGTAGTCCTTCGCGCGGGGCAAATCGGCAACGATGCGTCTCCAATGGGCTTCGCTGTAGCTGCTTGAAAAATGACTTTGCAAATCAAGCTTGCCGGCACTCGCCTGGGCGATGAGGTGCCTGATATCCGGGTGCTGCGGCAGATGGGGATGCATGAGCACGCGGTACAGGCTGAGAGCGATCAGGTCGCGACTGTTGCGAAGGCCGAGCCTGCGAGCATCGCGAATCAGGTGAAAGCCATGAGCGGCAGCATAGGTCGGCAGGACGGAGGCGCCTGTCCAGCGCCACGGGGCGAAGCGAGGAGGTTGCCGCAGGGCCTGGCGCCAAACGGCCAGGAATCGGTTGATCACAGGCGCCAGTTGCTGGCTTTCGCGAGCATCCTGGGGAAGCCCGGAAGCGTCGGAACTGCTGGTGCTACGCACGATGGTATAGCCCTCCCAACTGAGCGGAAGAAGCCATAACCTGACCGGGCCCAACAATTGGCCTGCCTGAGTGCGCATCGTGGCAAACAACAGCTCCAGCCTCAGCGGCTCGAACCAGGGCGAGATTTGCTTGTCGCTGGCGGCGGTAGTGCTGCATCGGGCCGCGATGTGGGGGGCGATGACATCAAGCGGATGCGGGCTGAACAACCAGCCACAGATATAACGCTCGTTGTAGGCAAGATCCCGTGCGGCGTAGTCGGCGCTGAGCGTCAGATAGTGCTGTGGCACCGCTTGGCCCGGCCTAGCCAGTTGAACCAGCGCAGGACATCGATCCGGAGCATGGCCCAGGTCCGGCCGCAGCACGCGTGTAACGGCAGCGTCGCCCAGCGACCGGATCAGGGACGGCACGCTGAGCGGATGATCGAAGGCACATTCGGCCAGCCCATTCACCAGCAGATAGACATGGTCGGCCGGTGCACGGTGCTGCTCGACAACCCCCATGACGGTTTCGCCTGTCATCAGCTTTGCTCCTCGCACTGCGTGCCTCGCGCTTGCGCTACCTCACTTGCCAGCGTCAGGCTGTTACCACCCCCTCCTCCTGTCTTGGTCGCCGGCCCGTTGAGCGTGAGCGCGATCCCATCCAGCGTGATGCCCGCACTGTCGATACGCAGCGTGCCGCCGGGGCCCTTGATGATCACGGCTTCGGACGCATGGATTTCATACACCTGGGTGTGCTGC
>NZ_QKVL01000013.1 GCF_003231275.1 Pseudomonas huaxiensis
GCCGCTGCTGCTGCCGACCGGAATGGTAATGGTCTGGCCGTTGGACAGGGTGATGACCACCGGCGAGCCGGTCACCGGCGCGGTGACGCTGGCGGTGTAGGTGATCACGCCGTTTTCGGCAACGCTGGCGCTGGCGCCCAGGTTGACGGTCGTGGTGTCGATGGAGTCGGTGATGGTGGTGACGGCAGGCGTCGTGCTCGGCTCCAGGTTCTCGAAGTTGCCCCCCGAGGCGCCGGTGATGGTCACGCTGACGGTGCTGCCGTTGGCGTACACGTCATTGGCCGGGGTCGGCACTTGCACGGTGCCGGTCACTTCGCCGGCTGCGATGGTGATCACTGCGCCGTTGGACAGGGTCACGGTCACCGGCGTTTGCGCCGGATTGGTCAGGCTGGCGGTGTAGGTGATCACGCCGCCTTCGGTGACGCTGCCGCCCGCAGTCAGATTGAGCGTGGTGGTGTCGAGGGTGTCGACGATCTGGGTGACCGCCGGGGTGGTGTTCGGGGTGAGGGTCAGGCCGTCGCCACCGGTGGTACCGGTGATGGTGGTGGAGATCTGGCGGTCATCCAGGTAGACGTTGTCGCTGGACGGAATCACCACGGTGACGTTGCCGGTCAGTTGACCAGCGGAAATGACGATGACCTGGCCGTTGGACAGGGTCACGCGCAGATCGGAGGTCGGCGCCTGGGTCAGGGTCGCGGTGTAGACGATCGCGCCGCCGGCCTCGGAAACGCTTGGCGTGGCGCTCAGCGTCAGGCTGCTTTCCTGGGTGGTGGCGGTGGCGTCGAGGGTCTGGGTGGTGGTGTCAGGCGCGCCCGTGAAGTCTTCATCCAGCGTGGCAGCAAAGTTCAAGCCTTCGGTTTCATAACCGATAACCGGCGCCACCGAACCGGCAGTCGCATCCAGCATCACCACACTGTGACCACCCCCCGCAGCACCACCGCCTTGGCCCTGCGGACCCGCCGCGGTCGCTTCGAGATCTTGCGTCGGGTCAGCACCGGCGGCGATGGCTTGCTGCAGCTCCTCGACCGAAGGCGCGGCCTGAGCGGCGATCTCCTCGATGTTGGTGGTGCTGTCCGGAGAGTCTGCGCTCCACTGCGTATCACGACCCAGGTCGATGGTGCGCCCGTCGGTCAACTCCAGGGTGATGGCGCCGGAGAGCCCCGTCAAAACCTGGTCGCCGGCAAACAGGCGGTCGCCTTCTACCAGTACACGTTGAACACCTTCAGGGGATACAGCCATTACCTGGCCAATAACACGTTGGACGATGGCGACAACACTGCTCATGACACTCTCCGAACTAACCGTTCTAATGTGGCTTCCATACGCATTGGGCTGTTGTTGCCGCTATCTGCTTGGAATGTTTCGCAAGACGTTCTGACTTACTGTCAAACTTATGGCGCCGAGTTCTTTTTAATTCTTTTTAGTCAAACTATTGACCCGGTGGTCGCCATCCTAAACAATCGGCCTACTAATGTCACATTGATATTTCAACTGGTGAAGACCTGTTGATCTGTGATGTGGTTCTCATTAGGAAATTTCCGACGCACGGTTTCCATTTATAGCCATTTTCTGGTGGGATGCCACGTTTTGCGATGATTTGGGACAAATAGTCCCTGGGGAAAATACGAAAATGCGTTTGCCCGTCCTGACTGCCGCAGCACTGTTTTTTGGCGCCAATTTTTGTTTCGCACAGACCCTGCCCCAAGCCATGCAACAAGCCCTCGAAACGCACCCGGAAATCCAGGCTGGAGTGAACGGTAGACTCGCGGCCGACAAACAGGTTCGCGTTGCCCAGGGCGGCTATCTGCCCAAGGTCGATGTGCTGGCCGGTTATGGCCGCGAAAGCACCGACAGCACCACCACCCGTGCCGCTGGTGGGAGCGACCACTGGGAAACCCTGAATCGCGGCGAGTCCAGCGTCCGTCTGCGGCAGATGGTGTTCGACGGCTTCGCGACGTCCAATGAAGTGGGTCGACAGCAGGCCACCGCCAACTCTCGCGCCTATGCGCTGCTGGATTCCTCCGAGCGCACCGGCCTGGCCGTGTCCCGGGTCTACCTCGATGTGCTGATGCGCCGCGACATGGTGCGTCTGTCCGAGGACAACCTGCGCAGCCACGAACGCATTTACGACCAGATCCGCCTGCGCACCTCTCGCGGTGTAGGACGCCAGGCCGACATGGACCAGGCTGAAGCGCGCCTGGCTTCGGCAAAAAATAACCTGCTGACGGAACAAACCAACCTGGCCGACGCACAAACCAATTACCTGAGTGTCGTTGGTCAACTGCCCGATGAACTGAGCCCGCCCCCGCCGTTCATCGACCTGCTGCCCGCGACCCTCGATGAAGCCCGCCATCAAATGGTCGAAAGCAACCCGGCCCTGCGCTCGGCGGAATCGGACATCGCCGCCGCCGACAAGCAATACGAAACTGCCAAATCACGGTTCTACCCGCGCTTCGACGCCGAACTGGGCCGCAGCGCGAACAACAACGTCGACGGCGTGAGCGGGCACAACAACGAGTGGCAAGCCATGGTGCGGATGAGCTTCAACCTGTACGACGGCGGCAGCGACAAGGCGGACCTGGAATCCAAGTCCTACATGGCGAGCCAGGCGCTGGATATTCGCAACAATGCCTTGCGTCAGCTCAATGAGGAGTTAGGCTTGGCGTGGAATGCTAAGCAGAACGCCGATGCGCAGGTGCCGATCGCTCAGCAATACGTCCAGCACAGCAGCAACGTGCGGACTGCCTACCAGAGCCAGTTTGGCCTCGGTGAGCGCACACTGCTCGACCTGCTCGACAGCGAGAACGAATTGTTCAGTGCCCAGCGCCGTCTGGCGGAAGTCAAAACCGTTCAACTGTTTACTCAGTACCGGATCAAAGCGACCATTGGTCAGTTACTCAGGAGCCAGGGCGTCGTGGCACCGATGGCAACCGTCGTACAGAACGACATCAAGCCCAGAGTAAACTTGCCCGGGCTCAACTGATTAACGGCCCCCCCTAGCCAGCAAGGAAGTCCGCGTGGATTCATCTGTCAGCAGAAACCTCACCCATGACCCGCGAAGCCTGCACGACGATCCGCTGCTGGACAGCCTGCTGTCGCTCTGCGTGTTGCACCAGAAGCCCGCCAGCCGCGCCATGCTTACCACGGGCCTGCCGCTGCCGGCGCAGCGCCTGAGTCCCGAGCTGCTCTCGCGAGCGGCGGCCCGGGCCGGGCTGCAAGGGCGCCTGTTGCAGCGCAAGCTGGAGCACATCCCGAGCATCGCCATGCCGACCATGCTGCTGCTCAAAGATGGGCGCAGCACCGTCCTGCTCGGCTGGGAGAATGAAAACACCGCACGTCTGCTGCTCAGCGAGAGCGACGGCGGCGAGGTGCATGTCAGCCGCGAGGCACTGGAAGCGGATTACGCGGGCCGGGTGTTCTTCGCTCAACCGCAGCACAAGTTCGATGTGAACCACGGCAACCTGATCCCCCGGGCCCGTTCCTGGTTCCGCGACACCCTCAAGCGCTCGCGCTGGCTCTACGCCGACGCTATCGCTGCCAGCCTGATCATCAACATCATCGCCATGGCCGCGCCGCTGTTCGTGATGAACGTCTACGATCGGGTGGTACCGAACCAGGCCACCTCGACCCTGTGGGTGCTGACGATCGGGATCGCCGGCGCCTATGTCTTCGACCTCATCCTCAAGGGCTTGCGCAGCCTTTGCCTTGATCTCGCCGGGAAAAAGACCGACCTGATCATTTCCGCCACGCTGTTCGAACGCATCGTCGGCATGTCGATGAAATACCGCCCGGCGCGGGTCGGCAGCTTTGCGCAGAACATCCATGAGTTTCAGGGCCTGCGCGACTTCCTCGCGTCATTGACCCTCGCCAGCCTGATTGACCTGCCGTTCACCCTGCTGATCCTGATGGTGATCGGCATCATCGGCGGCCATCTGGTGTGGGTGCCGATCGTTGCCTTCCCGTTGGCCCTCGGCATCGGCTATGCCCTGCAGCGGCCGCTGACGGCGACCCTGGAGCGGACCATGGCCCTGGCCTCCGAGCGCCAGTCGAGCTTGATCGAAACCCTCGCCGGACTGGACGCGGTCAAGGTCAACAACGCCGAAAGCGAACGCCAGTACATGTGGGAGCAAACCATCGGTACCCTCAGCCGTCTCGAACTGCGGGTGAAAGTGCTGTCGGGCCTGGCCATGAACATCACCTTGCTGATCCAGCAACTGGCCGGGGTCGCGCTGATCTGCTTCGGTGTCTACCAGATCATGGCCGGCAACCTCAGCATGGGCGGCCTGATCGCCTGCTACATGCTCAGCGGCCGCGCTCTTGGTCCGCTGGGTCAACTGGCCGGTCTGCTGACCCGCTACCAGCAGGCCAAGGTGACCATGGTGTCCACCGACCAGATGATGGAACTGCCGCAGGAGCGCAATTTCGAAGAGCGCCCGCTGAGCCGTCAGGTCCTGCAAGGCGCCCTGGAATTCCGTGGTGTCGACTTCACCTACCCGAACCAGCAGAACCCCGCGCTGAAGAACATCAGCATGGCCATCCGTCCCGGCGAGAAGGTCGGCATCATCGGCCGCAGTGGCTCGGGCAAAAGCTCGCTGGCCAAGCTGGTGGTGGGCCTGTACGAGGCCGACGCTGGCTCGTTGCTGGTAGACGGCGTGGACATTCGCCAGATCGACGTCAGCGAGCTGCGCCACAACCTCGGCTATGTGCCGCAGGACATTCAACTACTGGCCGGCACTCTGCGTGACAACCTGGTCAGTGGCGCTCGTTACGTCGAGGACGAGATGGTCCTGCAGGCCGCCGAACTGGCCGGTGTGCACGAGTTCGCCCGCCTTCACCCGCAAGGCTATGAATTGCAGGTCGGCGAGCGCGGCCAGAACCTTTCCGGTGGTCAGCGGCAGAACGTCGCCCTGGCCCGGGCGCTGCTGCTCAACCCGCAGGTCCTGCTGCTCGACGAGCCCACCGCGGCCATGGACAACACCGGTGAAGAGCGCCTCAAACAGCGCCTGCAAGCGGTTATCGAACACAAGACGGTGGTGCTGGTGACACACCGCGCCTCGTTGCTGTCACTGGTAGATCGGTTGATCGTCATCGACCGCGGCCAGATCGTTGCCGACGGCCCGAAAGCGGCCGTCATGGATGCGCTCAAGAAGGGGCAGATCAGTGTTGCTTAAGTCAGGAGTTGGGCGCTTCAAGGATGTCTTGCGCGGCTATTTCAAGGGTTCGCAATCGTTCGGCGGCGAGCCGCTGCCAGAGGTCAACAAGGCGTTGGTGGAGGATGCGCCGCGCATTGTCCGGCTGACCATCTGGGGCATCATCTGCTTCTTCCTGTTCCTCGTGTTGTGGGCCAACTTCGCCGTGCTGGACGAAGTCACCCGCGGCGACGGCAAGGCCATCCCGTCCTCGAAACTGCAAAAGATCCAGAACCTGGAAGGCGGCATCGTCGCGCAGATCTACATTCATGAAGGCCAGGTGGTCGAGGCCGGTGCGCCGTTGCTGCGTCTGGACGACACCCGCTTCGTCTCCAACGTTGGCGAGACCGAGGCTGACCGCGTGGGCCTGTCCCTGCGGGTCGAGCGCCTGAGCGCCGAGGCCGAGGACCGGCCGTTGAACATCGACGCCGAGCTGCGCAAGGCCGCGCCGACCCAGGCGTCCAGCGAAGAATCCCTATATCAGAGCCGGCGTCAGCAATTGCAGGACGAAGTCGGCGGTCTGCAGGAGCAACTGGTGCAGCGTCAGCAAGAGCTTCGCGAGTTTTCCTCCAAGCAGTCGCAGTACCGCAACAGCCTGCAACTGCTGCGCCAGGAGATCGGCATGTCCGAGCCGCTGGTGGCGCAGGGCGCGGTGTCCCCGGTGGAAGTGCTGCGGCTCAAGCGCGCCGAAGTGGAAAACCGCGGTCAGCTCGATGCCACGTCTCTGGCGATCCCGCGGGCCGAGTCGGCGATCAAGGAAGTCGAGCGCAAGATCGACGAAACCCGCGGCAAGTTCCGCAGTGACGCGCTGACCCAACTCAACGAGGCGCGCACCGACCTGAACAAGACCCAGGCCACCGGCAAGGCGCTGGAAGACCGGGTCAGCCGCACGCTGGTCACCTCGCCGGTGCGGGGCATCGTCAAGCAGGTGCTGGTCAACACCATCGGCGGCGTGATCCAGCCGGGCAGCGATCTGGTGGAAATCGTGCCGCTGGACGACACCTTGCTGGTGGAAGCGCGGATCCGTCCGCAGGACATCGCCTTCCTGCACCCAGGCCAGGAAGCCATGGTCAAGTTCACCGCTTATGACTTCACGATCTATGGCGGCCTGAAGGCCAAGCTGGAGCAGATCGGTGCCGACACCATCACCGATGAAGAGGGCAACACCTTCTACCTGATCAAGCTGCGTACCGACCGCAGCCACCTGGGCACGGATGAGAAGCCGCTGCTGATCATCCCAGGCATGGTGGCTTCGGTGGATATCATCACGGGCAAGAAGAGTGTGCTGAGTTATCTGCTCAAGCCGATTATCCGGGCCCGAGCGGAGGCTCTTCGGGAGCGCTGATCAAGGTTTGGGGCCTAATCGCTGGCAAGCCAGCTCCCACAGGGGCGGTACAAGCACCCTGTGGGAGCTGGCTTGCCAGCGATTAGGCCCTAAAGACCACAAGAAACTCCCAGCCATGAAAAAGCCCGCCGCCACATCACTGTGGCGGCGGGCTTTTTACATCCGGGCCGAGGGGCTCGGTCAGAGGAAGGTGACCTGGCCGCCTTCCAGCGATTTGACCCGGGCCAGCGATTCAACGCGGTAACCCTGGCTGTCCAGCTCGGCGCGGCCGCCCTGGAACGACTTCTCGATGACGATACCCAGGCCGGCAACGGTCGCGCCCGCCTGCTTGATGATCGAGATCAGCGCCTGGGACGCCTTGCCGTTGGCCAGGAAGTCGTCGATGACCAGTACGCGGTCGCTGCTGTTGAGGTGACGCGGCGAGATGGCCACGGTGTTCTCGGTCTGCTTGGTGAAGGAATACACCGAGGCGGTCAGCAGGTTTTCAGTCAGCGTCAGGGACTGATGCTTGCGCGCGAACAGCACCGGCACGCCGAGCTTCAGGCCGGTCATCACCGCCGGGGCGATGCCGGAGGCTTCGATGGTGACGATCTTGGTCACGCCGGAGTCGGCGAACAGACGGGCGAACTCGTCACCGATCAGTTGCATCAGCGCAGGGTCGATCTGATGGTTGAGAAACGCATCGACTTTCAGTACCTGGTCGGAAAGCACGATGCCTTCTTCGCGAATCTTCTGGTGCAGTGCTTCCACTGGTGTTTCCTCGGATGTAAGCAAAAGGCCCCGGCAATGAGCCAGGGCGATTAAAGGGGTGATTATCTACCGTTTGAGCATGGCACGGATATCGGCCAATGCCGTATTGCCTCGCGCTGCCTTGACCTCGGTGGGTGCGTCGTCCAGGCCTTCCCAGGCCAGATCCTCGGCCGGCAGCTCATCCAGGAAGCGGCTCGGCGAACAATCGATGATCTCGCCGTACTGCTTGCGCTTGGCGGCGAAGGTGAAGGCCAGGGTCTGGCGAGCCCGGGTAATGCCGACATACGCCAGGCGGCGTTCTTCTTCGATGGTGTCGGCTTCGATGCTGGAGCGGTGCGGAAGAATCTCCTCCTCCATGCCCATGATGAACACGTAGGGGAATTCCAGGCCCTTGGACGCGTGCAACGTCATCATCTGCACGCCCTCGGCGCCGTCCTCTTCTTCCTGCTGGCGCTCCAGCATGTCGCGCAGCACCAGCTTGCCGATGGCGTCCTCGATGGTCATGTCGCCTTCTTCGTCCTTCTCCAGCGTGCTTTTCAGCGCGTCGATCAGGAACCAGACGTTGCCCATGCGGAAGTCCGCGGCCTTGTCGCTGGAACTGTTGGTGCGAATCCAGTTTTCGTAATCGATGTCCATCACCATGCTGCGCAGCGCGGCGATCGGGTCTTCCAGCGCTACCTGCTCGCGAACCTTGTCCATCCAGGTCTTGAAACGGTGCAGGCGGTCGGTGAAGCGGGTATCGAGATGCTCGCGCAGGCCCAGCTCTTCGCTGGCGGCGTACATCGAAATCTTGCGCTCGGTGGCGTAGTTGCCGAGCTTTTCCAGGGTGGTCGAGCCGATTTCCCGGCGCGGCACGTTGATCACCCGCAGGTAGGCGTTGTCGTCGTCCGGGTTTACCAGCAGGCGGAAGTAGGCCATCAGGTCCTTCACTTCCTGGCGGCCGAAGAAGCTGTTGCCGCCCGACAGGCGGTACGGCACTTGATGGTGCTGCAACTTCAGCTCGATCAGCTTGGCCTGGTAGTTGCCGCGGTAGAGGATGGCGAAATCGCTGTACGGGCGGTCGGTGCGCAGGTGCAGGCTGAGGATTTCCATGGCCACCCGCTCGGCCTCGGCTTCCTCGTTCTTGCAGCGGATCACGCGGATCTCGTCACCGTGACCCATCTCGCTCCACAACTGCTTCTCGAACGCGTGCGGGTTGTTGGCGATCAGCACGTTGGCGCAGCGCAGGATGCGGCTGGTGGAGCGGTAGTTCTGCTCCAGCATGACCACTTTGAGCGACGGGTAGTCGTCCTTGAGCAGCATCAGGTTTTCCGGCCGCGCGCCGCGCCAGGCGTAGATCGACTGGTCGTCGTCGCCCACCACGGTGAACTGGTTGCGCGTGCCGATCAGCATCTTCACCAGCAGGTACTGGCTGGCGTTGGTGTCCTGATATTCGTCTACCAGCAGGTAACGCACCCGGTTCTGCCACTTTTCGAGGATGTCGGCGTGCTCTTCGAAGAGCTTCACCGGCAGCAGGATCAGGTCGTCGAAGTCCACCGCGTTGAACGCCTTCAGCGTGCGCTGGTAGTGGGCGTAGACGATGGCGGCGGTCTGCTCCTTGGGGTTGCGGGCTTTTTCCAGCGCTTCGGGCGGCAGGATCAGGTCGTTTTTCCAGGCGCCGATCATGTTCTTGATCTCGTCGACGCCGTCTTCCCCGGAGTATTCCTTCTGCATGATGTCGGTCATCAGGGCTTTCACATCGGTTTCGTCGAAGATCGAGAAACCGGGCTTGTAGCCGAGCCGCTGGTGTTCCTTGCGGATGATGTTCAACCCGAGGTTGTGGAAAGTCGACACCGTCAGGCCGCGGCCCTCGCCCTTGCGCAGCAGGGTGCCGACCCGCTCCTTCATCTCCCGCGCGGCCTTGTTGGTGAAGGTCATGGCCACGATGTACTGGGCGCGAATCCCGCACTGCTGGATCAGGTAGGCGATCTTGCGGGTGATCACGCTGGTCTTGCCGGAGCCCGCGCCGGCAAGTACCAGAAGCGGGCCGCCGACGTAGTTCACGGCTTCTTGCTGCCGGGGATTGAGTCGGGACATGACGTAAACCGGGGGTGGTTGAAAAATAGCCGCGCAGTTTAACAGGGGATCGTCGCCATGGCGCGACCGTCTGACAGTGTGACGCAGCACAATATCCAGATTTGCCGGCTTTGCTACTTTCCATCAGGATGCGTGCCCGGATTGAACGGTTTTCTGGAAACGACAGTACCGTGTTCCAAGTGAAAATCATTTACATTAGTGCGTGGTGTCGTTTTCCTATCATTCAGCGTCAATGACTGCGTCCGCGTGCTAACTAAGGAGAGAGCTTGTCTACGCCTGCCGAACCGTTGCGTTTGCTCCTGCTGGCCGAAGAGCCCGAATGGGCCGTCGCCCTCGGTGAGTCGCTATTGCCGCTGGCGGGCGCCGCGGTGTTGCTGACGGCTCCGAGCTGGGAGTCGGTGGACAGCCTGTTCGCCCGCGACCGCAATGCTGTCGTCCTGGCCACGCCGGGTCGCCAGCCGGCACCGGGCCGCTGCGACCTGCCGATGGTGCTGTTGCTGGAAGACGAGCCGGTCAGCGCGCCGCCCGGCGTCAGCGACTGGCTGGTGCGTGGACACCTGGGCAGCGACACCGTGCGCCGCTGCCTGCGCCATGTGCGCGAGCGCGGTGTGCTGGAAAACACTCTGCAACGCCTCGCCGAGCAAGATCCACTGACCGGCATCGCCAACCGCCAGGGCTTCCAGACCCTGCTGGCGGCACGTCTGGCCGAGAACGAAGGCCGTGGCGTTGCCCTTGGCCACCTCGATCTCGACAACTTCCGCCATGCCAACGACGCCCTCGGCCACCAGGGCGGCGACCGCCTGATCCTGCAGGTGGTGGGTCGGCTCAAGAGCCAACTGGAAGCCGGTGATCGCCTGGCCCGTCTCGGTAGCGATGAATTCGCCCTGCTGATTGACACTCGCCGCGAGCCGCAACGGGCCGAGTGGATGGCCGAACGCATCGTCGAAGCCCTCGCCGAGCCCTACTGGATTGACGGCGAAAGCCTGTTGGTCGGCTGCAGCCTGGGCGTCGCCCACGCCCGCGCGCTGGCCGGTGCCGACCCGTTGATGTGGCACGCGCACATCGCCATGCAGCAGGCCAAGAGCACCCATGGCTGCACTTTCCACATCTTCGATGAACGCATCAACCAGAACGCCCGCAGCATGGCCGACCTGGAGAGCGAGCTGCGCCGCGCCCTGCGCCGCGACGAGTTGGAACTGCACTATCAGCCGCGTCTGGACCTGAGCGAAGGCCGCATCGTCGGCCTCGAAGCCCTGGTTCGCTGGCGCCATGCCGAGCGCGGCCTGCTGCCGCCGAGTGAGTTCGTCCCGCTGGCCGAGCAGAGCGGGCTGATCGTGCCGCTGGGTTACTGGGTAATTTCCCGTGCGTTGCGCGATGTCCAGGTCCTGCGCGAGCGCGGCCTGGCGCCGCTGCACATGGCGGTGAACCTGTCGTTCCGCCAGTTCCAGGACAGCCAGTTGCTGGCGACCCTGAGCCGACTGATCGTGCAGCACGGCGTCGATGCGCGCTGGCTGGAATTCGAACTGACCGAGACTGCGGTCATGCGCCGCAACGACTTGGTCAAGCAGACTATGGACGCCCTAGGGCGGCTGGGTGTGCGCTTCTCGCTGGACGATTTCGGCACCGGTTTCTCGTCGTTCGTGCACCTCAACAGCCTGCCGATCGCCCTGCTCAAGGTCGATCGCAGCTTTGTCGCCGGCATGGAACAGCGTGAAGAAAACCGCAAGCTGGTCCACGCGATGATCAATCTGGCGCACAACCTTCACCTTGAAGTGGTGGCCGAAGGTGTGGAAACCACCGAGCAACTGGAACTGCTGCGCAGTTTCGGCTGCGACCAGGTGCAGGGTTACCTGATCAGCAAGCCGTTGGCGATCGAGCCGCTGGTAGAGTTCTTGCTGGCGAACGCGGCGCAGCGGCCGATGGCGTTGTAATCAACGCCACGCGAAGGGCCTGGTAGCGGTGAAACAGGGTTGACGCGGAACCTGTGGGAGCGGCCGTTAGCCGCGATGGGCCGCTCCCACACGTTTTGCGTCAAGCCCGCGCGATGTGTAGATACCCCTGCAGCGATATCAAGGCCGAACCGGCACTCCCACACTCGCTCCGCCCATCATCCGCTTCATCCGCCACTCAAACGCCCACGTCAGGCTGATCGCCGCGCACGCCAGCCCCAGCGCCAGTCCCCACCAGACGCCGACCGCGCCCATACCCAGCGGGAACGCCATGATCCACGCCGCTGGTGCTCCAATCAGCCAGTAGCAACCCAGGCCCACCAGGAAGGTGGTCTTGGCGTCCTTGAGACCGCGAATCGAGCCCATGGCGATGGTCTGGATGCCGTCGAACAGTTCAAACCACGCCGCCACCATCAACAGGCTCACGGCGAGTTGAATCACACCGGTGAAGGCCGGGTTGTCGCGGTCGAGGAACAGGTTAACCAGCGGCTCCGGCACCAGCCAGAACAACACCGAGAAGCCCAGCATCAGCGCCGCACCAAAACCGATGCCGATCCGCCCGGCATGCCGCGCCGCCAGCAGGCGATCAGCGCCGTAGTGCAGGCCGACACGCATGGTCACCGCATAGGACAACCCCGCCGGCACCATGAACGCGGTCGAGACGATCTGCAGCGCAATCTGGTGCGCCGCCAGTTCAGTACTGCCCATGGTGCCCATGCACAGCGCCGCGAAGGCAAACAGCCCTACTTCCACGGTGTAGGTGCCACCAATCGGCAGGCCCAGCCGCCATAGCTCGCGCAGGGCCGGCAGCGACGGCCGCGAAAGTTGCTTGCGGATCGGGTAGGGCGCGTAGGCCGGGTGCTTGCGGATATACAGCGCCAGGGCTACCGCCATGCAGTTGGCGACGATCGCGGTGACCAGGCCAATACCCATCAGGCCGAGCTTGGGCAAGCCGAACATGCCTTCGATCAACGCATAGTTGAGCAGGAAGTTGAGTACCGTCCCCACAACGCTGATGACCATCACCGGCGATGACCGCCCCAGCGCGCTGGTGAAACCGCGCAGGGCCATGAACGTCAGGTAGCCGGGCAAGGCGAATGGCAGCAGCAACAGGAACTGGCTGGCGTTTTCGACGTTGCCGGGCGTCTGCCCCAGCAGCAGGAGCACCGGCGACAGGTTCCACAGCACCAACGCCGCCACCACCGCCATCACCCAACCCAGCCATAGTCCGGCCTGGGTCAGGCGGGTGGCGCCGTCGGTGTCGCCGGCACCATGGCGGATGGCGACCAGCGTGCCCACTGCGGCGATCACGCCCAGGCAAAAGATCGACACGAACGAATAGCTCGCCGCACCCAGCCCGCCGCCGGCCAGCGCCTCGGGGCTGATCCTGGCCATCATGAAGGTGTCGGTGAGCAGCATCAGCATGTGCGCCAACTGCGAGGCAATCAGCGGCCCCGCGAGCCGCAACAGTGCCTTGAGTTCATGAGTCGACGCGGCCTGCATGATCGGTGTCCTTGCCTGAAGAAGAGAGAAGCCAGCAATTTTCGGCCTTTGCAGCGCGGCGCACAAAAGGATAAAAACGATCACTGGCATGATTAAAACTCATGCGAAGATGCGCGCCAGGAGGTTCGCCCATGTCCCAACGTCTTCCCCCGCTGTACGCGCTGCGCGCCTTCGAGGCTGCGGCGCGGCACAGCTCGTTCACCCGCGCGGCGGATGAGTTGAACGTCACCCAGAGCGCGGTGAGCCGGCATATCCGCACGCTTGAAGAACACTTCGCCTGTCGCCTGTTCGTCCGCAATGGCCGCAGCCTGCAACTCAGCGAGGCGGCGCGGTTGTTGCTGCCCGGCGTGCGTGAAGGTTTCGCTGCGCTGGAGCGGGCCTGCAGCACCCTGCGCAGTGAAGACGGTGTATTGCGCATGAAGGCGCCCTCGACCCTGACCATGCGCTGGCTGCTGGCGCGGCTGAGCCGCTTCCGCCATCTGCAGCCCGGCAACGAGGTGCAACTGACCAGCGCCTGGATGGATGTCGATCATGTCGACTTCAATCAGGAGCCGTTCGACTGCGCGGTGCTGCTGGGCGACGGGCACTTTCCCCCGGACTGGGAAGTCAGCCGGCTGTTCTCCGAACTGCTGGTGCCGGTGGGCGCGCCCGAATTGCTCAAGGAAGGCCCGTGGACCGCAGAGCGCCTGGCCGCCTGCGAGCTGCTGCACCCGACCCCGGACAAGCGCGACTGGCGCACCTGGCTGGCGCGCATGGGCCTGACCGAGCAGATTTCGCTCAAGGGCGGCCAGGTGTTCGACACTCTGGAGCTGGGCATGATCGCGGCGGCGCGGGGCTATGGTGTGTCCATGGGCGATTTGCTGATGGTCGCCGAAGACGTCGCCCAAGGCCGGCTCAGCCTGCCATGGCCGTCGGCGGTGGCCAGCGGTCTGGATTATTTTCTGGTCTGGCCACGCACCCGCCCCGGCGGCGAGCGCCTGCGCCGGCTGAGTGATTTCCTGCAGAGCGAGGCACGAGCGATGCAGTTGCCAGAAGTGGAAATGCTGCAGGCAAATGAGCTTAACGGCAGCGAATGATCGTTTGCGCTGGATATCCGGGTGCAACACTCAAGTAATCCGCCGCAAAGCCGAATCTAAAGGGCGAGGGCCTCAGGAGAAAGGCCCCGTCTTTTTATGCCGACGGTGCAGCGATCACGATGATCCCTGCCGGATTGTCAGGAGTTTTCATGTCTCGACCTCGTGCCCGGATTGCCTCGCAGCTCGGTATCGCCCTCGCCGCCGTGCTGGCCGTGGTGATTACCGGCAGCACCCTGTTCGCCCTGCGTTCCCTCGACCACGCGAACCTGATCACCCGCCAGGAACACCTGGCCAGTGAAGCGCGGCTGCTGGCCGACCAGCTCAACACCTTCCACAGCACCCTGCGCGAAAGCACCCAGCGCCTCGCCGGCCTGTTCGAACAGCGCTTCAAAAGTGGCCTCAGCGTGCAGGCCGGCACCTCGATTCCGGTGGCCGGGGTGGCGACGCCGGGCCTGTTCCTCGATGGTCAGGCGCTGAACAACGACTTCAGTGAAGTGGACGAATTCCGCAACCTGACCGCCGGCGCCGCCACCGTGTTCGTGCGCAGCGGCGACGATTTCGTGCGCATCAGCACCTCGCTGACCAAGCAGGACGGCAGCCGCGCCATCGGCACCCTGCTCGACCGCCAGCACCCGGCCTATGCCCGCCTCATGGCCGGGCAAGCCTACGTCGGCCGCGCGCTGCTGTTCGAGCGCGCGTACATGACCCAATACACCCCGGTCCGCGACAGTGGCGGGCGGGTGATAGCGGTGCTGTTTGTCGGCTTCGACTACACCGACGCGCAGAACGCCCAGTTCGCCAACCTGAAGCGCTTCCGCATCGGCCAGACCGGTTCGCTGGCGCTGCTCGACGAACAAAAACGCTGGCTGGTGGCGCCGGCCGGTGCGACCTCCGCCGAGCCTGGGGAACTGGGTGATGTACTCGCGCACCCCGGTGAGGGGCGTTTCTGGAATGACGGCACCGAGGCGTTGTATAGCGTTGCCGCGCCGTTTGCCGATGGCCCGTGGACCGTGCTGGCGAGCATGCCCGAGGCGGAAATCCGCGCGGTGACCTGGAGCGTCGGCATGCGCCTGGCCATCGGCAGCTTGCTGTCGATGCTGCTGGCGGTGGGCGCCACGCTCTGGCTGCTGCGGCGCAAGTTGCGCCCCCTGAGCGATCTGGTGCATCAGGCCGAAGCCCTCGGTGCCGGTGACCTGAATGTGCGTTTGAAGGTGACTAGCGAGGATGAAATCGGCCAGCTCGCGCAGAGCTTCAACCAGATGGGCGAAGCGCTGGCGAGCATGGTCCTGCGGATTCGCGAGGCCGCGCAGCAGGTCGGTAACCGCGCCCACGCCCTGGCCGATTTGTCCTCCGGCGCCTGCGACGGCATGGAGCAGCAATCCGGCGAGATCAACAGCATGGCCGGCGCGGTGGAAGAGTTCAGCGCCACCTCGATGAACATCGCCGACAGCATGGGCAGCACTGAGCGCATGGCCCAGGACAACGCCCAGCAAACCCGTATCGGTCGCTCATCGATGGAGGAAGCTTCGTCGTCCCTGCAACAGATTGCCGGCGCGCTCGGCGACACCGCCAAGGTCATCGACGTGCTCGGTGCGCGCTCCCAGGAAATCGGCGGCATCGTCGGGGTGATCACCTCGATTGCCGAACAGACCAACCTGCTGGCGCTCAATGCCGCCATCGAAGCGGCGCGGGCTGGCGAGCAGGGCCGCGGCTTTGCCGTGGTCGCCGACGAAGTGCGCAGTCTGGCGGCGCGCACCCGCAAGGCCACCGATGAAATCTCGGTGATGATCGACAGCGTGCAACAGCAGACCGGCAACGCCATCAGCACCATGGAGCAGGGCAATCGCCTGATGCAGGAAGGTCTGGAGCGTAATGTCCGGGTGGCCGAGGCGCTGATGCGGATCGACGAGCAGAGCCGCAGTGCCGGCGAGCAATTCGCCGCCATCACCACCGCGACCCAGGAACAGAGCGCCACGGCTACGTTGCTCAGCAGCAACCTGCAAAGCATTGCGTTGGCCAACAGTGAACAGCGGGAAGTGGCGAGCAACCTTGCGGCGACGGCGCGCGAGCTGGAGGGGTTGGCGGGGCAGTTGCGAGAAGAGGTGGGGCGGTTTCGGGTCGGGCGTTGACCGAGGGGCCTGATCGCGAGCAAGCTCGCTCCTACAGGTCACACCGGCTCAGAACCCTGTAGGAGCGAGCTTGCTCGCGAAGGGCCGCCAAGCGGCCCCCGTTTTTCAGATAGAAACAGGCAACTTCAACGCCTCAGCACAAGCAGCAAGCGACCGCCGCTCACTCTCCGCATACAACGCCAACTCATCCTGCACCCGCTGCCCCAGCGCTTCTTCGAACGCTTCGCGGTTGGCGTTGCTGCCGTATTCGGCCTGGCCGTCATCCCCAAGGTTGGACTGGAAGATCCCCGCCGCACTGACCGGCAGGAAATCCTCGTACACCAGCGCTTCATAGTGGATATGCCCGGCCTCGATCAGCGCCTCCAGGCCGGTCGGCCGCTGCGCTGAATCCCGCGCGGCCAGTCCCTTTTCCGTCGGGAAATAACGGAAGTACGCCAGGCCCTGCTCGCGCATCTGCCGCAGGTCGTCGGGGAAGGCGCGGAACTGCTCGGCCAGCAGGCTCATGTAGCGGTTGGCGTTACTCTCGGCCGGCGCGCCGCCCAACGCGTCGCGTGTGGCGTCAAGCAGTTGGTCGTAGAGCTGGCGGCCTTTCGGCGTCAGCGCCGCGCCGCGCTGTTCGATTTCTCCAAAGCGCGCAGTGTGGCTGCCCTCGGCGTCACTGAAGGCGATGGTCTCCTGCAACGCCTTGAAGCTGGTCTGCCGCAGCAGGATCGGATGACGCCGGGTAGGCGGGCCTTCGACCACCGCCTTGGGCGGAATACCCGCCGTCGGCATGCCCAGCTGGATAGCGTCGATATCCAGGGTGCGCGGGGTCAGGTGATTGATGTGCGGGCCTTTGAACGCCACCACATCGGCGATCAAACGGTGCTGGTCGTGCAGTTGCTTGTACTGCTCGGCGGTCACCGTGGCTTCGTGGTGCCAGCGGAAGGTGTGCAGGGATTCGTTGACGAACGCGGTAGCATCTTCGTCATTCAGGCCGCCATCACGTTCGCTTTGCTCGATCAGTTGCAGCGCGCGGGGAGTGAAGATCTGCCGCTGTTCGAGGATCGAACGGGCCAGCTCGCGCAGGGCCGGATCATCAATCAGTTCCAGGCGCAGCAGTGAGGTGAAGACCCGGAACGGGCTGACATGCAGCGACTGCTCATGCACCGGGCGAAACGCCGTGGAATGCACCGGCACGCCCGCCGAGCTGAGGTCGTAGTAACCCACCGGCTGCATGCCCATCACCGCGAACAGGCGACCGATGGTGGCCAGTTCTTCTGCGGTGCCGACACGGATGGCGCCGTGGCGTTCCTGGTCGAGGCGCTCGATTTCGCCGGTCCAGCGCAGGGCCTCGGCGACTTCCGGCCGGCTGGCCATCACCTGTCGATTGACCTCGCTCACCAGCTTCAGCAGCGTGCCGTAGAGCGGGACTTCCTGCTTGTACATGAGCGACATGGCGGCGGAGAACCGTGCGCGGATGAGGTCCGGGCTGACGAAATCTTGAGCGGGCATCGCAAGCTTCCTGGTGAGTGATCGGGGCGCTGATACATGAAAGCGAGGAATGCTGTTGGACTTCAAGCGAAAAAAAGTCGAGCAGTCATTCCGTCAATTCAGGACCTTTCGTCTGCCACCTGCTGATTGATCCAGTCCACCAGGCAGCGCACCTTCGGCACCTCGGCGGCATGCTCGGAAAACGCCAGGAAGTGCGCGCCGTTGCTGCGCATGCGGTGCGGCCACGCCACCACCAGTTTGCCCTCGGCCAGCTCGGTCTGCGCCAGGTAACTCGGCACCAGCGCCACGCCGCAGCCGGCCTGGGCGGCGCTCAGGCACATATGAAAAGTGTCGAAGCGCGGGCCGTGGTAGCTGTTGGCCGAGTGCAGGCCTTGTTCGAGAAACCATTCGTGCCAGGCTTCCGGGCGGGTGGTGCTTTGCAGCAGCACCAGATCGCCCAGCTCGCTGGCGTCGTTCAGGGTGCGGCCCTGTAACAGCTCCGGCGCGCAGACTGGCAGCACGTCCTCGCCGAACAACTCGATGCAGGTCGCCCCCGGCCACGTGCCCTGGCCATAGAAGAACACCACATCGGCCTTGGCCTGGAGCAGGGCGAAGGGCTCCATTTCATTGCGGATATCCAGGTGGATGTTCGGGTGGCGCTTGCCGAAGCCCTTCAGGTGCGGGATCAGCCAGCGCACACCGAAGCTGGGCTGTGTGGCGACCTTGAGCACTTCGGTTTGCTCGCCGTAAGACAGGATGTAGCGGCTGGACATGTCCACCTGGGTGAGGATCTTGTTCACCTCCGCCAGGTACAGCGCGCCGGCCGGCGTCAGTTGCAAGCGTCGGCGGATGCGCAGGAACAGGTGATGGCGGAGCATTTCTTCCAGTTGCGCCACCTGCTTGCTCACCGCGCTCTGGGTCAGGTGCAGCTCCTCGGCGGCGCGGGTGAAGCTCAGGTGCCGGGCAGCGGCTTCGAAGCACTGTAAGGCCGCCATCGAGGGCACCAGACGTTTGGACATAGCGGCAACTCCTGGCCGAAAGATCATTACCTGGCGGAATGATGTGCGGAATAAAGGTCGTTTGTTGCGCCAGAGTGATCGGATTAATACTGATCCCCACAACGATTACAACCTCTCACCGCCTTGCAGGAGAACAACATGGTTGATGGATTGCTTGACCGCCTGGGTGTCCCCGCCAGTGCCTACACCCACGGCAACCATCCGGTTCACACCCCCATCGATGGCAGCGTGATCGCCTCGGTGCACCTGGAGCCGGCCGCCGCGGTCAGCGCAAAGATCGACCAGGCCCAACAAGCCTTCCTGGCCTGGCGCAATGTACCGGCGCCGCGTCGCGGTGAGCTGGTGCGCCTGTTTGGTGAAATCCTGCGCGAGTACAAGGCGCAACTGGGCGAACTGGTGTCGGTGGAAGCCGGCAAGATCACCCAGGAAGGCCTGGGCGAAGTGCAGGAAATGATCGACATCTGCGACTTCGCCGTCGGCCTGTCGCGCCAGCTCTACGGCCTGACCATCGCTTCCGAGCGTCCCGGCCACCACATGCGTGAAAGCTGGCATCCGCTGGGCGTGGTAGGCGTGATCAGCGCCTTCAACTTCCCGGTCGCGGTCTGGGCCTGGAACACCACCCTGGCGCTGGTCTGCGGTAACGCCGTGGTCTGGAAACCGTCCGAGAAAACCCCGCTGACCGCACTGGCTTGCCAGGCGCTGTTCGAAAAAGCGTTGGCCGCGTTCGGCGATGCGCCGCAAGGCCTGAGCCAGGTGATCATCGGTGACCGCGACGCCGGCCAGGCGTTGGTGGACGACCCGCGCGTGCCGCTGGTCAGCGCCACCGGCAGCACCCGCATGGGCCGCGAAGTCGGTCCGCGGGTGGCGGCGCGTTTCGGTCGCAGCATCCTCGAACTGGGCGGCAACAACGCCATGATCCTCGCCCCCAGCGCCGACCTTGATCTGGCCGTGCGCGCCGTGCTGTTCAGCGCTGTGGGCACCGCCGGCCAGCGCTGCACCACCTTGCGCCGGGTGATCGTGCACCGTTCGGTCAAGGATGAAGTGGTGGCGCGGGTCAAATCCGCCTACGGCAAAGTGCGTATCGGTGATCCGCGTGAAGGCAACCTGATTGGCCCGCTGATCGACAAGGCGTCGTTCCAGTCCATGCAGGACGCGCTGGCCCGAGCCCGTGATGAAGGCGGCCAGGTGTTCGGCGGCGAGCGTCAACTGGCCGAGCAGTATCCGAATGCCTATTACGTGGCGCCGGCGATTGTCGAAATGCCGGGGCAGACCGAGGTGGTGCGCCATGAAACCTTCGCGCCGATTCTCTATGTGCTGACCTACGATGACTTCGACGAAGCGCTGCGCCTGAACAACGAAGTGCCACAGGGGCTCTCGTCCTGCATCTTCACCACCGACCTGCGCGAGGCCGAGCGTTTCCAGAGCGCCGCGGGCAGTGACTGCGGGATTGCCAACGTCAACATCGGCACCAGCGGTGCGGAGATTGGCGGGGCGTTTGGTGGTGAGAAGGAGACTGGCGGTGGTCGTGAGTCGGGGTCGGATAGCTGGAAGGCCTACATGCGCCGGCAGACCAACACCGTGAACTATTCCCGGGAGCTGCCGCTGGCGCAGGGGATTGTGTTCGACTGATTCAGTGTTTTGCCCTTGAGGGCGCCATCGCTGGCAAGCCAGCTCCCACAGTGAGCGGCATGCAGCCGACTCGTGGGAGCCGGCTTGCCGGCGATGGCCTCACAACAAGACCCGAGCCGGAGCCAGGCCATGCCCGAACTGCGTCAACAATGCTTGTGGGAATACGTCACCCCGCCCGCGGCGCCCGCCGCGGCATTGGCGGCTGAGGTCAAGGCCGATGTCTGTGTGATCGGTGGTGGTATCACCGGTCTCTCGGCCGCGCTGCACTTGCTCGAACAGGGCAAGTCGGTGGTGCTGCTGGAAGCCAGCGTCATTGGCCACGGTGGTTCCGGGCGCAATGTCGGGCTGGTCAACGCCGGCACCTGGATCCGTCCCGATGACGTCGAGAGCACCCTCGGCCAGCAACAGGGCAGCCGTCTGAACAAACTGCTGGGCGAGGCCCCGGCGCAAGTCTTCGCCTTGATCGAGCGTCTGGGCATCGATTGCCAGGCGCGCAACGAAGGCACGCTGCACATGGCCCACAACGCCACCGGCGTGGCTGACCTGCAAGCCCGCCACGAACAATGGACCCGCCGCGGCGCCGACGTCGAACTGCTCACCGGCGCCCGCTGCGAGGACTACTGCGGCACTGACAAGATTTCCGCCGCGCTGCTCGACCGCCGCGCCGGCACCATCAACCCCATGGCCTACACCCGTGGCCTGGCCGAAGCGGTCACGCGCCTGGGCGGCAAGATTTATCCACAGTCTCCGGTGCAAGGGCTGGTGCGCAACGGCAGCGGCTGGCAGGTGAAAACCGCCAAAGGCGCCGTCAGCGCCGAGAAAGTGGTGATCTCCACCGGCGCCTACACCGAAGGCGACTGGACCGACCTGCAGCGCCACTTCTTCCGCGGTTATTACTACCAGGTCGCTTCGGCACCACTGCATGGTGCCGCCGCCGATAACGTGCTCAAACACGGCCAAGGTTCCTGGGACACGCGCACCGTGTTGAGCAGCATCCGCCGCGACGACCAGGGCCGCCTGCTGCTGGGCAGTCTCGGCCGGGTCGACAACAAGCCGGCGTGGTTCGTGCGCAGTTGGGCCGACCGCATCCAGAGCCATTACTTCCCGCAACTGGGCAAGGTCGAGTGGGAAATGCACTGGACCGGCTGCATCGATTTCACCCCCGACCACCTGATGCGTCTGTTCGAGCCGGCGCCGGGTATCGTCGCCGTGACCGGCTACAACGGTCGCGGCAACACCACCGGCACAGTAATCGGCAAGGCGTTCGCGCAGTTCCTGCTGCAGGATGATCCGGACACGCTGCCGATTGCCTTTTCACCCATGAAACCGGTGGCGGTGCCAGCGCTGCGGACCGGCTTCTACGAAACCGGGTTCTCGCTGTATCACGCGGGGCAGTGCCTTCGCGTGGTGCTTTAGGCCTTCTTGAGCCAGTTGAGGAAACCGCCTTTCTTGATCACGGCGGGTTTCTGCAAAACCAACGACTGGCTGTTCTGCTCGCGCACGCGCTGCAGCTTGCTCAGTGCAGCCTTCACCTCGTCGCGCTTCTCCAGGCAGTCGCGCACCTCGGCCTTGTCGATGCGGTAGAGCAGGCAACTGGTCAGCGTGCGGAACTCGGCGCTGGAGGCGTCACCGTCCAGCAGTCCTTCTACTCCCAGCACTTCGCCCGGGCCCATGCGCCCGGCTTCCAGCAGCCGCTCACCGTCGTGGACCGCCGCCGACACCACGCCGGTACCGATCACCAGCACATGCTCGGAAGCCTGATCGAGACCGAGGATCACCTGATCAGCCGGGTACTCGATGGCGATCATGCGCTGGCTCAGGCTGTCCTTTTCCTCGCTGCTCAGGGCCCGGAAGATCCGCACGTCCTCCAGCAGACTGCGCTGGCGGCTCCATGGGCGGACCTGGCTGTCGCCGTTCCAGATAACGCCGGCGGCTACGAGGTGACGGTGGGCGAGGTCGAACATCTGGTTGCGCACCGGGTTCTTCTGGTCCATTGAACTGACGAAACCGCTGGCCTCGTACTCGACCGATTCCAGGGTCGAAGCCTTGATCGTCGCCTTCGGCTTGGGCGTGGTCAGCAGCGCGCTGCTGCCTTGCAAAGTCTTTTCCAGCGCATCCAGCACCTTGCGCGGCCGCACACTGGCCGGCACCACCACCGTGATGGACACGCCGTGGACATCGTTGGGCCGGCTGAAATTGAGCAGTTTGGCCTTGGCTGCCACCGAGTTGGGGATCACCGCCATGCTGCCGTTGCCGGTGAGCAGGCGAGTGGCGCGCCAGTCGATATCGATCACCCGGCCTTCGGTGCCGTCGATGCTGATCCAGTCATCGATCTGATAGGGCCGGGTGGTGTTGAGCACGATGCCGGAGAACACATCGCTCAGCGTGCTTTGCAGCGCCAGGCCGATGACGATGGCCATCACCCCGGACGTCGCCAGCAGGCCCTTGACCGGCAACTGCATCACATAGGCCGCGGCGGCGACGATCGCCACCAGGAAAATCACCGCGCCCACCACATCCTGCAACAGCCGCCCGGTGTGCCCGCTGCGGGCAATCAGCAACAGGCCGATCACCACCGTCAGCGTCCGCGCAGCGAACAGCCACCAGACAATTTCCAGCACCGTCGCCAGCAGATTGCGCGCAACGTCCTCGGGCCAGGGCGGCGGTTGCAGCGGGCTGATCCCGGCACTCAGCAGCACCCCGGTAAACAGCAGGAACGCCACCACCCGCGCGGCGATGCGCCAGTTGCGCTTCTCGATGGGGATCGCTCGCCACAGCAGCAGATCGAGCCCGAGCAGGAAAATGCCGAGCAGAAGAGGGTAGTCTTGGAGGAGTGCGGGCATGGGGTTCTCTGGCGTGGTGGGGCGCTGACTGTTTCAAGGCTCATTCGAAACAATAGATTTCACAATGCCTTGTAGCTGTTTTCTGTAGGGCTCTTCTGAATCATACTCCGCGGCCTGTTGCTCTGTTGCGCCCGCCCGGGTGGCTGCTTAGGCTCCGACCGTCGCTGATTTTCAGTGATCGGGTGTCGCAGCCCAGAGCATAGCCAGAACCTCATTTCAGATCGCGGGCCGCCTTTGGTCCGTGTCTCCCTGTTATGGCGGTTGTGCGCGGGGCACCTTCGGGTGCGCCGGTTCCTATGCCCGGTCTGCGAACCCGCGTACAGCTGCCACCCATCCGTTTCGCAGCGCCATGGCGGCAGCTCCATTGCATAGGAGTTGCAAGATGAAAAAACCCGTCCCCGATCCCCCGAACCTCGAACTCACCCGCGTGTTGACCTGCCCGGTCCCGTTCGGCCCGACCGATTTCCATGGCAATCCGATGTTCATCGCCCGCGAAGGCATCTGCGCCGAAGACGCGCTGGTCCATGTCAGCCAGATACTCAACAGCGTCCAGGCCTACGCCTACGACAGCGCCGAATACCTGAGCTTGAACGACCAGGCGATGGCACTGGGGATCGCCCAGCAGGCGGAGATGGCGAAAGCGCTGGTGGATGCGGTGCTGGCGGGCGTCACTCGTAGTGGTAGCGGCAGGCCAGGATAGTCAGTGTTCCCGCTTCATAGAGATAGATCAGGCGGTGCTTGATGGTGATCCGGCGAGAGTGATAGCCGCTCAGGACGCCCTCGAGTGCTTCAGGTTTGCCCGCGCCCACGTCCTATTCCTGCCCCGCCGGCCGATATTGCAACGCCTCCGCCAGATGATCCCGGCGAATGTCCTGGGCTTCTTCCAGGTCCGCCAACGTCCTCGCCACCTTGAGCAAGCGATGCGCGGCGCGCAGTGAAAGGGTCAGCCGCTCGCACGCGCTCTCCAGCCAGCGCTCGTCGTCTGTGGATAACCCGCAGTGGCGGCGCAGGCCGGGTAGGTCGAGGAAGGCATTGGCACAGCCTTGTCTGCGCTGCTGGCGCTCGCGGGTGATGGCGACCTGATGGGCGAGGGTGGCGCTGTCGGGGCCGTTGTCGGTGGTGGGTGACAGGGCGGTGGCTTCGCGGGCGACGGTGAGGTGCAGGTCGATGCGGTCGAGCAGCGGGCCGGAGAGTTTGTTGCGGTAGCGCTGGACCATTTCACTGCTGCAGCGGCAGCGGCCAGTGGGGTCGCCGAGATATCCACAGGGGCAAGGGTTCATCGCCGCGACCAGTTGAAAGCGTGCCGGAAAGCGCACCCGGTCCCGCGCCCGCGCCACCACGATCTCGCCTGATTCTAGAGGCTCGCGAAGCACCTCCAGCACGCGGCGCTCGAACTCGGGCAGTTCATCGAGAAACAGAACACCGTGATGGGCGAGCGTGATTTCGCCCGGCGTCGGGCGCGAACCACTGTAGGCTTTCGCAATAGATGCGAAACCATTACGCTAGAGGCCGCGAAGCACCGTTTTCGATTGCACAAATAGATGCGAAAAATTTTCTAATTGGATGCGACAGGATTGAAAACTACTCGAAATAGCTGCGACCAAATTAAACAGGTCCGCCCGATCAAGCCGACACGCCGCAGCGTCTCCGGCTTCTTGCCCTTCCGAGGTGTCGGCGGTATCCCCTTCGAGTCGTTGCTGGAGCGCGATTTCCTCAAGCGGATGAGGTTCTCCCATCGGGTCGAATCGGTGATCGCTCAGCCTGCTCGCGTCGACTTCCTCGATTCTCGCGGGCGTCCTCAAACCTACACTCCCGACTTCTTGGTCCATTACCGCCAACTGCCCGGCGTTGACTACATGGACTACATCAAGCCGATGCTGGTCGAGGTCAAGCCAGCCTACGAGTGGCGCAAAAACTGGCGCACTTGGCTTGGGAAGTGGAAGGCAGCTCGCCGCTATGCGAGGCAGGAAGGTTGGACTTTTAGCATCTATGACGAGTCGCGTATTCGCGGACTCCCGCTCGAGAACATCACGTTCCTCGAACGGTTCGAACGGTTGGAGTTTGATCGCGAGGACATCGAGATGGTCCTGAAAACGCTCCAGGAGATGGAGCTTGCTCCGGTGCACTACCTCCTAGCCCGCCATTTCAAAGGCGTATACCGCGATCGCGGTGTGGCGCTGTTGTGGCATCTGATCGCCACTGGGCGGGTAGAGTGCGACATCACCGAACCTTTGAACGAATTCCTCGAGATCTGGACGGCCGCGGTATGAACATCTATGACATTGACACTGATGAGCACCTGGTCCCCTTCGAACCCTCCAGGGAGCGCGTGCGTATTGAGGTGGGCGCGACGGTCCGTAGTGATAAGCAGAACTACCAGATCGTTCAACTGCTCGACCTTCAGAATGTTGTAGGCATCGAGGTCGAGTCTGGCCGTAGCGTATCGCTTCGAATCTCCGAGTTGGAGCCTGTGGAGCAAGAGCGAGTTGACGGCCTTTACGTCAACTATGACATCTCGACCATCAGCTCCGATGAGTGGGCTATTGCGCAGCAGCGCTTCTCAGCCATCAAGCCGCTGTTGCGTGACTCTGTGCTTCCAAGAAACAGCGTCGAGGAGCGAGCCAAGGAAGTGGGTGTCGATGCGGCCACGCTTTATCGGTGGCTGGACCGCTATCAAAGCTGGCACGAGGTGCTAGCGCTTGTTCCTCGCAAGCGCGGCTGGCAATCAGGTAATAGCCGGCTGAGTGCCCAGGCGGACGATCTGATTGGGGCCGTGATCGAAGAGCACTATCTGACCACACAGCGTCGCTCGATCCAGTCGACTATCAAAGAAATCGAAACGCAGGCCAAAGCCCTTGGTCTTACCCCTCCCAGCGCATCGGCGATCAGGACCAGGATAAAGCGCATTCCTGAGAAAGTGGTGTTACGCCGGCGTGGTTTTGCCGACGAGGCGCGCAACCGCTTCACGCCTTCCGTTGGCAAATTCCCGGGTGCTGACTATCCGCTGGCGGTAGTTCAGATCGACCACACGCCGATCGACCTCATCATCGTGGATGACCGGCATCGCAAGCCGATTGGACGCTTGTGGCTGACCCTTGCGATCGACGTGCACTCCCGGATGATTACCGGCTACTACCTGGCCCTCGAAGATCCATCAGAGATCTCTGTCGGGATGTGCCTGGCGCACTCGATATTGCCGAAGGAATCCTGGCTGAACCTCCACAATGTTCGTGGAGAATGGCCGGTTTGGGGCTTCCCTCGCACCGTGCACACTGACAACGGCCCTGACTTCCAGGCTGAGAACTTCCGGCGGTCGTGCTCTAACTACAACATCGAGAACCAGTTCCGTCCGGTGAAGCGACCCAAGTACGGCGGTCATATCGAACGGCTGTTGGGCACCTTCATGCGTGAACTGCATGAGCTGCCAGGCACCACCCATAGCAGCGTGCCTGATAGGGCCGGCTACGACTCCGACAAGCACGCCGCACTCACGATGAGTGAGTTTGAGGAGTGGTTGGTCAAGACGATCATCATCTACCACAACCGTGTTCACTCTGGGATCTACATGCCTCCCGCGCGCAAATGGCACCTTGGCTTCTTCGGTAGCCGCGGTGTCGATGCCTTGGTGAGTGTTCCGCCTCGACCAGCAGACCCACTCACGGTGCAGTTGGATTTCATGCCTTCTTACCGCCGTACCGTCCAGCACTACGGTGTTCAGCTTGACGTGTACTACTACTCGGAGGCCTTGCGTCACTGGATCGGTACGACGGATCCCGCCACCGGTCAGGCCCGCAAGTTCGTATTTAGGCGTGACCCTCGCGATATCAGTGTTATCTGGTTCTACGATCCTGTGCTCAAGCAATATTTTCGTGTGCCGGTGGCCAACCAAGCCTTCCCTGCTGCAACCCTTTGGGAATTCCGAGCAGCCAAGAAACAGGCGGTTGATGAGGGGCGTCAGCACATCGATGAAGCGTTGATCGGCAGGCTCATTTTGGAACGCCGCCAGATCGTGAATGATGCGTCAGCGAGTACCAAAAAGGCACGTCGTGATGCTCAGAAGCACAAGGTGCACACCAAAAACATTACGCCGGCACGGCCTGTCAAAGAGCGTGTGGAAGCGGTACCTTCTCTTCTAACAGGCGAAGGGCAACTGCTCGACGACGTTGACCTGATTGGTGATATCCAATGACCGAGTACGCACACCTGCATTCCGATTTCAGGCCTGTGCTGCAGCTATCGGCCCGCGAGCGAATCCTGTTCATGGGCGAACCTCGTTGGATTGGCTACAAGGCGGCCCACCATATTCTGGACAGCTTGGAGTGCCTGCTCGACGCTCCCAAGCGCCCGCGAATGCCGAACCTGCTCATCGTCGGTGACCCCAACAACGGTAAAACCACCATCGTTCGGCATTTCGAGAAGACCCATGGGCAAGGTCACGTCGACGAGAACTCAGAGCCGGTGCGGCCGATCATCCTGGCTGAAGCGCCGCCGTCTGCCGAGGAGAAGGACCTGTACATTGCCATCCTCGATCGGATGTGGATGCCGTATAAAACCACCGACTCCAAGGTCACGCTGAGGTTTCAGGTTATCCATGCCCTGCGCGAGCTAAAGGTGCGGATGCTGATCATCGACGAAGTGCACTCGATGCTGACTGGATCCGCTACCAAGCAGCGCGAGGTCATGAACGCCCTAAAGATGCTGTGCAATACCTTGATGATCCCAATCGTGGGCGTTGGGACTCGCGACGCCGTACAGATCCTGCACCTGGATGCGCAGCATGCCAGTCGCTTCGATGTCATCAAGCTGGAGACCTGGAAGCTGAACGCTGATTTCCAGCGCCTGCTGAAGTCGTTCGAAGCCGTTCTGCCACTCAAGCGGCCTTCAGAGCTCTACAAGCCGGAGCTGGCTCAGCTGATTCATTCCATTTCGGGTGGCAACACGGGTGACTTGCACGGCCTGCTGGTCGAATGCGCCACGGAAGCCATCAACTCTGGGAAGGAATGCATTGATCGACCACTCATCGAGAGTAAGTCGTGGAAGCGTCCTACACGTGGCATCCGGGAGCGCGTTGTCTAGCATCCCGATGGCCCCTCACACCTTCGATCCTGCCTGACGAGCTGTTCTCTTCCTGGCTGGTGAGAACTGCGCATGCCCATGGCTGCGAGCCGCGTACGTTGACCAGTATCGTATGGCCGGGTGCCCAGGTATGGTCTGTGGATCTGGACCGCATGCACGTCTGGGCGAACCTCGATGTTTTGGCGGCCATGGCTGGGCTCAGCGCACAGGCCCTATTGGCCAGCACTCTCTGGCCGGTCATTCAGCTCTTGTCTCCAAATGCTGCCGCTCAGAGATCGTCGCTGTTGCCCTGGATTCTTCCCCTGGGGTGTCGAAGCCGATCTCATGCAGGCGGATTGCTGTGCTGTACTCGCTGCATGTTGGAGCCTGTTCCTCACTACCGGCAGCAGAACAGGCTGGCGTGGCACACCACCTGCCCCAGGCACCGAGTGTTGCTGATTGATCGTTGCCCTAGCTGCTTTTCAGCGTTGCAGCCAGGTCGCTTGCGTGCTGATCAACCACTATCCAGATGTCACCATTGTGGAGGTTCGTTGGGCGGTGCTCTCTCAGGGCCAGCGTCTGAATCCGCCGTGGCATTTCAGACGTTCGCCGACGCTGCGAGCCACTCCACGGTGCCATACGGGGAGATATCGTTGAGCTTCTCGGAGTGGATGTGCATCGCGCGGGTCATGATCAGCTTCCTGAAGACTGCAGCGCGGGGGCCGACGGGTAAAATGCGGCGGTTCTGCCAGGCAATCGGTGTAGATGCTTCTGAGCTTAAGTCTTCATCGCTCGGGTTGCCGTTCGAGTACGCACCGCCTGCTGAACGCGCTGGGCTGCTGGGCCAAGCCTGGGAGATAATGCAGGCCGGTCCGGAGCGGTTCTTGGACTCTGCAACTGAGGCTGAACTACCCGTGACGGCTTTTCCGCTACCGCCGTTTGGAGTGCCCCAGATTCTTGAGCAGATGCTCTCGGCGCTTACCCAGCACTCCCCGCACAAACCTGGTCGAGAAGGCCTTAACCATCGTCGCGCGCCTCTGGAAGTGTGGCGTATGTGGAATCGTTTGCAGAGAAGGATGCGTAGAAATGACCGCTCATGACACATCCACCCAGGCGGGTTGCGATGGATGCGGACGCGAGATGGCCAAGGCCAAGCGAGTACATGCAGGTAATCGATACTGCGATACATGCTATCCGCGGCTCTTCAAACGGCGCATGTGTCCTGGCTGTGGTGATTTTGCTCGACTTCCAGTCCTGGACCCAGAAGCACGTTGCCGTACTTGCGAGCGGGCCGGCCCCTGCGTGAGATGCGGTAAGACCGAATTTGAAACCAGGTTGAAAACTGAGTACGGGCCAGTTTGCGGATCCTGTGTGCCTTATTTCCGCACTGCTGACCACTGCGAGGTCTGTGGAAAACTCTCTCAGCGGCTGGCCAGAAACAAGACAACAGGACTGCGCCAATGTCCGACGTGCAGTGGGCCGCAGAAGGCTACCTGTCCGAGCTGCCGGCGCCATCGCGTGCTGATCACTGGGGAGGATGGTGTCGGCCGCTGCAGGCTATGCATCTCCCAGCCTAACCTCCCTTGTGCATCATGCGGCACCCTGACGCCAGCCGGACGTGGTCGGGAATGCGAAGCGTGTGGATGGAAGACTGTTTTCCGGAAGCGGTTGGCCATAAACGCTAATGGATTCAGTGCCGATGGCATAAATGCGCTTTACAACCAGTTTGGCGAGTGGCTGCTGGATAGATCCGGTCCACATAAGGCCGCTCTGAAAATCAACGGCCACTATCAATTTTTCCAGGCGCTCGATGCCGGCTGGGGCGCGGTCCCTTCGTACGAGCAACTGCTACAGCATTTTGGTGCTCGAGGTTTGCGCAAGGCAGAGAACCCCATGCGCTTCCTGGTCGAGACGGGTAGGGTCACCGTCAGTGCGCAGCTTCGTGAGCAGGATACGGAGCGAGGCCGGCTTGCGGCGATTCTCGCCGAGCCCGTCGACGCATGGTCCGCCCGACTGCTGAGCGAGTATGTCGACACCTTGATGGCGAAAATGGAACACAGCGGCACTGGTGTGCGTTCAGTCAGGTTGGCGGCGCGTCCGGCGGCCAATCTGCTCAAGGTGGCCCAGCTGAAGCAGGGAGCGTTGCCCACGCAGAAGAACCTTGAGGCGTTCTGGAGAGGGTCGCCTGGGCAGGTGGCAGCGGTTACCGGTTTTGTCGGCTATCTGAACAAGCGCCACGGTCTCGCGCTGCAGGTGAAACCTGACTCGCATTGGCTAGCCCAGGCCAGGCGGCAGAGGGCTGAAAGGGAACTGGTGGCGCTGTTGAGCGAAGCTGCCGGTGACGACTTCGAAGCGCGGTGGATCGTGAAGGGCCTGGCCTACTTCCATGATCTGCCGAGGGTGAACCGTAAAGCCCTTGTGTTCCAGATGCAGGAGTACCGCGGGGTGGCGGGCTACAACGTCACCTATGTGGACAAGACCCTTTGGGTGCCCTCTGCCAGCAGCTATCAACACGGTGAACATTCACGTTGAGTCAGTTCAACTCCACGCCGATTTCCTTGAGGGCATTGATCAGCCGGCTGCGGTAAAGCACCTTGGCGTCCTTCTGGTGGTGCTTGAAGATCTTCGTTCCAGGCGGGAAGAACGACTCCATGTGCTTGAAACGTCCCACGACGTAGCGTACCCGCGAGCAGAGTTGTTGCACGAATTCTTCGAATTCTTCCATTGTGGTGACATGGGACTTCATGAGTACGCCCGAATACTCGGCTTTGTCCGGTTTCGTCGGTTGGACCTCAAAGCAAAAGTAGTTTTCCCCATCGATTTCAATGCGCAACACCATCACGCCCCGGCACTCGCCGGTTTTCTTGTCCAGGTACACCCATCCAGGGGCAGTCTTGTCCTCGGGGGTCCAATCGATGGTGGGTCGCAGCACTATCGCGCGTGGTAGGCCTTGTTCTCGGAACTTGGGAGGTGTGTACCAATTCACCTTTGTCACGCGATCCGGGTTGTCCAGCATGATGGATTTGAACGCGTTCCAAATGTCGTAGAGGAAGCCGTGGGTCTCCAGTTCGGCTTCAGCCGCATGCTCAAGCTTTCCAATGTTCTTGCCGGCGCCGGTGCCTTCCCCCGAGGAGTGGGAGTCTGCTTCAGGGGGATTGGGGCCGAGACGGCCGCGGTCGGTCTTGATCACTTCCTTCCTTTTCTTGACCGGGCGCTTTGGACCCAGCAGCTTGAAGGGAGGCGGTTTGACGATGATGGTCTCTGCATGGCCATCCGGTGCCATGTGAGAGTGCTCGTTGATAAACTCCTCAGCCTCCGCTGTTCGGACAGGTCTTGGCAGAACGATATGCCCACCTTCTTCTCCATCGCTGCTGTCGAGCTTCTTTGTCAGCCATTCGATCTCTTCACCGACTGGTTGGCTTGAACCGCCCAGGTTCAGACACAAGAAAGTGTTGTCACCGTTGATCCACCGCCCGCGGCATCGCAGTTTTCCCTTGCCACGAAACCATGGTACAGCCTCCATGAAGATATGGGCCGATGGATCCTGAGAGATGAACTGGGCGTTGATGTGCCTGATACGGCGGGCTGCATAGTCGTCATACAGCAGGTGAGCGAGAAAGACAGCATCGTAAAATCGCATCTTCCGAGAGGGTTTGACCAGCCATTGATAGGCGTCGCGACGAGGCTCATCAAAGCACACCGACATTACGTCCGACCAGCGGAGTGTGGCTAGGGCGCGGCAAACCTCCATGTTCCTCGCGTAGGCGCGGATGAAGTACTCCGTGCACGGGACGAGCAGATTTTTTCTGCCATTCGCCAGCTTGAAATTGAGCAGTCGAGTTCGATCATGCTGGTACTGCAGCGCATACTCATCGTGATGGAAGAGATGGGAGTTATTCTCTCTCACCAGCTCTGCCCTGGAGGTCAGTGACCATCCGTCTTCGTCGAAATTGACCTCGAAGTCCTCTGGCGCCGAGGTCAAGTTCGTGTCGGCGACACACAGCCCGTTGCGCCAGATGCTGCCTATACGGTAATGCGGCAGACTGCTGAGAGGCACGATGGCCGATGTGCGTGGGCCAGGTACATCGTTGAACAGCTGCCTGAAGTGGACTTTCACCAGTGGGATCGAGCGAGGTCTCGTATTTTGCCGGATGGGCCCGTACCACCAGACAAGCTGGTCGCCTTGGAGCAGCTTGACCTGGCTATCTGTGTGCCTGAGGTTGATACGGTAATACGAGAGGTCGATGCGTTGAAGCTGGTCAGCCAAGCCAAAACTTCCTGTCATGCTATATCGCCATCTTTCGAGTCTACCCATTTGGCTTGACTCTTTCGATGGCAAAAACGCTTGTTCAGGCCCTTCCTTCAACCTCTCAATGTTTCTTCGAGATAGCGGGTATCAGCGCACGGCTGATCAGCCTCGAACTGCCTTGCAGGGGACCAGAACGCAGCTCCTTGTGCTATTGCATTGCTATCATCAGCGGTAGCCCGTTCGATTTTCGCAAACGATGTCATCGCTTCGGCCCCGCTATTTGAGATGACTGGTGGAAGAGCTTACTGAAGAACAAATGCGCCGCGCCCTGTTTGGCGGTGTTGGCAGTACCGTGCCTGGTGCTCAGCCGGCGGCGAATGCGACAAAGGAACGGAAGACGATGAGATCTCGCCTCAGGGTCACCCTGCGTGTAGGTAACGAATACGAAGGGAAGCTGTTCGACTACGTGCATGACGCCGACGCGCTGAGCACCCGGCTGGCCGAGCAGGAGGCTACGAAGGCCGCTCGGAAAAAATACCAATTCATCGAGCTCGGTTGGGGCTGATGGCAAATCGCCGCTCCTCTTCTACACTCCGAATTCTGCGTAATGGTGCGCAGCAGTCCACCTCCGCAAGCTGATGACGACTCGGTCAAGTATGGCGGAGCCGCGCGATGTGATCTGTGAATGGATTCCACCGGAGAGTATCTATGCGGGTAAAAAAGCTTGGGTTGAGTTGTGCGGTTGCCCTATCTCTTACCTCGTGCACTACCGAGCTTGTAACCAAGCCCCTGGGCACCGGCGATCCTCTCCCGACAGGTAACCCCTACAGGATGCCCTTCACGCAATTTGACGTGACAGTCAAATGGCAAGCTGTGGCCTGTCAGATACCCGCAATAGGCAAAACGCCTCCTATCAAGGTGAACATCTCAGCTGAAGCTACTCCCAAGGTCGCGCTTGAGCCAAATCGCCTCTACCCGATAGATCCGAGGAGTCTTACCCGATGGATGAAGACGGGAGAGGTGGTATTTGAATGGCAGCAAAACCGTTTATTGAAGTCCGTCAACGCATCCGCCGATGACCAAGCCGGACAAGTGGCGGTGAACATCGCATCCGGTGTGGGAAAAATTGTCTCTGTTGCCTTTGCGGGGGCTGGGATCGACAAATGCGATACTCCCCTTGCTCTTGATATCGATGCTGTTGATACAGCCAAAGCGGGGCTGCTGGTGGCTACCCAAGACCTTGACGCAAGAATGGCAGTATTCGCGCGCGTGGACGCTGCAGTGAAGGCAGTTCCGGGGGGGCCGAGCAAGAAGCTTCAACAAGCATGGATAACCGCGCAAGGCCAGGTTGATGCTGCCGAGGCCGCTCTTCAGGCGCAGAAAAACTTGTATGAAAAAGCGCTACGGAAGGTCACCTATTCGTATTCTGATACCTGGCCACATTCGGGTACAGAATTCGCCACCCCGGCCCCGATCGGGCTTCCCGATCCGGTTGTTAAAAAGTGGGGTTTAAATAGACGTGAGAGCGGTTCATTGCAGGTCTACTTCGCCCTAGTTTCAAAGGAGGAATTTAAGCCTTCAAACCCGCAACCGCCTACGGAAGGCTGGAAAGGGCTGCCCTATAGAGAGCCTGCCTTGGCCGAATTCAAAATCTGCTCGGTCGCAAGCTGTAGCGATCCCAAATCGGAAGAGGTCACCAGTTTTGATGCAATGGTCTATCAACTGGGCCCGATGTTGCTTCTCCCATTCGAAGGCCGTGCATTCGCTTCCAACAAAGCATCTGCAAGCTTCGGGGAGGATGGCGCACTCCTGTCTGGCGGATATTCGCAACTGCGTTCTACGGCGGCTGGAGCGTCCGAGACCTTCAAATCCTTGAGCGATCAAGTCGCAGCAGTTCGGACGGCCAAGCAAGGGGAAGATCTTCAGGAGCTGGAGCAAAAAACCAAGCTCTACAAGGCTCGCAAGGATTTGGCTGATGCGATGAAGTCGAACAACCCTGCGTCCGACTCGGAGACACAGATTCAAGCTCTCGAAAATCAGACTGCGCTGCTTGAGGCTGAAACCAAACTGCTTGAAGCCAAGAAGCTGCGAGATCAGGCAGCGAGTGAGACATCGCTATGAGCCCGAAGAACCCCATCACGGCAACCGGTCAGGTTGATCTGGCTGCTACAGTGGATAGCCCTTGGTTGACATACTCGGGGGAGATTCCCCCTTTCAATCCAGAGCCCCAGGTCTTTGAGAAAGTCGATCTGAGGCTACAGTCACGCTTTGAAATGGTGGTGTTCACCGAGGTCGCTGCTTTCCTGCCGTATGTTCCCGATCTCAGCAAACTGGCTCCCCCGAAAAACCAGGGGGAGAGCAAAGCGTGTACAAGTTATGCGATCGCATCTGCAATCGAGGATCGAATGCTGTTGGCTAACCCCTCAGCGGCCTTCCCAGTGTCTCCGCTGTTCGCTCATGTCTGTGTCGGGAGGCTGGATACGTCATCTCCCTGGGACCCCTACTTTGCGATGCAAGATTTAGGGGGCTCTTACCTAGTGCGAGAAACGGCAACGGATTCCACTGACTTCCCTGGGCAGTGCGCCCTTAGAAAGGGGCAGATCCGGTTAACGAACATACGGCCGATCGAGGGCGATCTTGAAGCTCGTCGAGCGGTACAGCAGGGGCCTGTGATAGCCGTGATGGAGCTGTGGGAGGATTTTCACTCTGCCAACTATAAAGGCGAGCTCTACCGATCCAAAGGTGGGGCATTCGGTGGCTATCACACTGTCGAGGTTGTCGGCTTCGATGCTTCCGGATGGATCATCAAAAACAGCTTCGGCCCTAAATGGGGGAATCGTGGCTTTGGCAAGGTGGCCTACGGTGAGTGCCTACTCTTCCGTGATTCTGCTTATAGCTTTCAACCAGTACTCATTTGAATGTCTCCCCATCTCTTAGGTCTGAGGTGAAGGGCTGAAACAGGAGAGCTAGGCGAGGCATGGACGGCTGGTGCTCATCAGTGCTTCACTCATGCTATCAGAGGTACATTACCTGATGGCGGTAGGAGTAGGCAGCATTATGGGCAGCGGGCGTTTCAACCAGGAGCAGTCGTCGGTAGGTTTGAAAGTGGCGCTGCGCATCATCGCCGGCTGGCAGGCCTCCCCGGCCCAAGCCTGCAGAATCCTGCGCATATCTCACTCTACATACCGTCGAGCTTCTCGAGACTGCGGTGCTGGCCGAAGGCTCGATCAAGATCAGCAACAGCGTATAGGCCTGGTACTCGGCATCCACGCATCGTTGCGGACCACGTTTGCCAATCATGCTAACGTCAAAGGATTCCCTAGGTTCAGAAACGAGAATGACTTCTTCGGGGGGCGCTCTCCCTTGGAGATCATGGCGCAAGGCGACATGATCTCGCTCTATGAGACCTACAAGCGTATTGATCAGTTACCGCGGATCGGCGTGGTGCAGGGATCAAGCTAGCGCTGCAGAGTCTCCATTTTCTGCGGTCCCCGCATCGGCGTAGGTACGACAGTCCTCTGAAATTCCACAGTTCAGCTCGCCCAGATCGTCGTTCATGGGGTATTTTTTGTCTCTCGGCACCGGTATCTATGGGTGGGCAAGGCGGTGTAACCGCTCCGGCTTGGTTGGCATTGGAATGAGTCCCTGTTCTGATCGCATTGATCTGGCGTTTTTACCGGTAATCACTCGTCTCCGAGCCCCGCCTTTCCTTTCTGGACCATTGAGATCGGAGGCAAGAAAAACATTGTCCGCTGCGCCGCCGGCATCAGGATATCTGAAGGCTTGATGCTGCTGCCCTTGCGGCGCTTGGTGCCACTGTCCTTGTCGTAAACCTCGATGTCCTTGCACAGAATTGGCATGTGGAGGGCCTCGCGAACGATGCTTTCGTTGGCCATCGTGCCGTTGGCCATGCTCTTCATCATGTCCTCGAACGTCTGTACAGGCTCTTGGTAGATCTGTCTGGGCAGCAATTCGGAGAGTTCGGTCTCGATGCGTTTTCCGGTGACGCTATCGAAGAAGTGCTCTTCACCGAAACCGAGGTTTTGCTGATCGGTCACCTGTATATCGCGCTTGGTGTCGTAGCCCACGAACAGCGCGGGCGTCATTGCGTGCGAAAAGTGGTTGCCGTACTTCCAGTGGATTTCCTTCATCACGGCGTTGGCGCGATAGCTCTTGGCGAGATGAATGAACCAGTAGGTGCGAGGGTTAGCGCCAAACGGCGTTATGAAAAATACCGTCATGAAATCTGCGCCGCTTTCTTTCAGTATGCCCTCTGCCAGAAAGCGCTGAATGATGTGCTGCCATTCATGGGGCCTAGTGGCCTTGAAGGAACGGAGCTTTGCCCACGGAATGTATTTTTCAAGGTCGATGTTCTGGAGCGCCTTACGGTTTTCCTCGCGTTCGGAAAGATAGTCAATCAGGCTGTCAACGTTGAACGTCAGCAACACCTCAGCGTTTTTCACTTCCTGAAAGATGGTGCGGATGCTGGAGAAGGGAACATCTTTGTAAGCGTATTGGTCCAACAAAAAAAGTGCGCGTTGCGAAAATTTTAACTTCTTGATCTGACTTATCAGCGTAGGGAGAGCATTTGTGAACCGTGACTTTATCGGAAACACGTCCTTGTCAATTAAGTGCGAATATCCTTTCGCGTTAAGCACGGCGGTCAGGTAGTTGATGTTGTCCTTTTTGATGTCCACAAAGTAGTATTTAGCGATTACTTCGCGGTTTTGCTTTCTCTGGATGTTGATTTCCGCGACCGTCTCACGCACAGTTTCCAATGCGATGATCGGCGATCCATAATGGACGCCAACACCATCATCGTCCTTGTAAATACCCCCGCCGCAGAACCCATCGATGATGCTGATTCCGATTCGTGGAATCATCTGGTTGCTCATCACGACCGTTATGTAGGAGCGGATATAGTCTTGAATGATCTTGTGTTTGATCTTGCTATGAGGGTCAATCTGAGGATATGTCCGGGTGGAAATATTCCATTTATACTTTTCATCCTTGGCCATCCGGTAAATCCTTTAACTCAGGCTAAATTCAACAGAGGTATCTCATCCCAGGTCTGGCCGTTCAGCAGCCGCCCGTTTGCTTTTTTAGAGCGCTTGACGCCATCCGCACCCCAGCCGCCCCATTGCTTGAAGAAGAATGCGGAGCCGGAGATATCGCACTGGCGATGAATGTTGTCGACCCATTCCTGCTGCATGGGACGCGCTTTCGCACCCGACTCACCTCCAACAATTACCCAGTGGATATCGGTCAAGTCTATTTCACCGAGGTCTTCCAGAAGGGGCTCCGCCGAGAGGAAGCGGATTGTTGCATTCACACGGCGCAAGCAGTCGATACGGGGAACGCCATAGGCCTTGTCTTCGACCGATACGCCAAGCCAGGCGTTGGTAGGTGGAACGCGCTTGCTGAAGTAGTCAGCCAACCGTTCTGCACGCTTGGTCAGGATTTGAAAGGTGTGTTGCGTTGCCTCACGAATGACGTCAAAAACTTGATCGATGTAATGATCCGGGACTTTTTCGTGAAATAGATCCGACATGGAGTTTACAAAATAAATAGTCGGTTTCTTGCGCTGAAGTGGTTCGCGCAGTTTCTCCGGGCGCAGACTTAGCTTGAAACCATTCTCATAACCTGGAGTGCCCATGGCCTGCAGTCGGTGCGCCATGTTCTCGGCATAGCAATGCTTGCAGCCGGGCGATACCTTGGTGCACCCAACTATGGGGTTCCAAGTCATTTCGGTCCATTCTATGCTCGTCTGGGTACTCATTGCACTGTAACTCCTGTCGTGCACGATGCTCATGTAAACCGGGCGCGACTCAAATGACTATCACCTTGGTGTTTGGCATTTCTGTCCGTGGCCCTGCCAAGTTATAAGCATAACACATTTGCCCGATAATCCCAGTCAAATAAGAGTTGCTTAATATATTATTTGGCTAGTAGTTTCTTAGTGTATTCAAACTTTCTTCACGTTGGCTGGTTTTTGGGTTGTCGGTAGAAACTAGCAAGTCTCTTTTGTCGAAAGTGATTCTGCGCAGAGCATCCAGCGTTCACTTTTTCTTGGCCAGTGAGGCTTTACTGGATTTTTTGTCCGCTTACGAACATCCGCATCCAGGTTTGTGATTTTCCCTTCTTTAGCCAGTTCTTTGAATGCGAGTTGCAGGTCCGTCGGATAGAGGTCTGATTCCTCAAGGAAGTTTGCCCAACAATCGTTATCCAACAGCAATGGTGTGGCGGAGAGACGTGTCAGCAAATACTTTCTGGCGAGCATTCTGTTGTCCCGAACGTTGACTGGCTCGGGCTGATCCTCAGGTGAGGAGAATAGGTCATTAACAGGAAGTCTTCTGCTCGATTGCTGTCGGAGCTTGGTCTCGAACTGACTGACACGCTGGACCATGTCCATTTGCTCGGCGGCATCCTTGAAGACGATGAGCCCCATGGGATGTCGCGTGAGGTAGATTAGGAAGTACAGGACGCGGTCCATGCCAGGCCGCTCAACGGTGACGTACGCAGTTCTGCCGTTGTACAGATCTCCCACCACCTGGCGGTACTGGGAAACAATGATGTTCTGCCGCTCGTGTGCCGACTCTTTGCCCGTAAACGTGATTGGCTTACCAAGCAGCTCTTCAACGTTCGATTGCTGGGCTGTCATCGACATCGCTCGGTTGAGGAAGTCGTACATCAGGTTGATGAGAAACTCGGCTTTGTTCAACGCCAACAGCGGCGCCAGTATCGGCGCGTTGATGACCTTTCGCCAGCCCTTGGGATCAATGAAGAAAAAGGTGAACCCAAGTTTGGCCCAGTTTGCGATCTCGTCGATTTTTGTCGTGTAGTCGCCGTGGATGCAGCTGGCGTCTACGCCACTGTCCGTATTGTGGGAAAGAAAGCTCTGAAGCTTCGCAAAAGCGTCGTCGTTTTTCTCGATATACAGGGCGCGGAATTTCACCTTTGCGCCATGCCGCTCTTCAAGCGATTTCGCGCAATCCTTCATAAGGCTCAACGAGATGCCAATTGAGGTGTCGCGCAAGTCATCAGACTCTTCCGACCAGGGACCGGCGAAGCAGTCAACGTAGTTGATCACCTTCTCACTGCGGCCAATGATCATGAACAGCCGCTGCAAGTAAGTTCTCAGAATGGCGTGCTTTACGTACGCCTGTTCTCTACCCTGATATTCCATTGGTATAAAAGACATATTACTTCCTTGTTGACCCATCTCTGACGCGTTTGGCTGCTCGGCTAATCGTGTTGAGCATGTCGTAGTGGCAATACGGTATCTTAGCGAGGGTCAGGTTGCTATGGCTGAATCCTGCACCGCAGTGGGAGGACAGTCGAGGTCGTTGGACTGGTCGTCCGTTGCCCGAGGGGCACAACCGCAAGCGTGGCACTGCAGACTACAAGCGGCGAGTGCAGGGCAGAGCGCGTGGTCCGCCGGTTCTTCCGCCCCCCTTTTTTGACCTGCTCCAGAGGCCGCCCGGGTTGCTTTGACCGACTGCCGTTGGGTCAATACACCAGGTATCCAGATCGATTAGCCCATGCTCGTTGAGTTTGCATCCGCGTGAGCATCTTGGTGAATGTGCCCTGATTTCGCCAATCTCGAAACCGCTGTAAACCGTAGACCAAGGTCCGTATCGCTCAGGCATGTCCCGCCAGGCTGCGCCCGAGCAAGGCACCCAGAAACGCCATTGAGCATCAATCGATCATCAGCGCGCGGACGTCCCGTGCGGCGGGGCGAATTGCGAAGGTCCGAAACCAACTCCCAGTCCGCATCGGAAATTTCATATCGCCGCTTGGCCGTCACAGAGTCCTGCGTGAAAAAGGGCAAGGCTCTACGAAAACTCAGGCTGGCTGGGGCATTGGCGGGATTTCAAGGGGCTTCCTACAGAGCCTAGCAGGCATTCTCAGGGGCACGATGAGAGAAACGATGGCTAGTCGCCAGCAAAGTCGGTATGTTACATATTTATTTTTTATATTCAGGAATAAAAATGAACTCAGTGATCGGTAGATTGCTTACCGGGGTATGTGGTGGACTTGTGATGGCTGCAGTTAACCATTGGAACACCCTAACCGGATGGGCGTACGCAGGCTCTATAGCAGCTGCTTTCATAGCTTTTTTTCTAGGAGCTGTCCTGCTTGAGCATAGAGCGGCGAAGAAGCCAGCGGCAGCAAAGCAGGGAATTGGCTCTTTCAACGAAGCCGAAGGTGACCAAGAGATAGAGATCGAGAGAACAAAAGAACTTTCTTCAAATGTAAATATTGGGAGCTCTAACAAGTCCGGCGGTAACCAAAAAATTAAGATTGGGTAGAAAAATGCGACAGTTCAGGGGGCGTCACATTGACTGGAGGCGTCAGTTCGTCGTTTTCAAAGAGTATTTGGATGGCGATGGTGGTGTTGTAAACGTACGCTATAATGGATCACGTTGTGGCGCCAACGCCTTTCTAGAGATATTGACAGCTACGTTCGAGTCTCGAGGCGATGAAGTTGATATCGAAAAGCCTGTCGGAACATCGATTCGGCTCGATCCTCGGAACTATAAAGTTAGATATCTTTCTGGTATTCGTGGCGAGTTTGATAGGAAGTTAGGGCGAACACCTACGCAATCTTCCTCCCCCGTAGCTTTGCCAGGAAATGCTCAGATTCTTTCGCAGAATACCGCAGGTGGTAACCAGACTATTGAGGCTAATATAAATATCGATGTTGCACCGATGATGTGTGCGGAGTCTCACGATTGGGTCGCATCTTTATCAGCGTCCTTGAGCGATTATCTAAGTACAAGTCGATTTATGCTCGTTTTGGTCGCCGGAACCTCGGAAGAACAGCAGGATTTTTGGGCCACCTTATGGCCTCAGCTATCATGGTTAACATCCAAAGGATTGTTGCTTGTTAGATTGCTTGACGAGTCAAGCAATGATTATGCAAAAAACCTAGACGAGTGTGCTGCAGACTCTGAAGTAATATTGCAATCCTCTTTGGATGAAAGCTCTGCTGAGCATGCGATAGATGATATAGCTAATATGATTAAAGAGATTCTTCCGGGTCAGGATAGTGTCCGTGGTAATGATCAGGCTTTGGGGTATGTGTATGGGCATGTGAACGATGTTAGTGCGCTTCATAATGACCTTATTTCATTCATTACTTTAATGCAAGGTCGCTAATATCATGCAACGTTATTCTGATTTAAAGAAGGATATGCCTGTAAAAGTGCTTCGTGCTGTAGAGGCGCTGAGCGTGCTTGAGAGCCTCACTGATCATGTAGCAAAGCTAATCCTTGAGAGGCGAGGAATCTCAGGTCTTGAAGCGGAAAGATTTCTGCAGTTGTTGCATTGTGCGGATTACGTTATTCCTCGAAACAATGAGTGGTGTTTTTCGGATGACATGAGAAGTGCAATTCTAAAAAATGCTAGGGATCAATCTAGAGCGCAAGCAGACATTCATCGTTTTTTACTTGGTATTAGCAAAAAGGGGAGTTATCAGTCGGAGGCTGATCTGATACCGAGTTATCTTTTTACGCATGCAGGCATGGCGTATCATAGTGGCGCATTGGGATGGTCAAAAAAAGCCTTGAGGGAGTATGCTAAAGCTGCAGGTGCCACCGATAACGGTGAACTTTGGCTTGCTAGTGCACTTTCGCGAGAGCAACAAGAGGCTGGCATTCTTCCGGTTGGGGCCATTGAGCCTGTATTCTTGCGTGCTCTATCTGCATATCGCGGTCACGACTATGCACAAGCGTATCCAGACTTAGTTAAAGTATCTTCCTGTAGTCAGCGTAATGTTTTAGTTGCGTGGGCGTCACAACTTGCGGGGGTTATAGAGACGGTTTGGGATGATCTGGTGCTAGCGTTGCAGCATCTTAATAAAGCGGTTGCTCTTTTTGAGTTGCTTGGTGAGCGTGTAAAGCTAATTTGGTGTCTGAATTCCCGTTCTATGACACTGCACCGGACTGGAAACCTACCAGGTGCTCTCTCCGATCTTCAGCGAGCGGTTTTGATGTGTGATGGGGATTGGAAAGCCAGCCTGCTCACGCGAATGGCTTTGATTGAACGCGAATTAAAAAATTCTGATAAAGCATTGGCTTATCTTCGTGAGGCGGAATCAATAGCGGACCGTGAGCTGGGTACCGTTCTCATTCAGAAAGCTGCTTTGATGCGAGAGATTGGTGAGTCATATGAGGCGCTAAAAGCTATTGATCGTGCCGTTCAAGTGTCCTCTTTTGGGCAGTTGGCTATGGCGCTAAATACAAGAGCTGCTGTGCACTTGGATCTTGGTGACTATAAAGGTGCTGCGGATGATCTTGACTTAGCATGCGAATATTCGAATCCGACAGACCGTGCGATTATTTACTTTACACGTGCCCGTGTGCATTATGGATTGGGCAATTTGGTTGCAGCCCTTTCAGATGCTAATAAAATTTTAGAAATGCCGCCGCAGTTTTGCTCAGCTATAGATTTAGAGAAGGTAGATAAGTTTGTATGCAAAATAAAAAATACTTTGGCGCGCCTGGAAAAAGCTGAAACGGACCCGGCAAGGAAAACTTTCTGGTATAAATTCTTCATGAATTTAGCGTTGAGTTGTAAGCCAAAAAAGTATTGGCTTCAAGGCGTGACGCTGGCTCTTTCTGCACTAGAGTATGCTCAAAAAGATAAAGAGTTGCTCAAGTGTTACAAATTCATAGGGTTGAGCTACGAAAAAGCAGGGCGCCCTGAATTGGCATTGGAGCCATTGAGTCGAGCTCTAGAATTTTCTCCTAAAGATTCTTGGATTTTGGCGACGTTGGCACATGTTATGGATGTGCTTGATATGGATTTTGAGGTGACTCAAAAGTATTTTTTAGAGTCCATCATGGAGGATCCATCTAATCGGTGGGCTAAAAGCTGGTACGGTCTGGCACTCTCTCGTGCGGGTATGCACAAAATAGCGATAGAGTTTGCTGAGCAAGCCACGCGCGAGTCGAGTAATCCAATTCTTATGTACAATCTATCAGTGGTGTTGTATGCGTCATCTGACCCGGAAGATCGTACGAGGGCGCTTGATGTCGCTGGGCTTGCCAATGAACTGTCCGGTTCTAATTTTGACGAGCCAGCTAAATTTTTGGAGAAAATTAGGGGGCGTTGAGGTTTATACGCAACTCCGTGATTATGGAGAAATACCTTTATTATCGGGCTTGTCACATAATACTAGCGCGACTCTGCAGTGCCAGAATTAATGTTCAGTGTCAAGTAGTGGCAGAGTCTAGTAGAAGTTTTGCTACATAGGCTCTGTATAAAACCTCTGAAATCCCGCTCACACCCCACACCTTTTAGCGTTCTGGTCTTTTTAGCGCAGAACTCTCCCATGCCCAGCCGCCTGCGAAATTTGCCACGCCGGCTGGGAGTGGATCTCTTCAACGCGCGTCGCAGCACGAGCAGCTCACTAACCGATGAGCGAGTGATTCTCAGCGACGTTTTGTGGTTGGTTCGCTCCGCCGCCTGATGCGTACATCACTTGAGGAGTGGATTTCGGTCTCCCAGCATGATCTCAACGAGGTGGAGTCGAAGGCGCAGCGTGGGCTGAAGGTTCAGTTCATGGTCGTATCGTCAGACCTGCCCAGTGCGTGGAGTGCCCAGTCGTCCAGAGCTATGGCAATCTGCTACATGGAAGGCTATAAGCGTTGTCAGTTCCCTAGCCTGACATTACGACAATAATCATATGGAGATGAGCTATGCCCCTCGTGTTCGTCCACGGCGTAAACAACCGCGATGGCGGTGCCTATCGAGAGAATGAAATTGGTCGTAATGGTTTGCTGCGCGAGATCGTCGCTCCTTCCCTAGGGCTGAAGCCGGACGCCATCCAAATTTTCAGCCCCTACTGGGGTAAGTACGGCGGTCAGTTCGCATGGCAAATGGCCGTGCTGCCTAACCCCGATGACAAGTTCGAGTCATTCGGAGCCGTATCAAGTGACACCCTGGAGGGGGCGGCGCAGGGCCGAGTCGCAGGTTTGGTTGCAGAGTCCCCAGAGATCACCGGTAACATCGTCGCTGATGCCCAAGGCAACTTATCGGCGGTCGTCGATATACTATATGCGGCCGCAGTCGCTGGTGTTACAAGCGACGAGGATGCGCGCAAGCTAGCTTGTGCCTACGTGTTGAGCGCCGAGTACGCCGCGGTTAACCCTCTGCCCGACTGGGTAGGCACCGCGAGCGAAAGTAACTTCGTGGACCAACTGGAGTACGCTACTCAAACCAGTGAGCAAGAGACTTTTGGCCGTGGCGGCATCGTCGATTTGCTCAAAGAGGGGCTGTCACGGCTGGCAAATGCAGGACCAGACGCCCTCGCAGGCTCCGCCGGGCGTCTTATGCGAAAGAAGCTTAACGCTACAGTTACTCGGTTCGCTGGTGATGCCTTCACCTACCTGGCGCATCGCGGATCAACGCAGGTTCCAGGCCCTATCGTAGCCACGGTTTTAGAAGATCTTCGTAAGGCAGATGCTGCGCGCTCGGCTCAAGACAACAAGCTGATCGTAATAGCCCACAGCTTCGGCGGAGAAATCATCTATGACATCCTCACCCATTTCGACCCTAATATCGAAGTAGACTGCTTGATTACCGTCGGTTCGCAGGTGGGGCTGTTCGAGGAAATGAAGTTATACATGGCAAGTGCCGAGAACCTCCCGCCCGACCCACCCAATGGGCGTCTGGCTCGCCCCACCAATATCAAACGTTGGTTGAACGTTTTCGATACCAACGATGTGCTTAGCTACCAATTGGAACCTGTCATGACCGGTGTCGCAGACTTCCACTATGACACGGGCTACAGCTCCTTCGGCGCGCATGGCGGCTACTTCCTTCGTCCAAGTTTCTATAAGCGTTTAGCTAAGCGACTAGCCCAAGGGTAAAGCCGGCATGACACTACTGTACGACGCCGCAATTGCCGGCCAGCCGGGCACCCACGTCCTCGCGATCGGCGTAGGCCGTTATCCGTATCTGCTTGGCGGTGATGGCACATTGGCGGATGAGCCCTTGGGACTCCAGCAACTGGAGTCGCCGCCTGTTTCACTCAAGGCTTTACTTGAATGGTTTCTCCCGCCAGGTGCGCCTCCAGGTACAACGGGGCTGCAAAACTCTAGGGTCCCGCTTGCATCCATCGAGGCTTTGGCTTCAGCCCCCCAGCCGGTGAAAGTCAATCTGTGTCAGGGGCCCGTGGCATTGGCGCCGGCTACGCGTGAGAATATTCAGCAAGCATTCGAGTCTTGGATTAAGCGACTTCAGGGAAACCCTGAAAACATCGGCGTTTTTTATTTCTGCGGCCACGGTCTTACTGCTGCCGACCATTACTTGTTGGCGGAAGATTTTGGTAAGAGCAGCGCTTTGCCCTGGAGTGAGGCTTTCGATATCTCCACCACAATTCGAGCCATAGAGCGTGTGGTGCCAGGAGCGGTCTACTACTTCATTGATGCCTGCCGTGAAATATCGCGCGAAATAGCTATGACGCTAGGCGCTGATCCGACAGCTTTGTATGCATTGAACCTGAAGAAGAAGGTCATCCGTCGCTCGGTCACCGCCGTCTTCGCCACCGGTGAAGGCGCATTCGCGTATGCACCCAAGGGTGGCTCTGTCTCGCGTTTCACTACCGCACTTATCTACGCCTTGTCGGGCTATTGCGGCGTTAAAACGCCCGGGGCCGCCACCTGGAATGTGGACGGGGAAAGCATCGCAACCGCAATCCGACAGCTGCTGGAATATGAAGCCCTGAACTGCCCTGCTTCAGCTAGCGAAAGTAATCAGGTGAGTGAGCAGATGGTGCTAGGCAGCTCTGTCCCGCTGCTGCGCATTGCCGTTGTGCCCAAAGTTAAGGTTTGGCTCGACCTGAGCCCCAGGCAGAGCCGTGCCTTGTACGAGCGCTACCTTGTGTCGTCCAAGGGGGATCGTATCGCAGAAAAAGGTTTGGACGATGTGTACAAGGTCGAGGTGCCGCGGGGGTTCTATGAAGTCGGCGCGCTCGATCCGGAGGGCCGCTTGCCCGCCATTGTGCACCTTGATGAAGAACTGGTTCCCCCAATCTACCCTCTCACTTTGCAGTCAATCCCATGAGCAAGCTGACCGTTCATCTCGATTACACGTCTGCCAGCGCGGGCCGAGACTATCAGCCTAACGAGAATCTGGCATTGCCTGTTAAAGCACTGGATGGTCAAGGCGCCATCCTTGCCGAGGGCGCTGCCCGCCTTGGCGAGCCGGCCTTGCTGTGTCTACCGGCAGGTACTTCCCAAGCATTTGTGCGTCTAACTTGGCCGTCTGGGCGTACCGAAACTCAGCGTGTTCTTTTGGGCAACAAGTCTGTTGCTGAATGGACCTTCAGCGACGACAGCATTTCGCAGGCTGTATGGTCTGCTTGGGCGATCCCTCGGCTTGGTGTGCGCACACCTCTAGCCACTGCACATGATGATCTGGATCTCGATTTGGATCGCTTCCAGAGGGTCTGGCTCCGCCTATGGCGTAATGATAACGGGACTTGGAGCCAAGTGCCGCTGCGTCCAGACGAGACTTACCGCAACGGCGCAGCATGGCAAATTGATTTGACGCTCGATAGCGCTGCTTGGCTGCTACACGTGGGCGGCTCCAATGTACCATGGCGCTTTGTCTCCCTTCCTGGGGGCGGCCGTGCACGCGTGCTCTTGACCCCCAAGGACACCCGCGACACCCGCGGTGACTCACTTACAGTCGTTGTGACTAGCTTCCGTCCCGCTGCCGAAACTTTGCTCGAATTTCTCGCTCGAGATTCAATGCGTGCTGCGGACACGCTTGTGCATTCGGCACATTATTTGTTCGCGGAGAAGTTTGAAGATCCTGTTTCTGCAGTAGCTGGTGCTTACTACCTTTTGCGGCGAGGTGATTGGCAGCAGATTCCGCTGGAATGGTTCCGGAACTTGTCGCGCTATTTCGGCTGGATGCCCGACACTCATTTGTTGTACTGCGTGCGCTTATTGCGCGAAGGTGCCGCCGTTACTCCCGCTAAAGAGGAGCCTATTCAACTCTTAGTCGCTTCACTCACTCAAGGATGGCCAGTCTACAAAGAAGGAATTGCCCTCCTGCAAGAGGCGGCAATTGTTCTGCGTGCAGAATTCGGCTCCCTGCACGATGAGATATTTGAGCAGATACAAGCCATCGCAAGCGCCAGATCCTGGACGGGCGCAGCCACTAGCTTCCATGGTAGACAGCCTGAGATGCCCAGTACCGTACTGTGGGTGGGTATGCCTCACGCACCGCGACGCCGAAAGCTCTCTCCTGTGGTGAAAGCCGCTTTGCCTAAGCACGAACCAAAGGAACATTTCTGGTTAGATGTGGCCGACCAAATTCCTCACTTTGAGCCAGAATCCTACATTGTCAGGGAAATAGTAAGGCTGGAACCTCGACCGCAGAGGTTGCGCAGCGACGGAGGCAAGATGTCTCCCCCCCGCGCCGTCAAGACATCCTCTGGCGCGCCCCAAAAAGCCAAGCTTCCTCAGCTCCATGAGAATGAATTCCTGCTTGGCAAGATTCCGAGCTGAGCGGCTTTCAAAGTGCCATATAGACGATTGAATAGGGTTAGCGAAAACATAAGCTCAGCACCGGTTTTTACGACGCATGGGGCAACCCGAAATCTGAAACGCGGTTGCCCCATGGATCCCTAGGGTGTCTGTCTAACCTGGCGAGAGACGGCAGCCTCTTATCCGGATTCACCGTTAGCGAGGCGGCTGAATGAGGGCGACGTAGGTGCAGAGAAGGGTGATGAGGATGCTCGTGATGGTGATTGTGTTGGCGTAACTGGAGAGGAATGCTTCCATGTTGGTTTTTCGGTAAGGGCACCTTGAAGATTGCCTAGGTTAAAAAACCTTTTCAAGCTCACGATGAGGCCTGGGCTAGAACATTACCGGCCCGAAAGCAGACGCTTTGAAGCGCGGGTTTGAAGCTTCGGATGAGCGACCTGATATTCCGAACCCCTAGCTATGAGGCGTTCAGAGCGAGTGAGTCAGTCGCATCAATTTCGAAAAATTCGCATTTATTTCGAAAACCTACAACCACCACCGACCAACGCAGGCCCGGAAGCCGAATGGTGAGGGTGACGAAACGGTCGTTGCGGCCAGCAGTCCAGCGGCTTGGAGCTTGCCACTGACTGAATCGCCGCGACTTCCAGCGCCTCGCGCTCATCCAGTGGCGGCAACAGGCCGGGCAGGCGGCTGGCGAGCAGTGTCTTGCCGGTGCCAGGCGGGCCGGTAAAAAGTAGATTGTGAGCCCCCGCAGCCGCCACCAGCAGCGCGCGTTTGGCGGCAAGCTGGCCCTGCACTTCGCTCAGGTCCGGGTAGGGGCGGGGCTGCATGAGCAAGCCGTTGGCCTTGTAGGGTTCCATCGGTTGCTGCCCGCTGAAATGCCCGACCAGTTCCAGCAGATGCCCCGCCGCATACACCACCAGCCCCGACGCCATGCACGCTTCTTCGGCATTTTCCTTCGGCACCACCAGCGCGCGCCCGGCTTCGCGGGCGGCAAGGGCGGCCGGCAGCACGCCCTGCACCGGACGCACCGCACCGGACAACGCCAGCTCGCCCAGGCATTCCACCCTGTCCAGCGCCGCCAGTGGGAATTGCCCATTGGCGGCGAGCAGCCCCAGGGCAATCGCCAGATCGAAGCGGCCGCCATCCTTGGGCAAATCCGCCGGTGCCAGGTTGAGGGTGATCCGCCGTGCCGGAAATTCCAGCTTGGAGTTGAGAATCGCACTGCGCACCCGGTCCTTGCTTTCCTTGACCGTGGCTTCAGGCAGACCGACCAGCGTCAGGGTCGGTAAACCATTGGCGAGGTGGGCTTCGATGATGACAGGCGGGGCCAGCACGCCGACCTGGGCGCGGCTGTGGACAAGGGCGAGGGACATGAACGCTCCATGATCATTGCGGGGCCGCGTCGTGCGGCTTTGCAAGGATAGTGGCGGGTCCGCGAGGTGACGGCGGCAGAGTGAATCCGGGTGTTACGGATGACGATCAGATAGTTCTCGAAAATATTTAATAAGAAGCATTACCATAAACGCCCTTCAACCCTGGTCGGTATGGAATCACCCGCATGCTTCCTTCTACCTCGCCCCATCACGCCGTCGGCGAACTCTACGTGGCCCACCACAGTTGGATCGTGCAGTTGCTGCGGCGCAAGCTGGGTAATCACCAGCAGGCCCAGGACCTGGCGCAGGACACGTTCATCCGCCTGATGCGCCAGGAGGCGCTGCCGTCTTTGCGCGAGCCACGGGCTTATCTCGCCACGGTCGCCAGCCGCCTGTGCCTGGAGTTTTTCCGCCGTCGGGCGCTGGAGAATGCCTATCTGGAGTCGCTGGCGGCGATGGACCCGCTGCTCGCGCCGTCGCCGGAAACCCGCCTGCTGGTGCTGGAAACCCTCGATTCGGTGGGTCGGGTGCTGGACGGTCTGGGCGCCAAGGTGCGGGAGATTTTCTTGCTGTCGCAGCTCGACGGGATGACTTATCCACAGATCGCCGAGCAGGTCGGCGTCAGCGTCAATGTGGTGCAGAAGGCCATGCTCAAGGCGTACCGGCTGTGCTACGCGGCGGTCTACGAGGAATGAAGCTGTTCCAGCCGCGGGACCGTCAACCCCTCGACGAGCAGGTGCTGGAGCAGGCGCTGCACTGGATGGTGCTATTGCAATCCGGCGTGAGCAGCGACGGTGATCGGCAGGCCTGTGACGACTGGCGCTTGCAGAACAGTGAGCATGAGCGCGCCTGGCAGCGGCTGGTGGGGATCAACCATGATCTGCGCGGCACCACGCAGACGGTCCCGGCAAGCAACGCCCGCAGCCTGTTGCGCACCCGCGCCGGCAGTTCGCGGCGCACGTTGCTCAAGGGCTTTGCGGGGTTTGCGGTACTGGCGGCGGCAGGTGTCAGCGTGCGCGAGCGGACCTTGCTGCCTGAGCTGTTCAGTGACTACCGCACCGGCACCGGCCAGCGTCAGCGGGTGCAACTGGCCGCAGGCGTGCAGTCGCAACTGGACGCCCGCACCGCGCTGGATCTGCAGCCGTCGGTGGCGGGCGTCGAGTTGGCGCTGAATGTCGGGCGGGTGTTGTTGAACGTGGGCGAGGGCGCGACGGTACTGATCCGCACCGCCGAGGGCTGGATACGTCCGTCAGCCTCCAGCCGCCTGGTCATCGCGCGCGATCTGCCGGGAATGACTGGCAGCCTGGTCCAAGTGTTCGCTGGCAGCGCGTCGGTTGAATTCCGCCACGGCGACAATCATGTGGTGAGCGCGGGCCAGCAACTGAGCTTCGCCGATCAGCGCGTGTTGGCCCAGGACAAGGCCAGCGCTGCGTCCCTGGCCTGGACCGAGGGTTTGCTGGTGGCCGAGCGCATGCCGCTGGGCCTGCTGCTCGCTCACCTCGACCGCTACCGCCGCGGCGTGCTGCGCTGCGCGCCGGAGGTGGCGGGGCTGCAAGTGTCCGGCTCGTATTCGCTGGATCATCCCGACGCCAGCCTCGACCTGCTGGCGCGGATGCTGCCGATCCGTGTGGAGCGCGTGTTGGGTCTGTGGACCAACGTGACGGCGGCTTGAGAAAGATTTTCATCACGCCCCGGCAGTTTTTCCCGGTTCACGCATCAAGACAGGGAGAACGCTGAGAAAACAGCGCCATTTCCCAACCTCCAACACTCGGATCGTCTTCATGCACACGCGCCTCACACCTCTGGCCAGCGCCCTGCGCCTGGCGCTGCTGGGCCTGGCTTTGACCGCCACCAGCCAACCGCTGCTCGCCGCGTCCGGCGATGCCGCTTCGCAGCAGCAGACCCGCAGCTACCACATTCCCGCTGGCAGCCTGGACAGCGTCCTCGGCGCTTTCGGCCAGCAGGCTGGCGTGATGATTGGCGTCGACGCGGCGCTGAGCGCGGGTCAGCACAGCGATGGCCTGAACGGCGAATACTCGGTGCAGGGTGGCCTGGCGCAAATCCTCGGCGCGACCCGGCTGGATGCCATCCGTGAAGGGACCGGTTACCGTTTGGTGCCCCGTCCTGAACGCGGCGCGCTGGAGCTGGGTGCCACCAGCATCTCCGGCCAGGGTATGGGTGAGATGACCGAGAACTCCAGGTCCTTCACCACCGGCCTGGTCAGTGTCGGTTCGAAGACCCCGGTCAGCCTCAAGGAAACGCCGCAGACCGTGTCGGTCGTCACCCGCCGGGTGATCGAAGACAAGCAGATGACCAGCCTGCCGGACGCGATGAAGATGGCGCCGGGCATCACCTTGCGCAACGGCAGCTACAACTCCCAGCAGTACTATTCCCGTGGCTTCCCCATCGACAACCTGCAAATCGACGGCGCCGCGCCGATGGACATCGGTTCGGGCATCGGCACCTTCTACAGCGAGCGCAAATACGACCTCGCGGCCTACGACCACGTCGAGGTGCTGCGCGGCGCCAGTGGCCTGCTGGGCGGTACCGGCGATCCCGGCGGGATCGTCAACCTGGTGCGCAAGCGGCCGCTGGACCACTACCAGCTCAAGCTCGAAACCTCCGCAGGGTCCTGGGACAACTACCGTGGCCAGGTCGACCTGACCGGCCCGCTGGCCTTCGACGGCAAGCTGCGCGGCCGCGTGGTGGCGGCGTACAACGACCGCCAGTACTTCATGGACAACCGCAGCACCGAGCGGCCGTTCCTCTACGGCATCCTCGAAGCGGACCTGAGCGACGACACGATGCTCACCTTCGGTGGCAGCTACGACAAGCTCAAGGAAAACGGCACCGGCGACGGCCTGCCGCGCTACAGCAGTGGCGGCGACGTGCACCTGCCGCGACACACCTGGTACTCCACCCAGGGTGCCTGGGCCGATAGCTACACCCGTGAGTGGTTCGCCAAGCTCGACCACTACTTCAACGAGGACTGGAAGCTCAACACCAGTTACACCTACTCCTACAACAGCGCGACCACCGAGGGCGTGATTCCCTACGGTTCAGTGGATGAAAACACCAACAACGGCCCCTACTGGTGGGGCAGCTATGTGTCGAGCTGGAGCCAGCAGTCGGTGTTCGACGTGAACCTGTCCGGTGGGTTTGATGCCTTTGGCCGGCGCCACGAAGTGCTGGTAGGCGCGGATTACCAGAAAGTCACCAGCCGCTGGCGCAGCGCCCAGGGCAAGGTGGGCAAGGGCGGCATGATCGATCTGTGGGACCCGCAAGCCACGCCGCTGCCGACCGAGGCGTCGAACCACAACTTCTGGCGCGACTACTCGCCCAACACCCGCGAGCAATATGGCCTCTACTCGACCCTGCGCCTGCAACTGACCGACCCGCTGAAACTGGTCGTGGGTGCCCGCGCCCAGCGCTACAAGTTCGAGCAGGCCTACAACACCAAGGCCAGTCAGTCCGGGGTCGGTCCGTGGGAGCAACAGGACAGCGTCTTTGATCGCGAGCCGACCACGCTCGTGCCTTACGGCGGCCTGATCTACGCGCTGGATGACCAGTGGTCCACCTACGTCAGTTACTCCGAGGTGTTCAAGCCTCAGGCGCAGAAGTGGAAAGGCCCGGAAGAGTCGCCTACCTCGATCGAGCCGATGACCGGCAAGACCTACGAGACCGGCATCAAGGGTGAACTGCTCGGCGGTGCGCTGAATGTGAGTGCGGCACTGTTCTACACCACCCGCGAGAACCAGGCGGCAACCGACCCGGCGTACGCCTCGCCGTTCTTCAGCTACAGCGGTTCGTGCTGCTTCCTGGCGCAGGACAAGGTGGTCAGCAAGGGCCTCGACCTGGAAGTCACCGGCGAAATCATGCCAGGCTGGGACATCCTCGCCGGCTACACCTTCAACCGTGTCGAGAACAATACCGAAGAGACGCTGTACAGCTCGGTGACGCCCAAGCACCTGTTCAAGCTGTGGACTGCCTACACCCTGCCGGACGCCCTGTCGGACTTCCGCGTCGGCGGCGGCGTGACTGTGCAGAGCCCGACCTACGTGGAAGGCAGCGCCTACCGCTTCGACACGAGCGGCAATGTCGTCGACAGTCACGACTTCGATTTCACCCAGTCGGGCTACGCCGTCTACGACGCGCTGGTGGAGTACAAGGTCGATGACCACTGGACTGTGGCGCTCAACGGCAACAACCTGTTCGACCGCCGCTACTACGCCAGCGTCGGCACCTCCGAGTACGGCAACTACTACGGCGAGCCGCGTAATTTCACCCTGACCCTGCGCGGCACCTTCGACTGATCAGCCCGGCTGCACCTCGATGGTCAGGTGCCGCACCTCATGCACCGGCAGCAAGCGCTGCCGGATGCTCGCCAGGTCCGCGCTGGCCGCACCCACCACGCTGACGATCGCCGCATGAGCCTGCGGCCCGACCCGCCAGACGTGCAGGTCGGTGATCCGCGCATCCCCCGGCTTTTCCACCAGCGCGCGGATTTCCTCGGCGACGTGCTCGTCGGTCTGGTCCAGCAGCACGCCGGCGGTGACTTTCATCAGGCTCCACGACCAGCGCGCGATCACCAGCGCACCGACGATACCCATCGCCGGGTCCAGCCACACCCAGCCCAGATAACGCCCGGCCAACAGTGCGGCGATAGCCAGCACCGAGGTGAGGGCGTCGGCGATCACGTGCAGGTAGGCCGAGCGCAGGTTGTTGTCATGACCGTGGTGGTGATGGTCGTGATCGTGGTCATGCGCGTGTTCGTGGTGAGGGCCATGGCTGTGACCGTGACCCAGCAGCAGGGCGCTGATGAGGTTGACGATCAGCCCGACTACGGCAATCAGGGTCGCGGTGCCGAATTGCACCTCAGTGGGCTGGAACAGGCGCAGCGTCGATTCGATGCCAACACTCAACGCGACGATGCCGAGAATCAGCGCCGAGGCGAAGCCGCCGAGGTCGCCGACCTTGCCGGTGCCGAAGCTGTAGCGACCGCTGGAAGCGTGGCGGCGGGCGTAGGCGTAGGCCGCGGCGGCGATACCGAGGGCGCCGGCATGGGTCGCCATGTGGAAGCCGTCGGCGAGCAGGGCCATGGAGCCTGTGAGGTAACCGGCGGCGATCTCGGCCACCATCATCACCAGGGTGAGAACCACCACACAGAGGGTGCGCCGGGCATTTTCATCGTGGGTCGAGCCGAGGAAGACATGGTCATGGGCGGGCGGTGCGCTGTGGTTCATGGCGGTTCCCCGGTGATTATCTGGAGTAGCGACGGATCGCTTCGAGCAGTTCCTCGACGCCCTTGGCGCGCTCTTCATCGCTCAGCGCCGGATTGGCCACATGGGCCTGGGCGTGGTCTTCGATGATTTCTTCCATCAGGCCATTGATGGCGCCGCGGGTCGCGGCGATCAGGTGCAATGTGGTGGCGCAGTCGTCGTCGCCCTCAAGGGCTTTTTCCACGGCCTGGAGCTGGCCGGCGATGCGTTTGATGCGCTTGAGCAGCGCGTCTTTCTTGGAATGGATGTGCGACACGGTATACCCCCTCCCCCTATGTATATCGGGCACAGTGACATACCCCCACCCCCTATACAAGCGCGCAGGCGAACGAATGCGGCGAACCTGTGTTCGCGGGATGAAAAGAGTGCGGAGGAGAGAAACAGACCCGCCGCCTGGAGGCGGCGGCGGGCGAAGGGATTACTTCAGGTCGACGTTCAGGCTGGGGGTGCCGAACGCTACGAGGCTGGCGTTGGAGCCGCTGAAGTAGCCTTTCCAGAAGCCTTCCAGCAGTTCCATGGTTTTGCCGGAACGGTAGGCCTGCTTCACGTCCTTGGTCACCAGCCCGGCACCGGCCACATAGACGCGGGCGCCTTGCAGGTCGGCGTAGAGCTGTTTCTCTTCGACGCGCTTGAGTTCGGCCTGGGCTTGCAGGTCACGAATCCGGTTGTTCACGTAGAAGCTGCCGAAGTCGCTGTTTTCCAGCATGTCGGAAATCAGCAGGATGACCCGCTCTTGCGCTGGCTGGGCGGCCAGGTCGTTGCCGATGTCACGCAGCGAATGGAAGATCTCGCTGCGCGGGATGTCTTCGGAGGCTTCGCGCAGGGTGGTGACGAAAGTTGCGCCGAACTTCTTGCGGAAAAAGTCCTGCTGCTGCGCCACGCATTTGTCGAACGAGCGCAGCGACGACATGCCGACACTGTCACGCACCTTGCCTTCGAGCGGCACGTTCAACTCGCCGGCGAAACGCAGTTGCATGAACTGGTTGGGCAGAAACGCCGAGAAGCTGTACAGCCGGACCTTGTCGCCAGGGGCGACGAACCGGTTGATCTGGCCCCAACTCGCCTTCTGGATGCTTTCGGGCATCGGGATGGTCTGGTCGACGATCACGGTCAGTTCGCGCCCGGAGCCCGGCTGACGGAAGTTGTCGATCTTGGCGTAGCTGTAGCAGTCGGGGATTTCGTTGCGCTCGGCCGCCTGCGCAAGCGCAGGCAGGCACAGCAGCAGGGCGAAGAGGTGCTTGAGCTTCATTCAGATCCCTTCGAATTCTTTGAGCAGGATTTGATCGGCGCGGATCTTCAGTACTGCTTCCGCGTCCAGGCCCTTCTTCTCGCTGACTTTGCGCAGGTCGTCTTCGCTGAAGCGGGTCAGGTCCATGGCGCGCATCGCGTCCAGGCCACCGGCTTGCGCGGCAGGTGCTGCCTGCTCGACGGTTGCTGGCTGCGTGGCGGCGACCGGTGCTGGCGCTGCAACAGGCTGCGGCGCAACGACTGGAGCGGGGGCTGCGACCGGCTGCGGTGCAACCCCAGGCTCGGCAACGACCGCTGGCTGCGGCGCCACGGCAACCGGTGCCGGCTGGGCTACGGGTTGCACGACAGGTTGTGCGACCGGCGCGGCCACGGCGGGTTGGCCGGCTGCTGCTGCGGCGGCAGTGGCGGTAGCGGTGGCGTCACGGATAACGGCTTCTTCATGCATGCGCGCGGCGTAGGCATTGAAGTCGCGGCCATGGGCGCCGCTGATGGCTTCCTGAATCGCGCGGCCGGTGGTGGGGCGCTGCGACAACTTCATCTGCAGCATGCGCAGCTTGTGGTCGGCATGACCGGAGATGCGGGTGCGCTGGGTCTCCATCCAGCGCTGCAACTCTGAAGCGCTGTTGAACTTGTGGGTGTATTCCCAGGCCTTTTTCGACTCGGCACCGGCGAAGCCGAAGATCGAGGCCATCCACACGCTCACTACCTGGATCGCGATGTAGATCACCGAGAGCACCACGAAGGTGATCAGTGACGCACTGCGGATGGCGTCCATCCGGTCTTCCAGGGTCTTGTCACCGGCTTCCTGATTGACCGCAGCCGACTCTGACGGGAGTTCGAACGGGCTGGCAGCGGCCTCGTAGTTCTGTTCGGCGAACACGTTCGGATTGCCGACCATCTCCGTCTCGATGCTCTTGAGTTGATACGCCCGGATGCCAAAGGCGGCGCACGCCATGATCAGCACAACCGCGGCGCAGCCGATGATCATGCCGTGACGCGGGGTGACGGTCTGGTTGGTGCTCAGGCGGGCAAGAATGCGGTTGTAGTCCTTGGCATTGCGGTCTTCATCCGTGTTCTTGATGCGGAAGCCCGGCAGGATCTGCTTGAGCGGGGTGTTGCCCTTGTCCGGGTCGATTTCCCACCAGTGACGTGCTTTGTTCACCAGCGAGTTTTTATGGATCGCTCGGCCGGCCGCTTCGGCCATGCCCGCCGAGAGGATCGAGAGCAGGAAGGCGCCGATCCAGGCCAGGTAGGTCTGGTCATTGGAGGACGCGTTCTGGTTAATGAAAGGCGCCAGCACATAGGCGAAACCCACGGCTTCGAACAGGATCAGCAAGAAAATCAGGATCAGCACCCAGGCCGGGCGCTCGCGGCGGTCACCTTCACCGATGGCGTCCAGATAGGCTTCGGACTTGTTGTAGTAGTCCGTGTCCTTGTCGGAGATCGAGTCGTAGTAATCCCAGTAGTTGTTGCACAGCGCTACTTCGTTCGTCAGCCACTGCTTGCTGTCCAGGTTCATGCCCGAGCGCGACAGCCGGGCGACGGTGCCGATCAGCGGGAAACCGTGCCACACGCGCATGGCGAAGTAGCTGACCTGTTCCCAATAAACCTTGATCAGAATCACCGAGAGCAAGGTTGTAACCACCGCCCCGGTGATCAGCTTGTTAGCCCCCGCGAGGGCCATGAGCGCTTTGAAGCTCAAGTCTTCCATTGTTCGTTCCTTGTATCAGGTGCGGGTGGGCACGTAGCGGGCGGAGTAGGTTTCACCGGAGCTTTTCGGGTAGAACAGCACCCCGTCAGTGGCCTGTGAGTTGCCTTTGCTGAACACCACGTCCATGCAGGACAGCGGTGCCTTGGGGTTCTGGATGAAGACGCGGTAGAGCACGCGGTCCTGGCCTTCGTAGGTGTTGGCCACGGCGTTGACCTTGCTCAGCGCCTTGCGGTTGCCCTTGTCGTAGTTTTCCACGACCTGGATGAACGGCTGGCGATCCACCGCGGCGGATTCGCGCAGGATGGACACTGGCGAAATGGTCACCAGGTGGCCGTTGACCGTTTCAGCCCAGACCCGGTTGTTGTAGCCGGGCAGGTAGTCGGTGGTGGCACGGTTTTCCACGGCTTTGCCGCTGGCCAGGTTGAACACCTTGCCGCTTTCGCGCGGCTGGTCGGCTTCACAACTGCTCATGGGGATCTGCGATGCCTGCGCGCTGGAGATCAGGGCGAAACCGCCGCTCTTGGGCGTGATGGCCTGGCCCAGGGTCCATTGGTTGGTGCTGGCCGGCTTGCCGCCGAAGTCCACCGCTGTGCCTTTGAACGGGCTGGCGGAACTGGCTGGCGCTTTGGCCGAGGCGACTTCACTGGACTTGCCTTGCGTGCTGGTCACGACCGGCGACTGCGCCGTGGACTCGCTGCTGGTGTCTTTGCTGGCGTCGGTTTTCGCGACGGTGGTGCTGGTCTTGTCCGTCCCGGTCTTGGCGACCGTGGTGGCGGACTTGTCGCTGCCGGACTTGGCCACGCTGGTGTTCTTGCCCGACGCGGTTTTGCCGCTGCTGGCGGTTGCCTTGCCTTGAGCCGGGGCGGCCGGAGCCGTGGTCGACGTACCGTGGGCCAGGTATTTCGGGTTGTTCTGCTCGGCGTTGATGCGCTTGACCAGGGTCTGCACGTCATTCACTTCGACGATTTCCACGCGGCGGTTTTTCGCCCGCTCGGTGACGTCGGTGTTGTCGGCCACCGGACGCGAAGCGCCCGCGCCCTGGAAGTACATGCGGTCGGCGCTGATGCCCTGCTCGGCCAGAATGCTGGCGACAGCGCGGGCGCGTTGTTCCGAAAGCTTCTGGTTAGTCGCGGCGCTGCCGGTGGCGTCGGTGTGGCCGACCACCAGGATGGCCGTGGTGTCTTTCTCACCCGGCTTGCTGGCGAAGGCGCTGGCGAGCTTGCGCACCTGACGCTGGCCGTCGGCGGTCAGGGCCGCGCTGCCCAGCGGGAACATGCCCTGGTCTTCGACCTGGGCGACGAAACCGGCGTCTTCCGGTGCGGCACCCGGTTCTGCGGTCTTCAGGGTTTCGGTCTGCAGGCGCAGGTTCTCTTCCTTGGCGACCTTCTCGAGCTTGTCGATGCGGTTCTTGTACACCAGCGCGATGGCGCAACCGGCGGTGGCGCCGATGAGTGCGCCGCCGATGATCGAGCCGTTGCCCTTTTCCTTCTTGTTCTTCTTGACCATGGCGCCGGCCGCGGCACCCGTGACGGCACCGATGGCGCCGCCGGTAATGCAGTTGACGCTTTCACTGTGGCTGGCGGCGAAGTTTTGCACGGTAGCGCAGCCACTGGTGAAGAGCGCGACGGAAAGGGCCAGGGCCGTTGCACGGAAAGTCCGTGAGCCGATCGGATTCTGAGAGGGGGTCAATGGTGCGCTCCTGATGCTCACGACAGAACCTCAGGGCGCTCGCGAAGGGGCGTAGTGAAAATGGTCATCCCTGAAGCAGGCAGGGCGAAGCCTTGTTGGCTTCGCGCGAACGGGCATTTCATCACAGCGGGTGATGGCGCTTCAATGGCGTCAAGAAAAAATCATTACATGATGTGGCCAGCTTTCGGCGCTGGCCAACATTTGCGGGGGGCGGGTGCGTGACGCTTACTCGCTGGTGATGGGGTTGAGGCGGGCTTCGAGTTCTTCGACCTTGGATTCCAACGCTTCAAGGCGAGCGCGGGTGCGAGCGAGCACAACCATCTGGCTGTCGAATTCTTCCCGGCTGACCAGGTCGAGCTTGCTGAAGCCGCTTTGCAGCAGGGCCTTGAACTGGCTTTCGAGTTCGCTGCGTGGCTGCGAGGCGTCGCCACTGAACAGGCGGGAGGCCTGGTCGCTCAGGGCATCGAGAAAGGCTTTGGGCGCGAGCATGATCGGCTGTCCTGTCTGGCAAAGAGGGGCGGCAGTGTAGCACGGGGCAATGGCGGCCTTTGACTGCACGATTTTTGAGCATGCCCGGGAATGGTCATGCACCGTTGTTGTGCGTCCCTCGCCTGCTGGCGACTGGCCAAGATCGTGAATCGCTCCCAAGTCGTTGTAATCCGGGGTTTTGTCAGACATGGCAAGGTTTCTGCTAAGACCATCGTGACCCATGCACTGATGCAGTCCCCGTGACGAGGCAGTGCTCAGGCAGAGCGAATACGTGTGTTTTGTCAGGAGCGGTACTGGTGTCGGACCGGGCATATAAAGCCGACGAAGCGTTACAAAGCCAGGCACTGCGCTTAGACTTGAGTCGGGTTTGTTTTCCTGGGGCAAGTCCACCAATTCGGGAGAAAGTTTCATGAAGCTAGTCACTGCCATCATCAAGCCGTTCAAATTGGACGATGTGCGCGAGTCGCTGTCCGAAATCGGCGTGCAGGGCATCACTGTCACTGAAGTCAAAGGTTTCGGTCGTCAAAAGGGTCACACCGAGCTGTATCGCGGCGCGGAGTACGTGGTCGACTTCCTGCCCAAGGTCAAGATCGATGTCGCCATCGACGACAAGGATCTGGACCGGGTCATCGAAGCCATCACCAAGGCTGCCAACACCGGCAAGATCGGTGACGGCAAGATTTTCGTGGTGAATCTGGAACAGGCTATCCGCATCCGTACCGGCGAAACCGATACCGACGCGATCTAAACAAGCCGCCCCAAACCCAACGCCCCAGGAGATAACAACATGACTCTGCGTAAGTTCGCAGGGCTAGGAGCCCTTTTGTCCCTCGTAATGCCTGGCCTGGCATTTGCCGAGGAAACCGCGGCGGCGGCAGCAGCCCCGGCGCTCAATTCCGGCGACACCGCCTGGATGCTTACCGCAACTGCCCTCGTCCTGTTCATGACCATTCCTGGCCTGGCGCTGTTCTACGGCGGCATGGTGCGTTCGAAGAACGTCCTCTCGGTGATGATGCAGTGTTTCGCCATTACCGGCCTGATCAGCGTGCTCTGGGTCGTCTACGGCTACAGCATGGCGTTCGATACCACTGGTATGGAGCAGGGCGTCACCAACTTCAATTCCTTCGTCGGCGGTCTGTCCAAGGCATTCCTCGCCGGCGTGACTCCGGAAAGCCTGACTGCGGCCTTCCCGGAAGCCGTGTTCGTCGTCTTCCAGATGACCTTCGCCATCATCACTCCGGCCCTGATCGTCGGTGCCTTCGCCGAGCGTATGAAGTTCTCCGCGATGCTGCTGTTCATGGCTATCTGGTTCACCTTGGTCTATGCACCGATCGCGCACATGGTCTGGTCCGGCAACGGCGGCCTGATGTGGGACTGGGGCGTACTGGACTTCGCGGGCGGCACCGTGGTGCACATCAACGCCGGTGTTGCTGGCCTGGTGGCCTGCCTGGTGCTGGGCAAGCGTAAAGGCTTCCCGACCACACCGATGGCACCACACAACCTGGGTTACACCCTGATCGGCGCCGCCATGCTGTGGATTGGCTGGTTCGGCTTCAACGCCGGCTCCGCCGCCGCTGCCAACGGCACCGCCGGCATGGCCATGCTGGTGACCCAGGTCGCCACTGCCGCTGCCGCGCTGGGCTGGATGTTCGCCGAGTGGATCACCCACGGCAAACCAAGCGCACTGGGCATCGCCTCGGGTGTGGTTGCCGGCCTGGTTGCCATCACTCCGGCTGCCGGCACCGCTGGCCCGATGGGCGGCCTGGTGATCGGTCTGGTTTCCGGTGTGGTCTGCTTCTTCTGCGCCACCAGCCTGAAACGCAAACTGGGTTATGACGATTCGCTGGACGCCTTCGGCGTGCACGGTGTCGGCGGTATCGTCGGTGCGATCCTCACCGGTGTGTTCGCAGCACCGGCCCTGGGCGGCTTCGGCACCGTTACCGATATCGGCGCTCAAGTCTGGATTCAGGCCAAGGGTGTCGGCTTCACCGTGATCTACACCGCGATCGTCACCTACGTGATCCTCAAGGTGCTGGATCTGGTCATGGGCTTGCGTGTAAACGAAGAAGAAGAGTCGGTCGGTCTCGACCTGGCACAACACAACGAGCGCGGCTACAACCTGTAACTGTCCTCGAAAAAACTTGCCCGGTTCGCCGGGCATTTTTTCGTCCTGATTTTGGCCGTGTTGGCGACGCAAACGATTTTTCGCCTCAGGTTCATCGCTGCGGGAATGCATTGAGCGACGGCGTCTGGATTGTCAGCGGAAAACTTACAGGCATCCGGGAGATTTAGGCACTTTGCTTTTTCATCGGGCACGCTAGAATGCGCGCCGTGGAGTGATGATGGCCTGTTCACACACTTCATGGCCCTTTGCTAGGCTTGTCGATGAGCAGGCCCTGTCGGCGGGGTAAAGTCCGGTGCGGTTGAACCGGCAGCTCTTTATTTGGTCAGGCTCAAAGTAGCCTGCACGGCGCTCGTCAGGCGACACGGCGGGTGCTGTCGATCACGGGTTACCCGAGGTCTGTTTTTTCTCCAGCGGTCGTAAACCTCCACGGTTGCTGGTCTATAACTAATCTGCTTTTCGCAAGTCATGAGGTAGAACATGAGCGACGACGATCTGGAAAACGATGACCTCGAAGTAGGCGACGAAGACGAAGGTGATGAAGGCCTCGAAGCGGCAGCCGACGATGTAGCGGACGACGCGGGCGATGACAGCCCGGCGCCGGCTGCCAAGGGCAAGTCCAAGGCCGCGGCAGCGGTCGACGAAATGCCCAGCATGGAAGCCAAGCAGAAGGAGCGTGACGCTATTGCCCGTGCGATGGAGGAGTTCCTGTCTCGCGGCGGCAAAGTGCAGGAAGTCGAAGCCAACGTGGTTGCCGACCCGCCCAAGAAGCCTGACAACAAATACGGTAGCCGTCCTATCTGAGGCCGCTGTAACGAAAAAGCCCGCCATTGCAGCGGGCTTTTTTGCGTTCGGGGTTTAGCGCCAGCGAGCGAGCACTTCCGGCAATTGCGACAGGCGCTGGATTTCCGCGTCCGGGCGACTGTCGGCTTGCCAGGCTTTGCCTTGGGGGTTGAACCACACCGCGCGCAGGCCGGCCTGTTGCGCCCCGGCGATGTCATCGCCGGGGTGATCGCCGATATGCACTGCGGCACCCGCCTCGACGCCGCCCTGGCGCAAGGCTTCAAGGAAGGGCGCCGGGTCCGGCTTGCCGATCCCCAGGTCTTCGGCGCAGAGCGCGAATTTGAAGTAGTCGGCCAGGCCCAGGCGGCGGACATCGGCGTTGCCGTTGGTGACCACCCCGAGGGTGTAATGGTGGCGCAGAATCTCCAGCACCGGCTGCACCTCGGGGAAGATATCGATCTGGTGACGGGCGTGGAGGAACACCTCGAACCCCTCGTTGGCCAGCTCGCGGGCGCGCGCCTCGCTGTAGCCGACATCCTCCAGGGCATGGAACAGCACGCGCCGGCGCAAGGCGCTGATGCGATGCTTGAGGCCGGGCTCGGCCTGCACCAGGCGTTCGCGAATGGCATACAGATGCTCGACCGGCACGCCGCCCAGGCTCGGCGCATTGGCCGCCAGCCAGTCGCGCAGGACGGCCTCGGCGCTGACGATCACCGGCGCGGTGTCCCACAGGGTGTCGTCAAGGTCGAAGGTGATCAGCTCGATACTCATGAGTCGCTGCCTTTGCTGCGTTTGGCACGAGGGTGGGCGCTGTCGTAGACCGCCGCCAGGTGCTGGAAATCAAGGTGAGTGTAGATCTGCGTGGTGGCGATATCGGCGTGGCCGAGCATCTCCTGGACCGCGCGCAAGTCCTGGGACGACTCCAGCAAATGGCTGGCGAAGGAGTGGCGGAGCATGTGCGGGTGCAGGTTCTGCCCCAGCTCGCGCTCGCCTGCGGCGCGTACCCGCAACTGGATGGCGCGCGGACCGAGGCGGCGGCCTTGCTGGCTGACGAAGACGGCGCCATCTGGCGGGTTGCTCATTGGCCGCAGTGCCAGCCAGAGCTCAAGCGCTTCACGTGCCTTGCGCCCGACCGGCAGGACGCGGGTCTTGCTGCCTTTTCCGTGCACTTGCACCAGCCCGGCGGGCAGGTCCAGTTGCTCCAGGTTCAGGCTGGTCAGTTCGGAAAGGCGCAGGCCGGAGGAATAGAACAGTTCGAGAATCGCCTGGTCGCGACGGGCGAGGAAATCGTCCTCGACCCCACCTTCCAGCAGTTGCAGCGCGCGGTCGGTGTCCAGGGTGCGCGGCAGGCGCCGCTCGCCCTTGGGCGCCGCCAGGCCGTTGGCCGGATCGTGCTCACACAGGCCTTCGCGGTTCAGGTAGCGGTAGAAGCCGCGCACCGCCGAGAGCAGGCGGGCGAGGCTGCGGGATGACTGGCCCTGGTGATGGCGGCGGGCGATGAACTGGCGCAGTTGCTGGATCTGCAGGGATTTCCAGTCACTGATGCCGGCGGTGGCGCACCAGGCGAGGACGCTGTCCAGGTCGCGGCGATAGGCCAGTTGGGTGTGCTCGGACATCTGGCGTTCATTGCGCAGGTGCGCATGGAACGCCTCCAACTGGCGTTCCACTAGCGCACCGGGCGCAGTGTCTGGGTGACGCGGGGGATGACCCGGCCGAGCACTTCAGCGATGTAGCCGAGGAACAGCGTGCCGACGGTGCTCTTGTAGTGATGCGGGTCGCGGCTGCCGATCGCCAGCACACCGTGCAGACCCTGGTTTTCCACTGCGGCCACGGCGCTGGAGCCGACGTCCTTGCGCGCCTCGCCGAACAGGAAGTCCAGTTCGTGGTCGCGCAGGCTGCCGCTGACTGTCTTGCCACCGCAGAGCAGCCCGCCAATGGCTTGCTGCGCTTCGCCGGTGGTGACCCAGCGGCCCACTGGCGTGGCGTTTTCACCAAACAGGATGAGGCTGACGAAGGGCACCTGGAAGTCCTGGCGCAGACGGTCTTCGACCGCCATGACCACGGCTTCCAGGCTATCGGCATCAAGCAGGTCGAGGATCAGCCGGCGGGTCTTTTCGAACAGCCGGTCGTTGTCGCGGGCGACATCCATCAGGTGGGAAAGGCGGTGACGCATTTCGATGTTGCGGTCGCGCAGCAGCTTGAGCTGGCGTTCCACCAGCGACACGCTGTCGCCGCGCTGGTGGGGGATCTGCATGTCGAGCAGCAAGTCATCGTGTTCGACAAAGAAGGTGGGATTGGCGCGCAGGAAGGCTATCACGGCCTCAGCCCCGACGGTGGGCGTTGAGCCCTCCGCGAGGTTGTCGCTGGGCTCTTCGGCTGGCGCCTGGGGCTGATCGGTCATGGCTGGCACTCACTCATAGACGAACCTGTCCTTCATACACCCGAACTGCCGGGCCGGTCATCATGACCGACTGGCCCGGGCCGTTCCATTCGATGGACAAACGTCCGCCGGGCAGGTCGATCAGCAGCGGCGAATCCATCCAGCCCTGGCTGATGGCGGCCACCGCCGCGGCGCAGGCGCCGGTGCCGCAGGCCTGGGTTTCCCCGGCGCCACGTTCCCAGACGCGCAGTTGCGCGCGGTGACGATCGATGACCTGGAGGAAACCGACGTTCACCCGCTGCGGGAAGCGTGGGTGGTTCTCGATCTGCGGGCCCAGGTCGTGGACCGGCGCGGCATTGATGTCATCGACCCGCAGTACGGCGTGAGGGTTGCCCATGGACACGGCGGCCAGCTCGACCGTCTGCCCGCCAACTTCCAGCGGGTAGCTCAGCGCCTGGCTCGGTGCCTGGAACGGGATGTCCGCCGGGACCAGCCGAGGCGGGCCCATGTCGACACAGATCTGGCCGTCGTTGCGCACGTCCAGCTCGATGATGCCGCTCTTGGTTTCGACGCGGATGGTCTTCTTCGCGGTCAGGCGCTTGTCCAGCACGAAGCGGGCGAAGCAGCGCGCGCCGTTGCCGCACTGCTCGACCTCGGAACCGTCGGCGTTGAAGATCCGGTAGCGGAAGTCCACCTCCGGGTTGCTCGGAGCCTCGACGATCAGCAACTGGTCGAAGCCGATCCCGGTATGGCGGTCGCCCCACTGTTTGGCGTGCTTGGGCAGGATGTGCGCGTGCTGGCTGACCAGGTCGAGGACCATGAAGTCATTGCCCAGGCCGTGCATCTTGGTAAAACGCAAAAGCATCGGGTCACTCCGGCAGCAGGCTTTCGCCGGCAAACAGCTCGGCTACGGTCTCGCGGCGGCGCACTTCGAACGCCTGGTCGCCATCGACCAGCACTTCGGCGCTGCGGCCACGGGTGTTGTAGTTGGAGCTCATGACGAAACCATAGGCGCCCGCCGAACGAACGGCCAGCAGATCGCCTTCGGCCAGGTTCAGGGAGCGGTCCTTGGCGAGGAAGTCGCCGGTCTCGCAGATCGGCCCGACCACATCGTAAGTGCGCGGCTCGCCCTGGCGCGGCTGTACGGCGCTGACGTCCATCCAGGCCTGGTACAGCGCCGGGCGGATCAGGTCGTTCATTGCCGCATCGACGATGGCGAAGTCCTTGTGTTCGGTGTGCTTGAGGTACTCGACCTTGGTCAGCAGCACGCCGGCGTTGGCGACGATATGCCGGCCCGGCTCGAAGACCAGTGCCAGGTCGCGGTCGCCGAGGCGTTCACGCACGGCCTTGATGTAGTCGCCGGCCAGCGGCGGCGCTTCATCGCGGTAACGCACGCCAAGACCGCCGCCCAGATCCAGGTGGCGCAGCAGAATGCCGCACTCGCCGAGGCGATCGACCAACGCCAGCAGGCGGTCGAGTGCATCGAGGAAAGGATCGAGGGAGGTGAGTTGCGAACCGATATGGCAGTCGACACCGACCACTTCCAGGTTGGGCAACTGCGCGGCGCGAATGTAGACATCTTCGGCATCGGCGATGGCGATGCCGAACTTGTTTTCTTTCAGGCCGGTGGAGATGTACGGGTGGGTGCCGGCATCGACGTCCGGGTTGACGCGCAGCGAGACCGGAGCACGCAGGCCCATCTCGGCGGCGACCACTTGCAGGCGTTCCAGCTCCTCGGTCGACTCGACGTTGAAGCAGTGCACGCCGACTTCGAGGGCGCGGCGCATGTCTTCACGGGTCTTGCCGACGCCGGAGAAGACCACGCGATCGGCCCGTCCGCCGGCGGCCAGGACCCGCTCCAGCTCACCGCCGGAAACGATGTCGAAGCCCGCGCCGAGGCGCGCCAGGACGTTAAGCACGCCGAGGTTCGAGTTGGCTTTTACGGCGAAGCAGACCAGATGCGACATGCCCTGCAGGGCATCGGCGTAGCTCAGGTACTGGGCTTCGATATGGGCCCGGGAGTAGACGTAGGTCGGGGTGCCGAAGCGCTCGGCAATCGCCGACAGCGCTACGCCTTCCGCGAACAGCGCGCCGTCGCGGTAGTTGAAAGCGTCCATCGGTGCCCCTTACTGGTGCTGGTGCGATTGCGACTTCTTGCCGTCCTTGCCGTCTTCTGGCAGGTACAGGGGGCCTTTCTGACCGCAGGCGGAGACGAGGCAGGCAACCGCGACGAGCGCCGCGAGGGAGGAAATCAGGCGCTTCATGGCGAAATCCTTTAATTTAAGCAGTATTGCGCCGGAGTATACCGAGCGCCCGACGCCTTGCCTATGTAGCCGGTCCGCCGTCGGGCGGTGCAGTGAGCGCGGCGCGTTTGTCTTTGCATTCGAAGCGCTGCGCTCGTATCTTGCCCGGCTTGCGTGTTGAGCAGACATTTTCGAGGTTCTTGCAATGAGTTTGAGCGAAGCGCGTTTTCACGATCTGGTAGACGCCACCCAACAGGCACTGGAAGACCTGTTCGATGAAAGCGGCATGGACCTGGACATGGAAAATTCGGCCGGCGTGCTGACCGTCAAGTTCGACAACGGCAGCCAGTTGATCTTCAGCCGCCAGGAGCCCCTGCGCCAACTGTGGCTGGCGGACCGTTCCGGCGGTTTCCACTTCGACTTCGACGAAGAAAGCGGCAAGTGGACGTGCGAGAAGACCGAAGAACTGCTGGGCGAGATGCTTGAACGCATCGTCTGGGAGCGCGCCGGCGAAAAACTCGATTTCGAAGAGATCTGAGATGACCACCGCCATCAGGCCGGCCAAGCCGCTGTACAGCAATGTCAGCCCGGCCGTCCCTTCACCCTGCATCAGCACCTGCCGTCTCGACGAAGCGCGGGTGTGCATTGGCTGCTTCCGGCATGTCGAGGACATTCGTGAGTGGCGGTCGGCAGATGACCAGCGGCGGCGCGAGATTTGCGCTCAGGCGGGTGAGCGACGGTTGATGGCGACCTCCTGAATCGGGGTGTTTTGGGTGGCCTCATCGCTGCATGGGTATCTACAGATCTCCCAGGCAATCGCAAACCGCCCGCCCCCCGGTAGGAGCGAGCTTGCTCGCGAAGGGCCACCTCTTGTGAATTTGTCCCGCTGTGGTAGTGTCAGTCTTCATCGGCCGAAGCCGAACCGTCAAAACCCCGCCCTTGGGCGGGGTTTTGCTTTATTCGATCTGCAAAAAGGAGTCTTACCGGATCATGAGCACCAAGCCCTCCCTCACCCTCACCCGATTGGACGTGCAGCGTCTCGAGCGTCTGATCGACAGTCTCGATGAAGGTTTTCCGGGTGTGCTGGCCCTGCAGGGCGAGCTGGACCGTGCCGAGCAGGTGGTCGGTCACGAGGAAATCCCGGCCGGCGTGGTGACCATGAATTCCCGCGTGCACTGCCGCGAGGAAGCTACCGGCAAGGACTACCACCTGACGCTGGTCTACCCGAAGGACGCCGGCAAGGAAGGCAACGTGTCGATCCTCGCGCCGATCGGCTGCGCGCTGCTGGGCCTGTCGGTAGGCGAGCAGATCGACTGGCCGGCGCCGGGTGGCAAGACCCTCAAGCTCAAGCTGCTGGAAGTCGAATACCAGCCAGAAGCCGCAGGCGATTTCGACCTCTGATCAGGCCGCCGCCAGCGCCTGGTTCAGTAAGCGCTCAAGCTCCTGCTTGTAGCGCAGGTAGAGAATGCTCGAACCCTGACCATCGGCGAGCAGGTCCGACAGGTCCAGGTCAGTGATGTAGCAACGATAGCGCTGGGCATCCCGGCGCTGCTCGATGATTTCCCGGGCGACCACGGTGTAGAGCTGGTCGCCGTGATCCAGTTCGGAAAACTCTTTCTGATTGCAGTACAGCGTGACGTGCAGCGCATCGTCGGCGGCTGCCTGGATGATCGCCTGAACTTCGTAGTAAGGCTGATCCAGCGCCAGTTCCGGGGCCTGCCACGGTTCGACCTGGCGGGCGCGGCCCGTGCCCGAAGGCAATAGCCGGTAATAGAGGATGTCCAGTGGATGGGCTTGTTGCTCGTCCATCGGCAACCGCGCATTGCGCCGGAACACCACCGACTGCAAGAAGCGCTGCAGCGGTAGCAGCAAGCTGCTGTCGTCGTGGAACGGCAGGCGTTGCTGCCACAGCACGTTGTACTCATCCAGCACGTAGACGTCCGCCAAGGCGTCCTGCACCCGGTAGAAAACCTGGATGCACTGCGGCTGCCCCAGCGGCAGAACCAGCGCCAGGTCGTGGTCTTCCAGCACGTTGCCGTCCAGCGCCAGCGGGCTGTAACTGCTGCGTTCCTGCCCGAGGTAGGTAAGCAGGCGCGCCTGGCTCTCCAGAGACACCAGGTTCACGCCGCTGGCGAGCAGTTCCAGCACATGGGTGTGCTGCTGGACTTGAATCAGGTAGCGATAGTCGAGGTGCTGGTCGTGGAGCGACTGAGCGGTGGTGAACACTTCTTCCACCCGTTGGGCAATCGCCAGCGCGCGGTTGTGACAGAAGCTGCGCACCCGCAGACCTGGCCGGTGCCGCGCGTGCGCGGGGGTATCGTCGAGGCTGTTGAGGTAGTCGCGCAGGCAGCGCAGTAACGCATGCTCGCCGTCGTAGCGCAGCACCTGCACTTCGTTCCAGCTATTGAGGGTGATCTGGTCGAGGGTCAGCACCAGGTTTTCCCGCACGCCGGCGTAGCTCAGCGAGTCGGTGCGCTCGGTGGTCATCAGGATGTTCAGGTCGCGGTGATGACGCAGCGGATCGACACCGACGTTCACCAGCAACAGCACGTTGTCCGCCACGCTCGGTTGCAGCAGACGCGCATCGCTGACGGTGCTCAGCGGCAGCACCACGCTCTGTTGCAGGCTGCCGATCAGGTTGAATAGCTCGTACTCGCTCAGGTCGCTGCTGCCCGGGTGCAGGGCCAGCCGTGTGGAGCTGTCGATGACGCCGTTGCGATGGGCCCAGGCCAGCAGGTCGAGCAGGTCGCGGCTGCGCTTGATCGGCGTGAAATGCTCCCACTCATGGGCGGTCAGGTTGCCGTTGTACAGCCCCCAATGGGTTTGCCCGGGTTCCTTGCGGTCGGGCGACTGGACCACGGTCAGGGTGTCTTCGGCCAGGTCCGGGGCGACGCCCGGGTTGACGAACTCGACCTTGCCGGCGCGTCGCTCGAAGGCGGCATACAGGCGCCGGCCGAGGATGTTCAGGTCGCGCTGGTTGATGCTGGCGGTGGCGCCCAGGTTGCGTGCGAACTGATCGAGGAAGCGGTAGCTGTGGTTCAACTCGGCCACCAGCACCCGCCGCTCGGCCGCGACCTGACGCACCTTCCATTGACTGCGGCTGTCCAGGAGCGCCAGTTGTCGTTCGTCCCAGCCCCATTCGTGGGTCAGGCGCTCCAGCAACGCGGACTGCCAGTTGGAACGCTGCCGCGCCAGTTGGCTGATCTTGCGGTTCACCTTCAGGTACAGGCTGCGCCGCACCAGTTCCAGGCGCTGGTGTTCGCCTCGGCGTTGCAGGTATTGCTCGATGCGCCGGTACACCATCATGTACGGGTCGAGTTCGTCCAGGTCCAGCACGTTGGCGAACACCGCCTGTTTGAAGTGCAGGCTCAGGCAGCGCACGTCCGGGTGTTCGCTGGCGTAGACCTCGGTCAGCAGCAGCTTGAGCACGGACTTGTAGGGCGATTCGATGCCCTTGAACAACTGCCACAAGCCGGCGCCGACAAACTCGCCGGGCGGGATGTGCGACAGGTTGCCGAGGTCGAGCACTTCGTCGCCGGGCACGAAGCGCTTGGACAGCAGGGTTTCGGTGTAGCGGGCGTAGTTGGCCTCTTCGTAGACCGGCACCAGCCACCACAGCGGTGTGCGTCCGGCCAGCCAGATGGCGGTGCGGTAGAACTCGTCCAGCAACAGGTAATGCTGGGTAGTACCACAGTCGTCGGAACTGAGGCGGCTTTCGCGCTCGCCGGTGATGAACTGCCGCGGTTCGATCATGAACAGGTGCGCTTCGGCGCCCTGGCTGGCGGCCCAGATTTCCAGCAACTGGCATTTCTTGCGCAGCTCGGCCACCGCGGCCTCGCCCAGGTCCGGGGCGTGGCAGACCCAGATGTCCATATCACTTTGCTCGGCCTGGGCCAGCGTGCCCAGGCTACCCATCAGGAACAGGCCGTGGATCGGCAGCCATTGCTCGCCGCGTTTGGCTTTGTAGGAAAACGAGCGGGTCAGGCGCTGCGCATCGGCCAGGGCCAGGGGCGTCGGTTCATAAGCGGACACGCCGGCAGGCGTCGTGCCGGACACATAACCGGGCAGCAGCGGATGGTTGACGTGGAAGAACAGCGGCAGCAGGGTCAGGACCTGTTGCTGGCGGCTGGAAAGTCCTTCCATGGCCCGCGCCAGGCGCCCTTGGTTCAGGTCCAGGAAGCGCTTGCGCAGTTGGCTGAGGACTTTTCGATCGATGCCCTGATCGAGGTTCGGGCGGATTTCCTGGGGGTGATTCATCGCGAGCTTTAAACCGGCCGTCATGAAGGCATGGGCGAGTTTAGCCGTTGTCGCGTTGTAGGAATAAGCGCTATTTGATTTTTGACGTCAGATTTCCAGCGCCGTTTGTCGGCGCCACCGAATCTGTCGTGACAAGCCCGCAGTAAGCGCGGGCTTGTCGGAGGAGGGAGGCGGTCAGGCCGGTTCGGCGACGTTCAGGATGGTCAGCAATTGCTGGGTTGCTTCTGCGGCATCGTGGCCCAGTTGAGTGAGGTAGCCGCCATCGGGCTGGTCGATCAGCTTCTTCTCGTAGAGGCGCTTGGCCGCCGCGATGATATGGGGAGCGGCGGTGTTGTGGACTTTGAGTCCTTCCTGAGTGCTGTCGAGATTGAACAGCGCGAGGATTTCCAGTTCGGCAACCAAATCGGGGGTAAACGACATAGATACTCCGGACTTCAAGAAAAAGGAGGGCGGCACCTCTGCGGATGCCTGGTTTTGCAGTGTAGTCAGCCTCGCCTGGCTTTGCGTCAGTCTTTCTCTGGCGGCAGCTCGGGCAGGGCGCGCAGCGCGGTTTCATACCATTCGGTGTTGAAGGCGCGGTCATCTTCAAGCATGGCATCGATTTCGATGGCCAGGACATGGGCCATCAGGTTGAGGATGTCTTCACGCTCATAGCCCACCAGGGTCAGCTTGTTGAACGCCGCCTTGGCTGCCGGCGGTTCGCCGCTTTCAATCTGGTTTTCGATGGCTTGGGTCAGGGTCGATTCGGCGAAGGCTTCTTCATCGTCGGTGTCGATATCGTGGTCGCTCATGGGCGCGCTCCTCGGGATGAGGCAGCCAGTTTGCCACGGCCTTGGAGACAATGCCGGGGTATCTGCCGCTTGGATGATGCTGGTCAGTACCAGGCATTGGGTCTATAACACCCCGGCCAACCCCTTACGGCCTGGAGGCTGTTTTCATGCTCAAGCTTCATGGATTCGCAGTCAGCAACTACTACAACATGGTCAAGCTGGCACTGCTGGAAAAAGGCCTGCCGTTCGAGGAGGTACTGTTTTTTGGCGGTCAGGCGCCAAGCTCGCTGAAAATCAGCCCGCGGGGCAAGGTGCCGGTGCTGGAGACCGAGCACGGCTTCCTCAGCGAAACCGACCTGATCCTCGATTACATCGAGCAGACCCAGCCGGGCAAGGCGTTGCTACCGAGCGAGCCGTTCGCCCGTGCCAAGGTGTGGGAGCTGGTCAAGGAGATGGAGCTGTATATAGAGCTGCCGGCGCGCGCGTTCTACCCTCAGACCTTCTTCGGCGCCGAGGTGCCCGAGGCGATCAAGGAAAAGGCCTGGACCGAATTGCAGAACGGCATCGCAACCCTCAAGCGCAACGGGGTGTTCACCCCTTACGTCGCGGGTGAGAGCCTGACGGTGGCGGATATCTTCTTCTGCTTCAGCGTCGATCTGGCCCGTGCCGTGGGCAAGAAAGCCCATGGCGTGGACTTGCTGGAAGACTTCCCGCAGGCCAGCGCACTGTTGGAGCAGTTCGCACAGAACCCGCATGTGCTGGCGATCAATGAAGCCAAGGCGGCGCAGTTCCCGACCTTCCTGGAGCAGGTGGTCAAGGCGCGTAGCTGAGAAAATCTTGCGGGCCTCATCGCCGGCAAGCCGGCTCCCACTGCGGGAGCCGGCTTGCCGGCGATGGGTTACCGATCAGCGGCTGGCCAGCAAGGCCTGGCCGCGGGCCACGGCAGCGCGAACCTGCGCCGGCGCGGTACCACCAATATGGTCGCGGGCGTTGACCGAACCTTCCAGGGTCAGCACCGCGAACACGTCCTGCTCGATCTGGTCGCTGAACTGACGCAGTTCGTCCAGGCTCATCTCGGCCAGGTCCTTGCCGGTCTCCACACCGTATTTCACTGCATGGCCGACGATTTCGTGGCAATCACGGAACGGCAGGCCGCGGCGTACCAGATAGTCCGCCAGGTCGGTCGCGGTGGAGAAGCCGCGCAGGGCTGCTTCGCGCATTACCGCGTGACGCGGCTTGATCGCCGGGATCATGTCGGCGAAGGCACGCAGCGAGTCACGCAGGGTGTCGGCGGCGTCGAACAGCGGTTCCTTGTCTTCCTGGTTGTCCTTGTTGTAGGCCAGTGGCTGGCCTTTCATCAGGGTCAGCAGGCCGGTCAGGGCGCCGAACACGCGGCCGGTCTTGCCGCGAACCAGCTCGGGAACGTCCGGGTTTTTCTTTTGCGGCATGATCGAACTGCCGGTGCAGAAGCGATCCGGCAGATCAATGAACTGGAACTGGGCGCTGGTCCACAGCACCAGTTCTTCGGAGAAGCGCGACAAGTGCATCATCGCCACGCTGGCGGCGGCGCAGAATTCGATGGCGAAGTCGCGGTCGGACACGCCGTCCAGCGAGTTGCCGGCCACGGCTTCGAAGCCCAGCAACTGGCAGGTCAGTTCGCGGTCGATCGGGTAGGTGGTGCCGGCCAGCGCGGCGCTGCCCAGCGGCATGCGGTTGGTGCGCTTGCGGCAGTCGACCAGGCGCTCGTAGTCGCGGCTGAGCATTTCGAACCAGGCCAGCAGGTGGTGGCCGAAGGTCACGGGCTGCGCGGTTTGCAGGTGGGTGAAACCGGGCATCACGGTTTCCGCTTCGCGCTCGGCCTGCTCCAGCAGCCCCTGCTGCAGACGGGTGATTTCAGCGAGGATCAGGTCGATTTCGTCACGCAGCCACAGGCGGATGTCGGTGGCCACCTGGTCGTTGCGGCTGCGCCCGGTGTGCAGCTTCTTGCCGGTGATGCCGATGCGGTCGGTCAGACGCGCTTCGATGTTCATGTGCACGTCTTCGAGGTCGATGCGCCAGTCGAAGTTGCCGGCCTCGATCTCGCCCTGGATGGTCTGCAGGCCGTCGATGATGGTGTCGCGTTCGGCGTCGGTGAGCACGCCGACCTTCGCCAGCATCGTGGCGTGGGCGATCGAACCCATGATGTCGTGGCGGTACAGGCGCTGGTCGAAGGTGACGGAGGCGGTGAAGCGGGCGACGAAGGCGTCGACGGGCTCACTGAAGCGGCCGCCCCAGGACTGGTTGGTCTTGTCAGTGCTCATGGATTCGCTCGTTGAAGGCGTGAACGGGAAAAAGTGCCGCAGATGATAACAGGGTTGCCGGCTGCTACGAGGCCCGGAAGTCGGCACGAATGCGGGTTGGTGTCGCAGCTGCACGGGATATTTATCGATTGAACGGCAGTGTTCCGGCAACCGTCTACAGTTGGACAAAGGATCGGCATGTTTGCTGTCGAACCAGTGAATCTTTAGCCATCGTGCGAGTCTGAGCGTGGATCGCCGTGACGGTCGTCACCTCACCTGTCTACGTTACCCTTGTGCGAGACTCACGCAGGAATCCAGCGCAATATGAATGTCCTGATCGTTGATGACGAACCCCAAGCCCGCGAACGCCTGAGCCGGCTGCTCGGCGACCTGGAGGGCTATACCGTGCTGGAGCCCAGCGCCACCAATGGTGACGAGGCTCTGGCGTTGATCGACAGTCTGAAGCCCGACGTGGTCCTGCTCGACGTGCGTATGCCGGGTGTTGACGGCCTGCAGGTCGCTGCCCGTCTTTGCGAGCGCGAATCCCCGCCGGCCGTGGTGTTTTGCACCACGGACGACGAGTTCGCCGTGCAGGCCCTCAAGGACAGCGCCGTGGGCTACGTGCTCAAGCCGGTGCAGGGCGAAGACCTGCACAACGCCCTGCGCAAGGCCGACCGGCCCAACCGTGCGCAACTGGCGGCTCTCACCCGCCCCGCCGCCGAAAGCGGCAGCGGCCCGCGCAGCCATATCAGCGCGCGGACTCGCAAAGGCATCGAACTGGTCCCCCTCGACCAGGTGATCTACTTCATCGCTGACCACAAATACGTGACCTTGCGCCACGAAGGCGGCGAGGTCTTGCTGGATGAGCCGCTCAAGGCTCTGGAAGACGAGTTCGGCGAGCGTTTCGTACGCATCCACCGCAACGCGCTGGTGGCCCGCGACCGCATCGAGCGCCTGCAGCGAACGCCGCTCGGGCACTTCCAGTTGTTCCTCAAGGGGCTCAACGGCGATGCGCTGATCGTCAGCCGGCGTCATGTGGCGGGTGTGCGCAAAATGATGCAGCAGCTTTAGGGCGGGGCAGGAAAGCCAGGCGACCAGGGATGGTCACTTTTCAGATGACATAGATCTGCAAGAGGCTTTGGCGGAGCTGTTATTATCCGGCGAATCTTTCTGCTACGGATCGTTCCATGTCCACTCGCGAAATCCGCATTGCCACTCGCAAAAGTGCCCTTGCCCTGTGGCAGGCCGAATATGTCAAAGCCCGTCTGGAACAGGCCCATCCGGGACTGATCGTGACCTTGGTGCCGATGGTCAGCCGTGGCGACAAGCTGCTCGATTCGCCGCTGTCGAAAATTGGCGGCAAGGGCCTGTTCGTCAAGGAACTGGAAACCGCGCTGCTTGAGCAGGAAGCCGACATCGCTGTGCATTCGATGAAGGATGTGCCGATGGATTTCCCCGAAGGCCTGGGCCTGTTCTGCATCTGCGAGCGCGAAGACCCACGCGACGCCTTCGTTTCCAACACCTTCTCCAGCCTCGAAGCGCTGCCGGCCGGCAGCATCGTCGGCACCTCCAGCCTGCGCCGTCAGGCCCAGTTGCTGGCACGCCGGCCCGATCTGGAAATCCGCTTCCTGCGCGGCAACGTCAACACCCGCCTGGCCAAGCTGGATGCCGGTGAGTACGACGCGATCATCCTCGCCGCCGCCGGCCTGATCCGCCTTGGTTTCGAAGACCGCATCACCGCCTCCATCAGCATCGACGACAGCCTCCCGGCGGGCGGCCAGGGCGCGGTGGGCATCGAGTGCCGTAGTGCCGATCACGAAATCCACGCCCTGCTGGCGCCGCTGCACCATGCTGACACCGCCGACCGCGTCAGCGCCGAACGCGCGCTGAACAAGCACCTCAACGGTGGCTGCCAGGTGCCAATCGCCTGCTACGCCGTGCTTGAAGGCGAGCAACTGTGGCTGCGCGGTCTGGTGGGCGAGCCCAGTGGCGGCGCGCTGCTCAGTGCCGACGCCCGCGCCCCGCGTGCGCAAGCCGAGGCGCTGGGTATCCAGGTCGCCGAGGCACTGCTGGCGCAAGGCGCTGGCGACATCCTCAAGGCTGTGTACGGCGAGGCCGGTCACCCGTGACCTGCTGGCGGCTGCTGCTGACCCGGCCCGCCGAGGACTGCGCGGCGCTGGCCGCCACCCTCGCCGAGGCGGGTGCATACGGCAGTTGCATGCCCCTGCTGGAAATCGAGGCGCTGACGGTCCTGGATCAGTATCAGGCGCTGATACACAACCTCGATCGCTACTGCGCAGTTATCGTGGTCAGCAAACCGGCAGCCCGGCTTGGCCTCGAGTTGCTTGCCGAGCACTGGCCGCAGTTGCCTGAACTGGCCTGGTTCAGTGTCGGTGCCGGCACTGCCGGCGTGCTCGAAAGCCATGGTCTGACGGCGCACTTTCCCGACAACGGCGATGACAGCGAAGCCCTGTTGCGCTTGCCGCAATTGCAGGCGGCGCTGACCCGTCCGGCACCGCGCGTGTTGATCCTGCGCGGTGAAGACGGTCGCGAACTGCTGGCCTCGCAGTTGACCGCGCTCGGTGCACATGTCGACTATCTGCCGCTGTACCGCCGTGGCTTGCCGAACTACCCTGCCAATACCCTGACGCAGCGGGTCTCGGCGGAACGCCTGAATGGCCTGGTGGTCAGCAGTGGACAGGGTTTTGAACACCTGCGGGCGCTGGCCGCGCAGGATTGGCCGCGTCTGGCGCGGTTGCCCTTGTTCGTACCGAGCCCGCGGGTGGCTGAAATTGCCCGCCAGGCCGGTGCGCAGAACGTGGTGGATTGTCGCGGCGCCAGTGCCGCGGCTTTGCTGGCGGCGCTGCGGGAAACCCCTGCACCCGCTTTCTAAGGCGCTAAGCTGATGCGACGCGCCCCAATGCAAAGGATGGATACGTGAGCGAAACAGCCTTGCCCAACGATGATCTGCAAACGACGTCCGAGGCTTCGACGAAACCCGCGCCCGAGTCATCCGGGCGCTCTGGCAATGGTCTGGCGATCCTCGCCCTGCTGCTCGGCGCCGCGGGTGTGGCTGCCGGAGGCTGGGGGTTATGGCAGGTTCGTCACTTGCAGCAGTCGAGCCAGCTCCAGGTTGACCAGGTACGTCAACTGAACGAACAGACCGAAGCCCTGCAGGCCCGTGAGCAGCAACTCTCGGCCCAATTGAGCAGCCTGCCGCCGGCCAGCGAGCTGGAAGACCGCCGCCGTCTGGTGGCGCAATTGCAGGGTGATCAGCAACGCCTGAACCAGCGCCTCGAAACCGTGCTCGGAGCCAGCCGCAAGGACTGGCGCCTGGCCGAGGCGGAGCACCTGCTGCGTCTGGCCAGCTTGCGCTTGTCCGCCTTGCAGGATATCGCCAGCGCCCGCGCGCTGGTCGAAGGTGCGGATCAGATTCTGCGTGAACAGAGCGACCCCGCTTCGTTCGCCGCCCGCGAGCAACTGGCCCGCAGCCTGGCCGCGCTGAACAGCGTGGAGCAGCCGGACCGCACCGGCTTGTTCCTGAAGCTGGCCGCACTGCGTGAGCAGGTGGTGCAGCTCAATGTGCAGGCGCCGGAGTTCAAGGCTGGCGGTGAATCCTTGTCCGGCCTGACTGCCGATGGCGATGGCGTCAGTCGCTGGTCGCAATGGTGGGAGCAGATCTCCCGCTACTTCCGCATCGATTTCAATGCCGATCAGAACATCAAGCCGCTGCTCGCCGGGCAGGCGCTGAGCCAAGTGCGCCTGGCCCTCAGCCTGGCGCTGGAGCAGGCGCAGTGGGCTGCACTCAATGGCGAAGCGAAGGTCTACACCCAGGCACTGGATGAGGCCCGTGGTGTGCTGCTGGCCAACTTCAACCGCGATAACGACCAGGGCCGCTTGATGCTCGACCAGCTCAATGCTTTGGTGAAGGCGCCGGTGACGGTGGTGACGCCGGACCTGGCCGAAAGCCTCAGCGCCGTGCAGGCGTACCTCGAGCGGCGTCATATGCCGGCCGAGGAAGCGGTACTGCGTCAGCCCGTCGAAGATAAAACCCCGGAGGCCAAGCCATGAAGCGCGCCTACCTGCTGGTGGTGGTGGCGATCGTCGTCGCCACCCTGTTGGGTATCGCCGTGGCCCGGCACAGCGGCTATGTCCTGATCGCGTACGATACGTTCCGATACGAGTCGAGCCTGTGGGCGACCCTCGCGTTGGTGGCGGCCGTGATTCTGGCGTTGTGGTTGCTGCGCGTGGTGATCGGTCTGGTGTTCACCTCCACCGGGCTGGTCAATCCATGGTCGCGGCACAACCGTAGCCGCCGTACCCGTATCGCTATCGAGCAGGGCCAGATGGACCTCGCCGAAGGTCGCTGGGCCAGTGCGCAAAAACACCTGCACCGCGCCGCCGAGGCTGAACGCCAGCCACTGCTGTACTACCTCGGTGCAGCTCGTGCCGCCAACGAGCTGGGCCGTACCGAAGACAGTGACAACCTGCTGGAGCGGGCGCTGGAACGTCAGCCACAGGCGGAACTGGCCATCGCCCTGACGCACGCGCAGCTACAGGTCGATCGCGGCGATACCGAGGCTGCGTTGGTCACCCTGCAGGCCATGCATGAGCGTCATCCGCACAACGCGCAGGTACTGCGTCAGTTGCAGCGTCTGTACCAGCAGCGTGGCGACTGGTCGGCGCTGATTCGGCTGATGCCGGAGTTGCGCAAAGACAAGGTGCTGTCGGCGAAGGAGCTGGCGGACCTCGAGCGTCGTGCCTGGGGCGAGAACCTGAGCCTGGCGGTGCAGCGCGAGGACGATGGTCAGGCAGCCCGGCAATCGTTGGAGCGTGCCTGGCAACAACTGACCAACGCCCAGCGCCAGGAGCCGCAACTGGTGCTGGCCTACGCCGAGCAACTGCGCCAGTTGGGCGCCGAGAGCACTGCGGAGGAAGTGTTGCGCACCGCGCTCAAGCGTGAGTACGAAAGCCATCTCGCGCGCCTCTACGGCCTGGTGCGCGGCAGTGATCCGGCGCGCCAGTTGCAGACCGCCGAAGGCTGGCTCAAGACGCACGCCGACGATCCGAGCCTGTTGCTGACCCTGGGCCGTCTGAGCCTGCAGAACCGTCTGTGGGGCAAAGCCCGCGACTATCTGGAAGCCAGCCTGCGCCTGCAACGCAACCCGGAAACCTGCGCCGAACTGGCGCGGCTGTTGGCCGGTCTGGGCGACAACGAGCGCAGCAACGTGCTGTTCCAGGAAGGCCTGGGCCTGCTCGACGAACGCCTCTTGGCGTTGCCGCTGCCGGATCCGGTGCGGGCGTGATCGACGCCGCGGGCTGACCGGCAGGGTTGGTCCGCGGTGGTTGCAGGGTAATTCTTCCTGCGCAGGTTTGAGGATTTTTCCTATCCTGTTCAGCGAAAATTCCAGAAAAATCAGCGATTTGTCTACTTGGTTGCTTCTTGAAACAACGGGGGCGTTTCCTCTACCGTTGCGCAATCTCTTTCCTGCCTTGGTTTTGCCATGCCGTTGGCTTGTCTGCGTTCAATCTTCTTCCCGGCTTTCCTGGCTTCTTTTCTGGTGCTTTGCGGCGCGTTTTACCTCGAATTCGGTCTGGGGCAGGTTGCCTGTCCGCTGTGTCAGGGGCAGCGACTGTTGCTGGCGGGGTTCTCACTGGTCTGCCTGTGCGGGCTGATTCATCGCCCGCCCCACCGGGTTGCTCGCAGGTATCTCGGGTTGTGCCTGGCTCTGGCCATTGCGGGTGCGCTGCTCGCAACCCGGCATGTTTGGCTGCAGGGGCTTTTTCCTACTGGCGACACGCCTTGCCTGCAGTCGATGGACTATCTGGTCGAGCAGGGAAGCCTCGAAGAGTGGTTGCAAGGCATGTTGGTGGGGGCGGCCGAATGCGTGCCGATCACCTGGAGTTTCATGGACCTGAGTGTGCCGGAATTGAGCCTGCTGGCGTTTCTCGGGCTCGGTGTGATGGTGGTGTCGAGATTGTTACCTTGGCGTGAGGTGAACCCGCCCAACCCGGCGCGGTCATGAAAGGGGGCCGCCGGTCGTTTGAATCACCGGTGGCGATGCGTCGCAGGCTTAAACACTTGTATGAAACTAGTCACCTGCGTACCTTGAAGCCAAGGGCGTGCGGGAATAATCTCCCCTGCACGCATACCGAAAACACTGCTGCTCAATGCCGTTCTGCCGTTATTCCTTTTTGTATCTCAGCCTTGAGATACGGGGCGCAGGGGCACGACCCACTAGGGATGAGACCGCCATGTTAGATAGTTGTCAGAATGCTCAGGAACGCTGGGGTGGGGTTCACAAGCTCATTGACCGCTGGCTGAACGAGCGCGGAGAGTTGGTAACTGCGTTCCGCGAGTTGCGCGATGCCAAGCAGGCATTTGCCGACAAGAAAGCCAATGGTCGCTTCTGCGAGATTCTCGTGGATTATGTTTCCGCCTGGCACTTCGAAATCTGTGAACAGCTGGTCAGCGAAGCCAAGGCGTTTGGCGATGATGGTGGGCTGAAACTGGCCGAACAGATCAACCCGCGCATCAACGACAGCACTCAGCTCGCGTTGACCTTCAACGACAATTGCCACAAAGGTGAATGCAAGGACGCCGAGCGTTTCGCCGAAGAGCTGAGTAAGCTCGGTGGGCAGTTGCGCGAGCGCTTCGAGCTGGAAGACTGCCTGATCGAGGTGCTGCACACCGCGCACAAGGAAGAGGTTGCCACTCAGGCCTGATCCATGTGCGATGACGTTGCCGGCCTGTCAGTCGGCAACGTTGAGCAATTCAATCTCGAATACCAGCGGCGTGTACGGCGCGATCAGATCGCCCGCACCGTCCGCCCCGTAGGCTTGCGCCGAAGGGATTACCAGGCGGTACTTCGAACCTGTCGCCATCTCCGGCAACGCCGTTTGCCAGCCTTCGATCACACTGCCCAGTTTGAACCACTGCGGTTGGTTGTTCTGATCGAACACCGTGCCATCCGGCAATTTCCCCACATAACGAACCTGCACCCTGCCACCCGTTTTCGGCTTGGCGCCGTTGCCTGCTTGCAGCTCGGTCATCAGCACGCCGTCACTGAGTTCACGCACACCGGCGCGGCCGCGCTCGTTGGCCATGAAGCGCTTTTCCGCTGCCAGTGCCTGCTCGACCTGCGATTGCGCGGCGGCGGCAGTGGCCTGCTCGTCGTGCCTGGCGAGGACGGCATCGATACGCGCCTGGCTCAGCGCCAGCGGCTTGTTCTGATAAGCCTGTTGCAGTCCCTCGATCAGCGCCTGGAGTTGCAGCCCCGGAACCTCCTGGCGCAGGCGCTCGCCCAGGCTGGCGCCAAGGCTGTAGGCGAGGTCGTGATCCGATGTGGCGGGGGTGTTCTGTTCCGCGAAAGCCGGCGGCAGCATGAGGACTAATGACAGCAACAAATAGCGCGGCACGGGCAGGCTCCGAAAAGACCGAAGAAGAGTTTCGAGCGGTGTTGATTATGCCGTCGGCATGGAGCAATTAGTTAATTATCGGCAGTCGGAAATACAGCATCTACACTTGTTTTCGAGCTGCAGCGATAACAACTTTGCCCAGGCATGCAACGCGGCGTCTCCCTTGCGGTCAACATGCCCTAGCGGCGATAGCAGCACAGGTCTAGTATGAGCCGCAATTTCGTCAGCCAGGAGGTAAGCCATGTCGGCCAACAAGAAGCCAGTCAATACGCCTTTGCACCTGCTACAACAACTCTCGGGCAGCCTGCTCGAGCATTTGGAGAACGCCTGCTCGCAAGCGCTGGCTGATGCGGAAAAACTCCTGTCCAAGTTGGAAAAACAACGTGGCAAGGCTCAGGAAAAACTGCACAAGTCTCGCCTCAAACTTCAGGATGCTGCTGCCGTTGGTAAAGCCAAGGCGCAGGACAAGGCAAAAAGTGTAGTAAGTGAGTTGGAAGGACTGCTCGAGTCGTTGAAAGAGCGTCAAGCGCAAACCCGGACTTATATTGCTGAACTCAAGCGTGATGCGCAGCAAAGCCTGAAGCTGGCGCAGGGTGTCGGCAAAGTTCGTGAAGCCGCGTCCAAGGCTCTGTCCACTCGCGCACCGGCCAAGCCTGTCGCGAAACCAGCCGCCAAGACTGCTGCCAAGCCAGCCGCAAAAGCCGCTGCTGCCAAGGCGCCGGCCAAAACTGTCGCCAAGCCTGCTGCTGCCAAGCCTGCCGCCAAACCCGCCGCGAAAGCTGCTGCTGCCAAGGCCCCGGCCAAAGCTGCCGCCAAGCCGGTAGCTGCCAAAGCCGCTGCCAAGCCAGCCGCAAAAGCTGCTGCCGCCAAGGCGCCGGCCAAGCCAGCCGCCAAACCGGTAGCTGCCAAAGCCCCAGCCAAGCCAGCCGCGAAAGCCGCTGCTGCCAAGGCGCCGGCCAAACCTGCTGCCAAGCCGGTAGCCGCCAAAGCTCCAGCCAAACCGGCTGCCAAGCCTGCCGCAGCCAAAGCGCCTGCCAAGCCTGCCGCCGCCAAACCAGTAGCCGCCAAACCGGCCGCCGCCAAAGCCCCGGCCAAGCCAGCAGCCAAACCCGTCGCCGCCAAGGCACCGGCCAAACCGGTAGCCGCGAAGGCTCCAGCCAAGCCAGCGGCCACCAAGGCGCCAGCCAAACCGGCTGCTGCCAAAGCGCCAGCCAAACCCGCCGCCGCCAAGGCTCCTGCCAAGCCAGCAGCAGCGAAACCTGCCGCCAAGCCCGCTACCCCTGCCGCTACACCAGCACCAGCACCAGCACCGGCAGCGTCGCCGGCTCCTGCGGCGTCCGCTCCAGCCAGCGCTCCAGCAGCAACCACTCAATCTCCGTCGACGGCTTCCTGAGTCGTCACCACTGCGGCGCGCAGCACCTGCAGCGCGTCGTGGTGATGGGAGATGGCCGGCGCCAGCCGTGCCAGCCAGCTATCCGGCGGGGCTTTGTCCCCGTCCGGCCAGCCGGCACAAATACCCTGTAAACGTTCCAGTTGCAGGCGCTCCGCATCCAGTTCCAGCCCCTTGATTCGCTCGCGCAACGCCGCCAGTTGGCTGTCCGCAGTCGCTTGCGCGCGCCATTGCTGTCGCAGTGACCTCAACGGTTGCACCACCTCGCGCTGCCACGGGCCAGACAGTTGCCGCAATTGCTCGGTGCGCTCATCGCTGGGCACGACTGCGCGTCGGTCCAGCCACGCCGCGCACAGCAGCAGGCAGACATCCGCGCCCTGCGCCTGGAGTTCCAGGCAGGCTTGTTCCACGCCAGGCCGGGCATAGAGCCCGATGGCGAAATTCCACAGGTCGGTGTGCATGGTCCCACTCGCGCCAGTTGCCATCGAAGCTGGTAGACTCCGCGGCCATTATGATCAGACTCTCGAACCTCACTTTACAGCGTGGTCCGCAACGCCTGCTAGAAGGCGCGGAGCTCACCCTGCACGCCGGCCATAAAGCCGGTTTGATCGGTGCCAACGGCGCCGGCAAGTCCAGCCTGTTCGCCTTGCTGCGCGGCGAGCTCACCCCCGATGCCGGCAACTGTCAGTTGCCCGGCGACTGGCGTATCGCCCACATGCGCCAGGAGGTCGACACCCTCGACCGCCTGGCCGTGGACTATGTGCTGGACGGCGATGTGCACCTGCGCAAGGTCCAGGACGCGCTTGTCGCCGCCGAAGCCGCCCATGACAACATCGCCCTGGCGCGACTGCATATCGAGCTCGACAGCGCTGACGGCTACACCGCCGATGCGCGGGCGCGCAAGCTGCTGGCCGGACTGGGCTTCAGCAACGAGCAGATGGACCGCCGTGTCGGCGACTTCTCCGGTGGCTGGCGGATGCGCCTGAACCTGGCGCAGGCACTGATGTGCCCCTCCGACCTGCTGCTGCTCGACGAACCCACCAACCACCTGGACCTCGACGCGATCCTCTGGCTGGAAGACTGGCTCAAGGGCTACCCCGGCACGCTGCTGCTGATCTCCCACGACCGTGATTTCCTCGATGCCGTGGTCGATCACGTCGCCCATGTCGAGCAGTGCAAGCTGACGCTCTACCGCGGCGGCTACAGCGCCTTCGAGCGGGCCCGGGCCGAGCGCCTGGCGCAACAGCAGCAGGCGTACGAGAAGCAACAGGCGCAGCGCGCCCACATGGAAAAATACATCGCCCGGTTCAAGGCCCAGGCGACCAAGGCCCGTCAGGCGCAGAGCCGGATCAAGGCTCTGGAACGCATGGAAGAACTGTCGGCGGCCCACGTCGACTCACCGTTCGACTTCGCTTTCCGTGAGTCCGAGAAGATCTCCAGCCCGCTGCTCGACCTCGCCGAAGCCCGCCTGGGTTATGGCGACAAAACCGTGCTGGAGAAGATCAAGCTGCAACTGGCACCGGGTGCCCGTATCGGCCTGCTGGGCCCGAACGGCGCGGGTAAATCGACGCTGATCAAAAACCTCGCGGGCGAGCTGGAGCCATTGGCCGGTCGCCTGGTCCGTGGCGAGAATCTGGTGGTTGGCTACTTCGCCCAGCACCAGCTCGACTCCCTCGACAGCAAGGCCAGCCCGTTGCTGCACCTGCAGCGCCTGGCACCCACCGAGCGTGAGCAGACGCTGCGCGACTTCCTCGGCGGTTTCGATTTCCGTGGCAATCGCTGCGATGAGCCGGTGCTGAATTTCTCCGGTGGCGAGAAAGCCCGCCTGGCCCTGGCGCTGATCGCCTGGGAGCGGCCGAACCTGCTGCTGCTCGACGAACCGACCAACCACCTCGATCTGGAAATGCGCCTGGCGCTGACCATGGCGCTGCAGGAATTCAGCGGCGCCGTCGTGGTGGTTTCTCACGATCGTCATCTGCTCAAGAGCACCACGGACGAGTTCCTGTTGGTCGCCGACGGCAAGATGGAAGCCTTCGATGGCGACCTCGACGATTACGCTCGCTGGCTGGTGGAGTATCGCCAGCGCAACGCGCCGGTCAGTACGACGTCGGCCAACCCCGACAAGACCGACAAGAAGGCCCAGCGCCAGGCCGCCGCAGCCCTGCGCCAACAATTGGCGCCGCACAAGCGCGAGGCCGACAAGCTCGAAGCCGAGCTGGGCAAGCTGCACGCGGAACTGGCGAAAGTCGAAGCGAGTCTCGGCGACAGCGGTGTTTACGAGGCCGCCCGCAAGGACGAACTGCGTGACCTGCTGGCCCGTCAGGCCCAGCTCAAAAGTCGCGAGGCAGAACTGGAAGAAGCCTGGATGGAAGCGCTCGAAGTGCTGGAAAACATGCAGGCGGAGCTGGAGGCATTGTCCTGATGGAGTCGTTGCGGCAGATGTTGCCGGTGGAGTGGATCGGACCGTTCTGGATGGGTTTGCAGATCCTGCTGATCCTGGTGGTGGCGTTCGTTCTGCAACGCGTGGTTGCCCGCTGCCTGAAACGCCTGAGCGAGCGCTACCCGCTTCCGCCGCAACTGATGGTGCCGCTGCGCGGTGGTTTGCGCTGGCTGATCATGGGCAGCGCGTTGCTGTTTGTGCTGGAGCGTCTCGGGGTTTCCGCCACGGTGTTGTGGACGGCGCTGTCGGGCTTTGTCGCGGTCGCTGCGGTGGCGTTCTTCGCGATCTGGAGCGTGCTATCGAACCTGCTGTGCGCGGTGTTGATCTTCACCGTCGGCCCGTTCCGCATCGGCGACGTAGTGGAACTGGTCGACACCACCGACAAGCCGGGCATCAAGGGCCGGGTCACGGCCATCAACCTGCTGTTCACCACCCTGGTGGAACTGCCGGAAACCGGCGGCGCGCTGGTGCAGGTGCCGAACAGCCAGTTCTTCCAGAAGTCCGTGCGGCGCTGGCGCGGCACTGATGTCTTGCCACTGGTGACCGATGACAAGTCGAGCGGTCATTGAGCGGTCGCTGCAAAATTTTGTGGTGATTTTTTTTCCGGCGGATTAGCGTGAGGCCTTGAACCGATTTTTTGGCCGAGGTGTGTCATGTCGCTGGAAACGTGGTTGGCTTTTTTCGCCGCCTGTTGGGTAATCAGTCTGTCGCCGGGTGCAGGGGCTATCGCCTCCATGTCCTGCGGTTTGCAATATGGCTTCTGGCGCGGTTACTGGAACGCCTTGGGCCTGCAACTGGGCCTGATCCTGCAGATTGCGATCATTGCCGCCGGCGTCGGCGCTATCCTCGCGGCGTCGGCCACGGCGTTCCAGATCATCAAGTGGTTTGGCGTGGCCTATCTGATCTACCTGGCAGTGAAGCAATGGCGAGCATTGCCGGCTGACCTGTCCGACGACGCTGCGGTCCGGCCCATCGGCAAACCGCTGAGCCTGGTGTTCCGTGGTTTCCTGGTCAACGTCAGCAACCCCAAGGCACTGGTCTTCATGCTCGCGGTGCTGCCGCAGTTCATCAACCCGCACGAGGCGCTGCTGCCGCAATACGTGGCGATCACCGTGACGATGATCAGCGTGGACCTGCTGGTGATGGCCGGCTACACCGGGCTGGCCTCTCGCGTGCTGCGCCTGCTGCGTACGCCGAAGCAGCAACGCCGGATGAACCGCACCTTCGCTGGCCTGTTCCTGGGCGCGGCGACCTTGCTGGCGACCATTCGCCGGGCGCCGGTCTGATTCGATCTGCAATGCAAAAGGCGACCTGAGAAGGTCGCCTTTTTTGTTTCGCGCGAGTTCAGGCATGGCGTACGCTGCGGCGCCAGGCTGTAAGCAATTTGGAGATCTTTAGCCGACCATTTCAGCCAGAGACGGCCAGTGGCGGCGTGATTGGCATGACGCCAGGTTGGCCCTTACAGGAGTTCACATGCAGGTCATCTATCTTTTCTTCTGCTTTGCGGGCGCGGCGTTGCCCCTTTCGCAGTTCGTCCCTTGGCTTGCGGCGCATAGCCTCGATGTACCGCTGCTGTTGCAGCAGGCAACCGCTGACTCCATCGCAGCATTCGCTTGGGCTGATGTCCTGGTTTCAGGACTGGTGGTCATTGTGTTCGTGATTGCCGAAGGTCGCAGGCTGGCGATCCCTCGACTGTGGTTGCCGTTGTGCAGCCTTGCCGTCGGGCCGTCACTGGCATTGCCACTCTTTCTCTTGCTTCGCGAGCGCCATCTTGCGGCTGCGAGGCTTGAAGCCGGTGTTGCCTGACCGCTGCTTCGTTTCAAGCCCCAGGCATTTTGGGCAAGGGGCTTGAAGCGAGCTTTTTTGTGCCTTAGCGCAGAACCCGCGCTGGCTCATCCGGCGGCAGGTTGTTGCCACCCTGGTAGCTGCGAGGCTGTCCCGGTACCGGTCCGCCCAACTGCTCGGCCAGTTGCCGGGCGACATCGATGCCCAGCTCCTTCGACACTTCACGCACCACCTTCGGCCGGCTCAGGCTGATTTTCGCGTCGCGACCGTTGACCAGCTTGGTTTGCTGGCCTTCACCCATGGCGGTGAACGCCGAGGTGATTTCGTAGGTGCGGGTGTTGATCAGGCTGAAGTCAGCCACCAGGGTCAGGCCCAACACCGCCGAATAGCTGTTGGTGTTGTCGATGGCGTTGGTGTCCTGCTCGAAGTCGACATCCGACAAGGTGCCGAACAGCACATAGTCTGCGCCCTTGAAGTGGCCGGCCTTGATGCGCTTGATGATGTCGTAGACGTCACCCTTGGCGTCGGCGGTGTAGGGTGTGCCCTGCACCAACTGGAACATCCCGGACTTGATGATCTCGCCCTTGATGTCGCCGCTGAACTTGCGCAGCTCGGTTTGCTCGATGTAGCTCTGGCTGCTCTCGAACTCGTTGTAGCTCGACGAGCCGCTGGCGTGATACATGCTCGCCTGCGAGCTGTTCTGCGCAGAAACGATGTGGATGTACTGCTCCACACGTTCTTGATACGCAAGGTCGGTGACCGCCACCTTGGGGGCCGCCTGTACGCCAAAGGCGCAGGCCAGGCCCAGAATTCCCATCCATGCGCGCATCGCTTATCGCTCCGTGGTCTTGCGGATTTCTTTCTCGTCCATCCACTCGGCCAGGCCGCTTTCGACGTCGATCAGTTGCAGGCTGAATTTGTAGAAGACGTCCTTGTAGTCCTCGCTGCGCTTGACAATCGAACTGATCGAGCCTTCCAGGCGGTATTTGGCGGCGATCATGTTGCCGGTCTTGGCGACGGTGTTTTTCTTGTACAGGCCGCTCTGGTTCTGCAGCTTGAGCTGGTCGACCTGGCTCTGCATCTGGTTGTTGTCGCTGGCGAAGCGGGCGGTGCCGGACTTCATCAACTGGGTCTTGATCGAGGTGGTGATCTCGCGGGTATCGATGTACTCGCTGGTCTTGTTCTTCACGTCGTAGACCTGAACCACCGGACGACCTTGCAGCACGCCGGACTGGGCCAGGGAGCGGGTCATGGTTTCGGCGATCATTTGCAGGTCGGTGGAGCCGAATTCATTGGTCACCAGTTCGACGGCCTTGCTGTCGCCGTAGCTGATGTTCTTGCCGCCCAGCACGGGGGAGGGCGACGAGCAGCCGCTGGCCAGGGCAACGACGGCGGCGAGCAGGGAAAGCTGGACAAACTTCATGTAGAAAACTCCGGAAAAAAATTACTGAGACTGGACTTCGAGGCGGAAATCGGTGGCCTGGGGAACTGGCGCAATCGCTGGCAGGACGCTGGATTGCGAACCGTACAGGGTCAGGGTTTTCCAGCTTTCCTCATCGGCGACGGGGAAGCCGTCGTTGCCCAGCCAGGCGAAACGGTAGAAGAGGGTCTTGTTGCTGCCGCTGGTGTTGTTCAGCGCGACCTTGACGGTGAGAAAGCCGTTTTCGCGGGCGACCCGCATCGGGCCGGTCTCGATGTTCTTCAGCTTGCCCATGACCACGACTTTGCTGGCGGCGCTGCCGGGAGCGGGCGGCGGTGTGGCGCAACCGGCCAGCAAGGCGGCGGCGAGGGCGATGGCGAGTTTGAAGCGCATGACAGTCCTTGGTTACTTGAGGGTGGCGACGGCGGCTGCCGGAGCCGGAGGTGTGAGGAGCCTGGCGGAGCCGGCGGCGAAGACCTGGTTGCCAACGACGCGCAGGGAAACGACCTGATAAGGACGATCGACGTTGACCACGATTTTGCTGCCGCCCAGGCCTGAAGGCAGGCTCAACTGGTGCTCGCCCGGGCTCAGGCGCACGCGGGCGACCAGGGTTTCGTTGGGCAGGGTGCGCCAGGTGCGGGTGTCAGCGCCTTCGGTGATGGCCGAAGCGATGCCTACGGCCAGGCCGGCCAGCGGGTTGACGTCGTTGATCTGTTTCTGCGCCACCGCACGGGTGACGGCGCGCACGCTGGTGCGCAGGATGATGCCCGGCATGTCGTCGCGCAAGGCCCGACGAGACATGGCTGAAGTGCTGTTGAGCGTGGTCAGCGACAGCGACTTGTCGTCCAGCGTGACCTGGCCGACATGGGCGGTGGACGTGTCTTCACGGATGATCGGGAACGACAGCGGGGTGATCACCAGATTGCCGCTGATCACCAGCGGCAACGGGATGCGGATCGAATCACGGGCTGGCGCCAGGCCGCTCTGGACCACGATCAGCACGTCGCTGTCCTGGCTCTTGGGTTTTTCCACGACGACTTCTTTGGCCTTGCCTTTGCGCTTGCCCTTGTCCTTGCTGGCGACGGGGGCGGGCTCACTGCTGTTGTCGGCGCTCTTGTCGAGGTCGAGCAGGGCCTGTTCCAGTAACGGCGTGTTGGGCAGCAGTTCGGCAGCCTTGCGATAACCTGGTGCGGCAAGGCCCTGTTCGCCCAGGGCCTCGTATACGAAACCGGACAGATAATGGCTGAAGGCGCTCTGGTAGCTGTTTTTCAGGCCGATGACCTCGGGCGCATCAAGGGCGGCGACCGGGTAGCCGCGCAGGTCCTTGTACTCGGTCGTGACGCCTTCCTTCTCGGCCTCTTCCTCGCGCTTGAGGTATTCCTTGTCGCGCAGTTCGGCGATCACTGCCTCACGCTCGTGGGTTTTCTTGATTTCGGTGCGGGCGCCGTCGAAGTCGTTCTGCGCGAGCAGGTTCAGGGCCATCTGGGTGGTCAGCATGACTTTTTCATAGTCATAGCCTTCGTAGCGGCGAACCTTGTCGTTGACCAGGTAGCTGCCGAACTGGCTCAGGTATTTCTCGGTATCGAGCTTGACCGACTCTTCCCATTTGAACACCAGGCCGTCGGCTGCGCGCCAGGCGGTCTGGCTGCCGCTCAGGTCGCCCTTGGAGCGTAGCAACTCGCCTTTTTCGAAGTAGTAGAGAAGATCCTTGTCTTCACCTGTGTTGTTTTTCTCCAGCACGGCCAGGGCGGCATCGATGTTGCCGCTGCTCAGGTGCTGGTTGGTTTCCTGGAGTTCGCTGTCGTAGCTGCGGAACACAGAGCAGCCTGTCAGCTGGAGTGCCACGAAAAGCGCGGCAAAGGTGAAGACACGGGACTTCATTGCTTCTTCCCTGAACAGAGGTTGGGGTCTTTCGGAAGGCCGAAAAGTGCTTTTGAATTGTTCTTTGATTCCGTTAGGGCATAACGAAAGGCGCGCAGTATAGGGGCGGACTTCGTTACTCCAAGACGTGCGGATTGTTACCGAAGGTGAGTGCCAGTACGAGTGCCATTATCTCCGAAGTGCCCGATGAACGGTAACTTCCGCGGCATTCGGAAGGGCGATTAATGAAATTGTTGCTAATTTTTACGATTCGTCTTGAGCCCGCCTGGACGGCGGTGAACAATATTCGCCTCATCGCTACCGTCCGAGACTGGCCCCATGATTTCCCGCTCCCGCTTGTTCGCCTGGCTGTTGTGGCCAATGCTGGTCCTGGGCAGTGCCGCGGCACTGGCTGAACCTGTCGAGGGGGCGGCGAAGGCGTTGCACCTGCTGGACGCCATCGGCGCGGATTACCCGGACACGGTGCAGTCCGGCAACGCGGTGGACAAGGCCGGCCATGGCAAGCAACTGGAGTTCGTCGGGGCCCTGCAAGGGTTGCTCGCCGACCTGCCGGAGCGGCCTCAGCGCAAGGCGTTGCAGGACGGCGTCAGTCATCTGCGCCAGGCCATCAGCGAACATCAGGATGGCGCCAGCGTGACGCGTCAGGCCCGGCAATTGGGCGCTGAACTGGCACTGGCGTATGAAGTCAGCCAGGCCCCGGTCATCACCCCCGACCCGACACGCGGCGCGCCGCTCTATGCCCAGCATTGTTCGGTGTGCCACGGCGACAGCGGTGCTGGCGATGGCCCGGCGGGCCTCGGTCTGGAGCCGCCGCCCTCTAACCTGCGGGATGTCGCGCGTCTCGACCGCCTGAGCCTGTTCGATCTGTACAACACCCTCGGCCTGGGCATCGAAGGCACCGACATGCCGTCCTTCGCCGACCAGCTCGACGAGCGTCAGCGCTGGGACCTGGCTACCTACATCGCCGGTTTCAGTGCCGACCCGGCCAAGGCCGTCAGTGACAAACCGTTCAACCTCGCCGACCTGGCACGTCAGACCCCGGCCGAAATCGAAGCGGCCCAAGGCGCGCAAGCGCTACCTGCATTCCGTGCCCAGCGGGCGAAGCCGCCACAGGTCCAGCGCGGTCCGGGGCAGTTGCTCGACTACACCGCCACCACCCTCGACCAGAGCCTGGCGGCCTACCAGCGCGGCGACCACGAGCAAGCCTACGACTTGTCGGTGGCGGCTTATCTGGAAGGCTTCGAACTGGTGGAAAGCTCGCTCGACAACGTCGACAGCACCGTGCGCAAAGACACCGAAAAAGCCCTGATGGCTTACCGTCAGTCGCTTCAGGACGGCTTGCCGCTGGAGCAGGTCAGCCAGCGTCTGGCCGAGGCCAAAGCCAAGCTGAAGGTGTGCGCCGGCCTGTTGGGCAGTGATGGCCTGAGCTGGTCGCTGAGTTTTATCTCGGGCTTGCTGATTCTGTTGCGCGAAGGTCTGGAGGCGATCCTCGTGCTCGCGGCCATCCTCGCGTTCCTGCGCAACACCGGGCAGCAGGCGGCGGTGCGCAGCGTCAACATCGGTTGGGGGCTGGCGTTGCTGGCGGGCTTCGGCACCTGGGCGCTGGCCGCGTATGTGATCGATGTGGGCGGCGCGCAGCGCGAATTGCTCGAAGGCTGCACGGCGCTGTTCGCCTGCGTGATGGTGCTCTGGCTCGGCGTGTGGATGCACGATCGTCGGCATGCCGCGGCCTGGCAGGACTACATCAAGAGCAGCCTGGTCGGCGGCGGCGGTCGCTTCGGCTTTGCCATGCTGGCGTTCTTCTCGGTGTACCGCGAACTGTTCGAGGTGATCCTGTTCTACGAAACCCTCTGGTTGCAGGCCGGCCCGGCCGGGCATCAGGCGGTGCTGGCGGGCGGCGCCACGGCGCTGGTGCTGCTGGTGGGGCTGGCGTGGGTGATCCTGCGTGGCTCGGCCAAGTTGCCGCTGTCGCTGTTCTTCAGCATCAACGCAGCGCTGCTGTGCGCGCTATCGGTGGTGTTCGCCGGGCACGGCGTCAAGGCGCTGCAGGAGGCCGGGATCTTCGGCACCCGGCCGGTGCCGTTCTTCGACTTCGACTGGCTGGGCATCCACGCCGACGCTTATTCGTTGGCCGCCCAGGCCGCAGCTCTGCTGGCGATCGTGGTGCTGTATGGCCGCAGTTGGTTCAGCGAGCGGCGCCGCGTTTCGGCGCATTGATTTGAAGCGGGGCGGGCGAGCGGGGATACTGCCCGCCTGTTTCGTCTCGCTGTGGATAACTCAATGATGCGTATCTGGATCGATGCCGACGCCTGCCCCAAGGCCGCGAAGGATCAGATCGTTAAATTCGCGCTCAAGCGTCAATTTGAAGTGGTGATGGTGGCCGGCGGGCCCCAGGCCAAGCCGCCTTTCGCCTGCGTAAAGCTGATCGTGGTGCCGAGCGGGCCGGATGCCGCCGATGATTACCTGGTGGAACACGCGGTCCCCGGCGAACTGGTGATCTGCAGTGATGTGCCGCTGGCCGACCGGCTGGTGAAGAAGGGCGTCGCTGCCCTCGACCCGCGTGGCCGCGAGTTCGATGAGCGCAACATGGGCGAGCGCCTGGCGGTGCGCAACCTGTTCACCGACCTGCGTGAGCAGGGCCAGGTCGGCGGCGGTCAGGCGCCTTATGGCGAACGCGAAAAGCAGGCGTTCGCCAATGCCCTCGACCGCATCCTGACGCGGCTGGCGCGGCAGTTCCCGGGCTGAGGCCCGAGCCGTCAGCCCGGCTAGCCTCGGTCACTCACCTTCGTGGGTCAGTTCCAGTACGCGGTCGACCAGCTTGTAGATACCGCCGGCGGCGTCGCTGATGGACTGGGCGAGCATGTAGGCCGGGGTGCTGACCAACTTGCGCGCGGTGTCTTCGACAATGCCGTGCACATCGCACTCTTCGTGGGTGCCGCCCATCTTGACGATGGCTGCACTGATCTCGGCATCGTTGCCGATGGTGCAGACCACGCCCGGGCCGTAGATCTTCGCCGCCAGCGCCGGCGAGATGCAGATCAGGCCTACCGGCTTGCCGGCTTCGGCGAACGCTTCAGCCAGGGCCAGGACATCCGGGTGCACGGTGCAGTTGGCGCCTTCAAGGAGCAGGTTGGAGAGGTTTTTTGCGCTGCCGAAGCCACCCGGCACGATCAGCGCGTCGAAGTCGTTGGCATCGGCTTCGCGCAGGTCCTTGATATTGCCGCGGGCGATCCGTGCGGACTCCACCAGCACATTGCGCGACTCGGGCATTTCCTCGCCGGTGAGGTGGTTGATCACGTGCAGTTGCGCGATATTCGGCGCGAAGCACTGCACCTGCGCGCCGCGCTGGTCGAGGCGCAGCAGGGTGATGACGCTTTCATGGATTTCCGCGCCGTCGTAGACGCCGCAGCCTGACAGAATCACAGCAACTTTTTTGGTCATGCTTTCTACTCCCGATTCGAGGCGCTAAATGTCGTCTAATTTGGCAGTTGTCGCCATAGGGATTCCCGCATTGCGGGCCTAATCTTGATCCATTGCCAGAAAATGGACTCGCCATGGACTTCATCCTGCTTGCCGTGCCGTTTTTCTTCGTATTGATCGCGGTCGAACTGCTGGCTGACCGCTGGCGTGGCGTGAGCAATTATCGGTTGGCGGATGCCGTCAACAGCCTGAGTGCGGGGGTGTTGTCGACCACCACAGGGCTGTTGACCAAGGGGGTCGGGCTGGTCAGTTACGCCATTGCCCTGGAGCATCTGGCGCTGTTCGAATTGCCGGCAGATGCCTGGTGGGTGTGGGTGCTGGCGTTTGTTGCCTATGACTTCTGCTACTACTGGCTGCATCGCTTCGGCCACGAACGCAACATCCTCTGGGCCGCGCATTCGGTGCATCACCAGAGCGAGGACTACAACCTTTCTACTGCGCTGCGTCAGACCAGTACCGGCTTTCTGCTGTCGTGGATCTTCTACCTGCCGCTGGCGGTGCTGGGTGTGCCACTGCTGGTGTTCGTCAGCGTCGGCGCGCTGAACCTGCTGTATCAGTTCTGGGTGCATACCCGGCACATTCCCAAGCTCGGCTGGTATGAATGGCTGTTTGTCACGCCGTCCAATCATCGCGTCCACCATGCGCAGAATCCTATCTACATAGATCGCAACTACGGTGGCGTGTTCATTCTCTGGGACCGGCTGTTCGGCACCTTCCTCGAAGAAGACGATAACGAACCCGTGGTGTTCGGGGTGACCACGCCGCTGGCGAGCTGGAATCCGCTGTGGGCCAATCTGCAGTTCTACGCCCAGCTCTGGGCGGATGCGCGGCGTACAGGGCACTGGTGGGACAAGCTGCGGATCTGGTTCATGCCGACTGGCTGGCGGCCGGCCGATGTGGTGCAACGTTATCCACAGGCGAAGCAGGATCTGACGAATTTCCGCAAGTTCGAGGTGCCACTGGGTGGGGCTCAGCAGCTTTACGTGCTGCTGCAATTCGCGGTCTATGTGGCGCTGGGCAGCTATCTGATGAACGCAGGCGGGCACCTGCCGCTGGCAGCGTTGCTGCTGGGCTGGGGGATGATGGCGTTTGGATTGTTCGTGTTGGGGACGGCGCTGGAGAACCGTCCCTGGGCGCGGCGCCTGGAACTGGCGCGGCTGGGGCTGAACCTGCCGGCCTATGCGCTGGCCGGTGTGACCGGTTTAGGGCCGGTCACCGCCCTGGGGTGGGTCGCGCTGCTCGGTTACAGCCTGCTCAGCCTGATCGGCCTGTACTTGAGCCGCCGCTTCCTGTTTGGCAATGCGCGCGGCCTTGAACCGGCGGCGCAGCCACAGCAGGGCGCCGAGCACCAGCAGGCCGCCGAGCACCCATAGCTCGTACTTCTTCACGTTGCCCAACAGGCCTTCGAGAATCGCGCCGAAGTGGTAGGCGGCGGCACCCAGGGCCAGCGCCCAGACTGCCGCGCCGATGCCGTTGAGCAACAGGTAGCGGCGTGGTGGATAACCGGACAGGCCGATGGCGACCGGCATCACGGTACGCAGGCCGTAGACGAAACGGAAACTCAGCACCCAGATGTCCGGGTGGCGGCGGATATGCTCCAGCGCCCGGTCGCCCATCAACTGCCAGCGCGGCTTGCGTGCCAGCAACTTGCGCCCATGACGACGGCCCATGAAGTACCAGAGCTGATCGCCGGCATAGCTGCCGAAGAACGCCACCAGCACCACCAGGTTGATGTCCATGTATCCGCGGAACGCAAGGAATCCGGCCAGTACCAGGATGGTCTCGCCTTCAAAAAACGTACCTAGAAAAAGGGCAAAGTAGCCGAAATCTTGCAGGAATTCTTGAAGCATTTTCTGGATGCTGGCGAAATGAACGCGCAGCCTACCCCTTCGGGCGCTTTGGGGAAAGTGTCCAAATGTGTCTCGACGTGAACAATTCCTACAAGGGACAATGCCTGCGTCTGTAGGTCGCAGGGTTGTCCCCGCCTGTCACACAAGCGTCATAATGGCCGCTTATAACTGTCGCGCCCGCCTGTCCGCGCGGGCTCAGGAGTCTGCCGTGAGCTTTACCCCTGCCAATCGTCTGTTCCCAGCTACCCGCCTGCGTCGCAACCGTCGTGATGACTTTTCTCGTCGCCTGGTTCGCGAGAATGTCCTGACTGTCGATGATCTGATCCTGCCGGTATTCGTGCTGGACGGTGAAAACCGCCGCGAGGAAGTGGCCTCCATGCCAGGCGTCGAGCGCCTGAGCATCGACCTGCTGCTGGAAGCGGCGGCGGAGTGGGTCGAGCTGGGCATTCCGGCGCTGGCACTGTTCCCGGTGACCCCGTCGGAAAACAAATCCCTCGATGGCGCCGAAGCCTGGAACCCCGAAGGCATCGCCCAGCGCGCTACCCGCGCCCTGCGCGCACGCTTCCCGGAACTGGGCGTGATTACCGACGTCGCGCTTGACCCGTTCACCACCCACGGTCAGGACGGCATCCTTGATGAAGAAGGCTATGTGCAGAACGACATCACCGTCGATGCACTGGTCCGCCAGGCCCTGTCCCACGCCGAAGCCGGCGCCCAGGTGGTCGCTCCGTCGGACATGATGGACGGCCGCATCCAGGCCATCCGCGAAGCCCTGGAACTGGCCGGCCACGTCAACGTGCGCATCATGGCCTACTCGGCCAAGTACGCCAGCGCTTACTATGGTCCGTTCCGCGATGCGGTGGGCTCGGCGCTCAATCTGGGCAAGGCCAATAAGGCCTCGTACCAGATGGATCCGGCCAACACCAATGAGGCGCTGCACGAAGTGGCAGCCGACCTCTCCGAAGGCGCCGATATGGTCATGGTCAAGCCAGGCATGCCATATCTGGATATCCTTCAGCGGGTCAAGGACGAGTTCAAGGTGCCGACCTTCGTTTACCAGGTCAGTGGCGAGTACGCGATGCACATGGCTGCGATCCAGAATGGCTGGCTCTCCGAGGGCGTCATTCTCGAATCGCTCACCGCTTTCAAACGAGCGGGCGCCGACGGCATCCTGACTTACTTCGCTGTACGCGCCGCACAATTGATGAGAGGGCAGTAACGCCCTTCAGGAACGCAAGATGAATAACGAAGCACTGATCGAAGACGCTGTTAAGGATGCACCAGCCGTTCCCGAGCAACTGGTGGAAACCCCGCCAGAACCCGAGGTGGTCGCCGCTCCCCCGGCAGAGGCGCCGGCGGTTGCTCCGGCACCCGTTGTCGCGGTGCCGGGCCTGGATGAAAGCAGCCTTTACATCCATCGCGAACTGTCGCAGTTGCAGTTCAACATCCGTGTGCTGGAGCAGGCGCTGGATGAGTCCTATCCCCTGCTGGAGCGGCTGAAGTTTCTGCTGATCTTCTCCAGCAACCTGGATGAGTTCTTCGAAATTCGTGTTGCGGGCCTGAAGAAGCAGATTACCTTCGCTCGCGAGCAGGCCGGCGCCGACGGCCTGCAGCCGCACCAGGCACTGGCGCGGATCAGCGACCTGGTGCACCACGAAGTGCAGCGCCAGTACGCCATCCTCAACGAAGTGCTGCTGCCGGAGCTGGAAAAGCACCAGATCCGCTTCATCCGTCGCCGTCATTGGACGACCAAGCTCAAGACCTGGGTGCGTCGCTTCTTCCGCGACGAGATCGCGCCCATCATCACGCCGATCGGCCTCGACCCGACTCACCCGTTCCCGTTGCTGGTGAACAAGAGCCTGAACTTCATCGTCGAGCTGGAAGGTATCGATGCCTTCGGTCGCGACTCCGGCCTGGCGATCATCCCGGCGCCGCGCTTGCTGCCGCGGGTTATCCGGGTGCCGGAAGAGGTCGGTGGTCCTGGCGACAACTATGTATTCCTTTCGTCGATGATCCATGCGCACGCCGACGACCTGTTCCAGGGCATGAAGGTCAAGGGCTGCTACCAGTTCCGTCTGACCCGTAACGCCGACCTGGCGCTGGACTCCGAAGATGTGGAAGACCTGGCCCGCGCCCTGCGCGGCGAGCTGTTCTCCCGTCGCTACGGTGACGCAGTGCGTCTTGAGGTCGCCGACACTTGCCCGAAACACCTGTCCGACTACCTGCTCAAGCAGTTCAGCCTGAGCGAGAGCGAGCTGTATCAGGTCAATGGGCCGGTCAACCTGACCCGCCTGTTCAGCATCACCGGCCTGGACAGCCATCCAGAGCTGCAATACACGCCGTTCACCCCGGCGATCCCCAAGCTGTTGCAGAACAGCGAGAACATTTTCAGCGTGGTAAGCAAGCAGGACATCCTGCTGATGCACCCGTTCGAGTCGTTCACCCCGGTCGTGGACATGCTGCGTCAGGCCGCCAAGGACCCGCACGTCCTGGCCGTGCGTCAGACCCTTTACCGCAGCGGCGCCAACTCGGAAATCGTCGATGCGTTGGTGGACGCGGCGCGTAACGGCAAGGAGGTCACTGCGGTGATCGAATTGCGCGCGCGCTTCGACGAAGAGTCCAACCTGCAGATGGCCAGCCGCCTGCAGGCCGCTGGTGCCGTGGTGATCTACGGTGTGGTCGGCTTCAAGACCCACGCCAAGATGATGCTGATCCTGCGTCGCGAAGCCGGCGAGATCGTCCGCTACGCGCACCTGGGTACCGGCAACTACCACGCCGGCAACGCCCGCCTGTACACCGACTACAGCCTGCTGACCTCCGACGACGCCCTGTGCGAGGACGTCGGCAAGTTGTTCAGCCAGTTGATCGGCATGGGCAAGACCCTGCGCATGAAGAAGTTGCTGCACGCGCCTTTCACCCTGAAGAAAGGCATGCTCGACATGATTGCGCGGGAAACCCAGTTCGCCGTGGAAGGCAAGCCGGCGCACATCATCGCCAAGTTCAACTCGCTGACCGATCCGAAGATCATCCGCGCGCTGTACAAGGCCAGCCAGTCGGGCGTGCGCATCGATCTGGTGGTGCGTGGCATGTGCTGCCTGCGTCCGGGCATCGCCGGCGTCTCGCACAACATCCAGGTGCGCTCGATCATCGGCCGCTTCCTGGAGCACACCCGGGTGTTCTACTTCCTCAATGGCGGCGATGAGCAGATCTTCCTGTCCAGCGCCGACTGGATGGAGCGCAACCTCGACAAGCGCGTCGAGACCTGCTTCCCGGTCGAGGGCAAGAAACTGCTGCTACGGGTGAAGAAAGAGCTGGAAGGGTACCTGACCGACAACACCCACTCGTGGATCCTGCAACCGGACGGCCGCTACGTACGCAGCACGCCGACCGGCAACCAGAACCCACGCAGTGTTCAGGCGACTCTGCTCGAGCGCCTGAGCAATCCGGTGCTTATCGTACGCTGAGGACGAAACCGACCCGGGCCAACCACTCGGCTTCCTGTTCGAAGTCGGCCCGGGTCAACTGGTTCTCTTCCAGCCAGTTATCCGGGAACGCGATGGCCAGGCTGTCGCCATTGGCGTGCAGTTCCACCTTCGGCATCTGTTGGGTGCCGCGGATGTGGTGGAACAGGATGGCGAAGCGCAGCAGCACGCACAGGCGAATGAGCTTCACGCCTTCGTCGCCGAAGTCGGCGAACTTGTCCTTGGGAATGTTACGGCGGTGGCCACGTACCAGCAGGGCCAGCATTTGCTGGTCTTCGCGGGAGAAGCCGGCCAGATCGGAGTGTTCGATCAGGTAGGCGCCGTGCTTGTGGTAGTGATAGTGGGCGATGTCCAGGCCCACTTCATGCACCTTGGCCGCCCAGCCCAGCAGTTCACGCCAGATCCCGTCCTGCAGATCCCACGCCGTGGCCACCTGGTCGAAGGCGTGCAATGCCTTGCGCTCGACCCGGGCGACCTGGCCCTGATCGACGTGGTAGCGCTCCATCAGCGAGGTGAGGGTGCGCTCGCGCACGTCTTCATGATGGTGGCGGCCGAGCAGGTCATAGAGCACGCCTTCGCGCAGGGCGCCGTCGCAGTGGTCCATGCGTTGCAGTTCGAGGGCGTCGAAAATCGCTTCGAGGATCGCCAGGCCCGCCGGGAAGATCGCCCGGCGGTCAGGTTTGACGCCGTCGAAGTCGATCTTCTCGATCTCGCCCAGCTTGAACAGCTTGCGCTTGAGCCAGGCCAGGCCTTCGGCGTTGACTTCACCGTTGCCCAGGCCGCCTGCCTTGATGGCAAGACCAATGGCGCGGATGGTGCCGGACGAACCGATGGCTTCATCCCAGCCCAGGCGGTGCAGGGCGGTTTCGATGCTCATCAGTTCCAGGCGCGCCGCGGTGTAGGCCTGGGCGTAGCGTGCCGGGGTGATCTTGCCGTCGCGGAAATAACGCTGGGTGAAGCTGACACAGCCCATTTGCAGGCTTTCGCGCAGCAGCGGTTCGAAGCGCTGGCCGATGATGAACTCGGTACTGCCGCCGCCGATGTCGGCCACCAGGCGCTTGCCAGGGGTGTCGGCGAGGGTATGGGAAACACCCAGATAAATGAGGCGGGCTTCCTCGCGGCCGGAAATCACTTCCACCGGATGGCCGAGGATTTCTTCGGCGCGGCGGATGAACTCGCCACGGTTGCGCGCTTCGCGCAGGGCGTTGGTGCCGACGATGCGCACCGAGCCCTGGGGCATGCCGTTGATCAGTTGGGCGAAGCGCTTGAGGCAATCGAGGCCGCGCTGCATGGATTCTTCGTTGAGCTGGCGCTCTTCATTGATGCCAGCCGCCAGTTGAACCTTCTCGCCGAGCCGCTCGAGGATGCGGATTTCGCTGTGATGGGCTTTGGCTACAACCATATGGAAACTGTTGGAGCCAAGGTCAATGGCGGCGATCAGGGAAAGGTTCTTGGCAGTGGAATGCGGCATGTGATGGCTTCTCGGTCGTTAACCCGGCAATCCTGCCACGATAGTCGGTTTACGCCAACGCGGAGCAGTGCAAGGCTTGATATGGCGCAGTTTCGCGTAGGAATTGTGTCTTTTGTGTGACAGCCGATACCCAAGATCATGAACTACCATAGACAGACTCAATCGCTGGCGGCTTCCTGTCGGCAGAGAGGGCCGTTATGATGGGCAACGTTTTTTTGCTTCCGAACCTGGAGATTTCCATGAGCAGCGATCTTATCAAACACGTTACCGACGCCAGCTTCGAGGCCGACGTACTGCAGGCTGAGGGCCCTGTACTGGTCGACTACTGGGCTGAGTGGTGCGGTCCTTGCAAAATGATCGCTCCGGTCCTGGACGCTATCGCCGAGGATTACAACGACAAGCTGACCATCGCCAAGCTGAACATCGACTCAAACCCGGATACTCCGGGCAAGCACGGTGTTCGGGGTATCCCGACCCTGATGCTGTTCAAGGACGGCCAGGTTGCAGCCACCAAGGTCGGCGCCCTGTCGAAATCTCAGTTGCAAGCGTTCATCGACGCCAATATCTGAGTCTGTAAAAGCCCCGCATTTGTCGGGGCTTTTCTCATTCTGGTGACTAGACGCCAGAAAAAGCAGGTGTTAAATTCGGCCTCGCATTGTTTCTTCAATGCCCCCTGCACACCGCCGCCGCCTTCCAATTCGAACTTGTGCGCGATCCTGTCGCCTTCTCTGCGGCGCGGCCTCATTAAGCCAGATGCTTAATCTCCCTTCTTACATGATTACCTCAATCCCCTTATGAACCTGACTGAACTCAAGCAAAAGCCGATTACCGATCTGCTAGAAATGGCCGAACAGATGGGCATAGAAAATATGGCCCGTTCGCGCAAGCAGGATGTGATTTTCTCCCTGTTGAAGAAGCACGCGAAAAGCGGCGAGGAAATTTCCGGTGACGGCGTGCTGGAGATTCTCCAGGACGGCTTCGGCTTCCTGCGTTCGGCGGATTCTTCCTACCTGGCCGGCCCAGACGACATCTACGTTTCGCCAAGCCAGATCCGTCGCTTCAACCTGCGCACCGGCGACACCATCGTCGGCAAGATCCGGCCGCCAAAAGAAGGCGAGCGTTACTTCGCACTGCTCAAGGTCGACACCATCAACTTCGACCGTCCTGAAAACGCGAAGAACAAGATCCTGTTCGAAAACCTGACGCCGCTGTTCCCTAACAAGCGCCTGAAGATGGAAGCCGGCAACGGTTCCACCGAAGACCTCACCGGTCGCGTCATCGACCTGTGCGCCCCGATCGGCAAAGGCCAGCGCGGCCTGATCGTCGCCCCGCCGAAAGCGGGCAAGACCATCATGCTGCAGAACATCGCGGCGAACATTACCCGCAACAACCCCGAGTGCCACCTGATCGTCCTGCTGATCGACGAGCGCCCGGAAGAAGTGACCGAAATGCAGCGCACCGTGCGCGGCGAAGTGGTTGCCTCCACCTTCGACGAGCCGCCAACCCGTCACGTGCAAGTGGCCGAAATGGTCATCGAGAAGGCCAAGCGCCTGGTCGAGCACAAGAAAGACGTGGTCATCCTGCTCGACTCCATCACCCGTCTGGCTCGCGCCTACAACACCGTGATCCCGAGCTCCGGCAAGGTACTGACTGGTGGTGTCGATGCCCACGCGCTGGAAAAACCGAAGCGTTTCTTCGGTGCCGCACGGAACATCGAGGAAGGCGGTTCGCTGACCATCATCGCTACCGCGCTGGTTGAAACCGGCTCGAAGATGGACGAAGTGATCTACGAAGAGTTCAAGGGCACCGGCAACATGGAGCTGCCTCTGGACCGTCGCATCGCTGAAAAGCGTGTGTTCCCGGCCATCAACATCAACCGTTCGGGCACCCGCCGCGAAGAGCTGCTGACCGCCGACGACGAACTGCAGCGCATGTGGATCCTGCGCAAGCTGCTGCACCCGATGGACGAAATCGCCGCCATCGAGTTCCTGGTCGACAAGCTCAAGCAGACCAAGACCAACGACGAGTTCTTCCTGTCGATGAAGCGCAAGTAAGCACTCGCTGTAGGCAAGAGCCGGGGAAACCCGGCTTTTTGCTATCTATCTTACGGACTATTCTGACTGGCCCGGTTCGGCGCTACACTGCCCGTCCCGACCGATACGGCCAATACGAGGCTCACGCATGCAGTATCGCGATTTGCGCGACTTTATCCGTGGCCTGGAGCAGCGCTCAGAACTCAAGCGCATCCAGGTCCCCATTTCGCCGGTCCTGGAAATGACTGAAGTCTGCGACCGCACACTGCGGGCCAAGGGGCCGGCACTGTTGTTCGAGCGCCCCACCGGTTACGACATTCCCGTTCTCGGCAACCTGTTCGGCACCCCGGAGCGGGTGGCCATGGGCATGGGCGCCCAGTCGGTGAGCGAACTGCGGGAAATCGGCAAGCTGCTGGCTTTCCTCAAGGAGCCCGAGCCGCCAAAAGGGCTCAAGGACGCCTGGTCCAAGCTGCCGATCTTCAAGAAGGTCGTGGCCATGGCACCGAAAGTGGTCAAGGACGCGCCTTGCCACGAAGTGGTCATCGAGGGCGAGGATGTCGACCTGGGCATGCTGCCGATCCAGCATTGCTGGCCAGGCGACGTCGCGCCGCTGATCACCTGGGGTCTGACCGTCACCCGCGGGCCGAACAAGGAACGGCAGAACCTCGGCATCTATCGCCAGCAGGTGATTGGCCGCAACAAGGTCATCATGCGCTGGCTCAGCCACCGCGGCGGTGCCCTCGACTACCGCGAGTGGTGCGAGAAGAATCCTGGCAAGCCATTCCCGGTGGCCGTGGCCCTGGGCGCTGACCCGGCGACTATCCTCGGCGCTGTCACGCCGGTGCCAGACACCCTTTCCGAATACGCCTTCGCCGGCCTGCTGCGGGGCAACCGCACTGAGCTGGTGAAGTGCCGTGGCAGCGACCTGCAGGTGCCGGCGACCGCCGAGATCATCCTGGAAGGCGTGATCCACCCCGGCGAAACCGCGCCTGAAGGCCCGTACGGCGACCACACCGGCTATTACAACGAAGTCGACAGCTTCCCGGTGTTCACCATCGAGCGCATCACCCACCGCACCAAGCCGATCTATCACAGCACCTACACCGGCCGTCCGCCGGATGAGCCGGCGATTCTCGGCGTGGCGCTGAACGAAGTGTTCGTGCCGATCCTGCAGAAGCAGTTCCCGGAAATCACCGACTTCTACCTGCCACCCGAAGGCTGCTCCTACCGCATGGCGGTGGTCACCATGAAGAAGCAGTACCCGGGGCACGCCAAGCGGGTAATGCTGGGCGTCTGGTCGTTTTTGCGACAGTTCATGTACACCAAGTTCGTTATCGTCACCGACGACGATGTCAATGCGCGGGACTGGAACGACGTGATCTGGGCCATCACCACGCGCATGGACCCCAAGCGCGACACGGTGCTGATCGAGAACACGCCGATCGATTACCTCGACTTCGCCTCGCCGGTCTCGGGCCTCGGTTCGAAGATGGGCCTGGACGCCACCAACAAGTGGCCGGGCGAAACCACGCGTGAGTGGGGCCGGGTCATCGTCAAGGACGAGGCCGTTACCAAGCGGATCGATGAACTGTGGAACCAGTTGGGAATAGATTGATGCAGGTAACCTTGCAGCCGTCCGGAGCCGTACTGGCGCTCAAGCCCGGAGAGAGGATTCTGGAAGCGGCACAGCGCCTGGGTTATGACTGCCCGCAGAGCTGCCGCAATGGCAACTGCCACGTCTGCGCCGCCCTGCTGGTGGAGGGCCGGGTGCGCCAGGACGGTGAAGTCCGCGATCACGGTGAGCTGTTCACCTGCATCGCTGAACCGCTGGAAGATTGCATCCTGCTTTGGGACGGCGTGCTCGCCCTGGGCGAGCTGCCCGTGCGCACGCTGGCGTGCCAGTTGAGCGAGTGCGCCGAGGTGGGTGGCGATGTCTGGCGCGTGCGTCTGCGCGCTCCAGCCGGCAAACCGCCGCGCTACCACGCCGGGCAGTACCTGTTGATCGAGCGCGAAAGCGGCGACAAGGCGGCTTTTTCCCTGGCATCGGCACCGCACGGTGGCCGTGACCTGGAAATGCACGTGCTGGCGCGGGAAAAGAGCGCACTGGATCTGATCGCGCAACTGCAGCGCACCCGCATGGCCCGCATCGAAATGCCGTTCGGCGACACCCACCTCGCCGAATTGCCGGAAGGTCCGCTGGTGCTGATCGCTGCAGGCACCGGCATGGCGCAGATGCACAGCCTGATCGAGCATTGCCGCGTACAGGGCTTCAAGCACCCGGTGCACCTGTACTGGGGCGTGCGCCGGCCTGAGGACTTCTACAGCATCGACGCGTGGGCGCAGTGGGAACAACTGCCGAACCTGTTCCTGCATAAGGTCGTGAGCGACCTGTGTGGCTGGGACGGGCGCTGCGGCTTGCTGCACGAGGCGGTCTGCGAGGACCTCGACGACCTGTCGCGGATCCATGTCTATGCCAGCGGTTCGCCGGCCATGGTCTATGCCACCCTCGATGCCCTGGTGAATGCCGGCATGGATGCGCACCAGATGCGCGCCGATGTATTCGCTTATGCCCCACGCGGCTAACTTGAGTAATAAGGCGCGTTGCAACAGCGCGCCGGTTTATAACCGAGTGTCCAAGTAAGGCTTATAAGCAAACGCCCGCCTTTTAATTATTGCCTGCGCCGCGAAAAAGTATCGCTACACTTGTAATAGTGTCCTTCGATCTTCTGAAACTCCCGTATTTCGCGGTGTTTAGGCGAGCGGGGGCTTGTTTCCGAACCGTTGTCTGCCGTACGGTAAGTGTCTATTGAGTGCGTTGGCTCTATAGTGAGGTACTTCGGTATTTCACGAGGAACTTTGGCGGCGGCTATGTCGGTAATCGAATCTGCACCTTTTCCCCTTGCGTATCCCCCGGTACTTGATTTCGGTCAGCAATTGTCCCGGGAGCAACTTCTCGACTCTGTCCAGCAAACCATGGCCCTGCACCAAGGCGGCCCGGTCTGGCTGTTCGCCTACGGTTCGTTGATCTGGCGCCCGGAGTGCCAGTCCACCGAGCGGCGGCGCGGGCGGGTTCATGGTTATCACCGCGGGTTGTACCTGTGGTCGCATGAGCATCGCGGCACGCCGGAGTGTCCGGGGCTGGTGTTTGGTCTGGACCGGGGTGGTTCGTGCAGCGGGTTCGCCTATCGGTTGCCGGAAGACAAACTGCAGGATTCGTTGCTGGCGCTGTGGCAGCGCGAGATGCCGTACCCTGCGTATCGTCCGCACTGGCTGAATTGCCGGCTGGATGACGGCAGCAAGGTGCAGGCGCTGGGGTTCGTGCTGGAGCGGCATCTGCCGTGCTACGCGGGGAATCTGCCGGACAGCCTGCTCACCCATATCCTCGCCAGCGCCAAAGGGCGCTACGGCACGACCCGCGACTATGTCGAGCAGACCCTGGAAGCGTTGCGCAGCCATGCCATGCCGGACCGCAATCTGGAGGCGCGGTACAGGCGCTGCCATGGTCAGTGATTGAGCCTTGGGGGCCGCTTCGCGAGCAAGCTCGCTCCTACACTGAGTGCCGCTGACTGTAGGAGCGAGCTTGCTCGCGAAGGGCTGCAACGTCGGTTTATCTGACCTTCACCACCAACTTCCCAACCGCCTTGCGCCCCGCCAACTGTTCGATTGCCAACCCGGCCTCGGCCAATGGATAGGTCTTCGACACCAACGGCTTCAACTTGCCCTCGGCGAACCACGCAAACAGTTGCTGGAAATTCGCCGCGTTGTCCGCTGGCTGGCGCTGGGCGAACGAGCCCCAGAACACGCCGAGCACCGCCGCGCCCTTGAGCAGCACCAGATTGGCCGGCAACTCCGGGATTCGACCGCTGGCAAAGCCCACCACCAGCAGTCGGCCGTTCCAGGCCAGGCCGCGCACGGCCTGGTCAAACAGGTCGCCGCCCACCGGGTCGTAGATCACGTCGACACCCTTGCCACCGGTCAGGCGCTTGATCTCGTCTTTCAGGCTGTTCTGGCTGTAATCGATCAGTTCGTCCGCGCCCGCGGCCTTGGCGATTTCCAGTTTCTCCGCGCTACTGGCCGCAGCGATCACCCGCGCGCCCATGGCCTTGCCGATTTCCACGGCCGCCAGGCCAACGCCGCCAGACGCACCCAGCACCAGCAAGGTTTCGCCGGCCTGCAACTGGCCGCGCTGGCGCAGCGCGTGCATCGAGGTGCCGTAGGTCATGCCGAAGGCCGAGGCGGTGGCGAAGTCCATGCCTTCCGGGATGGGCAGCACGTTATAGGCCGGCACCGCGACCTGTTCGGCGAAGCTGCCCCAACCCGTCAGGGCCATGACCCGGTCACCGACCTTGAGCGCGCCGGCATTCTCGCCCGCCGCGGCGACCACCCCGGCGGCCTCGCCACCCGGCGAGAACGGCAGCGGCGGCTGAAACTGGTATTTGCCCTCGATGATCAGGGTGTCCGGGAAGTTGACGCTGGCGGCGTGTACGTCCAGGAGGACTTCATTCTTCTTCGGCGTCGGGCTGGCGACGTCTTCCAGCACCAGATCACGGGCCGGACCATGGGCTTTGCACAACACGGCTTTCATCAGGGCTATTCCTTTGCGGGTGGTGGCCGATAAGTGTAGGTATGCAAGGTGCCGGGTCAACGAGCATGGCCTGGCCTGAATAGGCTGGCATAAGCCCGGGCTTGGGTTTGGCCGGCGCGCTGGGTATGCTGGCGCCAACTGTTTGAGGAGCGAATTCGTGAAAGCGTGGATCTTGATGGTACTGGCGCTGACGCTGCCAGTGGCGGCCATGGCCGAAGAGAAGGAAGAAGCAGCAGCGCCGAAGGTTGCTTACATCAGCCTGTCGCCGCCCCTGGTTGGCAACTATGCCCTCGATGGCAGCCCGCGCCTGCGGGTGTACAAGGCCGATGTTGCGCTGAAGGTCGAAGGCGATGCCGACGCAGCTGCGGTCAAGCACCACGAGCCGCTGATCCGTAACCAGTTGGTGGCACTGTTCACCCAGCAGAGCCTGGACGGCATGAGCAACGTCGAAGCCAAGGAAAAACTGCGTCAGGAAGCCCTCAAGCAGGTCCAGCAGGTCCTGGCCAACGAAGAGGGGCGGCCGGTCGTCGAAGACCTGCTGTTCAACAACCTGATCGTTCAGTAATCACGAGGCCAGGCTGCGGCGGAAACGTGCCAGGGCGATCGCGAAGAATGCCAGGCCGATCGCCGCCAGGGCCAGCAGGTCGGGCCACACTACTGCGGTGCCGGCGTCGCGAAACAGAATCGCGGCGCCCAGGCTGACGAAGTGGGTGGACGGCGACAACTGCATCACCCACTGCAACCATTGCGGCATGCTGTCCAGCGGTGTGCTGCCGCCCGAGAGCAGCAGCATCGGGATGATCACCGGGATCGCCAGTAACCCGAACTGCGGCGTCGAGCGCGCCAGCGTGGCGAGAAAAATCCCCAGCGCCGTGCTGGCGAACAGGTACAGCGCCGTCACCCCCAGAAACAGCGGCAGCGAGCCGGCCAACGGCACGCCCAGCGCCCACTTCACCACTACCTCCAGCGACACCCAGGTGCACAACACCACCACCAGCAAGTTGCTGCCGATCTTGGCGAGCATGATTTCCAGTGCGGTCAGCGGCAGCACCAACAGGTGATCTAGGGTGCCGTGCTCGCGCTCGCGCAGCAGGGCGGTGCCGGTGAGGATGATCGCAAGAATGGTGATGTTGTTGACGATCTGGATCACCGCCAGGAACCAGCCGCCTTCCAGGTTCGGGTTGAACAGCGCGCGAGGCTCCAGCAGCGCCGGGCTGCGGCTGCTGCTGCCGGCAGGGCTGGCGTAGTCCAGCAACTCGCGTTCGAAGATCCGCCCGATATAGCCGGCGCCCATGAACGCCTGGCTCATGGCCGTGGCATCGACGTTGATCTGCAATTCCGGCGAGCGCCCGGCCAGCAGGTCGCTCTGGAAATTCACCGGAATATTGATGACGAAGGTGTACAGGCCGCTGTCCAGACTGCGGTCGAGCTGGTCGTAGGCCAATGGCACGGCGGCCTGGAATTCCGGGGGCTGCAGCGCTTCGGTCAGCTTGCGCGAGACCAGGCTCTGGTCCTCATCGACCACCGCGACGCTGGCGTTGTGCACGCCGATCACCGAGCCCGCCGCTGGCATGTAGATCGCCACGCTGAAGGCGTAGAGCAAGAACAGCAGCAGGACGCTGTCGTGGCGCAGGCTGGTCAGCTCTTTCAGACCCAGGCGCAGAATGTGGGCAAGACGCTGCATCAGGCCTCCTGTTTCTTCAGCATGATCAGGCTGAGCCCGGTGAACCCGACGAAGAAGCCGAGCAGCGCCAGGCATTGCGGCCACAGCTCGCGCAGGTCCAGGGCCTTGGTGAAGGTGCCGACGGCGATATCGAGGAAGTAGCCTGCGGGGAACAACTGGCCCATCAGTGCGGCGGAGCCATCGAGGGATGAGCGCGGCACGATCAGCCCGGAGAACTGGATGGTCGGCAGGCTGGTGAGGATCATGGTGCCGAGGATCGCGGCGATCTGGGTGCGGGTGAAGGCCGAGATCAGCAGGCCGAGGCTGGTGGTCGCCAGCAGGTACAGCACACCGCCGCACGCCAGTGCCAGGGCGCTGCCCTTGAAGGGTACGCCGAACAGCCAGCGGTTCATCGCCACCAGCAGCACCAGGTTGACCAGGCTCACCGCCAGGTACGGCGCCTGTTTGCCGAGCAGGAACTCAAGGCGGGTCAGCGGCGTGGCGTAGAAGTTGGTGATCGAGCCCAGCTCCTTTTCGCGGACGATGCCGAGGGCGGTGAGCATGGCCGGGATGAACGCCAGAATGAGCGCCATGACCCCGGGCCCGATGGCGTTCACGCTGACCACATCCTGGTTGTAGCGAAAGCGCGTCTCCAGCTTGACCGCTGCCTGGCGCGGCTGCGCCGGGCTGCTCAGCGCCGCCAGTTGTTCGAGATTGGCCTGATGCACCGCTTCGACATAGTTGCGGCTGGTTTCGGCGCGGAACGGCATGCCGCCGTCGAGCCAGGCCGCGACCACCGGCTGGCGACCGGCAAGCAGGTCGCGGCCGAAGCCGGGGGGAATCTCCAGGGCCAGCTTGATCTCCGAGCGCTGCAGGCGCTGGTGCAGTTGTCGCGGATCGCGGATTGGCGGCTGCTCGGCAAAGTAGCGCGAGCCACGGAAGGCTTCGAGATAGGCCCGGCTTTGCGGGCTCTGGTCTTGGTCGTAGACGGCGAAGGCGAGGTTTTCCACATCCAGCGAAATGCCGAAGCCGAAGATCACCATCATGAACAACGCACCCAGCAGGGCGAACGCCAGGCGCACCTTGTCACGCAGCAGTTCCTTGCCCTCGCGGCTGGCCACGGCGACCAGCCGGTTCAGGCTGAAACCCCGGCGAGGCGGCGGACTGGCGGGAGCCGCCGGTGTGTCGAGATTGGTTGCGGGCGTCTCGGGCGCGCCGCCCTGGGCGTGTTCCAGGCACATGACGAAGGCGTCTTCCAGGGTCGCGCCGCCGTACTGCACCTGCAAGGCGGCCGGGGTGTCGCAGGCCAGCACTGAGCCTGCGTGCATCAGCGAGATGCGGTCGCAGCGCAGCGCCTCGTTCATGAAGTGGGTCGAGAGAAAGATGGTCACGCCTTGTTCCCGCGACAGCTCGATCAGCAATCGCCAGAAGTCGTCGCGGGCGGCCGGGTCGACGCCGGAGGTGGGCTCGTCGAGGATCAGCACTTCCGGACGGTGCAGCACCGCCACGGCCAGCGACAGACGCTGGCGCAGGCCCAACGGCAGAGCGCCGGACTGCTGGTCGGCGACGTCGCCGAGGTCGAAGCGCTGGATCAGCTCGGCGATGCGCGGCGTGCTGTCGGCGGGTTTCAGGTCGAACAGCCGCGCGTGCAGTTCCAGGTTCTGGCGCACGCTGAGTTCGCCGTACAGCGAGAAGCTCTGCGACATGAAGCCGACCCGCTTGCGCGTGGCCAGGTCCTTGGCGTCCACCGCGCGACCGAGCAGGGTGGCGCTGCCTTCGCTGGCCGGCATCAGGCCGGTGAGGACTTTCATGGTGGTGGTCTTGCCGCAACCGTTGGAGCCAAGGAAGCCGAAAATCTCGCCGCGACCGATGGCGAAGCTGACCTTGTTCACGGCGGTGAAGTCGCCGAAGCGCAGGGTCAGTTCGTGGGCTTCGATGGCGATGCTCGCGTCGCCGGTGTCCCGCGGCGGGATGTGCAGCGGCTCGGCGTTGTGGTGGCTGTCGCCCTGGAAGTAGGTGAAGGCTTCGTCCAGCTTGCCGCTGGGCGTGACATTGGCCAGCTCATGGCTGGCGCCGGCGCCGATCAGCCGGCCGCGGTCGAGCATGAGGCAGTGTTCGAACTGTTCGGCCTCTTCCATGTAGGCCGTTGCCACCAGCAGCGTCAGTTGCGGGCGTTGCTGGCGCACATGCTCGACCAGCTCCCAGAAGCGCCGCCGCGACAGCGGGTCGACACCGGTGGTGGGCTCATCGAGGATCAGCAGATCGGGCTCGTGGATCAGCGCGCAGCACAGGCCGAGTTTCTGTTTCATGCCGCCAGACAGTTTGCCCGCCGGGCGCTCGGCGAAGCGCGCGAGGTCGGTGGCCTCCAGCAGCGTGTGCATGCGCGCGTCGCATTCGGCGCGGGACAGGCCGAACAGGGTGGCGAAGAAGCGGATGTTCTCGCTGATCGACAGGTCCGGGTACAGGTTGCCACCCAGGCCCTGGGGCATGAAGGCGATGCGCGGGTACAAGCTGCTGCGGTGCGAACGCTTGCCGATCGGGCCGCCGAGCACATCCAGTTCACCCTGCTGCAGCCGTTTGACCCCGGCGATCAGCCCCAGCAGGCTGGATTTACCCGCTCCGTCCGGGCCGATCAAGCCGCAGCGGGTGCCGGCGGGCAGGTCGAAGGTGATGTCATGCAGGGCCTCCAGCGCGCCATAGCGGTGGCGGATGCCCCGGGCTTGCAGGGCCAGCCCGTTCATTGCAGGTTGGCCGGCCAGTCCACGGTGGCGGTGCGCACATAACCGGCGCCGGGCATGCCGGGTTTGGCCTGGGGCACGGCGTCGGGGGCGGTCAGGCGCAGCTTGACCCGGAATACCAGCTTCTGCCGCTCGTCGCGGGTTTCCACCTGCTTGGGTGTGAACTGGGCCTTGGCCGCGACGAAGCTGACTTTCGCCGGCAGCGTCTGGTCGGGCAGGGCGTCAAGGACGATCCGCGCCTCGTCGCCGATGGTCAGCCGGCCAGCGGTGGAGGCGGGCAGGTAGAGGTTCATGTATTGGTCGCTGGGGTCGATCAGCAGCAGCACCCGGCCACCGGCACCGAGCACTTCGCCCGGCTCGGCCAGGCGCAGCTGGATCACGCCATTGATTGGCGCGCGCAGGCTGCTGTCGTCGATTTCGCTGGTCAGTTGCGCGACCTGGGCTTCGGCGGCGCCAATCGCCGCCTTGATCGCCGCAAGCTGTGCCCGCGCGGCGACCACCGCCGAGTTACTGGTGTCGAAGCGCGCCTGTTGCTGGTCGAGCAACTGCTGGCTGGCGTATTTACGCTGGAACATCTCGCGGATGCGCTTCAGCTCCTGGCTGGCGAGCAGTTGTTCGCTCTGGCGCAATTGCACGTTGGCCTGGGCGGCGGCGTAGTTTTCGCGGGCGCGGGTCACTTCGGCTTCGGCCTGGGCGCGCTGGGCTTCGAGGGTTCGGGTATCGATGCGGGCGAGCAACTGGCCGCGGCTGACTTTATCGCCTTCATCCACCAGTACTTCGGCGAGGCGCCCGGGCACCTTGCTGGCGATCTGGACTTCGGTGGCTTCGAGCCGCCCGTTGCCCATGGCCAGGCCTTCGGGCAGGCGGTCATGCAAGGATTTCCAGTAGCCCAGGCCACCGGCCGCCAGCAATAGCGCGATCAGCGCGCCGGCGAAAATCTTGGGGCTGTGTTGACTCATCGACATGGTCCTGCATCCTGCTACGTACGCGTCAGATTGTGACGTCCCACCAGCCTTGGCGGTTTGATTCGCGTCAAATGAGTCCCGATCCTACGCTGATCAGCGGAGATTGAGTATTGCTGCCCACTGTTCGGCTGTGACTGGCATCACAGACAGGCGACTGCCTTTCTGCACCAGCGGCAGTTCGGCGAGGGCGGTTTGCAGCTTCAGGTAGCCAAGGCCCAGCACCTTCGGGAAGGTTTCCACATGGGCGACGTCCACCGCGCTCCACGGGTTCTTGTCGGCATTGGCCTTGGGGTCGTGGTAGTGGCTTTGCGGGTCGAGGGCGGTCGGGTCGGGATAGGCCGCGGTGCTGATCCGGGCAATACCGGCGATGCCCGGCTCGGGGCAACTGGAGTGGTAGAAGAAAAACTCGTCGCCCACCGCCATGGCGCGGATGAAATTGCGCGCCTGGTAATTGCGAACCCCGTCCCAACGCGCTTCGCCGAGCCGGGCGAGGTCTTCGATAGAGAGTTCATCGGGTTCGGATTTCATCAGCCAGTAGGCCATGGGCTCAGCTCCAGTCAGTCTCTGAAACAACCTGTTGCATCAAACCGACAGCCGGTTGGCGTCAAGGTTTGCTTGTGGACGAGTGTTGTCGGAAAATGCGCCAAATTTTAAGCTCGACGCTGCTGCACGGCCTATAAAAAGAACCGTCGCGGACATCGTGATCAGTTTGCCTTCGGGGGGCAATCGATGAATCGCAAAAAACCGGACCTGCTCTGGATTCTAGTTTTCGTGTTTGGTCTGGGCGTTGTCACGACCGGTTATGCGCAAAGTTTCTGGGAACGCAAAGTTGAAACCGCTTATCAGCAGATGCCGGTGAATCCCGCTCAGCGTTGATGCCGCGGCGCCGTTCAGTGCGCCAGATACCAGCTTTTATCCGACACAGTGCCTTGTAGCGGCACGTCCCAACTGGCCTGCGTCAGGCGTTCCACCTTCTGGCATTCATGGGCCAGCCCCAGCAGCAGGGGTTTTTTCCAGGCCTTGCGCCGGCCTTGATACGCCAGGCTGCGATCATAGAAACCGCCGCCCATTCCGAGGCGACCACCCAACTCATCGAAACCCACCAGCGGCAGCAGGATCAGATCCAGCGCCCAGACCGGGCGTTGCCGCGCCAGGCTGATGGTCGGCTCGGGGATGCGAAAGCGGTTGGGCCGCAGCTTTTCGCCCTGTTCGAAGCGCTGGAACGCCATCTTGGTCCTTGGCCAGGCATGCAGCACCGGCAGGTAGGTACGCTTGCCACGGCGTTGGGCCTCGCGCAGCAGCAGGCGCGGGTCGATTTCGCTGTCGTTGGGCAGGTACAAGGCGATGTGTCGGGCGCGACGGAACAGTGGATGCTGTGCCAGTTGCCGATACAGACCACGGGCGGCCTGACGTTGCTCGGCAGGGCTCAGTGCGCGGCGGGCATCACGAAGCAGGCGGCGAAGTTGAGGGCGGGTAAGCGGCGCGGTGTCGGTCATGGCACGGGCGATCCCTGGGGGCGATCATCACGCGGTGATGTCGCGGGTGCAGGCGCGCAAGGAAGATAAAGGCGCATGCAGATAGAAACAGGCTCCCCGACGAACCGCTGTCGGTGTAGCCCTTGAACCCGAAAGTTCAAGGTGGAGATTGCAGGGGGCGTTAAGGCTTTCCGTCAAGCGGACATGCACACCGGCCCCAACGTGCAACCCCCGTGGTTGTGCGTATCGGCTCAGGGACATGACCGACTGGCAAGCACTCCAGGGAGTGGGCGGGAGTATACAGAAACTCAGTTGGCTTTTGTATCCGCGTCGTCGATCAGGGCCTGGTCGACGCGGTCGAGCAGCTCGCGTACCTGCTCACGGGTGGCGCCGCCGCTCTGGGCTTCCGGGCGCTCTTGATTGTGCAAAAGGTCGTGGGTGATGTTCAGCGCGGCCATCACGGCGATGCGGTCGGCGCCGATCACTTTGCCGCTGCTGCGGATCTCGCGCATCTTGCCGTCGAGGTAGCGAGCGGCGCTGACCAGATTGCTGCGTTCTTCCTGCGGGCAGATGATCGAATACTCTTTGTCGAGGATCTGCACGGTGACGCTATTGGTAGAACTCATGAGTCTTGCTCCAGGGACTTGAGCCGCGAAATCATCGATTCGACCTTATGTCGCGCGATTTCGTTTTTTTCAATGAGGTGGGCGCGCTCCTCGCGCCAGGATTTCTCCTGCTCGGATAGGAGTGTGTTTTGCCGTTTTAGTTGCTCGACCCGCTCAATCAGCAGTTCGAGTCGGCTCTTCAGCGTTTGCAGCTCATTATCTTGCATTGCTCGCCACTCGATTCGGTCTGACTGTGACTGTCTGGCTACTGCGCCTCATGCGCCGGAATTGCCGCGTCGATGGTCTTGGCGCGCCTGCCGGTGCTAGGATACAAGGCCTTCATTCTAGTCATTGCGCCGTCTGGCGCCTAGTTGCCCATGCCCACTACCAATTCGCCGTACACCGCCTTCGCCAACCTGCTCAACAGCAACGGTCATCCTGTTTCCCCCGCCGAACTGCACGGCCTGTTGCTTGGTCGTAGCTGCGCCGGCGCCGGCTTCGATGTTGACGGCTGGCTGGCCGACGCCGCCCAACTGCTGGAGTCCGAACCAGTAGACAACGTCCGCAACGCTTTGATCGGCCTCCAGGAAATGGTCAAGTCCGAACTGACCGGCGAAGACATCGCCATCGTCCTGCTGCTGCCGGGCGATGACCTGCCGCTCACCGAGCGCGCGGCTGCGCTGGGCCAATGGTGCCAGGGCTTCCTCAGCGGTTTTGGCCTGAACGCCGGCGGCAAGGACCTCAGCGGCGAGGTCAATGAAGTACTTCAGGACCTGAGCGCGATTTCGCAAGTTCAGGACGCACTGGAAGAATCCGAAGACGGCGAAAGCGACTATATGGAAGTGATGGAGTACCTGCGCGTCGCACCGCTGCTGCTCTTCACGGAATTGGCCAAGCCGGTCGCGCCTGCCGCCAAACCTTCCTTGCACTGAGGCCAAACAGGGGTTCCCCGTGGCAACAAACCATATCCCGAAAGCGGAATACGCCCGGCGCCGCAAGGCGTTGATGGCGCAGATGGAACCCAACAGCATCGCCATCCTGCCGGCTGCCGCGGTTGCCATTCGCAACCGTGACGTCGAGCACGTCTATCGCCAGGACAGCGACTTCCAGTACCTCAGCGGTTTTCCCGAACCCGAGGCGGTGATCGCCCTGATCCCCGGCCGCGAGCACGGCGAGTACGTGCTGTTCTGCCGTGAGCGTAACCCCGAGCGCGAGCAGTGGGACGGCCTGCGCGCCGGCCAGGAAGGCGCGATCCGCGACTTCGCGGCCGACGACGCCTTCCCCATCACCGATATCGACGACATTCTTCCCGGCCTGATCGAAGGGCGCGACCGCGTCTATTCGGCCATGGGCAGCAATGCCGAGTTCGACCGCCGCCTGATGGAGTGGATCAACGTGATCCGTTCCAAGGCGCGCCTGGGGGCTTCGCCGCCGAACGAATTCGTTGCCCTGGATCATCTGCTGCACGACATGCGCCTGTATAAATCGGCGGCGGAAGTGAAGGTCATGCGCGAGGCCGCGGCGATTTCCTCGCGGGCCCATGTGCGGGCCATGCAGGCCAGCCGTGCCGGCCTTCACGAATACAGCCTGGAAGCCGAGCTGGACTACGAGTTCCGCAAGGGCGGGGCGAAGATGCCGGCCTACGGGTCGATCGTCGCCGCCGGGCGCAATAGCTGCATCCTGCATTACCAGCAGAACGACGCGCCGCTCAAGGATGGCGACCTGGTGCTGATCGACGCCGGTTGCGAGATCGACTGCTACGCCAGCGACATCACCCGCACCTTCCCGGTCAGTGGGCGTTTTTCGGCGGAACAGAAGGCGATCTACGAACTGGTGCTCAAGGCACAGGAAGCGGCCTTCGCGGTCATCGCCCCCGGCAAGCACTGGAACCACGCCCACGAGGCGACGGTTCAAGTGATCACCGAAGGGCTGGTGGAACTGGGCCTGCTCAAGGGCGATGTGGCCGAACTGATCGAAACCGAGGCCTACCGGGCCTTCTACATGCACCGGGCCGGACACTGGCTGGGCATGGATGTACATGATGTCGGCGAGTACAAGGTCGGCGGTCAATGGCGCGTGCTCGAGCCGGGCATGGCCCTGACGGTCGAACCGGGTATCTACATTGCCGCGGACAACCAGAGCGTCGCCAAGAAGTGGCGCGGTATTGGTGTACGGATCGAGGACGACGTAGTGGTAACCAAGCATGGCTGTGAAATCCTGACCTCCGGTGTGCCGAAAACGGTCGCCGAAATCGAAGCCCTGATGGCCGCCGCCAGAAGCCAGGCCGCATGAGCCGGGTCAATCTGGCGATCATCGGCGGCGGCCTGGTCGGCGCCAGCCTCGCGCTGGCCCTGCAGGCTGGTGCCAAGGCCCGGGGCTGGAAGATCCTGCTGATCGAGCCGTTCGCCCCGGGCGACAGCTACCAACCCAGTTATGACGCGCGCTCTTCGGCGCTGTCGTTCGGCACCCGGCAGATCTACGAGCGCCTCGACCTGTGGCAGGTCATCAACCGCCGCGCCGAGCCGATCCGGCAGATCCAGGTGTCTGACCGCGGCCGCTTCGGCGCTACCCGTCTCGATGCCCTGGAAGAAGGCGTGCCAGCACTGGGTTACGTGGTCGAAAACGCCTGGCTCGGCCAGTGCCTGTGGCAGGGCCTCGATCCCGAAGTGGTGAGCTGGCGCTGCCCGGCGGAAGTCACCGCGATGCAGCCACTCGGCGATGGTTATCGGTTGTCGCTCAATGACGACACCGTGCTCGAATGCGACCTGGCCGTGCTCGCCGATGGCGGCCGTTCCGGCTTGCGCGAGCAACTGGGCATTCACGTCAGCCAGCGCCCGTACAACCAGAGCGCGCTGATCGCCAACATCACCCCGAGCGAAGCCCACTGCGGCCAGGCGTTCGAGCGCTTCACCGATGAAGGCCCGATGGCCTTGCTGCCGCTGCCGGAAAACCGTTGCGCGCTGGTCTGGACCCGCGCCGGGATGGACGCCAAGCGCCTGGCAGAGCTGGACGAACGACGCTTCCTCGACGAGCTCCAGAGCATCTTCGGTTACCGCCTCGGCGCGCTGCGCCAGGTCGGCGCGCGGCACCTTTATCCACTGTCGCTGGTGGAAGCGCAGGAGCAAGTGCGCCCGCATCTGGTGGTGCTTGGCAATGCCGCCCACAGCCTGCACCCGATCGCCGGGCAGGGCTTCAACCTGTCGCTGCGTGACGTGCAGTCGCTGGCTGATGGCCTGCTTGCCGGTCCCGAAACACCCGGCGACCTCGGCACACTGTTGGCCTACCGCGAGCGCCAGCGTCTGGACCAGGACCTGACCGTCGGTTTCTCCGACAAGATCACCCGCCTGTTTGGCACGGCCCAGCCGTTGATCGCCACCGGCCGCAACCTCGGCCTGCTTGGCCTCGATCTGCTGCCCCCGGCCAAGCGCTGGTTCGCCCGCCAGGCCATGGGCCTCGGCACTCGCCCTGACCTTCAAGGCAAGGCATGACCCCTTTTTTCTATTACCCGGAACAGGCTTGAAGCATGGACATGCGCGCGGATCTGTTGATTGTCGGTGCCGGTATGGTCGGCAGCGCTCTGGCCCTGGCCTTGCAGCACAGCGGCCTGGAAATCCTCCTGCTGGACGGCAGCCCCCTGTCCGTCCCGCGCTTCGATGATGCCGCGCCGTTCGAGCCCAGGGTCAGCGCCCTGTCGGCGGCCAGCCAGCGCATTCTCGATCGTCTCGGCGCCTGGCAGGGCATTTCCGAGCGGCGTGCCAGCCCTTACTCGAACATGCAGGTCTGGGACGGCAGCGGCACCGGGCAGATCCACTTTTCCGCCGCCAGCGTTCACGCCGATGTGCTGGGCCATATCGTCGAGAACCGGGTGGTTCAGGACGGCCTGCTGGAACGCCTGCACGACAGCGAAATCGGCCTGCTGGCCAATGCCCGTCTGGAACGCATGCGCCGTTCCGGCGACGAGTGGCTGCTGACCCTCGCCGACGGCCGCAACCTGCGGGCACCGCTGGTGATCGCCGCCGACGGTGCCAACTCGGCGGTGCGCCGCCTGACTGGCTGCGAAACCCGCGAATGGGATTACCTGCATCACGCCATCGTCACCAGCGTGCGTTGCGCCGAGCCGCACCAGAACACGGCCTGGCAACGTTTCACCGATGAAGGTCCGCTGGCCTTCCTGCCATTGCAGCGCGACGGTAAGCAGGATTGGTGCTCGATCGTCTGGTCGACCACGCCCGAGCGGGCGGAAAAACTTATGGCATTGCCGGACGAGGCGTTCTGCGCCGAGCTTGAGCGCGCCTTCGAAGGCCGCCTCGGTGCGGTACTGCAAGCCGATCCGCGCGTCTGCGTGCCGCTGCGCCAGCGCCATGCCAAGCGCTACGTCGCCGAGGGCCTGGCGTTGATCGGCGATGCCGCGCACACCATTCACCCGCTGGCCGGCCAGGGCGTGAACCTGGGCTTTCTCGATGCCGCGGTGCTGGCCGAAGAACTGCTAAAGGCCTACGAGCGCGGCGAGCGACTGGCCGACGTGAAGGTGCTGAGCCGCTTCGAGCGCCGGCGCATGCCGCACAACCTGGCGCTGATGGCCGCGATGGAGGGCTTCGAGCGCTTGTTCCAGGCCGATCCGCTGCCGCTGCGCTGGCTGCGTAACAGTGGCCTGAAATGGGTTGAGCAGATGCCCGAGGCCAAGGCGTTGTTCGTGCGTCAGGCGCTGGGCTTGAGCGGCGATCTGCCGGAACTGGCGAAGGCCTGAACGGCCGGCAACATCTGGTAACTCCTCGGCGAAGCGTTCGGTTTGTGATGCCAAATGACATTAACTACCATTTGCGCCTCATTTGAATTTCCGAGGAGCGCTACCGATGTCGCCACGCAAGCCTTTACTGGCCGCCCTGACCCTCACGCTGTTTGGCGGTGCTGCCCAGGCGGCGGATGAGGTGGTGGTGTACTCCTCGCGCATCGATGAACTGATCAAGCCGGTATTCGACGCCTACACCGCCAAGACCGGGGTGAAGGTCAAGTTCATCACCGACAAGGAAGCCCCGCTGATGCAGCGGATCAAGGCCGAGGGCGAGAACGGCGTGGCCGACCTGCTGCTCACCGTCGACGCCGGCAACCTCTGGCAGGCCGAGCAGATGGGCATTCTTCAGCCGATCAAGTCCGCCGTGATCGACGCCAACATCCCTGCGCAATACCGTGCGTCGTCCCATGACTGGACCGGCCTGAGCCTGCGTGCACGGACCATCGTCTACTCCACCGACCGGGTCAAACCCGAGGAACTGAGCACCTACGAGGCGCTGGCCGACAAGCAATGGGAAGGCCGCCTGTGCCTGCGCACGGCGAAGAAGGTCTACAACCAGTCGCTGACCGCCACCATGATCGAGACCCACGGCGCCGAGAAAACCGAAGAACTGGTCAAGGGCTGGGTCAACAACCTGTCTACCGACGTGTTCTCCGATGACAACGCCGTGGTCCATGCCATCGCCGCCGGCCAGTGCGATGTGGGCATCGTCAACACCTACTACTACGGCCGCCTGCACCAGGAAAACCCGAAACTGCCGGTCAAGCTGTTCTGGCCCAACCAGGCTGATCGCGGCGTGCACGTGAACCTGTCGGGCATCGGCCTGACCAAACACGCACCGCACCCGGAAGCCGCCAAGGCGCTGGTCGAGTGGATGACCGGCGAGGAAGCACAGAAGATGTTCGCGGGCATCAACCAGGAATTCCCGGCCAACCCGAAAGTCGCTCCGTCCGACGAAGTCGCGGCCTGGGGCAGCTTCAAGGCTGACAGCCTGCCGGTGGAAGTCGCCGGCAAGCGCCAGGCTGAAGCGATTCGCTTGATGGATCGGGCTGGCTGGAACTGAGTTTCAAGCCTTATTCTTGCTGCGCCCTCAAGCCCGCCCTGGCATCGCGCCGGGCGGGCTTTTTCATTGACTGCCGCCCGTAGAGACTTTCTCCTTGCCGCACCCCGTCCAACGCCGCTGGTATCCCCTGGTCTACGCCATCGCCGCGCTGGTGATGCTGCCGCTCAGTGTCTTGTTGCTGTCCTGGCAAAGCGTGGACATGCAGATCTGGTCGCACCTGCTCGATACCCAGATGAGCCGCCTGTTGAGCAACACCCTGACGCTGGTGGTTGGCGTTGGTGTGGGCGTCACCCTGCTGGGCGTCAGCCTGGCCTGGCTGACCAGCCTCTGCGAGTTTCCCGGCCGGCGCTGGCTGGATTGGGCGCTGATGTTGCCGTTCGCGATTCCCGCCTACGTGCTGGCTTTCGTTTTCGTCGGCTTGCTGGATTTCTCCGGGCCGGTGCAGACGCTGTTGCGCGAGTGGTTCGGGCCGATGCGTCTGCCGCGGGTGCGTTCCACCGGCGGGGTGATCATCGTTCTGGTGCTGGTGTTCTATCCCTACGTCTACCTGCTGGCGCGCACCGCGTTCCTCGCCCAGGGCAAGGGCCTGATGGAAGCGGCGCGGGTCCTAGGGCTTTCGCCGCTAAAGGCGTTCTGGCGGGTCGCGTTGCCGATGGCGCGTCCGGCCATCGGTGCTGGCGTGGCGCTGGCGCTGATGGAGACGCTGGCCGACTTCGGCGCCGTCTCGGTGTTCAACTTCGATACCTTCACCACGGCGATCTACAAGACCTGGTACGGCTTCTTCAGCCTGTCCAGCGCAGCGCAACTGGCCAGCCTGTTGCTGCTGGCGGTGATCCTGGTGCTCTACGGCGAACAGCGCGCCCGCGGTGCGGTGCGTGGCAGCAACGAGCGCCCGCGCGGCAAGGCGCTGTATCACTTGCGCGGGGTCAAGGCGCTGTTAGCCAGTGGCTGGTGCCTGTTGGTATTCGCCTGCGCCTTCGTCATTCCGCTGCTGCAATTGTTGGCCTGGTTCTGGCAGCGCGGGCGCTTCGACCTCGATGAGCGTTACACCAGCCTGATCCTGCACACCCTGTACCTCGGCGCCATGGCGGCGCTGATCACCGTCAGCGCGGCGCTGTTGCTGGCCTTCGCCCGCCGCCACTCCTCGGCACGGGGCATCCGCGTCGGTGTCAGTCTGGCCAATCTCGGTTACGCGTTGCCCGGCTCGGTGCTAGCGGTGGCGATCATGCTGGCGTTCAGCTATCTCGATCGCGAATTGGTGATTCCGCTCTCCGGCTGGCTCGGCGGGGCGGGCAAGCCGCTGTTGCTGGGCAGCCTGTCGGCGTTGTTGCTGGCGTATCTGGTGCGCTTCATTGCTGTGGCCTACGGCCCGCTGGAAAACAGCCTCGGGCGTATCCGCCCATCGCTGCCGGAAGCGGCGCGCAGCCTCGGAGTCAGCGGGCCGGGATTGTTTTTCAAGGTGTATCTCCCGCTGCTGGTGCCCGGTGCGTTGAGCGCGGCGCTGCTGGTGTTCGTCGATGTGCTCAAGGAAATGCCGGCAACCCTGCTGATGCGCCCGTTCGGCTGGGACACGCTGGCCGTGCGGGTCTTCGAGATGACCAGCGAAGGCGAGTGGGCGCGGGCGTCGTTGCCGGCACTGACACTGGTTCTGGTGGGACTGCTGCCGGTCATCGGGCTGATTCGGCGTTCTGCCCGTCACCCCGGTCAAAGTCGCTGAGGATGTAACCCGGCCGCCTTGCGGATACAATGCGCGGCATTCGCTGCGGCCGGCCACTGGCCGGGTAGCAGGAACGCTGCTGTCTGCCGCAGCTTCGCCACGCCCGGAAGGAGAAACCCATGGGACAGCGTACGCCTCTGTATGACCTGCACTTGGCGCTTGGCGCCAAGATGGTCGATTTTGGCGGTTGGGATATGCCCCTGCATTACGGTTCGCAGGTCGAGGAGCACCATCAAGTGCGTCGCGACTGCGGAGTTTTCGATGTTTCGCACATGACGGTGATCGACATCAGCGGTGTCGATGCCACCGAATGGCTGCGTCATCTGCTGACCAACGATGTCGCCCGCCTCGGCGAGATCGGCAAGGCCCTCTACAGCACCCTGCTCAACGATGAAGGCGGTGTGATCGACGACCTGATCGTCTATCGCCTGGCCGACGGCTATCGCCTGGTGGTCAACGCCGCGACCCGCGACAAGGACCTCGCCTGGCTCGAAGCGCACAAAAGCGGCTTCGAAGTGCAGTTCCGCGAGCGCCCTGAGCTGGCGATCCTCGCGATCCAGGGCCCGCAGGCGCGGGAGAAGGTTGCCGAACTGCTCAGCGCCGCGCGCGCCGAGCTGATCCGCGACCTCAAGCCTTTCGAAGGGCAATTCGAAGGTGACTGGTTTATCGCCCGCACCGGCTACACCGGTGAAGACGGTCTGGAAATCATCCTGCCGGCCTTGCAGGCGCCAGCGTTCTTCAACGATCTGGTCGGCGCCGGCATTGCCCCGAGTGGCCTCGGTGCACGTGACACGCTGCGCCTGGAAGCCGGGATGAACCTGTACGGCAACGATATCGACGAGGCGCATTCGCCGCTGACCTCGAACCTGGCCTGGAGCATCGCCTGGGATCCCGCAGGGCGTGATTTCATTGGGCGCCAGGCGCTGGAAACGGAAAAAGCCGGTGGTATTTCGCAGAAACTGGTGGGCCTGGTGCTGGAAGAACGCGGTGTCCTGCGTGCCCATCAGGTGGTTCGTGTTGCTGAAATTGGCGAAGGGGAGATAACCAGTGGTAGTTTCTCTCCTACGCTGAGCAAGGCGATTGCTCTGGCGCGCCTTCCAATGGCGACCGCCGACCGTGCCGAAGTGGAAATCCGCGGCAAGTGGTACCCGGTGCGGGTGGTCAAGCCGACGTTCGTGCGTCATGGCAGGATCCTGATCTGAATTCATTCCGGCGGGCCGACCGCTGACCTGTTGAGGAAAAACAATTATGAGCAATGTTCCCGCCGATCTGCGTTTTGCCGAAAGCCATGAATGGGCGCGGCTTGAGGCCGATGGCACCGTGACCGTCGGTATCAGTGACCATGCCCAGGAAGCCCTGGGTGACGTGGTATTCGTCGAGCTGGCGGAAGTGGGCAAGGTGTTTGGCCAGGGTGATGCGGCTGGCGTGGTGGAATCGGTCAAGGCCGCTTCGGATATCTACGCCCCGGTTGGCGGCGAAGTCATCGCCGTGAACGAAGACCTGGCCGACAGCCCGGAGCAACTGAACGAAGACCCGTACGGCGCGTGGATCTTCAAGCTGAAGCCATCCAACCCGGCTGAGCTGCAAAAGCTGCTGGACGCGGCGGGCTACAAGTCTGCTATCGGCGAGTGATGTTTTTGGAGGGCTGATCGCGCCGAACCGTCGCGACGCTCTCCCCAAAATTTCCACGCAATCGGTAATCCCTTCCTAGACTCAATAGGCCCCGGCCTACCTCGGGGCTTGGTCTAGGAAGAGAGAGCCGCTATGTCCTTGTTGCCGTCCCTGAGCCAACTGCAAGACCCCAATGCGTTCCTGCGCCGCCACCTCGGCCCCGATGCCGCCGAGCAGCACGCCATGCTCGATGTGCTGGGCGTTGCCAGCCGCAGTGAACTGATCGAACAGACGGTGCCGCCCGGCATCCGCTTCAATCGCCCCCTCGACTTGCCACCGGCCCTGGATGAACAGGCAGCGCTGGCGCGTCTGCGCGCTTACGCCGAACAGAACCAGTTGTGGACCAGCCTCATCGGCATGGGCTATCACGGCACGCGTACGCCCACCGTCATTCTGCGCAACGTACTGGAAAATCCCGGTTGGTACACCGCCTACACGCCCTATCAGCCGGAAATCGCCCAAGGCCGCCTGGAAGCCTTGCTGAATTTCCAGCAGATGGTCATCGACCTGACCGGCCTGGACCTGGCCAATGCCTCGTTGCTGGACGAAGCCACCGCGGCGGGCGAAGCCATGGCCTTGGCCAAGCGGGTGGCGAAATCCCGCAGCAACCTGTTCTTCGCCGACGAGCACTGTCACCCGCAGACCCTCTCGGTGCTGCAGACCCGCGCCGAAGGCTTCGGCTTCGAGCTGATCGTCGACTCGCTGGAGAATCTGGGCAAGCACCAGGTGTTCGGCGCGCTGCTGCAGTACCCCAACACCCACGGCGGCGTGCACGACCTGCGCCCGGCCATCGAGCATTTGCACGGGCAGCAGGCGATCGCCTGTGTCGCCGCCGACCTGCTCAGCCTGTTGCTGCTGGCGCCACCGGGCGAACAGGGCGCCGATGTGGTGCTCGGCTCGACTCAGCGCTTTGGCGTGCCCATGGGGTATGGCGGGCCACATGCGGCCTATTTCGCTTGCCGTGACGAATTCAAGCGGGCCATGCCCGGTCGCATCATCGGTGTGTCGAAAGACGCCCGCGGCAGCCTGGCGCTGCGCATGGCCCTGCAAACCCGCGAACAACACATCCGCCGCGAGAAGGCCAACTCGAACATCTGCACCGCCCAGGTACTGCTGGCCAATATCGCCGGCTTCTATGCCGTCTATCACGGGCCTGACGGGCTGCGGCGCATCGCCCAGCGCGTGCACCGGCTGACCACCATTCTGGCCGCTGGCCTGGAGCGCAGTGGTGTCAAACGGCTGAACGCGCACTTCTTCGACACCCTGACCCTGGACGTCGGCGGCAGCCAGACGGCGATCATCCAGAGCGCTGAAGCGGCGCGGATCAACCTGCGGATTCTCGGTCGCGGCCACCTCGGCGTGAGCCTCGACGAGACCTGCGACGAAACCACCGTGCTGCGCCTGTTCGACATCTTCCTCGGCGCCGACCACGGCCAGCAGGTTGATGCACTGGACGGCGAAGACCTGCCCGCTGGCATCCCCGCCGCGCTGCTGCGCCAGTCCGATTACCTGACGCATCCGGTCTTCAACCTGCACCACAGCGAAACCGAGATGCTGCGTTATCTCAAGCAGCTGGAAAACAAGGATCTGGCGCTGAACCAGTCAATGATCCCGCTGGGCTCCTGCACCATGAAACTCAACGCCAGCAGCGAGATGATCCCCATCACCTGGCCGGGGTTTGCCGACCTGCACCCGTTCGTGCCGCTGACGCAGGCGGCGGGCTACAAGGCGCTGATCGATGAGCTGGAAAGCTGGCTGTGCGCAATCACCGGTTTCGATGCCATCTGCATGCAGCCCAACTCCGGCGCGCAAGGCGAATATGCCGGCCTGTTGGCGATCAGCAAATACCACCGCAGTCGTCAGCAGGGGCAGCGCGATATCTGCCTGATCCCGGCGTCGGCCCACGGCACCAACCCGGCGTCGGCGCAGATGGCCGGCATGCAGGTGGTGATCGTCGCCTGCGACACGGCCGGCAACGTCGATCTGGAAGACCTCAAGGCCAGGGCGGCGGAGGCCGGGGAGCGGCTGTCCTGCCTGATGGCGACCTACCCCTCGACCCACGGCGTGTACGAGGAAGGCATCAGCGAAATCTGCGAAGTTATCCACAGCCACGGCGGCCAGGTTTACATGGACGGCGCCAACCTCAATGCCCAGGTCGGCCTCGCGCGGCCGGCGGACATTGGTGCCGATGTTTCGCACATGAACCTGCACAAGACCTTCTGCATTCCCCATGGTGGCGGCGGTCCGGGCATGGGCCCGATTGGCGTGCGCGCGCACCTTGCGCCCTTCGTCGCCAGCCACCCGGTGGTGCCGGTGCCGGGGCCTGATCCGCAGAACAGCGCTGTCAGCGCCGCGCCGTGGGGCAGTGCGAGCATCTTGCCGATCAGTTGGATGTACATCGCGATGATGGGCCCGCAACTGGCCGACGCCAGCGAGGTGGCGATTCTGTCCGCCAACTACCTGGCCCAGCGCCTCGGCGGGGCATTCCCGGTGCTCTATCGCGGGCGCAACGAGCGGGTGGCCCATGAATGCATCCTCGACCTGCGACCGCTGAAAGCGCAGACCGGGATCAGCGAGGAAGACGTCGCCAAGCGCCTGATGGACTATGGCTTCCATGCCCCGACCATGTCGTTCCCGGTGCCGGGGACGTTGATGGTGGAACCCACCGAGAGCGAGCCGAAGGCCGAGCTGGACCGTTTTGTCGAAGCGATGCTGAGCATCCGCGCGGAAATCGCCGAAGTGCAGAACGGCAACTGGCCCGCCGAGGACAATCCGCTCAAGCATGCGCCACATACCCTCGCGGATGTGCTGGCGCGTTGGGATCGGCCCTACAGCATCGAGCAGGGCGTGGCGCCCAGTGCCCACGCCAGGGCGCACAAGTATTGGCCGGCGGTAAACCGGGTAGACAACGTCTACGGCGACCGCAACCTGTTCTGTGCCTGCGTGCCGGTGGAGGATTACCGCTGAGGGAAGATGGGCGACCCGGCCGGGTCGCCCGCAGGTGTCACTCGGTGATTGCGCTGTTGCGCGCCAGGATGGCGTTGGCCAGTTCCATGTCGCTGGCGTTCAGGCTCGGGTTTTCCGCGCGGGCCTGGCGCAGGGCCGCTTCGAGGAATGGACCGCGGATCGCGCCTTCGCTGGCGACGAAGCTGCCGGCATCATCCTGCGCGGCGGCAACCAGCTTGTGGTCACGGGAGGTCAGGTAGGTCGAGGCGGTGGTCGCGCCCGAAGAAATCACGTTGCGCCAGAAGGGGTCGGCCATGGCCGAGGCCGAGGCGAGGGACAGCAGGGTGAGGGTGGCGATGGCAAAGGGGCGACGCATGATTCCAGGGCTCCGGGAGTGGGAAAGGTCTTCGCGAGCAAGCTCGCTCCTACAGAGGTTGATGTCGGTAGGAGCGAGCTTGCTCGCGATGCTTTAAAGGCCGAATTTGGACATCGGCCTCGCAACAAGTTCCCGATGGCACTACGCCGAAACCCGATCCACCTCCACCGCGGTGGTCACCCCCGCCGCTACCTTGCGCAGCCCGTTCTCTCGCAGGTCGAGCATGCCCTCGGCCCGTGCCCGCTGGCGCAAGCTCGTCAGGTCGCAGTCCCCGCTGATAAGCGCCTTGAGCCCGTCACTCACCGTCAGTACTTCATACAGGCCTGTGCGGCCCTGATAGCCGGTCTGCCGGCATTCCTTGCAACCCACAGCGCTGGCCTCACCCGGCGCCTTGCACGCGATACACAGCGTGCGCACCAGTCGTTGGGCGACCACGCCCACCAGGGTCGACTTGATCAAATAATGTGCAACGCCCAGCTCCAGTAGCCGGCCTATCGCACCGCTGGCATCGTTGGTGTGCAGCGTGGACAACACCAGATGCCCGGTCAGCGCCGCCTGAATCGCCACTTGGGCGGTTTCAAGGTCGCGGATCTCGCCCACCATGATGATGTCCGGATCCTGGCGCAGCAGCGCACGTACGCCGTTGGCAAAACCAAGGTCGATGCCAGGCTGCACCTGGGTCTGGTTGAAGGCCGGCTCGACCATCTCGATAGGGTCTTCCAGGGTGCAGACATTGACCTGCGGCGTGGCCAGTTGCTTGAGGGCGCTGTACAGGGTGCTGGTCTTGCCCGAGCCGGTCGGGCCGGTCACCAGGATGATGCCGTGGGGCTGGCGCAGCATGGCTTGCCAGCGGGCCAGTTCGTCGCCGTCCAGACCCAGGCCGTTGAAGTCCTGGCGCAGCAACTGTGGGTCGAAGATGCGTATCACCAGCTTCTCGCCGAAGGTGGTCGGCAGGGTCGACAGGCGCAACTCCACCTCGTCGCCGGCCGGGGTGCGGGTTTTGATTCGGCCATCCTGCGGTCGACGTTTCTCCGCGACGTTCATGCGTCCGAGGCTTTTCAGGCGGCTGGTGATCGCCAGGGTGACTGCGGGCGGGAAGGGATAGGTGTCGTGCAGCACGCCGTCGATGCGCAGGCGCAGTCGGCCCTGTTCGCGGCGGGGCTCGAGGTGGATATCGCTGGCGCGTTGCTCGAAGGCGTATTGCAGCAGCCAGTCGACGATGCTGACGATGTGTGCGTCGTCGGCGTCGTGCGGGCCGTTGCCCAGTTCCAGCAACTGCTCCAGATCGCCGCTCGCGGGCGCGGGCATGTCCAGATGGCTGGCGCCGCTGACCGATTGGGCGAGGCGAAAGAAATCCTGGCTCAACTGGCGAATCCGTTCGGGGCTGGCGACAACCCGCAGCACGCGGCGCTTGAGCACCTGGGCCAGGTCCATCTCCCAACCGCACACATAAGGCTCGGCGCTGGCGACGGTGACGCTGTCACGGTCCTGGGCCACGGCAAGAATACCGTGCCGACGGGCGAAGGCCGCCGACATCAGCCCGGTCATCCCGGCGAGATCGATGCTCAGCGGGTCGAGGCGCAGAAAGGGTTGCCCGGCCTGTTCGGCAAGCCATTGGCAGAGGTTGTCCAGGTCGAGTGTCTGGCCGGGACGCTGCAGATCATCCAGGCGCTGGCGGGCGATGTATTCGAGGGGATGGTCGGTGCGTGGGGCACCGCTGAAGTGTTGGCGGGCCTGGGGCGCGATACGCCGTTGGGCGATCAGTTCATCGAGCAGGCTGGAAAGGTCCAGCGTGCGGTCGGTGGCGGGGGCGGGCATGCGACGTCCTTGTGTGCGCTTCCAAGCAGCCAAGGCTAGCCGTCGTTGCGCGCGCCGTCGGGACGTAAGCGTTGCCGGATTTATCCGTGCCAGCCGACCCGCTGTGGATTGGCCGGCAGCAGCGCGGTGAGCACGGCCACTTCGCAGACACAGACCAGGTTGCGCATTTTCTGCGCAATCAACTGGGCGCGGTTCCAGTTCAGGCCGTCGATGGCGATGTCGATGTGCAGCAGGTCGGCCTCCTGGCGCATGTTCACGCCATGCGGCATCAAACATTGCAGGGCGAACAGGTTGAGCACCCGGCACAGGCTGTCCGACTCGGCCTCGGCTTGCAGCTGGTAGTGGTAGCGAACCTTGTTGTTCTCGTTGCAGGCAACAGTGGGTTCGAAAAGCTGCGGGGCGGCGAAGTGGTCAGGCCGTTCGAGTACGGTCATGGGTGTTCTCCAAAAACGATGGAGGAATTTTTACACGGCGTGGCGGAGATTATTTTCCTATCATTGACCGATACGAGCTTTTTTCGAATTGTTCAATTCGTCTATGTGTCGATGGGAGAAATAATCATGCAAATCGAGCTGGACGCTTACGACCGCCGCATCCTCGCCGTGCTGCAAGAGGACGCTTCGTTGTCCAGCGCGCAGGTGGCAGAGCGGGTCGGGCTTTCGCAGTCACCGTGCTGGCGACGCATTCAGCGCTTGAAGGAGGAGGGGGTGATCCGTGCGCAGGTGAGCCTGCTCGATCGCAAGAAGGTGGGGCTGAACACGCAGATTTTCGCCGAGGTGAAGCTCAATGCTCACGGGCGCTCGAACTTCGCCGAATTCACCGAGGCGATTCGCGGGTTTCCGGAAGTGCTGGAGTGTTATGTGCTGATGGGCGCGGTGGATTTTCTGCTGCGGATCGTCACCTCGGATATCGAGGCCTACGAGCGCTTCTTCTTTGAAAAGCTGTCGCTGGTGCCGGGGATTCAGGAGGTCAATTCGACGGTGGCACTGTCGGAGATCAAATCTACCACCAGCCTGCCGCTGATGCGGTGAGCGTTGTCGCGGGCAGGCGTTGAAACCTGCCCGCGACCCTAATGCCTGTCAGTTAAGCCTGTTGACGCCCTTCGCGACGGTTCGGCGCCCCGACAAGCTCGCTCCTACACTGTAGGAGCGAGCTTGTCGGGGCGCCGACCCGTCGCGAAGGGCTGCATAAAACGCTAACTGACTGACATTACCCGCGACCCTGGCTTATTTGCGCGCCAGTTGTTTCCAGCCGCGGCACTGGGCAACGGCGAAGGCTTGCTGGACGCGGGCGTCCAGCACTTCGTCGCTGATGGGCAGGCATGCCAATTGTTGCAGCTTGCTCAACTCGCCGTAGAGGCGGTCCAGTTCCGGAACTTCCAGCACATCGCGGGCATGGTGCAGCCAGGCCAGCAGGCGCTCGATGCGCGGCAGTTGCTCGGCGAGGTCTTCCGGCTGCTGCTGGTACAGCGGCAGTTGCAGGGCCTTGGCCTCGTCGCCGAATTCCACGGTCAGCCAACTGGCCAGAGGTGCTGCGCCCTGGCGGTCGCCGCGCTTGTTGCGGTCAACGGTCCAGGCGCGGGCCAGCAGCCAGCGCGAGGTGTCCAGGGAGAACTGGCCCCAGCGGGTGTCCAGCAGTTCTTCGGCGAACTGCTCAGGCGCGGCGCGACGAACGTCTTCGTCGTCATTACCGGCCAGGACCACGGTGCGCCAGTCTTCCAGCAGGGCGTCGAGACTGCCGCGCAGGGCGCGGGTGGTGGCGCGCGGTGCTGCCTGGCCGAGGCTGCTGGCCAGGCCGCGCAGTTCAGCGAGGCACTGCACCCAGTCCTGCAGCAGGCGCCAGTGGCCGTTGTAACGGTATTGCTCGGCCAGGCGCTGGCTGCTGCCGAGCAACTGCCAGGCGATGGCGGCGAAGGCGTCGTCCAGCGACATTTCCGGGGTCAGCTCGGCGGCGGGCAGGCTGAGCTGATAGCTGGCCGGGTCAAGCAGGCGGTAGCCGCGCTCGGCCTTGCTGATATCGCAAGGGAACAGCGGCAGGGTTGCCGCCAGTTCGGCAGCCAGTTCCAGCAGGGCTGCCGGTTCGCCTTCGCGCAGTTCCAGTTCCAGCTCGCAGATTTCTTCCTTCTGCTTGCCGACGATAACGGTGCCGAGGTCCAGGGCGGCTTCAATTACCACTTTGGACTTGCCGCGGCCCCAGGCGATGTCGGCGTATTCGCGGACGAAATCGGTGGTGAACAGCGGCTTGATGGTTTTCTTGTCCAGCTCCGCCAGTTCGGCGGGCCAGCACTGATCGTCGAGCTTCTTCAGGTCCAGCTTGGCCTTGGGCAGCTCCCACTGGAACTCATTGCGCTCGGACAGGCCGGCAACGCTCTGGCCGCGGGTTTTCAGGGTCTGGATCACCACGTCGCCGTCGCGGCGCAGGCGCAGGGCGACTTTGGCTGCAGCAAGATCGCGCTCCGGGGTGTCGAAGTACTGGTTGAGCAGCTCACGCTGCTGCCAGCCGGACTTGTTGCGCTTCTTCAGCAATGGGTGCTCACGCAGCGCGGCGAGGGTCTCGCGGCTGATCCGCAGTTTGATTTCGGTTTCTTTGTTCATTGCTGGGTAACCAGAAGGGCGGGGACGTCTTGGCCGTGCAGTGTACAGGACTCGATCGCTCGCGGTTTATTCAAGGTGGCCGATGGCCCTATGATGGGCCTCGTTTCCAGGAGAACGCGCATGTCGCTGCCATCGCTCAAGGACCAGTTCGCCGCGTTGATCGCCGCGCCCTCGGTCAGTTGTACCCAACCGGATCTGGACCAGTCCAACCGCGGGGTGATCGATCTGCTTGCCGGCTGGCTTGGCGACCTGGGTTTCACCTGCGAGATCCAGCAGATCACGCCGGGCAAGTTCAACCTGCTCGCCAGTTACGGTAGCGGCCCCGGCGGGCTGGTGCTGGCCGGGCACAGCGACACCGTGCCCTACGATCCGCAATTATGGAAAAGCGACCCGCTGACGCTGACGGAAGTCGGTGATCGCTGGGTCGGGCTCGGCGTGTGCGACATGAAGGGTTTCTTCCCGCTGATCATCGAGGCGGTCCGGCCGTTGCTCGATCAACCGTTCCGTCAGCCGCTGCTGATCCTGGCGACCTGTGACGAAGAAAGCTCGATGTCCGGCGCCCGCGCCTTGGCCGAGGCGGGTCGTCCGCTTGGTCGCGCCGCAGTGATCGGCGAGCCGACCGGGCTGAAACCGATTCGTCTGCACAAGGGCGTGATGATGGAGCGCATCGATATTCTTGGGCGCAGTGGCCATTCGTCGGATCCGTCTTTGGGCCAGAGCGCTCTGGAAGCGATGCATCAGGTCATGGGCGCCTTGATGGAACTGCGTCAGCAATGGCAGCGCGAGTACAACAACAGCCAGTTCAGCGTGCCCCAGCCGACCCTGAACTTTGGCTGCATCCATGGTGGCGACAACCCCAATCGAATCTGTGGTCAATGCGCCCTGGAATTCGACCTGCGCCCCCTGCCGGGCATGGACCCGCAGGTGCTGCGCGCGGCGATTCGCGGCAAGCTGGCGCCGCTGGCCGAGCAGCATCAGGTGAAGATCGACTATGCGCCGCTGTTCCCGGAGGTGCCGCCATTCGAACAGAGCGCCGATGCGGAACTGGTGCAACTGGCCGAACGTCTTACCGGTCATGTGGCCGAGGCAGTAGCCTTCGGCACCGAAGCGCCTTATCTTCAGCGCCTGGGCTGCGAAACTCTGGTCCTCGGCCCCGGTGACATCGCCTGCGCCCACCAGCCCGGCGAGTACCTTGAACTGTCACGCCTGGACCCTACAGTGCGTGTGTTGCGTGAGTTGATCCAACATTACTGCCTCAGCCCGGCCGCCGGCCGCTGAGCCACCTTGCCTTGCAAAGGAGAACGCGTGTGACGCCTTGCCTGCTGCGACGATAACCCTTCGAGCGCTGTTGCTGTTCCGTTCTTGTCTTCATTTCTACAGGCTCAGGTTATGCCCGAATACGTCAATTGGCTGCGTCATGCTTCGCCTTACATCAATGCTCACCGGGACTGCACCTTCGTGGTCATGCTCCCGGGCGATGGGGTCGACCACCCCAACTTCGGCAATATCGTCCACGACCTGGTGCTGTTGCACAGCCTCGGGGTTCGTCTGGTGCTGGTGCACGGTTCCCGCCCGCAAATCGAAAGCCGCCTGAGCGCACGCGGTCTGAGCGCCCACTACCACCATGGTTTGCGCATCACTGACGCGGCGACCCTGGAGTGCGTCATCGACGCGGTTGGCCAACTGCGCATCGCCATCGAAGCGCGGTTGTCCATGGACATGGCCGCCTCGCCGATGCAGGGCTCGCGGTTGCGGGTGGCCTCGGGCAACCTGGTGACCGCGCGGCCGATCGGCGTGCTGGAAGGCGTGGACTATCACCACACCGGTGAAGTGCGCCGGGTCGACCGCAAGGGCATCAGTCGCCTGCTGGACGAGCGCTCCATCGTCCTGCTGTCGCCGCTGGGCTATTCGCCCACGGGTGAAATCTTCAACCTGGCTTGCGAGGACGTCGCGACCCGCGCCGCCATCGAGCTGGAGGCGGACAAGCTGTTGCTGTTCGGTGCCGAGCCGGGTCTGCTGGACGCTACGGGGCGTCTGGTCCGGGAAATCCGTCCGCAGCAGGTGGCGCCTCACCTGGAGCGCCTCGGCTCCGACTACCAGGCCGAGCTGCTGGATGCCGCTGCCGAAGCCTGCCGGGGCGGCGTGGCGCGCAGCCATATCGTCAGCTACGCCGAGAACGGCGCGCTGCTCAACGAGCTGTTCACCCGCGAAGGCGGCGGCACGCTGGTTGCGCAGGAGCAGTTCGAACTGGTGCGGGAGGCGGCGATCGAGGATGTCGGTGGCCTGCTGGAACTGATCAGCCCGCTGGAAGAGCAGGGGATTCTGGTGCGTCGGTCGCGCGAGGTGCTGGAGCGCGAGATCGAGCAGTTCAGCGTGGTGGAACGCGAAAGCGTGATCATCGCCTGTGCGGCGCTGTATCCGATTGCTGATTCCGATGCGGGTGAGCTGGCGTGCCTGGCGGTGAATCCGGAGTATCGCCATGGCGGTCGCGGTGATGATCTGCTGGAGCGTATCGAGACGCGGGCGAGGGCGTTGGGGTTGAAAACGCTGTTCGTGCTGACGACCCGGACGGCGCACTGGTTCCGCGAGCGAGGGTTTGTGCCGAGCGGGGTCGAGCGGCTGCCGGCGGCGCGGGCGTCGCTGTACAACTATCAGCGCAATTCGAAGATTTTCGAGAAGGCTTTGTAGGTATTGAGGTCCTGATCGCCGGCAAGCCGGCTCCCACAGGTCCGGTGTACGCTGACCCTTGTGGGAGCCGGCTTGCCGGCGATGAGGCCATAAAAAACGCCGCCTGATCAGGCGGCGTTTTCATTTACACGGTATGCAGGTACCAGTTGTACTCGAGGTCGGAGATGGAGTGCTCGAACTCCTCCAGCTCGCTTTCCTTGCACGCGACAAAGATGTCGATGTACTTCGGATCGATGTACTTGTTGAGGATCTCGCTGTCGTCCAGCTCGCGCAGGGCATCACGCAAGTTGTTCGGCAGGCTCTGCTCAACCTGTTCGTAGGCGTTGCCTTCGACCGGCTTGTTCGGCTCGACCTTGTTGGTCAGGCCGTGATGCACGCCCGCCAGCACGGCAGCCATCAACAGGTACGGGTTGGCGTCGGCACCGGCTACGCGGTGTTCAAGGCGCACAGCGTCCGGCGTGCCCGTCGGAACGCGCAGGGCCACGGTGCGGTTGTCCAGACCCCAGCTTGGCGCGTTCGGCACATAGAACTGGGCTCCGAAACGACGGTACGAGTTGACGTTCGGGCAGAGGAACGCCATTGACGCTGGCAGGGTCTCGAGCACACCGCCGATCGCGTGACGCAGCGCGGCGTTCTGCTCGGGATCCTCGCTGGTGAAGATGTTCTTGCCATCTTTGTCCAGCACCGAGATATGAACATGCAGACCGTTGCCCGCCTGGCCCGGGTAAGGCTTGGCCATGAAGGTGGTGTCCATCTCATGGTCGTAGGCGATGTTCTTGATCAGGCGTTTGAGCAGAACCGCGTAATCGCAGGCCTTCAGCGGGTCGGCGACATGGTGCAGGTTCACTTCGAACTGCGCCGGGGCGCTTTCCTTGACGATGGCGTCAGCCGGAATGCCTTGTTCCTTCGCACCTTCGAGGATGTCCTGAAGGCAGTCGACGTATTCGTCGAGGTCGTCGATCAGATAAACCTGGGTCGATTGCGGACGTTTGCCGGAAATCGGCGAGCGTGGCGGCTGTGGACGACCGTTCACGTTTTCCTGGTCGATCAGGTAGAACTCCAGCTCGAACGCGGCGCAGATGGTCAGGCCCATCTCGTCGAACCTGGCCACGACCTGACGCAGGACTTCCCGCGGGTCGGCGAAGAACGGTGCACCTTCGATTTCGTGCATGGTCATCAGCAGCTGCGCGGTAGGGCGCTTCTGCCAAGGCTCGTTGGAGAGAGTGTCGGGGATCGGATAGCAGATGCGGTCGGCGTCGCCGATGTCCAGGCCCAGGCCAGTGCTTTCGACCGTGGAACCGTTGATATCCAATGCGAAGAGGGAGGCCGGCAGGTTGATGCCTTTCTCGTAAACCTTGTGGAGGCTGGTGCGCTCAATGCGCTTGCCGCGCACCACACCATTCATATCTGCAATCAGAAGGTCAACGTAGAGAACCTCAGGATGTTCCTTAAGGAACGCGTTCGCTTCGTTAAGCTGAACGGCACGCGGGGGTACCGACATGATGCAACACCTTTGTTGTTAAAAATATCAATCAATGGGGGCTTGCAGGCCCAGTCAATCGGAAAGCCCGAATGAAGTCAAGCAAGCCCCATGATGCCCTAAAAGGGCGCCATAGCGGCATTTTTGCTGCAATTCAGGGCATCCACAAGCGCTGCTTTCGTCGTGAAAGGGGTGAAACGAGTAAGCCGTATTTTATTTTTTACGGGGTGGTTGTGTAAAAAAATGAACAAGGCTAAGCTCGGTCGCAACCCATAACATCAATAATACCGGGGGTTACATGTCACGCCTGTCGATCATTGGCGACACCGGCTGCCCTGTGCGGGCGGGTCTGGATGCCATTTCCGCGAGCAGCGAACGCTATCTGTCAGTAGCGTTGGCGCCGGCCAAAATAGTTGACGGCCAAGGCGACGTGTTCCCGATCGTTTCATCTACTCATACTGCCTTTCATCACTATAGCGGGCTCCTCTGCATCACGGGCAATGCCGGTGACGCATTCTCCTCGCGCGCCTTTTGCTTTGGGCCGTCGGGGGATCCAGAATGCTGGAGACGGCCTGACATAGGCGTCTTGACTACAGTCCAGGCATTTACCTGCTGAGGTATTTATGAGTAGCAGCAATCTCGACCAGCTCACCGATTGGCTGAAAGAGCACAAGATCACCGAAGTCGAATGTCTGATCAGCGACTTGACCGGTATCACCCGGGGCAAGATCTCGCCAACCAACAAGTTCATTGCCGAAAAGGGCATGCGCCTGCCCGAAAGCGTCCTGCTGCAGACCGTGACCGGCGACTACGTCGATGACGACATCTATTACGAGCTGCTGGACCCGGCCGACATCGACATGATCTGCCGCCCCGACGAGAACGCCGTGTTCCTCGTACCGTGGGCCATCGAGCCGACTGCCCAGGTGATCCACGACACCTACGACAAGAAGGGCAACCCGGTCGAGCTGTCGCCGCGCAACGTGCTCAAGAAAGTGCTGAAACTCTATGCCGACAAGGGCTGGCAGCCGATTGTGGCGCCGGAAATGGAGTTCTACCTGACCAAGCGCTGCGAAGACCCGGACTTCCCGCTGCAGCCGCCGATCGGTCGCTCCGGCCGCCCGGAAACCGGCCGCCAGTCGTTCTCTATCGAAGCCGCCAACGAATTCGACCCGCTGTTCGAAGACGTCTATGACTGGTGCGAACTGCAGAACCTCGACCTGGACACGCTGATCCACGAAGACGGCACCGCGCAGATGGAAATCAACTTCCGTCACGGCAACGCCCTGTCCCTGGCCGACCAGATCCTGGTGTTCAAGCGGACCATGCGCGAGGCAGCGCTCAAGCACAATGTCGCCGCCACCTTCATGGCCAAGCCCATGACCGGCGAGCCTGGCAGCGCGATGCACCTGCACCAGAGCATCATTGACGTGAAGACCGGCAAGAACATCTTCTCCAATGAAGACGGCAGCATGAGCGAGCTGTTCCTTTACCACGTCGGTGGCCTGCAGAAGTTCATCCCCGAAGTGCTGCCGCTGTTCGCCCCCAACGTCAACTCGTTCCGCCGCTTCCTGCCCGACACCTCGGCGCCGGTGAACGTGGAGTGGGGCGAGGAAAACCGTACCGTCGGCCTGCGCGTCCCGGATGCCGGCCCGCAGAACCGCCGTGTCGAGAACCGCCTGCCTGGCGCCGACGCCAACCCTTACCTGGCCATCGCCGCGAGCCTGCTGTGCGGCTACATCGGCATGGTCGAAGGCATCAATGCCAGTGCCCCGGTCGTGGGCCGTGGTTACGAACGGCGCAACCTGCGCCTGCCGCTGACCATCGAGGACGCCCTGGAGCGCATGGAAAACTGTCGTGCGCTGGAGAAGTACCTGGGCAAGAAATTCATTGCCGGCTACGTCGCCACCAAACGGGCCGAGCACGAGAACTTCAAGCGCGTGATCAGCTCCTGGGAACGTGAGTTCCTGCTGTTCGCGGTCTGATCAACCCCGGGGCCGCAGGAGCGCGGCCGCCAGAAAACGGAGAAGCACATGAGCGTCAAGAACCCGCAAACCCGCGAGTGGCAGGACCTGAGTCGTGATCATCACCTGGCGCCTTTCAGCGACTATAAACAGTTGCAGGAAAAGGGCCCGCGGATCATTACCAAGGCCCAGGGCGTGCATCTGTGGGACAGCGAGGGCAACAAGATCCTCGACGGCATGGCCGGCCTGTGGTGCGTGGCGGTCGGCTATGGCCGTGAAGAACTGGCCGATGCGGCGAGCAAGCAGATGCGCGAGCTGCCGTACTACAACCTGTTCTTCCAGACTGCTCACCCGCCGGCGCTCGAACTGGCCAAGGCGATCTCCGACGTGGCCCCGGAAGGCATGAGCCACGTGTTCTTCACCGGCTCCGGCTCCGAAGGCAATGACACCGTGCTGCGCATGGTCCGTCATTACTGGGCGCTGAAGGGCAAGCCGCAGAAGAAGACCATCATCGGCCGCGTCAACGGTTATCACGGCTCCACCGTGGCCGGTGCCAGCCTGGGTGGCATGTCCGGCATGCACGAGCAGGGCGACCTGCCAATCCCGAACATCGTTCACATCCCGCAGCCATACTGGTTCGGCGAAGGTGGCGACAAGACCCCGGAAGCGTTCGGGATCTGGGCGGCCGAGCAACTGGAGAAGAAGATCCTCGAAGTCGGTGTCGACAACGTCGCTGCCTTTATTGCCGAGCCGATCCAGGGCGCGGGCGGGGTGATCATTCCACCAGAAAGCTACTGGCCGAAGATCAAGGAAATCCTCGCGCGCTACGACATCCTGTTCGTTGCCGACGAAGTGATCTGCGGTTTCGGCCGCACCGGCGAGTGGTTCGGCTCCGACTACTACGACCTGAAACCCGACCTGATGACCATCGCCAAGGGCCTGACTTCCGGCTACATCCCCATGGGCGGCGTGATCGTCCGTGACGAAGTGGTCAAGGTGCTCAACGAAGGCGGCGATTTCAACCACGGCTTCACCTATTCCGGCCACCCGGTGGCAGCGGCGGTGGGCCTGGAAAACCTGCGGATTCTGCGCGACGAGAAGATTGTCGAGCGCGTTCACGAGGAAACGGCACCCTATTTGCAGAAACGTCTGCGCGAGCTTAATGACCACCCGCTGGTGGGCGAGGTCCGCGGTCTGGGCATGCTCGGCGCGATCGAACTGGTCAAGGACAAGGCCACGCGTACCCGTTACGAAGGCAAGGGCGTCGGCATGATCTGCCGCCAGTTCTGCTTCGACAACGGCCTGATCATGCGCGCCGTGGGCGACACCATGATCATCGCTCCGCCGCTGGTGATCAGCCGCGAAGAGATCGATGAACTGGTTGAAAAGGCTCGTAAATGCCTGGATCTGACCCTCGAAGCACTGGGCTGATCAACTGCTAGGCTGGCATGGTGGCTTTGCGGCATTGCCGAGGCGGCTCTTTCCTTGAAAGAGCGCCTTGGATCTTGCCAGACTAGTGCCTGTTTCAGCCGGGTGCCGACAGGGCCGGCCGCTGAACAGATGGCTTTATAAAAATTCTGGAGCAATAACGCATGAAGAAAATGGGCAAGACGCTGTTGGCCGTTTCCCTCGCGGGGATGATGGCTAGTGCTGTTCAGGCGGACAACAAGGTCCTCCACGTCTACAACTGGTCCGACTACATCGCCCCGGATACCGTCGCCAAGTTCGAGAAGCAGACGGGCATCAAGGTCGTCTACGACGTCTTCGACAGCAACGAGACCCTGGAAGCCAAGCTGCTGGCGGGCAAGTCCGGTTACGACGTAGTGGTACCGTCCAACAACTTCCTGGCCAAGCAGATCAAGGCCGGCGTTTACCAGGAGCTGGACAAGTCCAAGCTGGCCAACTGGAAAAACCTCGACGAAGACCTGCTCAAGGCCGTCGGCGACGCCAGCGACAAAGGCAACAAATACGCCTTCCCGTACATGTGGGGCAGCATCGGCATCGGCTACAACCCAGAGAAGGTCAAGGCCGCGCTGGGCGTCGACAAGATCGATTCCTGGGACGTGGTGTTCAAGCCCGAGAACATCGCCAAGCTCAAGAGCTGCGGCGTGAGCTTCCTCGATGCACCGACCGAGATGATCCCGGCCGCGCTGCACTACCTGGGCAAGCCGACCGCGAGCAAGGACAAGGCTGACCTGAAGGCCGCCGAAGACCTGTTCATGAGCATCCGTCCTTCGGTGACCTACTTCCACTCCTCCAAGTACATCTCCGATCTGGCCAACGGCAACATCTGCGTCGCCGTCGGTTACTCGGGTGATCTGGAGCAGTCCAAGGCCCGCGCCCACGAAGCCGGCGACAAGGTCAAGCTGGACTACGTGATTCCGAAAGAAGGTGCCGGCACCTTCTACGACATGGTCGCCATTCCGAAGGACGCCGAGAACGTCGACGCCGCCTACCAGTGGATGAACTTCCTGCTGCAGCCGGAAATCATGGCCGAGATCACCAACTCCGTGCGCTTCCCGAACGGCAACAAGGCCGCCACTGCGCTGGTAGACAAAGACATCTCCGGCGATCCGAGCATCTACCCTTCGGATGAAGTGAAGAAACAACTCTATGCGATCAGCGACCAGGACCCGGCCACCCTGCGCCTGGTGACTCGTAGCTGGACCAAGATCAAGTCGGGCAAGTAAGCCGGCCTGACGCCCCCAGGCGCGGTGAAAGCCGCGTCCTGTGGGGGCTGCAATGCAAAATTCTTTTGCTGGTCAGGTGTATCGAAGGTAAGTTGCGCGCCGGTTTGCATGGCCGGCAGGTATTTCTGCCGTATGCCACGGGCACTAATGTAGAGGACCTCCCACTTGTCTATTTCTGTATTTCGCAAGGCCGTCATGGCTGGAGCGGGTCTGACGCTGGCTTGCAGCGTCCAAGCGGCGCCAACGGTGCACATCTACAACTGGTCGGACTACATCGGCCAGACCACACTCGCGGACTTCGAAAAGTCGACCGGCATCAAGCCGCTGTACGACGTGTTCGACTCCAATGAAACCCTGGAAGGCAAGCTCCTGGCCGGTCGCACCGGCTATGACGTAGTCGTGCCGTCCAACCATTTCCTCGGCAAGCAGATCAAGGCCGGCGCGTTCCAGAAACTCGACCGTGCGCAGTTGCCGAACTGGGAGAATCTCGACCCCGCCCTGCTCAAGCGCCTGGAGCGTAACGACCCGGGCAACCAGTACGCCGTGCCGTACCTGTGGGGCAGCAACGGCATCGGCTACAACGTCGAGAAGGTCAAGGCGGTGCTCGGCACCGACAAGATCGACTCCTGGGCCATGCTGTTCGAGCCGGAGAACATCAAGAAGCTCTCCAGTTGCGGCGTCGCCTTCCTCGACTCGGCGGACGAAATGCTGCCGGCCGTGCTGAATTACATGGGGCTCAATCCCAATAGCGAAAACCCCAAGGACTATGAAGCTGCCGAGAAGAAACTGCTCGCCGTGCGTCCTTACGTGACCTACTTCCACTCCTCCAAGTACATATCCGATCTCGCCAATGGCGATATCTGCGTCGCCGCGGGCTTCTCCGGCGACATCTTCCAGGCCAAGGCCCGTGCTGAAGAAGCCGGCAAAGGCGTGGAAGTGGCGTATGTGATTCCCAAGGAAGGCGGCAACCTCTGGTTCGACATGCTGGCCATCCCCAAGGATGCCGGCAACGTCAAAGAGGCCCACACCTTCATCAACTATCTGCTCAAGCCTGAGGTCATTGCCCAGGTCAGCGATTACGTTGGTTATGCCAACCCTAACCCCAAGGCTGGCGACCTGATGGACCAGGATGTTCGCAAGGACGCGGCGGTTTATCCGCCGCAGGAAGTGCTGGACAAGTTGTACGTCAACTCTGAGCTACCGCCCAAAGTGCAACGTTTGATGACCCGCATCTGGACCAAGGTCAAGTCGGGCAAATAAAAATCCGTACCCGTCACGGCAGGGGCGGGTACAGAACATTCTGTTGGGAGTTTCACACATGGCAGTTGCCTCCGGCGCCTACAAAAAAGCCCTCGAGGGCGATCAGCAACCTAAACAGGTGCTGGTCAAGATCGACCGGGTCACAAAGAAGTTCGACGAAACCATCGCGGTGGACGATGTCTCGCTCGAAATAAAAAAGGGTGAGATCTTCGCGTTGCTCGGCGGCTCCGGTTCGGGTAAATCCACCCTGCTGCGCATGCTGGCCGGTTTCGAGCGTCCGACCGAGGGGCGTATTTTCCTCGATGGCGTCGACATTACCGACATGCCGCCCTATGAGCGGCCCATCAACATGATGTTCCAGTCCTACGCGCTGTTCCCGCACATGACCGTGGCGCAGAACATCGCCTTCGGCCTGCAGCAGGACCGGATGCCCAAGGCCGAGATCGAAGCCCGTGTGGCCGAGATGCTCAAGCTGGTGCACATGACCCAGTACGCCAAGCGCAAACCGCACCAGCTCTCCGGCGGTCAGCGTCAGCGCGTCGCCCTGGCCCGCTCGCTGGCCAAGAGCCCCAAACTGCTGCTGCTCGATGAGCCGATGGGTGCACTGGACAAGAAACTGCGTTCGCAGATGCAGCTTGAACTGGTGGAAATCATCGAGCGGGTCGGCGTGACCTGCGTGATGGTGACCCACGACCAGGAAGAGGCCATGACCATGGCCCAGCGCATCGCCATCATGCACCTGGGCTGGATTGCCCAGATCGGCAGCCCGATCGACGTGTACGAGACCCCGACCAGCCGTCTGGTCTGCGAGTTCATCGGCAACGTCAACCTGTTCGACGGTGAAGTGGTCGACGACGCCGAAGGCCACGCGCGCATCGCCAGCCCAGAGCTTGAGCGCCACATCTACGTCGGCCACGGCATCACTACCTCCGTGGAAGACAAGCGCATCACCTACGCCCTGCGCCCGGAAAAACTCCTGGTAACGACTCAACAGCCAACCTGTGAGTACAACTGGTCGCGCGGCAAGGTTCACGACATCGCCTACCTGGGCGGCCACTCGGTGTTCTACGTCGAGCTGCCGAGCGGCAAGATCGTCCAGTCCTTCGTCGCCAACGCCGAACGCCAGGGCTCGCGCCCAACCTGGGGCGATGAAGTGTACGTCTGGTGGGAAGACGACAGCGGCGTGGTACTGCGGTCATGAACATGCGCAAGCTCAAGCGAGCCCTCAATCGCATAACACCCGAGGGGCGCCATCTGGTCATCGGCGCCCCGTTCCTGTGGCTGTTCCTGTTCTTCATGCTGCCGTTCTTCATCGTTCTGAAGATCAGCTTCGCGGAAGCGGATGTGGCGATCCCGCCGTATACCGAGATCTACAGCTACGTTGAAGACAAGATCCAGGTGGTGCTCAACCTGGCCAACTATGGCCTGCTGACCCAGGACGAGCTGTACATCTCGGCTTACCTGGGCTCGTTGAAGATGGCGTTCTTCAGCACGCTGCTGTGCCTGCTGATCGGCTACCCGATGGCCTACGCCATTGCCAATGCGCGCAAGGACATCCAGACCGTCCTGCTGCTGCTGATCATGATGCCGACCTGGACCGCGATCCTGATCCGCGTGTATGCCTGGATGGGTATCCTCAGCAACAACGGCCTGCTCAACGCCTTCCTGATGTGGTTGGGGCTGATCGACGAACCGTTGCAGATCCTCAACACCAACCTCGCGGTGTACATCGGCGTGGTCTATTCGTACCTGCCGTTCATGATCCTGCCACTGTTCGCCAACCTGGTGAAACACGACCAGAGCCTGCTGGAAGCGGCGTCGGACCTGGGTTCGAGCACCTTCAACAGCTTCTGGAAGATCACCGTACCGCTGTCGAAAAACGGCATCATCGCCGGCTGCATGCTGGTGTTCATTCCGGTGGTGGGCGAGTTCGTCATCCCCGAGCTGCTGGGCGGCCCGGAAACCCTGATGATCGGTAAGGTGCTCTGGCAAGAGTTCTTCAACAACCGCGACTGGCCGGTGGCGTCCGCCCTGGCGGTGGTCATGCTGGCGATCCTGATCGTGCCAATCCTCCTGTTCAACCGCAGTCAGGCCAAAGAGATGGAGGGCAGGGCATGAAGCGTTTCGGATTCTCCAAGCTGATGCTGGTGCTCGGCCTGCTGTTCATCTACCTGCCGATGCTGATCCTGGTGATCTACTCGTTCAACGCCTCCAAGCTGGTGACGGTCTGGGGCGGCTGGTCGATAAAGTGGTACGTCGGCCTGCTCGACAACACCCAGCTCATGGGTTCGGTGATGCGCTCGCTGGAAATCGCCTGCTACACCGCGGTTGCCGCAGTGGCGCTGGGCACGCTGGCCGCCTTCGTGCTGACCCGCGTGACCCGCTTCAAGGGCCGCACGCTGTTCGGCGGTCTGGTCACCGCGCCGTTGGTAATGCCTGAAGTGATTACCGGTCTGTCGCTGTTGCTGCTGTTCGTGGCCATGGCTCAGATGATCGGCTGGCCGCAGGAGCGTGGCATCGTCACCATCTGGATCGCCCACACCACCTTCTGTGCTGCGTATGTCGCGGTGGTGGTCTCGGCCCGTTTGCGCGAGCTGGACCTGTCCATCGAAGAAGCGGCCATGGACCTGGGTGCGCGGCCGTGGAAGGTGTTCTTCCTGATCACCATCCCGATGATCGCGCCTTCGCTGGCGGCGGGCGGCATGATGTCCTTCGCCCTGTCGCTGGATGACCTGGTACTGGCGAGCTTCGTGTCGGGTCCTGGCTCGACCACCCTGCCGATGGAAGTGTTCTCGGCGGTGCGTCTGGGCGTGAAGCCCGAGATCAACGCCGTGGCCAGCCTGATCCTGCTGGTGGTGTCGTTTGCCACCTTCCTGATCTGGTACTTCAGCCGCCGTGCCGAAGAGCGCCGCAAGCGTGCGATTCAGCAGGCGATCGAAGAGAGCGCTGCGGATTCGTGGAAACAGCCGGATGTGCGTCGCCCGGCGGCGGCTCAGGCTTGATCTGCTGATCCCGCTTCGCGACGGTTCGGCGCCCCGACAAGCTCGCTCCTACAGGCCATGCGGTCCTCTGTAGGAGCGAGCTTGCTCGCGATGCGGCCCCGAAATTTATTTCCCAGGCACCAACCGCAACGTCCCCTCCGTCTCCCCCGCCAGCCCCAACCACGCCCGCTGGTATTTCCCCTCGATATACGCCTTCGCCTGATCCGCATAATGCCGATCAAACAACACCCCACTCTGCCCGACCGGATTGATGCTCAACGCCGTCCCCGCATCGGCGAAATCGATCAGCCGCCGCGTCGACGGTCCATAGGTCACCGGCCAGGGCGCCGGGCCGAGCTTCGCTGACAGATTGTTCGGCACCTCATGGGTCCCGGGTGCCGCGAACGGTCCGACGTTGAACACACGGTCCAGCGGCTTCTGCATGCCCAGCGGATGGCCGTGGGTCAGGGTGTGAGCCTTGCCCCATTGCCAGCTCGCCGGGTCCGTGCCGAGTGTGTCGCGCAGGTGCGCCAGGGTTTTGTCCCAGGCGCGTTTGACCACCGCCGCGCGACTGCCGCGCTCGCTGCTGCCCTGGCTGTCCCACCACGGCGAATCGGCGTCGGCGGCGAGGCGCGGTAAAGCGGCATCGATCACCCGGGTCGACAGCAGTGTCTGGAACCAGCTATCGCCCAGTTCGTCGTGCATCGCGGCGTACGTAAGCTCATAGAGAAACTGGTTGAACAGCGTGGCGTTGACCGAATCCAGCGGGTAGTCGCCGCGCCAACCGGCCAGTTGCTCCACCAGCTCGCGCCCCTGCTCGTCCTGCACCACCTGCCGCAACACCCCGAGCAGCGGCCCGAGGGTGCGCGGGCCGTAATCGGTGCTGGTGCCCAGTTGCAGCGCCTGGCTGTTTTGCAGGTCCCATTTGACCTGCGGGTCGGCCAGTTGCCGGTCGAGTTGCTGACCACGATCGGCGAGGTTGTAGTAACCGGGAACGACCATGCCGCTGGGTGACAGCGGCTGGAAGTTGGCGGAGACGATATAGCCGCTGGCCGGGTTCTCCGACTGCGGGTTGGCACTGAACGGGTAGAAACCGGATTTGTCGGCCTGGGTGGTGCTGCCGTCGAGGATGAAGGCCGGGTTCACGCCGTCCGGTCGCACCGGCAGCGCTGCTGCGGCCCACCAGCCAATATCGCCCTTGGCGTTGGCCCAGACAAAGTTCAGGCCCGGTGCCTGGACTTTCTGCACGGCGCTGCGCATGGCATCCAGGGTGCTGGCGCGGTTGATCGCGTAGAAACCGTCGAGAATCGGGTTCTCGGTTTCCAGAAAGGCCCACCACATGGCGATCGGTGTCGGGCCCGCGTCCTGGCCGATCACTTTGTTGACGATGGGACCGTGGGGCGAGCGCAGCAGGGTGATGGTCTTGTCCGCCTCGCCTTTGACCTTGAGGGTCTGTTCGGTGCGGGTCAGTGCCTGCCACTGGCCACCCACCATGACCTGATCGGGGTTGTCCGGGTTGACCCGCTCGGCGATCAGGTCGATGTCGTCGTTCTGGAACATGGTCAGGCTCCAGCCGAAGTCGCGGTTGTGCCCGAGGGAAGCAAAGGGGTTGAGCGCCTGGTAATAGCCGTACAGGTGGAAGCCCGGCGCCGACAGCTCGGCCTCGTACCACACCGACGGCACCGAGAAGCGGATATGCGGGTCGCCCGCCAGCAACGGCTTGCCGCTCTGGGTGCGCTGGCCGCTCACGGCCCAGGCATTGCTGCCCTCGAACTGCGGCAGGCCGGCTTCGCCGAGGGCTTGCTGGCTGACCAGCGCCAGGTGGCTCAGACTGTTCCAGTCGGCGTCGGCCAGTGCCGGCGCCTTTTGCAGCACGCCGTCGGGATGCCAGTCGAGGTCGAAGACCTTCAGGTAGTCGGCGCCGAGGTGGTCGCGGATGAAGGTCAGCAACGGCTCGGTGCGAAACGCCGCAGCGAAGCTGTAGGCCATGAAGCCGGCGATGCTCACCGTGTCCTGCGCCGTGAAGGGGCGCGGCGTGATGCCCAGCGCATCGAACTCCATGGGTTTCGGATGCGCGGCCTGCCAGGCATTCACGCCGTCGAGGTAGGCCTGCAGCGCTTTCCAGGCTGGAGACTGCTTGTCCTGCCGATCCACGTAGACCTGCGCCTGCTCGGCAATGCGCAGGCTGCGGAACAGGGTGTCGGTGTCCACCAGCTTTGGCCCCAACACTTCGGCCAACTCACCTCGGGCCAGGCGCCGGGTGATTTCCATCTGGAACAGCCGGTCCTGGGCGTGAACGTAGCCGAGGGCGCGGTACAGGTCGTTTTCGTTCTGTGCCTGGATATGCGGGACCCCGCGCTCGTCGTAGCGCACGCTGACCGGCGCCTGAAGATTCGCCAGGACCAATTCGCCGTTGCGCAGCGGCTGTTTGCCCTGCACATACCAATAGCCACCACCTGCGGCCACGGCGACGATGGCGACGGCGAGAAGGGAGAGACTGCGTTTCATCGAAGCTCCTTGCAACGGGTCCGGAGGATCTTTCTTCCAGTGAGTCGGTCATCTTTCGGACAGAGGATAGACTTTTGCAACCTAACCCATCAGCCAGGAGTTGCGGCCATGGATCTCAGCGAAAAACAGAAAATGCTCACAGGCCAGTTGTACCGGGCCTCCTGTGCGGAATTGCAGGCTGAGCAGAGTGCCAACAAGCACTGGATGCAACGCTACAACGGCTGCGCTGACCTGCTCAATGAACAGCGCCATGAACTGCTGGCTGCGCATTTCGCCACGGTCGGAGCGGATGTGGTCATCCGTCCACCGTTCTATTGCGACTACGGCTACAACATCGACGTGGGTGCGCGGGTCTTCATGAACTTCAACTGCGTGATCCTCGACGTCTGCCCGGTGAGCATCGGCGACGACTGCCAGATCGGCCCGGCGGTGCAGATCTACACCGCCGACCACCCCCGCGACCCGGAACTGCGCCGCAGCGGCCTGGAAAGCGGCAAGCCGGTGAAGATCGGCCGCAATGTGTGGATCGGCGGCGGAGCGATCATCCTGCCAGGGGTGACTGTTGGCGATAACGCGGTGATTGGCGCCGGCAGCGTGGTGACCCGCGATGTGCCGGCGGGAGCGACGGTGGTGGGGAATCCGGCGCGGGTGCGCTAAGCGGGAAACGCCGCTATCACATGGGGT
>NZ_QKVL01000130.1 GCF_003231275.1 Pseudomonas huaxiensis
ATGTTATTTCTGGTGGTGTTGCCGCCGGTTTCCCACAAACCGCCACGACGCCTTTGGGCAACACGCTGACAGTCACCGGTTACAACCCAACCACCGGTGTGGTCACCTACAGCTACACTCTGCTGGATAACGAAACCCATCCAAACGCCGGCGGCATCAACAGCCTCACCGAGAGTTTCACCGTTACCGCGACTGACACCGACGGCAGCACCACCAGCGGCAGCCTCGACGTAAACATCGTCGACGATGTGCCAACCGCCGCCCCTGACACCAATGCGTCGGTCGCTACCGAGGCGTCGACGGTGTTGACGGGGAATGTGCTGACCAACGACGTCGAGGGTGCCGACCGGGTTACCGGGCCGATTACTGCGGGTACCTTCACTGGGACCTACGGCACGCTGGTTTTGGCAGCGGACGGCTCCTACACCTACACATTGAATCCTGCGGATCCGGATTTCTTCAATCTGCATGGTGGGGGAACGGGGACTGAGACGTTTGCCTACACCCTGACTGATGCTGATGGTGATACCAGCACTGCGAACCTGGTTCTGGATATCAAGAACCTGAATGACCCGGTCACCCTCAATGGCCTCGATGCTGCGGGTGGTGAGCTTTCGGTTTACGAGAAGAATCTGAGCGACGGCAGCAATCCGAATACTCCGGCGCTGACTCAAACCGGCACCTTCACGGTCACTGCTCCGGACGGCTTACAAACGCTTAGCGTGGGTGGCATCAACGTTATCAGCGGAGGAGTGGCCGCTGGTTTCCCACAAACCGCCACGACGCCTCTGGGCAATACGCTGACAGTCACCGGTTACAATCCAACCACCGGTGTGGTCACCTACAGCTACACGCTGCTGGATAACGAAGCCCATCCAAACGCTGGCGGCATCAACAGCCTCACCGAGAGCTTTACTGTCACGGCTACTGATACTGATGGCAGTACCAGCAGTGGCAGCCTCGACGTGAACATCGTCGACGACGTGCCAACCGCTGCGCCGGATACCAACGCCTCGGTCGCTACCGAAGCCTCGACGGTGTTGACGGGGAATGTACTGACCAACGACATCCAGGGTGCTGACCGGGTTACCGGGCCGATCACTGCCGGTACCTTCACCGGAACCTACGGCACGTTGGTATTGGCAGCGGATGGCTCCTACACCTACACCTTGAATCCTGCGGATCCGGACTTCTTCAATCTGCATGGTGGGGGGACGGGAACTGAGACATTTGCCTACACCCTGACTGATGCC
>NZ_QKVL01000131.1 GCF_003231275.1 Pseudomonas huaxiensis
AGCGAGCTCCGCCTGTACCTTACTGCTGTCGCCGCCCCCTGCCGCAACACCCCATGTCACGACCCGACCATCTGCGGTCAGCGCCGTGAAAGCATCGGTATTGGCATAGATCGCCCGCACGTTGACCAACTGCCCTGCGACGGCGGAAATGTCTCCGCCCGTAGCCGGGTACCCCCAAGCAACCACGGTGCCATCACGACGCAGCGCCGCAAAACTCCTGGCCGAGCCCACTACCTGAACGATGTTCGACAACAGGGCGATAGGCTCAGGGACAGCTCCACCATTTGTCGGATCTCCCCAAGCAACAACGCTCCCATTGCTCAGGCGGGCACAGAATGCGTGCCAGGTGCTGGAGACCTCCACCACATTGGTCAAGCTCTGGATAGTTTCCGGCACCGTTCCACCGTGCGAAGCCGCGCCCCAGGCACGTACCGCGTTGGTCTCCAGCAAGATGCTGAACGCCTGTTGAGTGGCAGCCCCCAACGCCTTGACGTTGGTCAACTGAGCAATTTCCGCTGGTACCGCACCACCGTAGGCAGGTGCGCCCCACGCAATCACACTCTGCGAGCCACCACCGTCACGCAGTGCGGCAAAGCCTCCGCTGTTGCCGATGATTTGCACGATGTCACTCATTCCCTCCTGCCCAGGCAGCAGCACCCCGCCGTGTAATGCATCTCCCCACGCCACGACATGCCCGGTGGCACGCCGCGCTGCGAACGCAAAAAGCGCTCCGCACAGTTCGACATAATCGTCGTGTTGCAATATCTCCTGCGGCACAGGAACACCATAGCCCGCCCCGCCCCACGCAAAAAGCCGTCCGTCACGTTTCTGCCCGACGAATGCGCCGTAATTGCTTCTGACCTGAATGTAATCCTCACTCTCAGGCGGCATGACACCACCGACAGTCTCCCAGCACACCACACTGCCGTCACGTCGACGCGCCGCATAGGCGCTACTGGTACAGGAGACCTCGACAACATCCTTGATAGCCCTCAAGGTCGGGGACAGATTCCCTCCAAAGGCCGCGTCACCCCAACCGACCATATCGACTTCCTTCTCAGCCCCCACCGTCACCTCATCACGTATGGCGATAAACGCTGCCGCACCGCTGGCTAAGTAATTGACACCATTACCGATGATATTGGCCGGGTTGAGCAGTACCGCGTCACTGGAGGAGCGCACATACAGTTTCAGCCAG
>NZ_QKVL01000132.1 GCF_003231275.1 Pseudomonas huaxiensis
ACACCCAGCTTGCCCGCCGCCCCGACACTCACATCCAGCCCCGCCTCGATCACCGCCGCATCTTTCGCCAGCGGTACGCCTTGAGTGCTGAACGCCGCGCCACCATCCACAAAGCGCAGGTCCGCATCCGGCTGGGTATCACCAAACGCATGGCGCCAGCCGAGGCTGCCGCGTGGCGTCAGGGTGGTGCCATTGCCCAGCACAAACTGCTTGCCGGCACGCAGGCCAACGGTGGTGAAGGTCGCGTCCTGTTTCGAACTGGCCTCCAGCGCACCCGCCCCGCCTTTCTCGCGACCGGTGTCGCTGTCGTAGTTGACGTAAGCGATCCCGGCGAACGGTTCCAGCGCCACGCCTGCGGCTTCAATGGTGTAACCCACTTCGCCGAACACCTGCGCACTGCCCGCCTTGTACTTGGCTTTCAGCTCTTCGTTGTAGTTACCGACGGCGACATGACGCTTGGTGTCGATGTCGTGCCAGCTATAACCGGCGCCCATACGTGCGGCGAAGGCATCAAGCTGGTAGCTCAGGTAGGTAGCGAGGTGGTAGCTGTCGACCGACGCATCCGAATTGCGCTTGTTGGCATCGAGGCTGGTCTTGGTGTAGCCCGCCGCGATACCCGCACGCCATTCGTCGTTGAGGTTGTTGTCGAAGCCGAGCATGAAGCCGGACAGGTCACGATCGACGCTGGCCACACCGCTGCCGCCGTCATGCGTGGCCCAACCGCCCAGCGCGGTGATCCAGCCCACGCCCTGCCCCTGGCAACCACTGCTGGTGCTCTGCAGGCCGCTGGTCGGAGCCAGCACGCTGCGTGGATCGCCATTGCCGCAATCGCCTTGGCGCATGCGGTCGTTGACGGTGTTGCGCAGGTAGCGGGAATCCTCCAGCAGCACGCTGGCGGTGCTGGCGTGGATTTCGCCGGACAGGCTGTCGAACGCGGCCTGCGCCGAAGCGCGATCCATGCTGGTGATTGCACTGTTCAGGCTGGCCGGTGCGGCTGCCGAACCCAGGGCGGCGGCGACGTCACGCTGGTTGTCGCTCACGGCCACATCGGCGAAGGCCACGCCGTTACGCGCGACCGACAGGCTGACGTCGTTGGTGCCGTAGACCAGACTGGTGTCGATGAACGCCAGGTTCGAG
>NZ_QKVL01000133.1 GCF_003231275.1 Pseudomonas huaxiensis
GACCGCTGCGGTTGGGCTGACTTCGAGGTGCTCGAAGTCGCCACCAGTGGTACCGGTGATGGTCACGCTAACGCTACCGGCATCCACATAAACAGTGTCTTTCGGCGCGGCGAAGGTCACGGAACCTTCGGTGGCGTCCTTGGCAATGGTGATGGTTTCACCATTGCTCAAGGTGATCTTCATCTCAGTGCCGGCTGGGTTAGTCAGCTTGGCGGTGTAAACGATGTTGCCGCCTTCTTGTACCGAACCAGTGGCGCTGAGGGTCAGACCGGTGGTGTCCAGGCGCGCTGGATCGTCGGTGACGACAGTGGTCGGAGTGCCTGCGGTTTCCAGGTGTTCGTAGTTGCCGCCAGTCACGCCAGTGATGCTGTTGGTCAGCGGCGTGTTGGTGTTCAACACGTTGTTCGGAGCGATGAAATCGACCGAGCCGCTCGAAGCATTCACTGGAATGGTGATGCTTTGGCCGTTAGCCAGAGTAATGACCAGCGGGGCGCCGGTCACTGGCGCGGTAACCGAAGCGGTGTAGGTGACTACGCCGCCTTCAACAGCACTGGCAGTCGCGGTCAGGGTGACGGTCGAAGTATCGATGCTGTCGGTGACCGCAGTAACCGCTGCGGTTGGGCTGACTTCGAGGTGTTCGAAATCACCACCAGTGGTACCGGTGATGGTCACGCTGACGCTACCTGCGTCGACGTACACGGTGTCTTTCGGTGCAGCGAAGGTGACGGAGCCTTCGGTGGCATCCTTGGCGATGGTGATTGTTTCACCGTTGCTCAAGGTGATCTTCATTTCGGTGCCAGCCGGGTTGGTCAGCTTGGCGGTATAAACGATGTTGCCGCCTTCCTGGACGGAGCCGGTGGCGGACAGGGTCAGGCCGGTGGTGTCCAGACGAGCCGGATCGTCGGTGACGACGGTGGTCGGAGTACCTGCGGTTTCCAGGTGCTCGTAGTTGCCGCCAGTCACGCCGGTGATGCTGTTTGTGAGCGGGGTGTTGGTATTCAACACGTTGTTCGGAGCGATGAAATCGACCGAACCGCTGCTCGCATTGACCGGAATAGTGATCGACTGGCCGTTGGCCAGAGTGATGACCAGCGGGGCACCGGTTACCGGAGCAGTGACGCTC
>NZ_QKVL01000134.1 GCF_003231275.1 Pseudomonas huaxiensis
GCTGCGACGGTGGAAATATCGCCGCCCGTAGCCGGGTGCCCCCAAGCAACCACCGAGCCATCCCGGCACAACGCAGCGAAACTCCAGGAACTGCCCACCACCTGGACGATGGTCGACAACATGGCGATCTCGCGGGGAACCGTCCCGCCATTGTCCGGATGGCCCCACGCGACAACGTTCCCACTGCTCAGACGGGCACAGAATGCATGCCCGGTGCTGGTGACCTCCACCACATTGGTCAAGCTCTGGATACTTTCCGGCACCTTGCCGCCGTGCGTTTCCGCGCCCCAGGCACGCACCGCGTTGGTCTCCAGCAAGATGCTGAACGCTTGCACAGTGGTAGCCCCCAACGCCTTGACGTTGGTCAGCATGGCAATTTCCGCTGGCACCGTACCACCGTAGGTAGGGCTGCCCCACGCAATCACGCTCTCCGAGCCACCACCGTCACGCAACGCGGCAAAGGCTCCGTAATTGCCGATGACTTGAACGATATCGCTCATGTCTTCCTGCCCGGGCAGCAGCACCCCGCCGTGGTGTAAATTGCCCCACGCCACGATATGCCCGGTGGCACGCCGCGCCGCGAAGGCCGAGACCGTACCGTATAGTTCCACATAATCCTTGTGCTTCTCGACCTCCGCCGGCACCGGAACGCCATAGCCCTCCGTGCCCCAAGCAAAAAGCCGTCCGTCACGTTTCTGCCCGACGAATGCGCCGTAAGTGCTTCTGACCTGAATGTAATCCCCACTCTCGTCAGGCGGCATGACACCACCGGCAGTCCCCCAGCACACCACACTGCCGTCACGTCGACGCGCCGCATAGGCGCTACCGGTACAGGAGACCTCGACGACATCCTTGATAGCCCTCAAGGTCGGGGACAGATCCCCACCATAGAGCGCGTGCCCCCAACCGACCATATCGACTTCCTTTTCAGTCCCCACCGTCACCTCATCACGCATGGCGATAAACGCTGCCACACCGACGAGTGCGTGGTCGGCACCATTACCGATGATATTGGCCGGGTTGAGCAGTACCGCGTCACTGGAGGAGCGCACATACAGTTTTAACCAC
>NZ_QKVL01000135.1 GCF_003231275.1 Pseudomonas huaxiensis
CTAGTGTGGTGTTTCTCAAATAACACTCATATTTTGATCTAAGCTTTTCAGCATCAGAAATGTCTCGGAGCAATGATATGAGAACCGGCCGACCTGCTGCCCTGATTGAGCTGAGTGACGAAGAACACATCGAACTGCTTCGTCGCTCCCGGCAGCGTAAAGGTTCTGCTGAATCCCGCATTCGGGCCGAAATCATCTTGGCGTGCGCAGGTGGAGAGTCAGGCTCCTCGATCGCCCACAGACTCGGTATCGGCGTGCATACGGTTTCGCGTTGGCGAGTGCGATTCAGTCGACTGCGGCTCGATGGCTTAAATGACGAACATCGCTCAGGTCGGCCTCGCAGTATTACCGATGAGCAAGTACAGGCCGTGGTTAATCAGGTACTGCAATCCAAACCCGAAGATGCCAGTCACTGGAGTACTCGCTCGATGAGTCAGGCAACCGGGATTTCTCCAGCCAGCGTCATGCGGATATGGCACGCTTTCGGACTAAAACCTCATCTGGAAAAGACCTTCAAACTTTCGACCGACCCGCTGTTCGTGGATAAGGTCCACGACATCGTTGGGCTCTACCTAAATCCGCCCGACAAGGCTCTGGTGCTGTGTATAGACGAGAAAAGCCAGATTCAGGCGTTAAATCGCACCCAGCCAGGGTTGCCTCTGGCGCCGGGGAAACCCGTAACTCGCACTCATGATTACAAGCGGCACGGAACTACATCTCTATTCGCAGCGCTGGACATTGCCACGGGTGAAGTTATTGGGCGATTGAAGCGCCGCCATCGAAGCACAGAGTTTCTCGCTTTCCTCAAGGAGGTAGACGCCAACGTACCGGGCGACATCCCCGTCCATTTGGTGATGGATAACTATGCAACGCACAAGACCGACAAGATCAAAGCTTGGCTTGCAGCACACCCGCGCTACCAGGTCCATTTCACACCGACGTCGGCGTCTTGGTTGAATATGGTTGAGCGCTTTTTCTCGACGTTGAGTGAGAAGTGGATCAAGCGCCAGGCACACACCAGCGTGAAAGATCTGGAAGAGTCTATTGAGTACTACCTGACCAC
>NZ_QKVL01000136.1 GCF_003231275.1 Pseudomonas huaxiensis
CTCGATCTCGCCCAGTTCGATACGGAAACCGCGAATCTTCACTTGATGATCGAGGCGGCCGGCGTACTCGATCACGCCGTCGGCGTGGTAACGCGCCAGGTCGCCGGTGCGGTACAGGCGGCCGCCATTGCTGGAGAACGGATCAGGGATAAAGCGTTCTGCGGTCAGCGAAGGCCGGCGGTGATAACCACGGGCCAGACCGTCACCGCCGATCAGCAACTCGCCACGGGCGCCTACCGGCAACACGTCGATATCGTCGCTGATGATATGCAGCGTGGTGTTGGCCAGCGGTTTGCCCAGCCAGACGTCGTCGCTTTCGGTGAGGTAATGGCGGGCCGACCAGATAGTGGTTTCGGTCGGGCCATAGACGTTCCACACATGTCCGGCCTGCTCGATCAAACGCTGCGCCAGTTCGGCACTCAGCGCTTCGCCGCCGCAGAGAATGGTCTTGCCGTTGAGCGCGCCAGCCGGTGCCGCGTCGAGGATCATCCGCCAGCTCGAAGGCGTGGCCTGGATCACCGTCACGTTCTGCTGGGCGATTACGCTCAGCAGGGCTTGCGGATCCTTGTTCTGGTGGGTGTTCAGCAACACCACGGCGGCGCCGCGCAGCAATGGCAGGTACAGCTCAAGACCGGCGATATCGAAGGACAGCGAGGTCAGTTGCAGGACCCGGTCCTTGCCCGTGATGCCCGGCTGATCGGCCATGCTGCACAGGAAGTTGACCAACGCCTGATGGTGAATCGTGACGCCCTTGGGCAGGCCGGTGGAACCGGAGGTGTAGATCGCGTAAGCCAGATTGTCCGGGCCTGCGACGCCAGGCAGGTTGTCCTGACCGTAGCCGTCCAGCCAGTCGCCATCCTGGTCCAGGCACAGGTTGTCGATACCAGCAGGGATCGGTAGTTGCGCTAACAGCGAGGACTGGGTCAGCAGCAGTTTCAGGCCGCTGTCTTCCATCATGTAGGCCAGACGATCCGCCGGGAAATCCGGGTCCAGCGGCACATAGGCGCCACCGGCCTTGAGGATCGCCAGCAGGCCGACCACCATCTCCAGCGAGCG
>NZ_QKVL01000137.1 GCF_003231275.1 Pseudomonas huaxiensis
GCGAACTGCTGGCCTTCTGGGAATACATCCGCCGCTACATGGAAGACGGCCCCGCCGCTGCCCCAGCACCGGAAAAGCTCATCTGCAAATTCCCCTGGCCATGGCTCTCACTCAAAGCTGCCTGGGGACTGGACACCAGCTTCCTGGGCCAACGTGAACTGCGCATTTTCGTACTGCTCAACCTGCTGCTATGGCCCGTCATCCTGATCCATGCCACAGGCCACTGGTTGTCCTTGTTGCTGTGCTACGAGCCACGCTTTCCGAAGGTCATCGAGGAAGCCGGACGCTGATCCGCATAAGCGAAGTCGCTCTTCGACTATTGGTTGTCGATAACGAAGAGAAGGAAACTGAACTCATACAGCGCAAATAGAGGGCACACCCCGATGTATTTTTTGGAACGAGGCTTTGAATGGTCCAAGACGCTGATTACTTACGAGGAAGCCATGAATGATTTCAATAACCAACAACGGCAACCTGGACAGGCCGAGTTGCATGCACCGGAAGGGATAAACGAGTCAGTTTTGGACCGAATTCACGAAAACTCATCTATTTATTCACATAAAGAAAACCACATTGATGTTCGTACGCCAAATGACGAAAAAAGAGGTGTAATTACATTTTTTGCAAGCTGTATCTATGGAATGCTTATCTATGCTTTCCTGATGACCTTGTTTATCTCAAGCAATCAGATCCGTGCTGGGCACGGCCCTCTCAGCAAAGCAACGCTAACCAGCTCGGACCACTTCTTCAATATATTATTCCCTCTACTTTGGCTGCTAGTGCTTGGTATTTTCATAAAGTACACATACCGTTTCATTCGCCTGGAATCCTTCACCGCCCGCCGCATCATCGTCCGTTTCAACCGCATCACCCGTAAAGTCTACCTACTCCGCCCCAAGCACCTAGGCGGCATCCGTATCATGGACTGGGACAAGACCGAGATACTTATCGACAAGAAGATGAGCGAGTTGGAAGGCACCGGAGGCTTTGTCATCCTGGTCTGGGACAAGGGTGATGGCGTGGATCTTGAGGGCACGCCCACCGAT
>NZ_QKVL01000138.1 GCF_003231275.1 Pseudomonas huaxiensis
GTGCTCGAAGTCGCCGCCAGTGGTGCCGGTGATAGTCACGCTGACGCTACCGGCGTCGACGTAAACAGTATCTTTCGGTGCAGCGAAGGTGACGGAGCCTTCGGTGGCATCCTTGGCGATGGTGATGGTTTCACCGTTGCTCAAGGTGATCTTCATCTCGGTGCCAGCCGGGTTGGTCAGCTTGGCGGTGTAAACGATGCTGCCGCCTTCCTGAACAGAGCCAGTCGCGGACAAGGTCAGGCCAGTGGTGTCGAGGCGAGCCGGATCATCGGTGACCGTGGTGGTGGTCGTGCCGGTGCCTGCAACGAGGTTTTCGTAGTTGCCGCCGCTCACGCCGGTGATGCTGTTGGTCAGCGCCGGGTTGGTGACGGTGACGTTGTTCGGTGCGCTGAAGTCAACCGAGGCCGAGCTCTGGCCGACCGGAATAACGATGGTCTGTCCGTTGGCGAGGGTGACGGTGACTGGCGTGCCGGTAACCGGCGCCGTCACGGACGCGGTGTAGGTCACCACGCCGCCTTCGGTCACGCTCGGGGTGGCGGTGAGGACGACGGTGCTGGTGTCGAACGTGTCGGTCACGCTGGTGACAGCAGGCGTACCACTGACCGCCAGGTTCTCGAAGTTGCCGCCATCGACTTTGTCGACAGTGACGCTGATGTTCCCCGCGCTTTTGTAAACGTCGTCCGCCGGGGCGGCGAACGCCACGCTGTTGGTGGTCTGGCCGGCGGCGATGACGATGATCGCGCCGTTGGACAGGGTGACGGTGGTCGCGGTGCCGGCCGGGTTGGTCAGGGTGGCGGTGTAGATGATCTGGCCGCCTTCGGCGACGGTACCGGTGGCGCTGATGCTCAGGCCGGTGGTGTCGGTGCTTTCGGTGACGGTGGTCACCGCCGGGGCAGTATTCGGTACCAGGCTTTCGAAGTCGCCGCCGCTCACACCGGTGATGGTGGTGCTGATCGGCGTCTCGCCCTTGTATACGTCATTTGGCGCTGTGAACTGGGCGGTGCCGCTGCTGCTGCCGACCGGG
>NZ_QKVL01000139.1 GCF_003231275.1 Pseudomonas huaxiensis
GGGGTGGTGCGGCGCGGGTCGGCGACATAGCCGCGACCGACGCCCGTACCGGCGACACAGAGTTCACCGACGGCGCCCAGTGGCACCAGCTCCAGCGCGCCATCCAGCAGGTAGATCAGGTTGTTGTCGGTCGGCGTGCCGATCGGCAAGTAAGTGCTTTGCGTGGAATCCAGATCGACGCGGAAGAACGCCACGTCGTCCGAGCATTCGGCCGGGCCGTAGGCGTTGACGAGGCCGATCTGTGGATAACGCAGCAGCCATTGCTTCGCCAGTTCAGGTGGCATGGCTTCGCCGGTCGGCAGCATCCAGCGCAGGCCGTCCAGGCTCACGCGCTCTTCGGCCAGCAGGCCCTGAATCAACGAAGGCACGCTTTCCAGCACGCTGATGCCCTGGGCTTGAACATGGGCCAGCAGCGCCTGTGGATCGCGGGCGATGTCATTCGGCACGATATCCACACGAGCACCGAACAGCGGCGCGGCGAGGAACTGCCAGACGGAAATGTCGAAGCTTTGCGACGCGGTCTGGGCGATCACATCGGCGTCGCTCAGATTGAGGTAAGGCACCTTGCTCAACTGGTTGTTGAGCATGCCGCGCTGCTCGACCATCACGCCTTTCGGCAGGCCGGTGGAGCCGGAGGTGAAGATCACGTAGGCGAGGTTATCCGGGGCGCTGTAGCGGCCCGGGTTATCCACAGACACCGCGCTCTGCTGGACCTGTTCCCAGACCAGCAATTGCACCGGGCTTTCCAGCGCGGCCAACAGCTCACGCGCTTGCGCTTCGCACTCGGCGCTGCACACCAGCACCGGCGCACCGCTCTGCGCGATCACGCCGCTCAAACGCGGATTCGGCAGCGCCGGGTCCAACGGCAAATAACCTGCGCCAGCCTTGAAGCTGCCGACGATCATGCCCAGCAGGTCCGGGCCACGCTCGGCCAGCAAGGCGATCGGTTGATCGAA
>NZ_QKVL01000014.1 GCF_003231275.1 Pseudomonas huaxiensis
GGTCGGCCGCTGATCACTGGGCGGCCCTAATCGCAAAGCATCGATAATTCCGTAACCTGCCAGGGTTGTTGGGTTCTCACCCGAAGTCACGACCCCGCGCGCATTGATCGTCAATTTTGTGAATGTGCCTGCAGGGCGAGTTGCCGGAAGCACCTCGACGATTCGGGTATCGACATACTCTCGCGTTGCAAGCACCACGGACGGATCGATCTTGAGCTGCACGTTCGCCGTACTGGTGACGATGAGGTTCAGCCGCACGACTTGAGTCTTGCCGGTACCCTGGCTGAGCAGCGGCTTGAAGCTTGGCGCGCAGTTGGCCACGGCCACAAGGTCGCCGGCAGCGTCGTATAGTCCGATTTCACGGATCCACCAGCCACCGACGTCCGGCGGGATTACCTGTTCGGCGATGATGATGCTGGCGTTGCTGGGATCCACCTTGACGGTGTTCAGCGGCGCCCGGCGCCGCTCGTTGATCAGGCGGGTCTGCAGGCGATCGGGGAGAGGTTCGACGCCGTTGGCGTCGCCGACGCCCATCTGGGCGAATGTCCAGGGCACGCCCAGGGCATCGGCGTTCGCCTGCTTGGCCTCGCCGATCGCGGTCAGGATCGCGAAGAACTGGCTGTTCTGGTCAGTCATGGGTAAACGTCCAGGGTTTCGATGTGATGATCACGGCCGGCATGGCCGAACGTGCCGTTGACGACGATGTCCCGCGCGATTGGCGGGTACACGTCAATTTCTTCCCCATCGGTCAGCGCCGCGGCGATTCGTAGGGAGCCGGTGGTGGAAAGAGTGATGGCCAGGCCGACCAGATGGCGGGTGAGGGGCTTGGCGTCGTCGATGAGCCATGTCAGCTCGTCGTACATTTCGTCGGTGATGCCGGTGTCCAGGACGCCGATCTTGAGTGCGAAGGTGCCCGGCGAGCCCTGGGGCGTCATGTTGAACCACTCCACAACATCGATCAGGTAGCCGAGCGGCTCGACCACGCGCCGCAGCGCGCCGATGGTTCCCTTCCTGGTGTGGATGAAGAACGCGGCGCGGATGGCCCGGCGCTTCGCCGCCTCTGGCCAGGCGCTTGACCAGCGATCAACGGAGAAGGCCCAGGCCAGGTAGGGCAGCAGCGCGAGCGGGCAGCGGTCGGGATTCATCAGGTCGCGGATCGGGATCGGCACCCGCTGGATTTCGGCCAGAGCCTGAGCTGCGTTGCGCTCAAGCTGCGTGGCATTGCCTGGCAGTAGCGGCGCGCTCACTGCACAACCTCGGCGGCCAGTTGGATGCCGGTGCAGTACGGCGCCTGGGCGAGTGTCGCGTTGATGTCCTGCCAGCCCTGCAGCTCGACCTTGCGTACGCCTTCAACGTGCAGCGCCGCGTGGATCGCTGACTGTGAGACCTGCATGCCCAGCCGTCGGCGCTGTCCGACGTAGGATTCCAGTCTCTGCCGGGCGGCGGCAAGGATGAGGTCGGACTCAGGTCCTGGAGTGCTGAGGAACAGCTTTGCGCTCACTTGGTACCGCACTATCTCCGCCCCTTGGACTGTCAGCCGGTCAGCGACCGGGCGGCGGTCCTCATCGTTCAGGTACTTGAATACGGTGGTCAGGAGCGCCTGGGTGGCCGTGCCGTCACCGGCGGCCGCCTGGACGGTCACAACCGCCACTGCCGGCGACGGGCTTTCGGCCGAGGCGTCGGCAACCTGACCGTCGGCGTTCCGGGCGTGAAAGATGTAGGCATTGCGGGGGCCGGCGGTGCTCAGGCCTTCGAAAGCCATTTGCGCACGCTCGCGGAGGCTGTCGTCGCTTTCCAGCTCCTCGGCGATCGGCGGGATGGCCTTCGGCGCAGCAGCTCGAATCACCAGGCGTTGAACGTTGAAGTTGGCGGCGACCTGGTCAAGGTCCGAGCCTTTCGCTGTGCTGAGGAGGGTTGCCAGCGCCGCTTCGTTGCATCGCTGCCGCCAGACCGTTTCGCGGTATGCGTTCTCCTGCAGGAGTTTGGTCAAAGGCTCAGACTCAAGCTCCAGGCGCCCTGCGATCTCGGCCTGTTCGTCCGCAGGCCACAAACCGATCATGTACGCCTTTCGCTCCTGCAGGATGGCCTCGTAGTCGATCTGCTCGACTACGGCCGGCGCCGGCAGGAGGCTGAAGTCGATCGGTGTGAAGGTGGTCATGTGCTGGCCCCCAGTTGCAAGGAAGTGCTGAGGTTGAATGGCTCGTTGCTGTCGACCAGGACGCCGTCGATTTCCAGCTCCGCACGGCCGGACAGGTCGGAGAGATGGAACTGCACACGCGACAGGCTGATCCGGGGTTCCCAGTTCACAAGTGCCATGGCGGTGGCGGCGATCAGGCGGATCCTGGTTGTGGCGTTCTGTGGCTGATCGATCAGCTCCGGCAGCAGGCTGCCGTACTCGCGGCGGGCGATCCTGGTACCGAGACGGGTGGTGAGGATGTCCTCGACGGACTGGGTGATGTGCTCCAGCTCCGTCAGCGGGCGGCCGTTTCTGCGGTTCATGGCTGCGGCCCATCTGTCGTACCGTCACCGCGCGCCACACCGGTGTGCTTGTGCTGCACGACGCTGACGCCGCCGGCGACCACGTCCTGGCTCACGGTGACCTTGCCTGTCACGGTCTGGTTGCCGGTCTGGATGTAGTCGCCCTTGTGTGTGATCGGGCCCTCAATCGTGATCCCACCGGTACTGACAAGGTTGGTGGTGCCGCCGGCCGGCAGCGTGACGTTGAGGTGGTGAGCGATGCTGTCGTACTCGATCACGGCGCCGTCACGGTAGGTGCGGCGGTGCAGGCCGGCACGATCGCCATTGGCGGGAATCGCATCACTGAATAGGCCGGTGAAGACCACGCCATTTGCGAGCTGACCACTCGGGGATATCAGGAGGACCTGTTCACCAGGTGTTGGCGGATCCCAGTCGACATCCTGGCCGGCACGCCCGGCAACCCACGGCAGCCAAGTGGTCACCAGGTCGCCGGTACTGACGGTCACGCGGGGCGGCACATGCTGCACTGCGGCGATAGTGCCGAAGCGGACCATGTTTTCCAGCAGTCGGGAGAGCGTGGGGAGATCGTTCATGGCGCGATGGTGGCGCCGGGCTCATGCGCGCGCAGCACGCGGGGGTTGTACGGCGCGCGGCTACAGGGCGAGGTGGTCGATCAAGGCGTCACGGATGAGCTGATGATCGATGTCGGTCAGGCCGAGAATTTCGCGGCGCTCGTACAAGGCGGTCGGCCCCCGCGGCGCGACCCGGTCGCGCAGGCCGTCCTGGTGCACACGGGCAATACGCGCAATGCGCCCGGTGAAACCGACCGTGGCGAGGCTCTTGTCGCCGCGGGCTTTCATGTAGCTGGCGGCGCGTAGCTTCTGGAACATCTTGGCCTTGCGCTTCACCCGGCCCTGCTTTTCTCGCAGCTTGGAGGGCTTGCGCGGGGCGAACGGCGTGCCGTCCGGGTTGCGCTGGGCGTTGATCCGCTGCTGCTGGGAGCGACGGAGCTGCTGGGCGATCGACCTGGCCAGCTTCGCGCGCTCGGGCGCGGCGATGCGCTGCAGGAGAGGATTGATCCAGGTGTCGAGTGATTCAAGGTCAGCCATGTTGTGGCCGCTTCGGGTGCGGGCTCGCCAGGGCCATGCCATCGGGCGCCGCCGGCGGCTGGTAGGTGGTTACCTGCTCACCGTTGGCGTAAATCTCGATCGGGCCGTGTGGTTCGTACATCTCGTAGCCCCGATCAGCCGGGTGGCTGACGTCGTATTTGCCCTGGTCGTTGAGCTTGACGACGACGCGCTCGGTCAGCGGCAGGCTGATGCTCATGTCCACTTTGCTGCCGTCCAGAATATCGACCTCGAATTTCAACCCTTCCTTCGACTTGTCCAGGTTGGCCAGCAGCTCGGGCTGGTTCACCCGCAGCCAGCCGAGGATCGGCAGCATGACCGTGTCGGGATGGCCAGCGAAGTCGGTGAGGATGAGCTGCAGGCTGTACTCGTACTCGAATGACAGGGACGTCGCGGCGGTGCAACGGACCTTGCCGTTGTCGATGAAGACCAGCAGTCGATCAGGGTTGCGTGCGAGATCCGGAACGGCGGCGAGCAGGTGGGCGCGTAGGCTATCGGGCTTGTTCATCGGTGTTCACCTGGTGCTTATAGATGAGGTCGACCTGGGCGGCACATTCGGCCCACGCCTGTTCGACCTGGTCTTCGTCACTGAGCAGGTTGCCGTTGTTCGCCGGCGCCGTCGCCGGCAGCACGCACGGCACCACTGCGGGACAGCCAGTCACGATAAGCGTCGGCGCCGGTGAGGGCGGGGCGCTCGCGCAGCCGGCGAGCAGCGTCAGGCAGAGGCTGGTCAGCCCAGTTACGGAGTTGGTCGTTTTCACGCTTGAGGTCCTCGATCTGTCGCCGGCGATCGGCCAGGCCAAGGCGAAGCTCGCCCAGGAGCTGGAGTTGCTGGGCTTGGGTTTCGCGTTCGCGGTTCAGGGTCTGTTTCAGTTCGGTGGCGGTGGCCAGGTTCTGGCGCGCTTCGCCCTGGGCGGTGTCGACCTGGTCCTGCAGGCGCTTCGCGTTTTCCTCGGCGGTGTCGAGGCGTTGGTGCTGGCCCCAGGACCAAAGGCCGGCAGAGAGCAGGAGGGCACCGGCCAGGACGCCGGTGCGGATGTCGATCACGCTGCAACCTCGCAGGCGCAATCTTGGTGCCGTTCGAACGCACGCTGCAGCTTCACGTCGTAGAGGTTTCGTTTGTAGTCCGGACCGTTGTAGAGACTGGCCACCGTTGCCCATTTCAGGGCCTTGAGTGCCTTGTGCAGCGCCGGATCGGTCTCGATGAATCGGACGAAGGCCTCTAGGTGTTCGGACTCGCTGCGCGACATTCCCGCGACGAAGTCCTGCACGCTGGTGTAGCCCAGGCGTTGCCACCAGAACCCCATGATCTGGAATGCGCCCCAAGAGGCGGACTCCAGGGCCGCGGTGTCATCGAGCTGGCGGGCACTGGTCAGGCGCTGGTGCTCGGCGGTACCTCCGATGTACCCACCGGGTGACGGGTTAACCAGGGCCGGATATTTCGCGGCCAGTTCAGCGGCGCGCTGCTGGAGCTGGAGCACGTCGACGTCGGTCCGGGCTACCTGCAGTTGCCGGTACATGATGTGCCGTTCGTAAAGGATCACCGGCTTGCCGTTGTCCAGGAAGCCGCGGCCCTTGGATTCGACTTCGTTCAGCGCGTACACCGCAGCTACTGGCACGCGGAGACGAGTGGCGGCTCTGACCAGGTCGGCGTTCTGCAGCAGCAACCGGCAGTCGGCGCCCTGCAGGGCGGCAAGAGTCTTCGGCCCGGCGATGCCATCTGCTACCAGACCGATCCGGAGCTGGTAGGCCCGGACGGCAGCCTCGGTCCCGGCGCCGTAGACGCCATCGGCCACCAGCTTGGCGCCCAGATCGTTGAGCTTGCGCTGCAGGTCGCGGACGGCCTGCGAGCGATCGCCGTGTTGGAGAGTTGTCATACGCTGGGCCTCAGCAGGGCGGCGACGTTGCCGCGAGATCGACAGATCAGGATGCAGAGCAGCACGGCGGTCACGGTCTGCCAGAAGCTGACGGGCGGCCGGTACAGCAGCAAATCCAGGCCGTTAAGGCACAGGGCGGCGCCGAACAGGCTGGCCAGCAACGAAATGCCCAGACGGTACCGGGCTTCGCCGCGGTTGTAGCAGACCAGGCGCAAGGCGCCGAGCAGGTACGCAGCGGCGGTAATGAGCGGCACGGCAGTGGTGATGATCGACATGTCAGCTTCCTCCACGGATGCGGCGAACGATCTCGAACAGGTCGGCCTGCTCGACCCAGACCATGCACTTGATGCTGATCGGGATCACGACCAGAGCGCTGGCGAAAGCGGCGCCTCCGGAGGTGATGAACGGGGCGAAGGCCAGAGCCACGGGGGCAAAGAGGTAGCCGACTCCGACCGACAGGGTGAGCGAGCCCAACCGCTGCCAGACCTTGAGGTCGCGCTTGGTGCTGGTCACCAGCCAGGCGCCGAGGACAGCGCCGAACAGAGCGCCGCCATCGATCAGGGGCACGGCGGTGGCCAGGCCCAGGCCCATCAGCAGGCCGGTGATTGTTCCGGAAGTCGGGTCAGCCATGATGCAGAGTCCTTTTCTTGGTGGTCAGTCCCATAGGTTCACCATCGCCCTGGTCGGGGCTGGGGTTTGGAGGTCGGGGAGGGTGACGAGCAGGCCGGTGGGCAGTTGCGGGCCGTAATCTGCCAGTCCTGGATTGGCGTGGAGCACCGCCTCGACGACGCCGGCCGTGCGGCCGTAGTGACGCCAGCAGAGGGCATCAACGGTGTCGTTCTGGATAGTGCGCAGTTGGGTTGTCATCACAGCAGCTCGACAGTGGTACGCGACTTGCCGAGGAAGTCGCGGATCGCCCAGCGCTGGTCGCGGCGGTAGTCGTCGATGGTTGGCGCGGTGTCTTCGGCGTTCTTGCTGCCGCTGCCGGTGGTGTCGTAGCCGCGGTATCGCTCGCACACCTCGGCACCGGTGGCAGCCTCGATCGCGCGCAGGTACAGGTAGACGTGTTTGGTGACATCGCCGACCGGCGGGCTGGGGACCTCGGTCAGGGCGACGAAGCCCTCGGCCCGTTTGGCTTGCAGCCATGCGTCCAACTCGTCGTTGACACTGATGGCCGCGGCGATGATTGCGGTTTCGAGCCTGGCGGGGGTGACGCTGGAGTCGATGCGCAGGGATTTGCGCAGCTTTTCGATATCGATCGAGGGCCAGAAAGTGTCGGTGTTGATGTGGCCGCTGGGCACCGGGGCGCCGGCAATGAATCCGCTCATGATGGCGTGCTCTGGAATAGATCGGCGGTGGTCGGGACTTCACAGGTGAGCCTGATGGCCGCTGATCCGTCCCGAGCCGCCGGGTGCGTGGGACGCTCGGTTAGCCGGCGGTGCCGGCGATTTTCTTCAGGAGGCGTTCGGCGGCCTCCAGATCCTTCTTGCCACCGCAGTGGCTGTTCAGGCCGATGGCGCTTTTCAGGAAGTCGATACCTTCCTGGATCTGGCCTGGCTGCCCCGGATTGGAAAGGTCCAGGTCACGGAGCTTCGCCTTGCCCAGGGCCAGCTTCAGCTTCGCTCGGACCTCGTCTGGCATGTCCTGGTTATCGGTGAGTGCCGCCGTGCGGGCCAGCACTTCAATCGGGAATGACTCGCCTGCCTTGAACTCTTTGAGAGCCGCGTCCGCGACGACTTCTGCGACTGCGCAGCCCGTGGTGCGGGTGAATTTGTCGGTCATCTTGAGACCGTGCTCAAGCGCGTACTTGGCGATATCCAGTGCTTCGGTATAAGCACCGGCATCCAGCCGCCAGACCATGACCGTCATGAGCACGTCATCCTGGGCGCCACGGCCTTCCGCGAGAACGCCCTCGACGTAGGGCTTGTACTCGCCAATCAGCTCGGCTTTCACCAGGGCTTTGTGCTGCAGGGACTGCACTTGCCGCAAACGCAGCCCGTCCTGCTGGAGCTTCGCGAGCATCAGCTCGTACTGGGTAAGCCCGTCCATCAGGGCCGCAGGGGCAGTACGCGCCGCTTCCTTGGCAGCACGCTTACGCAATTGGGTACGTTGAGCGAGGGTCAGGGTCATGGCTTCACACCTTCTCGATGTTCTCGACCAAGGCGCAGGCGCCGAAGTCTTCGATGACATAGGCCTCGTTGGAAGACTGGTAGTCGGCGACCTGGTCGGCGTCCGGTTCGTCGCGGATGTGGCGACGACGTTTGTCGGCCTGGTAGTAGATGGACAGAACCTTCAACGGACCAACCCAGACGCCGCCTTCGATGAAGAACGGCGCGTCGTTTTCGATTGGAAGGCCACCAACGCGGGTCTTGGTGATGATCTCGTCCGCTGCATTGGCTTCCTGGTTGGATGCCGCGCCGTTCTCCAGTGCTTTCAGTTGCTTCGCGTGCAGCAATGCCGGGTCGACGATAACGACCAGGTCAGGACGCTTGCGGTGCCAAGGGTCGAGCAGTTGGATGGCATCGAACACCAGGGCGTCGAGGGTCTTGTAGTCGCCAGTAGCGCCCAACTTGACCTTGCCGGCAGTAGCGCCTTCGTCGATCACACGATCAGGCGCTTTGTCGCGCATCTTCTGCAGCCAGCCGATGTTCACGTCTTCAAGCATGGGGTTGGCATCGAGATCAGTATCGGCGGCTGCGCTGGTGCCGTTGAAGCCGATCATGATCCGGTCCAGGCCCTGACGCTCAGCGATCGAGCCGGACAGGATGGTCTGGAACTCAGGGAACTTCGCCCAGGTATCGAGCTTCTGGTAAGACAGCGAGGTGTCGAAGTTGGTCTTTTTGCAGGCGTAGGTGTCCTTGCTCATCGCGCTGACATCGCGTGGCTGTCGGCGTTTGCCTGGGCCGGTCGCGGTTCGGCTGGCCGTTGGACCATTGACGCCGAGCAGGATGGCTTCGCCCTCGGCCTCGTCGACCGGAATGATGTTGATCTTCTTCAGGAACCCGCTGGACTCCTGGATAGCCTTTTCGAGCTTCTGCACGGGGGTAGGCGCAACGGTGAACGTCTCGGTCGCCGAGGTGACGTCGTTGATCTTGGCTTGCTGGGTCAGGTAGCCGTTGAAGGCGATCCGGGTGGCTTTCTGCATGGTGTTTCTCCGAACTGGGTGCGTGGTTGAGGCTGGGGATCAGAATTCGGCGACGACCTTGCCGTCACCGCCAGCCATGGGCGGGCGCTGTTGTTGGGTGTGGTCTGCGGTTTTGCCCAGGCGCTCGACCAGCTCGTTGAAGTCGGTGGACAGCTTGTCGTGCTTGGCCTGCAGGTCCTCGCGGGCTTTTTGCTCGGCGGCGAACGCTTCAGCCTGTTCAGCACCGTGGGTAGCGATCTGTTCGATCAGCTCGCCCAGGGCGGTGAAGCTAGCGGCATCCTTGCCTTCTTTCTCCTTGCTCTTGTTGAGGAGGCCGCTAACTTTTTCGCGTAATCCAGCGAACATGCCGGCGCTGTCAGCAACCTCTTCGAATTCCAGTACTACCTCTTCGGCAGCAGTGAACAGGGTGTTTTCACTGCTTTTCCGGTTGGCGAAGGTCCCGTGTTTAGCGCTGAACTCCAACGCTTCGGTGCCAAGGCTGGCCGGGTTGTCGGTGATGGCCAGGCCTCTCAGGTAGGCACCGCCGGTGTCGGCAAACTCGGGGTCGACTTCGATCGACGAGTAGATCTTCTGTTTCTTCTTGTTCAGCTCGATCAGGGCCTCGTTGGGCTCGATTTGCGCAAGCAGCGCGAGCTTGGTCTTGCCGCCAATCGTGAAGTCCTCGGCCTTGACCGCGATCACGTCTCCGTAGGCGCCGAAAGGCGAGTCCGGCAGGAGGCTTTTGATGTGCTCGCAGTTGATGCGGGCACCGAACAGATTCCGATCGTAGGAGTCCACGATCTGCGTGATCCAGTCACGCTCGATGACGCGGCCGTCAGTGGTCGAACCTTCCAGGGCTACGCGGAAGAACTTGGAGCGGAGTTTCTTGGTAGGGGCGGTGCTTGCGGCCATGCGGGCTGTCCTCAATGCGGTGGCGTTGTGCCTTGCGATGGGGCTCATGGTCGGCAGCGGGGCTTTAGAGGGCAACGCGGTGGAGTTGTAGGAGGGCGCGCTACAGGGGGCGCCAGTGGGGCAACGCGCGCGTGAGCGGCAGCATCGGCGCCATGAATACTCTCGCCCAGCCCACGACCGACTCTCGCCGCCAAGCCAAATTCCTCTACTGGACCGGCTGGCGTATCACCGATATCGCCGATTATTTGGGCGAGAAAGAGAAAACCGTCCACAGTTGGAAGACCCGCGATGAGTGGGACCGGGCGGATAACGTCGAGCGAATCGGCGGTGCCCTTGAGGCGCGCCTGGTGCAGTTGATCCTCAAGGAGGGCAAGACCGGCGGCGATTTCAAGGAGATCGACCTGCTCCATCGCCAGTTGGAGCGGCAGGCGCGCATACAGCGTTTCCAGAGCGGCGGGACAGAGACCGACCTCAACCCGAACCTCAGCAAGCGGAACGAGGGGCCGAAGAAGCAGGCTGTTCGGAACGAGCTGAACGAGGAGCAGATCGAGCAGCTCGTCGAGGCTTTCCGTGATGGCTGTTACGACTACCAGATGGACTGGTACCGCGCCGGCAATCAGCGGACGCGGATGATCCTCAAGAGCCGGCAGATCGGTGCGACCTACTACTTCGCACGCGAGGCCCTGATCGACGCGATCACCACTGGCCGTAACCAGATATTCCTTTCGGCCAGCAAGGCCCAAGCCCACCAGTTCAAGACCTACATGCAGTCGTTCATGAACGAGGTCCTGGGCATCAAGCTGACTGGTGACCCGATCGTGCTCTGGAACAACGCCGAGCTGCACTTTCTGGGCACGAACTTCCGCACCGCTCAGGGCCGGACCGGTAACTTCTACTTCGACGAGTTTTTCTGGGTCCACGGTTTCAAGGAGATCAACAAGGTCGCCTCGGCTATGGCCCTGCAGAAGCGCTGGAGGAGGACCTACTTCTCGACCCCTAGCAGCATGGCCCACCAGGCATACACCTGGTGGACAGGGGAGCGGTTGAATAAGGGCAAACCCACGGCCCAGCATATTCAGATAGACGTGAGCCACGAGGCTCTGCAGCAGGGGCACCTGTGCAAGGACCGGATCTGGCGGCAGATCGTCACGATCATGGACGCCGAGTCCAGAGGGTGCGACCTCTTCGACCTGGATGAGTTGAAGATCGAATACGACCCGGCCTCATTCCAGAACCTCCTGATGTGCCAGTTCGTCGACGACGGAGCGAGTATTTTTCCGCTTGCGATGCTGCAGCCGTGCATGGTCGAAAGCTGGGACTGGCCGGGCTACAGCCCGTTCGCGGCGCGGCCATTCGGCGAGCGCCCTGTCTGGATTGGCTATGACCCGGCGGAAACCGGCGACTCTTCGGCCTTGGTCGTATTGGCTCCGCCGCTGGTACCAGGCGGGAAGTTCTTCCTCTTGGAACGGCACCAGTTCCGCGGGATGGACTTCAACGCTCAGGCAGAGACGATCCGGCAGGTCACCCGGCGCTACAACGTGACGTACATCGGCATCGATAACACGGGCATGGGCAGCGGCGTCGCCCACCTGGTGCGCCAGTTCTTCCCGGCGCTGCGGACGTTCTCATACAGCCCCGAGGTCAAGACCCGCCTGGTGATGAAGGCTTGGGACGTCATCAGCAAGGGGCGCCTGGAGTTCGATGCCGGCTGGACGGATGTCGCGCAGTCGTTGATGGCCATCCGCAAGACCATTACACCCAGCGGTCGGCAGTTCACCTACACCGCAGGCCGGAACGAAGAAACCGGCCATGCTGACCTGGCCTGGGCACTCTTTCACGCATTGCACAACGAGCCGCTGGAGGGCCAGACCGTGGTCAACACCGGCATCATGGAGATCTATTGAATGGGCGCGATTGAGCAGGCCGGCACGTTGCCGGCGAGTAACGGGCAGCAACTGGTGGGCTCGGCCAGTCGGGCGGAGGCCTTTACCTTCGGGGATCCGACGCCAGTCCTGGACGGGCGCGAGATCCTGGATTACCTGGAGTGTTACAGCAATGGGCGCTGGTACGAGCCACCGGTTTCATTGGATGGCCTGGCCAGATCATCGAAGGCCAGCGTCTACCTGCAGTCCGGCTTGATTTTCAAGCGCAACGCCTTGGCCAGGACGTTCATTCCCCACCGGCTGCTTAGCCGAGAGGCCTTCGAGCAGATCGTCATGGACCTTGGCTGGTCTGGGAACCTGTACCTGGAGAAGCGCGACAACATGCTCCGACAGGCCCTGGGCCTCAAGCCCTGCTTGGCGAAGTACATGCGCCGAGGGACTGACCTGGAGACGTACTTCCAGGTGCGTGGGTGGCGCGATGAGCATGAATTTCGCCCAGGCAGTATTTGCCACTTGCGGGTAGCGGACATCAATCAAGAGGTTTACGGGTTGCCGGAGTGGCTACCGGCCCTGCAGGCCGCACTGCTGAACGAGTCGGCAACGCTATTCCGCCGCAAGTACTACCAAAACGGGAGTCACGCGGGGTTCATCCTCTACATGACGGATGCGGCGCAGAACGAGGATTTCGTCGACGACTTGCGCAAGGCCATGAAGAACAGCAAGGGCCCAGGTAACTTCCGCAACCTGTTCATGTACGCGCCGAACGGCAAGAAGGACGGAATCCAGCTCATCCCGATCAGTGAGGTGGCCGCGAAGGACGACTTCGGTGCGATCAAGAACATCAGCCGCGACGACCAGTTGGCGATGCTGCGGATCCCGCCGCAACTGATGGGGGTTGTGCCGCAGAACGCGGGCGGGTTCGGCTCGGTGCGCGAGGCTGCAGAGGTTTGGTCCGTCAACGAGCTGGAGCCGGAGCAGGCCCGCCTGCAGCAGATCAACGAATGGTTGGGCGAGGAGGTCGTGAGGTTCCGGCCATTCGAGTTACCGCCCAAATCATGAAGAGCACGCATTGCAAAAAGCCGTCTATGTGACGGTTTTTTTGTGTCTTGGCGGAGGAAAAAAGGATCGATTTTGAGTATGTAAAACCCCAGTAAATACTAGCATTTAGAGGGCATTCAAGCCACAGGTTTCATGGCCTTTGCCCAGCAATTACGGGGCCTTGACGGGCTTCCCGTCACGGGCAGCGATCTCGGCCAGCACTTCCTCGGTACTCGGTAGCCTCATGCCCCAGGTCGGCACATGACCTGAGTGCAACCCCCGGACATCCTTCTTCACTTCGGCCACACCTCTTTCGCTCATTTGCCGCCGCAGATCAATGACCTGACGGTTGAGCCCTTCGTTGATCTCAATCAGTCGCTGGATGTCTTCGTTGGCTTTGGCCAGGCGTAGCCAGACGTCCTCGCGCTCGTGCTTCAGTAGCACGACCTGGTGCCGGATCATTTCCTCGAGGGTAGGCATCCCCAGCTCGAATCCTGTGTCATCGATCAGCACTACCGTGCTCCCTTAATGCTGTATATATGAACAGTATCAGTGATTGTGCCTGCTCGCTCGCCTGATCGACGAACGCGGTGTTCACCAGTACCTGGAGCCGGCGCGCGCAATCGTCCCCCCGCCACGCCTGCGGGCTAAACGTGTGGGAATTTCGGCACCCCTGCGCTCCGGCAGAGGTCATGCAGGCTATGGGCGTTCGTGGGGAATACGGTGGGCAACATCCCTGCGAATCCCTGCACTGGTGGCATTTACTGCGCTGAGGAGAGCTCCTCTGTCTGTGCTTTTCAGGTCGGCCTTCCAAAAAAGGTAATTTTGGTTAGGTGGGGTGCCAACCAGTGCTCCAGCCCTTGAACCGTAAGGCTTCCAGCGATTACCTCAAAAGGTAATTTGAGGTAAGGGGAAAGGTAATTTTTTCATAAGAGACTGATTTTAAAGGATTTTATTTTTCGTCCTTCCAACCCTCTTTAGAGGTAATCCAATTACCTTTCAATTACCTAAAAATTACCTTTTTCAAAATCGCTGGAGCCCTTGATTTACGTGGCCTCCAGAGCATTTTGAAAAACAAATTACCAAAATTACCTTTTTTTGATGGGTCAACATGAAACGGCGATTTCCCACCAACAGGGCGCCCGAGCAGTGACGCCCATGCATAGACTGGGAACAACCTGGGAACAAAAATGCTTGCGCGGACCTCCTGCAAGCCCCTAGGATCGCGGCCCTCAAGCGATGCTGCTATTAGTTGATGAGTTCGAGTCTCTTCGTCCGCACCATCTTAAGTTTCGCCGCCTTCCGCTGAATGCCGCGAAACTTCAAAAAAGGCCGCCTTGAGCGGCCTTTTTCTTTTTCCGTCCTTCGCTTCCTTTATTACTGCTGTTTGTTGCAGTCCCTGCTGGGTCCCATGACTAGCAAGACCTGAACAAAAGCTGATAGATTTCAGCCGGTTGACAAAATGCCGGTGAGTCGGCGGGCGGATGGAAAGATGATTGCGAAAGAGTCCCGGCAGGCTGTTGCGCTGGAGCGCTTCACTCAAGCCAATCCACAGTTGCTGGCGGAGATTGCCGCGCTGAGCGAGTCCGAGCAGCAACAACAGATTCAGTGGGCATTTGAAGATGAGGCCCAAGAGCAGGGTATCGAGCCCTGGGAGCTGACTCTACGTCTTGTCGCCGAGTCGCCAGAAGAGCTTCAGGTCATGCGCCTGGAAGTTCATCGCGAAGTGGCCGAGGCGTTGGGTATGAGCTGGGAAGAGTACTGCGATTTCAACGAGATCGATGGTCCTGTTTCCTGATGCGTTGAATTGTTTCGCCGGAGAGTTGACGCAGATCCGCACAGGGCTCGCGAGCGGGGTAGAAAATCCCTGTTTCGCGGGCGTTGCAGGTCTGTTCCGCCGCTGTCCGGCCATTGTCGAAAATCATGAGAGCCGGCGCTATTCGCCTCCGGGTCGAACAGGGTGACTTCTGGTGTGTGAGCTACTAGAATGCTTGCCCTTGATTCTGGAGTCGGGTTTCGCCGGCTAACGTCTGTGCAACGAGGAATATCCATGCAAGTTTCTGTTGAAAATACTTCCGCTCTCGAGCGCCGCATGACCATCGGCGTTCCAGCCGAGCGCATCGAGACCGAAGTCAACAAGCGTCTGCAACAGACTGCCCGTCGCGCCAAGGTCCCAGGTTTCCGTCCTGGCAAGGTGCCAATGAGCGTGATCCGTCAGCGCTACGAAGATGCAGCCCGTCAGGAAGCCCTGGGCGACCTGATCCAGGCCACCTTCTATGAAGCTGTTGTCGAGCAGAAGCTGAACCCGGCTGGCGCCCCTGCCGTCGAGCCGAAAGTCTTCGAAAAAGGCAAGGACCTGGAATACGTCGCCACTTTCGAAGTCTTCCCTGAGTTCACCGTTGCCGGTTTCGACTCGATCGCTGTCGAGCGCCTGAGCGCCGACGTGACCGACGCCGACCTGGACAACATGCTGGAAGTGCTGCGCAAGCAGAACACCCGTTTTGAAGTGGCCGAGCGCGCTGCCCAGAACGAAGACCAGCTGAACATCGATTTCGTCGGCAAGATCGACGGCGAAGCCTTCGCTGGTGGTTCGGCCCAGGGTACCCAGCTGGTTCTGGGTTCCGGCCGCATGATCCCGGGCTTCGAAGAAGGTCTGGTTGGCGCCAAGGCTGGTGAAGAGCGTGTGCTCAACCTGACCTTCCCTGAGGACTATCAGAACCTGGACCTGGCTGGCAAAACCGCCGAGTTCACCGTTACCGTCAACAGCGTTTCCGAGCCGAAGCTGCCTGAGCTGACCGAAGAGTTCTTCGCCCAGTTCGGTATCAAGGAAACCGGTCTGGAAGGTTTCCGCACCGAAGTTCGCAAGAACATGGAGCGTGAACTGCGTCAGGCCATCAAGACCAAGGTCAAGAACCAGGTAATGGACGGCCTGCTGGCTGCCAACCCGGTTGAAGTGCCGAAAGCCCTGCTGGAAAACGAAGTGAATCGCCTGCGCGTTCAAGCCGTACAGCAGTTCGGTGGCAACATCAAACCTGAGCAACTGCCGGCCGAGCTGTTCGAAGAGCAAGCCAAGCGCCGCGTCGTGCTGGGCCTGATCGTCGCTGAAGTGGTCAAGCAGAACGAGCTGAAGCCGGACGAAGATCGCGTTCGCGAGCTGATCCAGGAAATGGCTTCGGCCTACCAGGAGCCTGAGCAGGTCGTGGCTTGGTACTACAAGAACGACCAGCAACTGAACGAAGTTCGTTCGGTTGTGCTGGAAGAACAAGTTGTAGATACTGTCCTGCAGAAAGCGACTGTGACCGACAAATCGGTCTCGTACGAAGAGGCCGTCAAGCCAGCACAGGCACCTGCCGACGCTGAGTGATTTCCTCCTTCGTAGGAAAACCCCACAAGCCAGCCTTCGCGCTGGCTTGTGCGTATTCAAGCCACGACTATTTGGGAGTGAGTGCAGGACATGTCCCGCAATTCTTATATTCAGCAGAGCTCTGACATCCAGGCCGCAGGCGGCCTGGTCCCGATGGTTATCGAGCAGTCCGCCCGTGGCGAACGCGCCTATGACATTTACTCGCGCCTGTTGAAGGAGCGTGTGATCTTCCTGGTGGGTCCTGTAGAGGACTACATGGCCAACCTGGTAGTGGCGCAACTGCTGTTCCTTGAAGCGGAAAACCCGGACAAGGATATCCATCTCTACATCAACTCCCCAGGCGGGTCGGTGACTGCCGGTATGTCGATCTACGACACCATGCAGTTCATCAAGCCGGACGTCTCGACTATCTGCATTGGCCAGGCCTGCAGCATGGGCGCCTTCCTGTTGGCGGCCGGTGCCGCTGGCAAGCGCCACTGCCTGCCAAACTCGCGGGTGATGATTCACCAGCCGCTGGGTGGCTTCCAGGGTCAGGCGACCGATATCGAGATCCACGCCCAGGAAATTCTCAGCATCAAGGCGCGCCTGAATGAGCTGCTGGCTCATCACACGGGTCAGGAGCTGGAAACCATCAAGCGTGATACCGAGCGCGACAACTTCATGAGCGCCTCGCGCGCAGCCGAGTACGGCCTGATCGACTCGGTCTACGACAAGCGGCAACTGGTGTCCTGATCCCGGGTCCCAGAGCAGGTAGGCGCGGAAAGCGCCTACCTGCGGACTTGAAAAAGCCCGCAATTGCCTTCATCTTGTGTTGCAAGCCTACCGGATTGGATCGATCGAATGACTGACACCCGTAACGGCGAGGACAACGGCAAATTGCTCTATTGCTCCTTCTGCGGCAAAAGCCAGCATGAAGTGCGCAAGTTGATTGCCGGCCCCTCGGTATTTATCTGCGACGAGTGCGTCGACCTGTGCAATGACATCATCCGTGAGGAGGTGCAGGAAGCCCAGGCCGAAAGCAGTGCGCATAAATTGCCTTCGCCGAAAGAAATCAGCGGCATCCTGGACCAGTACGTCATTGGTCAGGAGCGTGCGAAAAAGGTTCTGGCTGTAGCGGTGTACAACCACTACAAGCGCCTGAATCAACGTGACAAAAAGGGCGATGAGGTTGAACTGGGCAAGAGTAACATCCTGCTCATCGGCCCAACGGGTTCGGGCAAGACCTTGCTCGCTGAAACCCTCGCTCGTCTGCTGAATGTACCCTTCACCATCGCTGACGCTACCACGCTGACCGAAGCAGGTTATGTGGGCGAAGACGTTGAGAACATCATTCAGAAGTTGCTGCAGAAGTGTGATTACGACGTAGAGAAAGCCCAGATGGGCATTGTCTATATCGATGAAATCGACAAGATTTCGCGCAAGTCCGATAACCCGTCGATTACTCGTGATGTTTCGGGTGAAGGCGTGCAGCAGGCCTTGCTCAAGCTGATCGAAGGCACCGTTGCTTCGGTTCCACCACAAGGTGGCCGCAAGCATCCGCAGCAGGAATTCCTGCAGGTCGACACGCGCAACATCCTGTTCATCTGTGGTGGTGCATTCTCCGGTCTGGAGAAGGTCATCCAGCAGCGCTCCACTCGCGGCGGTATCGGCTTTGGTGCTGAAGTCCGCAGCAAGGAAGAGGGCAAGAAAGTTGGCGAGTCGCTGCGTGAAGTTGAGCCGGACGATCTGGTCAAGTTCGGTCTGATTCCCGAGTTCGTTGGTCGTCTGCCGGTTCTGGCAACGCTTGATGAGCTGGATGAAGCCGCATTGATGCAGATTCTGACCGAGCCGAAGAACGCCTTGACCAAGCAATATGGCAAGTTGTTCGAGATGGAAGGTGTGGACCTCGAGTTCCGCAGCGACGCGCTCAAGTCGGTTGCCCGCAAGGCACTGGAGCGCAAGACCGGTGCTCGTGGCCTGCGCTCGATCCTGGAAGGCATTCTGCTCGACACCATGTACGAGATTCCTTCGCAGAAGGATGTCAGCAAGGTGGTTATCGATGAGAGCGTCATCGAGGGTACTTCGCAGCCGCTGCTGATTTACGAGAACAGCGAGCCGCAAGCCAAAGCCGCGCCAGACGCCTGAGTCCGGCAACGCAGCGAAACATGCAAGGGGCCTACGGGCCCCTTTGCTTTTCCTGTTGCAGAGCTTGTTTTTTTCCGGGGCTGCCCCCACATTAACCCCAAGCTCAAATTTCCATCGGATTACGGCCACATGGCCGCTGTAGAGGCGAAATCATGAAGACAACCCTCGACTTGCCTCTTTTGCCATTGCGCGATGTCGTTGTTTACCCGCACATGGTCATCCCGCTGTTCGTGGGACGTGAAAAGTCGATCGAGGCCCTTGAGGCCGCGATGACAGGTGAGAAGCAAATCCTTTTGCTGGCTCAGAAAAATCCCGCCGATGATGATCCGGGTGAAGACGCCCTGTATCGCGTCGGCACCATCGCTACCGTCCTCCAGTTGCTGAAACTGCCTGATGGCACCGTCAAGGTGCTGGTAGAAGGCGAGCAGCGTGGTTCAGTCGAGCGCTTTGTCGAGGTAGACGGTCATATCCGCGCTGATGTCGCCCTGATCGATGAGGTCGATGCGGCTGATCGCGAGTCCGAAGTTTTCGTCCGCAGTCTGCTTTCCCAGTTCGAACAATATGTGCAGTTGGGCAAGAAAGTCCCGGCTGAAGTACTGTCGTCGCTCAACAGCATCGATGAGCCGGGCCGCCTGGTCGATACCATGGCCGCCCACATGGCGCTTAAGATCGAGCAGAAGCAGGAAATTCTCGAAATCATCGATCTGGCCGCCCGCGTTGAGCATGTGCTCGCGTTGCTGGATGCCGAGATCGATCTGCTTCAGGTCGAGAAGCGCATCCGTGGCCGCGTCAAGAAACAGATGGAGCGCAGCCAGCGCGAGTACTACCTGAATGAGCAGATGAAGGCCATTCAGAAAGAGCTGGGTGATGGCGACGAAGGCCACAATGAAATCGAGGAGCTGAAGAAGCGCCTTGAGGCTGCAGGCCTGCCGAAAGACGCGTACACCAAGGCTCAGGCCGAGCTGAACAAGCTCAAGCAGATGTCGCCGATGTCGGCTGAGGCTACCGTGGTGCGTTCGTACCTCGACTGGCTGGTGCAAGTGCCGTGGAAGGCCCAGAGCAAGGTCCGTCTTGATCTGGCCAAGGCCGAAGAAATTCTTGATGCCGACCACTACGGGTTGGATGAGGTCAAGGAGCGCATCCTTGAGTACCTCGCCGTGCAGAAGCGCGTGAAGAAAATTCGCGGGCCTGTGCTGTGCCTGGTGGGTCCGCCCGGTGTCGGCAAGACATCGCTGGCTGAGTCCATTGCCAGCGCCACCAACCGCAAGTTCGTGCGCATGGCCCTGGGTGGCGTGCGTGACGAGGCTGAGATTCGTGGTCACCGTCGCACCTATATCGGTTCGATGCCAGGCCGCCTGATCCAGAAGATGACCAAGGTTGGCGTGCGCAACCCGTTGTTCCTGCTCGATGAAATCGACAAGATGGGCAGCGACATGCGTGGCGATCCGGCCTCCGCCTTGCTGGAAGTGCTCGATCCCGAGCAGAACCACAACTTCAACGACCACTATCTGGAAGTCGACTACGACCTTTCCGATGTGATGTTCCTGTGCACGTCCAACTCGATGAACATCCCGCCGGCGCTGCTTGACCGGATGGAAGTGATCCGTCTGCCGGGCTACACCGAAGACGAGAAGATCAACATCGCGGTCAAGTACCTGCTGCCGAAGCAGATCAAGGCCAACGGTCTGAAGAAGGCCGAGCTGGAAGTCGACGTGGCGGCGATCCGCGACATCGTTCGCTACTACACCCGTGAAGCCGGTGTGCGTGGCCTGGAGCGCCAGATTGCCAAGATCTGCCGCAAGGTGGTCAAGGAGCACGCTGGGCAGAAACAGGTTGGGGTCAAGGTCGGTAGTGACCGCCTGGAGCACTTCCTGGGTGTGCGCAAGTTCCGTTACGGCCTTGCCGAGCAGCAGGATCAGGTAGGGCAGGTCACCGGGCTGGCCTGGACCCAGGTGGGCGGCGAGTTGCTGACTATCGAAGCTGCCGTGGTACCGGGCAAGGGTCAGTTGATCAAGACCGGTTCGCTGGGTGACGTGATGGTCGAGTCCATCACCGCGGCGCAAACCGTGGTTCGCAGCCGGGCGAAGAGTCTCGGGATTCCCGCGGACTTCCACGAGAAGCGCGATACCCATATCCATATGCCTGAAGGTGCGACGCCGAAAGATGGTCCGAGTGCCGGTGTCGGCATGTGCACGGCCCTGGTTTCCGCGCTGACTCAGATTCCGGTGCGCGCTGATGTCGCCATGACAGGTGAAATTACGCTGCGTGGTCAGGTGCTGGCGATCGGCGGCTTGAAGGAGAAATTGCTCGCTGCTCACCGCGGTGGAATCAAGACAGTCATCATTCCAGAAGAGAACGTGCGTGATCTGAAAGAAATTCCTGACAATATTAAGCAGGATCTTCAGATTAAACCTGTCAAATGGATTGACGAAGTCCTCCAAATTGCGCTGCAATACGCCCCGGAGCCCTTGCCGGATGTGGCTCCTGAGATTGTCGCCAAGGATGAAAAACGCGACAGTGATTCCAAGGAACGAATCAGCACACATTAGTAAGTATTTAGCGGGGTGGCCTCGCTGACCGTTTTCAAGGTCCTTGTCGTAAAAGGCACTTAAGTGTCACAGGCCGCTCGGCAGTTGTTTAAGCTTTTCCATTACATAGTTAGAAACAAACTCAATAGAGATATAAGGGGACTTAGAGTGAACAAGTCGGAACTGATTGACGCTATCGCTGCATCTGCTGATATCCCGAAAGCTGTTGCCGGCCGTGCGCTGGATGCAGTCATCGAATCTGTCACTGGCGCCCTGAAGGAAGGTGACTCGGTGGTTCTGGTAGGTTTCGGTACCTTCTCGGTAACCGATCGTCCTGCTCGTACCGGCCGCAACCCGCAAACCGGTAAGACTCTGGAAATCCCTGCTGCCAAGAAGCCTGGCTTCAAGGCCGGCAAGGCGCTGAAAGAAGCCGTCAACTAAGGCGTTCTTTTCAGGCTTTCGCCTGGCTGGAATGGCCCTCGCGGCCAGCCCGCTTGTGAAGCACGAGCGATCAACAATTCGCCTGCTTCGCGCGTTACGAGAAGGCGCATCCCCGGATGCGCCTTTCTTCTATCAGGACTCTACCCACGCTCCGCGGTTGTGCTTTTGACACAGCCGTTTCTGGGGGACGCATGCTGCAGAATATCAGGGACAATTCACAAGGTTGGATTGCCAAGACCATCATCGGTGTCATCGTGGTGCTGATGGCGCTGACCGGCTTTGACGCCATCTTCCAGGCCGTCAACCACAACAAGGATGCTGCCAAGGTCAACGGTGACACCATCAGCCAGAACGAGCTGAGCCAGGCTGTCGACACGCAACGTCGGCAACTGATGCAACGACTGGGCAAGGACTTCGACGCCTCCCTGCTTGACGACAAGATGCTGCGCGAAGCTGCGCTCAAGGGCTTGATCGAACGGCAACTGCTGCTTCAGGGCGCCCGCGACGCCAAGTTCTCCTTCTCCGAAGCCGCGCTGGATCAGGTGATCCTGCAAACGCCCGAGTTCCAGGCGGACGGCAAGTTCAGCCCCGAGCGTTTCGACCAGGTCATTCGCCAACTGGGCTATGGCCGTCTGCAGTTCCGCGAAATGCTCGCTCAGGAAATGCTGATTGGCCAGCTGCGCGCTGGTCTGGCGGGCAGTGGTTTCGTTACCGATTCGCAAGTTGAAGCGTTCGCTCGCCTCGAGAAGCAGACCCGTGATTTCGCTTCGCTGACCTTCAAGGCAGACCCTGCAGCCAGCAAGGTCACCGATGAAGAGGTCAAGGCGCATTACGACGAGCACGCCAAGGAGTTCATGAGCCCGGACCAGGTGGTCATCGACTACATCGAGCTGAAGAAGTCCGCGTACTTCGACCAGGTCAATGTCGACGAAAACGAGCTTCAGGAGCTGTACCAGAAAGAAATCGCCAACCTCGCCGAACAGCGCCATGCTGCGCACATTCTGGTGGAAGTCAACGACAAGCAGGACGAGGCTCAGGCCAAGGCCCGCATCGAAGAAATCCAGCAGCGTCTGGCCAAGGGTGAAGATTTCGCGGCGCTGGCCAAGGAGTTCTCGCAGGATCCTGGCTCGGCCAACAGCGGTGGTGACCTGGGTTACGCCGGCAAGGGCGTCTACGATCCAGCCTTCGAAGACGCGCTGTATGCGTTGAACAAGGGTCAGGTTTCCGCTCCTGTGCGTACCGAGTTCGGCTTCCACCTGATCAAGCTGGTGGATGTGCAGGCGCCGGAAGTGCCGACCTTCGCCAGCCTGAAGGACAAGCTGAGTCGCGAGCTGAAGACCCAGCAAGTCGAGCAGCGCTTTGTTGAAGTCACCAAGCAACTGGAAGACTCGGCGTTCGAAGCCTCTGACCTGGCCCAACCGGCCCAGGACCTGGGCTTGAAAGTGCAGACCTCGCAGCCTTTCGGTCGTGAAGGTGGCGACGGCATTGCTGCCAATCGTCAAGTGATCCAGGCTGCGTTCAGCCCGGAAGTGCTGGACGAGGGCTCCAACAGCTCGGCTATCGAGCTGGACCCGGAAACCATCGTGGTTATCCGTGCCAAGGAGCACCGCAAGCCTGAGCAACTGCCATTGGAAGCCGTTTCCGATGCCATCCGTGCTCACCTGGCTCGCGAGCAGGCCACTGCCGCGCTGAAAGCCAAGACCGAGGCCCTGATGGCTGGCCTGAGCGATGGCAAGATCGCTTACCAGTCGGTGCAGGACGGTCAGGCGTGGAAGGTCCAGGAAGCGGTCTCCCGCAGCCAGGACGGTATCGATCCAGTTGCTCTGCAGGCGTTGTTCCGCATGAGCAAGCCTGAGGCCAAGGACAAGCCGGTTTACTCCAGCGTCATCCTGGCTGACGGTAGTGTCGTCGTGCTGCGCCTGAACGGCGTCAACGAAGGCACTGCGGCGAGCGAAGAGGAGAAGGGCCAGTACCGCCGCTATCTCGCTTCCCGTGCCGGCCAGCAGGACTTCGCGGCTTACCGCAAGCAGCTGGAAGCCAACGCGGAAATCACGCGTTACTGAGTGCTGTCGCGTTATTGAAAAAGGCCGCTGATGCGGCCTTTTTCATGTCTGCGGAACATGCCGCGCGTGCCCCGATTGGTTATTTACGGGCAAAAGAAAAGGCCGCATTAGCGGCCTTTTCCGTTCCCGGGGGATTACTCCGAGATATCGCCCATGGCGGTGGTGTTGAAGCCACCGTCCACGTACATGATTTCACCGCTGACACCCGACGCCAGGTCGGAGCAGAGGAACGCGCCGGCGTTGCCGACTTCCTCGATGGTGACATTGCGGCGCAGTGGGGTCTGCGCTTCGTTGGCAGCCAGCATTTTGCGGAAGCTCTTGATGCCGGAAGCCGCCAGGGTGCGGATCGGGCCGGCGGAAATGGCGTTGACGCGGGTGCCTTCCGGGCCGAGGCTGCCGGCCAGGTAGCGTACACCGGCTTCCAGGCTGGCCTTGGCCATGCCCATGACGTTGTAGTTCGGCATGGTGCGCTCGGCGCCCAGGTACGACAGGGTCAGCAGGCTGCCGTTGCGGCCTTTCATCAGTTCGCGACCGGCCTTGGCCAGGGCGACGAAGCTGTAGGCGCTGATGTCGTGGGCGATGCGGAAGCCTTCGCGGGTGGTGACTTCGGTGAAGTCGCCGTTGAGCTGGTCGCCAGGCGCGAAGCCTACGGAGTGCACGATGCAGTCCAGGCCGTCCCACTTCTTGCTCAGTGCTTCGAAGACGCTGGCGATGTCGTCATCGTTGGCAACGTCACAAGGGAAGCACAGCTCTGGGTTGGAGCCCCAGCCAGCGGCGAACTCTTCGACGCGGGCCTTGAGCTTTTCGTTCTGGTAGGTGAAGGCGAGTTCGGCACCCTCGCGATGCATGGCGGCAGCGATGCCGGATGCGATGGACAGTTTGCTTGCGACACCGACGATCAGTACGCGCTTACCAGCGAGAAAACCCATGTGTTGTTCCTCATTCAGGTTATATCGACAGCTGTGGGAGCCAGGAAAGCGGCCTCCAGCAACTGCTGTGTGTAGGGATGTTGTGGTTCGGCGAAAATACCCGCCGCCGGACCTTGTTCCACCACCTGACCCTGCTTGACCACCATCAGTTGGTGGCTCAGCACCTTGACCACCGCCAGGTCGTGGCTGATGAACAGGTAAGTCAGGTTGTACTTGGTCTGCAGCGCACGCAGCAGTTCCACCACCTGACGCTGAACGGTCCGGTCGAGCGCCGAAGTGGGCTCGTCCAGCAGTATCAGCGCAGGTTTCAATACCAGTGCACGGGCAATGGCAATCCTTTGTCGCTGGCCTCCGGAAAACTCGTGAGGGTAGCGGTGCCGGGTTTCCGGGTCCAGACCTACTTCCCTCAGTGCCTCCATGATGGCTTCTTCCTGTTCCGCCTCCGTGCCTATCCGATGAATGCGCAGGCCCTCTCCGACGATGTCACCCACGCACATGCGCGGGCTCAGGCTGCCGAAGGGGTCCTGGAAGACCACCTGCATCTGCCGCCGCAGCGGCCGCACCTGTTGTTGCGTCATGCCGTCCAGGGCCTGGCCCTCGAAGCGGATGGCGCCCTTGCTGCCAATCAACCGCAGGATCGCCAGACCCAGCGTAGACTTGCCGGAACCACTCTCGCCCACGATGCCCAGGGTCTGACCCTGAGGCAGGCTGAAGTTGATGCCGTCCACTGCCTTGACGTAATCGACGGTCTTGCGCAGGAACCCCTTCTTGATCGGGAACCAGACGCGCAGGTCCTCGACCTCCAGCAGCGGCGGGCCAACCGGGTTGGCGGCAGGCGTGCCGCTGGGCTCGGCGCCGAGCAGCATTTGCGTATATGGATGCTGCGGAGCGCGAAACAGTTCGTCACACGACGCCTGTTCGACGATGCAACCGCGCTGCATGACACATACGCGGTGTGCAATTCTTTTCACCAGGTTCAAATCGTGACTGATCAGTAACAGCGCCATGCCCAGCTTTGCCTGCAAACGCTTGAGCAATTCGAGGATTTTCAGTTGGACGGTGACGTCCAGGGCGGTAGTCGGCTCATCGGCGATCAGCAGTTCCGGCTCGTTGGCCAGGGCCATGGCGATCATCACCCGTTGCCGCTGGCCACCGGACAGCTCGTGGGGCAGGGCCTTGAGGCGCTTGGCCGGCTCGGGAATGCCGACCAGCTCCAGCAATTCCAGAGTCCGCGCGGTCGCTTCCTTGCCCCGCAGCCCCTTATGCAGCATGAGCACTTCGTTGATCTGCTTCTCGATGTTGTGCAGCGGGTTCAGCGAGGTCATCGGTTCCTGGAAGATCATGGCGATGCGGTTGCCACGGATGTGGCGCATCTTCTTCTCGTCCAGGTGCAGCAGGTCCTGGCCTTCGTAGCGAATGCTGCCGGAGGGGTGGCGTGCCAGCGGGTAGGGCAGCAGGCGCAGGATAGAGTGCGCGGTGACCGACTTGCCCGAGCCGCTCTCGCCGACCAGGGCGAGGGTCTCGCCGCGGCGGATATCGAAGCTGATGTTTTCCACCACCCGTTGCTGTTGCGAGCCGGTGACGAACTCGACGGCAAGGTCGCGTACTTCGATCAAGGTGTCCTTGTTCATTTCATTTCCTCGGGTCGAAGGCATCGCGGGCGGACTCGCCGATGAATACCAGCAGGCTGAGCATCACGGCCAGGACGGCGAAGGCGCTGATGCCGAGCCAGGGCGCCTGCAGGTTGGACTTGCCCTGGGATACCAGCTCGCCCAGGGATGGCGAGCCGGCCGGCAGGCCGAAACCGAGGAAGTCCAGTGCGGTCAGGGTGCCAATGGCGCCGGTGAGAATGAAGGGCATGAAGGTCATGGTCGAGACCATGGCGTTGGGCAGGATGTGCCGGTACATGATCGCGGCGTTCTGCATGCCCAGCGCCCGTGCGGCACGGACGTATTCCAGGTTGCGCCCACGCAGGAACTCGGCGCGGACCACGTCCACCAGACTCATCCAGGAGAACAGCAGCATGATCCCCAGCAACCACCAGAAGTTGGGCTGGACGAAGCTGGCGAGAATGATCAGCAGGTAGAGCACCGGCAGGCCCGACCAGATTTCCAGGAAGCGCTGCCCGGCAAGATCCACCCAGCCGCCATAGAAGCCCTGCAGCGCCCCGGCAATCACGCCGATGATGGAACTGAGAATGGTCAGCGTCAGGGCGAACAGCACCGAGATGCGGAAGCCATAGATCGCTCGCGCCAGCACATCGCGACCCTGGTCGTCGGTGCCCAGCCAGTTTTGCGCGGACGGCGGGGCGGGCGCCGGGACTTTCAGGTCGTAGTTGATGCTCTGGTAGCTGAACGGGATCGGTGCCCAAAGCACCCAGCTCTGCTTCTTCTCCAGCAGGTCGCGGATGTACGGGCTCTTGTAGTTGGCTTCCAGCGGGAATTCGCCGCCGAAGGTGGTTTCCGGGTAGCGCTTGAACGCCGGGAAATAGAACTCGCCGTCGTAGCGCACGACCAGTGGTTTGTCGTTGGCAATCAGTTCGGCACCGAGGCTCAGCCCGAACAGGATCAGGAACAGCCACAGTGACCACCAGCCGCGGCGGTTGGCCTTGAAGCGTTCGAAGCGGCGGCGATTGAGAGGGGACAGGTTCATCTCATTGCTCCCGGCTTTCGAAGTCGATACGTGGGTCGACCAGGGTGTACGTCAGGTCGCCGATCAGTTTCACCACCAGGCCGAGCAGGGTGAAGATGAACAGTGTGCCGAACACCACCGGGTAATCGCGGTTGATAGCGGCCTCGAAGCTCATCAGGCCCAGGCCGTCGAGGGAGAAGATCACCTCGACCAGCAGCGAGCCGGTGAAGAAGATGCCGATGAAGGCCGAAGGGAAGCCGGCGATCACCAGCAGCATGGCGTTGCGGAACACATGGCCATAGAGCACGCGGTTGGGCGTCAGGCCTTTGGCCTTGGCGGTGACCACGTACTGCTTGTTGATCTCGTCGAGGAAGCTGTTCTTGGTCAGCAGGGTCATGGTGGCGAAGTTGCCGATGACCAGCGCGGTGACCGGCAGTGCCAGGTGCCAGAAGTAATCGATGATCTTGCCCGTGGTGCTCAGCTCGTCGAAGTTGCTCGACGTCAGCCCCCGTAGCGGGAACCAGTCCAGGTAGCTGCCGCCGGCGAACACGACGATCAGCAGGATGGCGAACAGGAACGCGGGAATGGCGTAGCCGACGATGATCGCCGAACTGGTCCAGACGTCGAAGTGGCTGCCATGGCGGGTGGCTTTGGCGATGCCCAGGGGGATCGACACCAGGTACATGATCAGCGTGCTCCATAGCCCGAGGGAAATGGACACCGGCATCTTTTCGGCGATCAGATCGACCACCTTGGCGTCGCGGAAGAAGCTGTCGCCGAAGTCCAGGCGGGCGTAGTTCTTGATCATGATCCACAAGCGTTCCGGCGCCGGCTTGTCGAAGCCATACATGCGCTCGATTTCCTGGATCAGGGCCGGGTCGAGGCCCTGCGCGCCGCGATAATTGGAGCCGGCAACCGACACTTCCGCGCCGCCACCGGCGATGCGGCTGGTGGCGCCCTCAAAGCCTTCGAGCTTGGCGATCATCTGTTCCACCGGGCCGCCGGGTGCGGCCTGGATGATGACGAAGTTGATGATCAGGATGCCGAGCAGGGTGGGAATGATCAGCAGCAGCCGCCGCAGGATGTAAGCCAGCATGTCACTGCTCCCCGTTCGCGGATGCCGCATCGCTCGGCGGTGTGACCGGGATGGCCGGCTTCACCTCTGGCTTGATCCACCAGGTCGTGATGCCGATATCGTACTTGGGCGGCGTTTCCGGGTGGCCGATGTGGTTCCAGTACGCCACGCGCCAGGTCTTGATGTGCCAGTTGGGGACAACGTAGAAGCCCCACAGCAGCACGCGATCAAGGGCGCGGGTGTGGGCCACCAGGCTCTGCCGCGAGTCGGCGTTGATCAGCGATTCCACCAGGCTGTCGACGGCAGGGTCCTTGAGCCCCATGAAGTTGCGGCTGCCGGGGTTGTCGGCGCTGCTGCTCTGCCAGAACTCACGCTGTTCGTTGCCCGGCGAGTTGGATTGTGGGAAGCCACCGACGATCATGTCGAAGTCCCGCGACCGCAGGCGGTTGATGTACTCCGCAACGTCGACCCGGCGGATGTTCAGGGTGATGCCGAGGTCGGCGAGATTGCGTTTGTAGGGCAGCAGGATGCGTTCGAACTCGGTCTGCGCCAACAGGAATTCGATGGTCAGCGGCTTGCCCTGGGCATCGACCATCTTGTCGTTCTCGATACGCCAGCCGGCTTCCTGCAGCAGCTTGTAGGCCTGGCGCTGCTGTTCGCGGATCATCCCGCTGCCGTCGGTTACCGGGTTTTTGAAGGCTTCGCTGAACACCTGCTCGGGGACTTTTCCACGCAACGGCTCAAGGATTTTCAGCTCCTCCGGACCCGGCAGGCCGCTGGCGGCCATTTCGGAGTTCTCGAAGTAACTGCCGGTGCGGGTGTAGGCGCCGTTGAACAGTTGCTTGTTGGTCCACTCGAAGTCCAGCAGCAGGCTCAGTGCCTGGCGAACCCGCACATTCTGGAACACCGGGCGGCGCAGGTTGAAGACGAAGCCCTGCATGCCTGTCGGCGTGCCGTTGAGGATTTCTTCGCGGATCAGGCGTTTTTCCCGCACTGCCGGAATGTCGTAGGCGGTGGCCCAGTTCTTCGCGCTGGTTTCGAACCAGTAGTCGAACTGGCCGGCCTTGAGCGCTTGGAGGGCGACGGTGTTGTCGCGGAAATAGTCAACGGTGATGGTGTCGAAATTGTAGAATCCGCGGTTGATGGGCAGGTCCTTGCCCCAGTAGTCCTTGTCGCGCACCAAGCGGATCGTGCGGCCGGCCTTTACGTCGGAGACACGGTACGGGCCGCTGCCCACCGGGACTTCCAGGCCGCTCTTGGTGAAGTCGCGGCCTTCCCACCAGTGTTTCGGCAGGACGGGCAGTTGGCCGAGGATCAGCGGCAACTCGCGGTTGTTGCTGTGCTTGAACTTGAACAGCACCCGCAGCGGGTCTTCGGCGACGACTTCGGCCACGTCGGCGTAATAGCCGCGATACATGGGGGCGCCGTTCTTGATCAGGGTGTTGAAGGTGAACACGACATCTTCCGCGCGGATCGGCTTGCCGTCGTGAAAGCGGGCTTCGGGGCGCAGGTAGAAGCGTACCCAGCTGTTGTCCGGGGCTTTCTCGATCTGTCGTGCGACCAGTCCGTACTCGGTGAAGGGTTCGTCTAGGCTGGCGCGGGCGAGGGTGTCGTAGATCAGCTCGATGTTGTCCGCCGGGACGCCCTTGCTGATGAACGGGTTGAGGCTGTCGAAGCCGCCAAAGCCGTTCTGGCGGAACGTGCCGCCTTTGGGGGCGTCGGGGTTTACGTAGTCGAAATGCTTGAAGTTGGCCGGGTACTTCGGCGCTTCGTTGTACAGGGTCACGGCGTGCTGCGGCGCGGCCAGGGTCGACAGGCTCAGGCTGGCCAGCAGCAGGCCGCCGAGCAACTGGCGCAGACGAGGCATTGGCATCATTGGGCGTTCTCCGAAGGCGTGAGCCACCAACTATTCAGCCCGAGGGTGTAGGGCGGCGTGGCGACGAAGGCGAACCGGTTGCGGTAGGCCAGGCGGTGATAGTCGAGATACCAGTTGGGAATCATGTAGTGCTGCCAGAGCAGTACGCGGTCCAGGGCGCGGGCGGCGGCCACCTGGTCATCGCGGCTCTGGGCGGCGAGCAGGGCTTCGAGCAGGTGGTCGACCACCGGGCTGCTCACGCCAGCGTAGTTCTTGCTGCCTTTGGTCGTTGCCTGGCTGGAGTGAAAGTACTGCCACTGTTCCAGGCCCGGGCTGAGGGTCTGGGTCAGGGTCATCAGGATCATGTCGAAGTCGAACTGGTCCAGTCGCTGCTTGTACTGGGCGCGGTCGACTGTGCGCAGGCGTGCGTCGATACCGATGCTAGCGAGGTTTTCCACGTAGGGCTGGAGGATGCGTTCCAGATTCGGGTTGACCAGCAGGATTTCAATTTTCAGCGGCTGGCCGTTGCTGTTGAGCAGGCGCTGCCCGGACAGCTTCCAGCCGGCCTGGCTGAGCAACTCCAGGGCCTGGCGCAGGTTGTCGCGGCCGATACCTCGACCGTCGGTGCGACTGACGCTGTAGGGCTGGGTCAGCAGTGCGGCGGGAAGCTGGTCGCGGTAGGGCGCCAGCAGCAGCCATTCCTTGCCGACTGGCAGACCTTCGGCGCTGAATTCGCTGTTGGGGTAGAAGCTGGTGGCGCGTCGATAGGCATTGCTGAACAGCGCGCGGTTGGTCCATTCGAAATCCAGCATCAGGCCCAGCGCCTGGCGAACGCGGCGGTCGGCGAAGGCGGCGCGGCGGCTGTTCATGAACAGGCCTTGGGTCTGGGTCGGGATCTGGTGCTTGATCTGCGCCTGGATGACCTCGCCACGGCGCACAGCCGGGAAGTTGTAGCCGTTGGCCCAGTTTTTCGCCTGGTGCTCGATGTAGATATCGAATTCACCGGCCTTGAAGGCTTCGAAGGCCACATCGCTATCGCGGTAGAACTCGTACTCCACGCGGTCAAAGTTGTACTTGCCGCGGTTGACCGCGAGATCCTTGCCCCACCAATCCTTGACCCGCTCGAACACCAGGCGTCGCCCCGGTTGCACCTGGGTTATGCGATAGGGACCGCTGCCCAGCGGCGGCTCGAAGGTGGTGGCCTTGAAGTCGCGGCCTTTCCAATAGTGCTGGGCCAGCACTGGCATCTCGCCCAGGCGCAGGATCAGCAGGGGGTTGCCGGCACGCTTGAAGACGAAGCGAATGCGCTGTGGATTGAGAATGTCGACTCGCTGCACTTCCTGAAGGTTGGTGCGGTAAATCGGGTGGCCGTCCTTGAGCAGGGTGCGGTAGGAGAACGCGACGTCCGCCGCGGTGATGGGGCTGCCATCGTGAAATCGGGCTTCGGGGCGCAGGTTGAACACCACCCAACTGCGGTCCTCGCTGTACTCCACCGAGCGGGCGATCAGGCCGTAGCTGGACGTCGCTTCATCACCGGACGGGTCGTACTGGCCGGTGCCGACCATAAGGGTTTCGTTGAGCTCACTGACCCCGTATTGCAGGAAGTTCGGTGTGGTTACCGGACTGCTGCCCTTGAAGGTGTAGGGGTTGAGCGTATCGAAGGTGCCGAATGCCATGGCCCGCAAGGTGCCTCCCTTGGGAGCTTGCGGGTTGACCCAGTCGAAGTGGGTGAATTTGGCAGGGTACTTGAGCGTGCCGAACTGGGCGTAACCGTGACTTTCGGTGATGGTTGCGCCCGCGGGAAAGCTCAAGGCCAGGCTGAGTGACAGCAGGAGGGGACGTATCAAGTCGGCGATCCGATCCAGGCGGCTTGGGCTTTATTGTCCCTACAGTAACAGCTTGTATCAGCAGGAAAAAGGGCGCATCCCCAGACGTCACCGCACCGCTCCATGGCGGTGCGTTCCACTTAATGAGGCAGATAGACAGTGAGGGTCTGGCCGGGCTTCAGTGCCTGGCCGCTGCGCGGGTTCCAACGTTTGAGGTGTTGCATTTCCACGTTGAAGCGTTTGGCGACCAGATACAGCGAGTCACCCTTGCGAACCTTGTACTGGGTTGCGCGTTTTTTCGCATCGGCGGCGGAGAGTGAGGCGACCGTGGTGGCGGGCTGAACGCCCTGCATGACCAGGGTCTGGCCAGGCTTGAGGCGGTTGCCGCTGAGCTTGTTCCAGCGCTGCAGGTCGTTGACGCTGACACGGTTGGCCTTGGCGATGCTGCCCAGGCTGTCGCCGCGCTTGACCCGGTAGCGGGTGCTGCGTGCTGGTGCCGAGGCTTCTGCCAGGGCGGCTTCGAACACTGCGGACTTCGGCCGCAGGGTGAGCAATTCTTCGGGTCTCATGTTCGACAGGCTGGTGGTGAGCAACTGCGCCTTGGCAGTGGGTACCAGCAGTTGCTGCGGACCGTCCACGGTCATGCGCTTCTTGAAGGCCGGATTGAGCTGGAACAGTTCGTCTTCGTCGATCTCGGCCAGGGCCGCGACGCGGGACAGGTCAACACGGTCCTTGATCGCGACAGCTTCGAAATACGGTTCGTTGGCGATCGGGTTGAGGTTCACGCCGTAGGCCTGCGGGGTCAGGACCACTTGCGACAGGGCCAGCAGCTTGGGCACGTAGTCGCGGGTTTCCTGGGGCAGGGGCAGGTTCCAGTAATCGGTGGGCAGGCCGAGGCGCTCGTTGCGCTCGATAGCCCGGCTGACGGTGCCTTCACCGGCGTTGTAGGCCGCCAGGGCCAGCAGCCAGTCACCGTTGAACATGTCGTGCAGGCGGCCCAGGTAGTCGAGGGCGGCGTTGGTCGACGCGGTGATGTCGCGACGGCCGTCGTAGAAGTTGGTTTGACGCAGGTTGTAGTGGCGGCCGGTGGACGGGATGAACTGCCACAGCCCGACGGCGTGGGCGCGAGAGTAGGCCATGGGGTTGTAGGCGCTCTCGATGGCTGGCAGCAGTGCCAGTTCCAGCGGCATGTCGCGCTCTTCGAGGCGTTCGACGATGTAGTGGATGTAGAGGCTGCCGCGATCACCCGCGGTTTCGAGGAAGGTCGGGTTGCTGGCGAACCACAGGCGCTGCTGCTCGATGCGCGGGTTGACGTTGATATCGTCCTGCAACTGGAAGCCCTGGCGAATGCGCTCCCAGACGTCCTGCGGCGCCTGCTCGACCGGCTTGGCCTGGACGAACACAGGCTTTTGCTTGATGCGAGGCTGGACGTGCATGCGAACGCTTTCGGCGTCGCCCATTTGACTGGTGCTCTGGCAGCCCACGAGAGTGGCTGACAGGCCGAGCGCGATGGCCTGTGCCAGGCGCGTCAGGGCGACGGATTTGAAGGTTCTGCGGCAAGTGGACGACATTGGCTGGGATAAAGTTCCGGGCGAAAATGTCGGGCGATTCTAGAAAGCGCCCCACACTCGGTCAACCTTTCAGAACTGTACGGTCATCAAGCGGCAATCCTTAGAACGTATCCTTCCAGGCCCGCAAGCCAGCAAAAACAGCACTTGGCGTAGGGTTTATAGCCCCTGTCCGTTCGTCTGCTTTTTCTTTAACGGATGTTTCCCCCGTGCGTAAAAAGGGGTTGGTGAGCCTTTCCAGCGCGATGGTTGATGGCAACGTGATGCGATTTTCCGCACGCAAGCGGGTAACTTCCTCGAATCGCTGGGCAACATGCGGATTCTCCGGCTCGACGGCGCGAGCGAAGCGCAAGTTGCTCAAGGTGTATTCATGGGCGCAGAACACCTGCGTGGCCTCAGGCAGCGCCGCCAGCCGTTGCAGCGAGCCGTGCATTTGCACCGGCGTGCCTTCGAACATCCGGCCGCAGCCGGCGGCGAATAGCGTGTCGCCGCTGAACAGAAGGGGTGTTGGCGTGGACTCGGTGAAATAAGCAATGTGCCCGAGGGTGTGGCCCGGTACCGCGAATACCTGGAACTCCACGCCCAGCACCTGGACCTCGGCATTGTCATCCAGTGACAGGTCGCGAGCTGGAATGTGCTCGTGAGCCGGGCCGCAGACCCGCGCGCCAGTGGCGGCCTTCAGCACTTCGACACCGCCGACATGGTCATGGTGATGGTGGGTGATGAGGATGTCCTCGAGGCGCCAGTCCGGGTGGCTTTCCAGCCAGGCGAGCACGGGTGCCGCGTCGCCCGGGTCGACCACCGCGCAGCGACGACTGGCGGGATCCTGCAACAACCAGATGTAGTTGTCGCTGAAAGCGGGCAAGGCTTCTATCTGTATCATCGAGCGATTCGCCAAACGTGGGACAAGGGTGCATCTTAGTAGCTATGTGCTCTGTCGAGAACCTTCCAGGGAGATTGCAATGACCGATCAAGCCTTCGCCCAGGCCGATCCGGAGTGGCTCGAACTGATCAGCCTGGCCCGTGACTGGTTCGCCGGGCCCCTGGGGCAACTGATGCTCAAGGAGGAGCAACGCCTGCTGGAGGAAGAGCTGGGGCGCTATTTCGGTGGCTACCTGGTGCATTACGGGCCCAGTGCCGAGCCGCCTCCGACCGCGCCGCAGGTGCAACGTAACGTTCGCCTTGGTGCGCCGTTGCCGGGTGTGGAGATCGTTTGTGAGGAACAGGCCTGGCCGCTCAGCGAGCATGCCGCCGATGTTGTCGTGTTGCAGCATGGGCTGGATTTCTGTCTTTCTCCCCACGGCCTCTTGCGTGAAGCGGCGAGCAGCGTGCGTCCTGGTGGTCACTTGCTGATCGTCGGGATCAATCCCTGGAGCAGTTGGGGCATGCGTCGGGTGTTCGCCCATGATGCGTTGCGCAAGGCGCGCTGCATCTCGCCTTCGCGGGTTGGCGACTGGCTTAACCTGCTGGGTTTCGCACTGGAGAAACGCCGTTTCGGGTGCTATCGTCCGCCGCTTGCTTCGCCAGCCTGGCAAACCCGGTTGGCGGGGTGGGAGCGCCTTGCCGGGCGCTGGCAGAGTGCCGGTGGCGGGGTGTATCTGCTGGTGGCGCGCAAGATGGTGGTCGGCCTGCGGCCCCTGCGCCAGGCGCGTCGCGAACCGATGGGCAAGCTGTTGCCGTTGCCACTGGCCAAGGTCAACCGCCAGTCTCCCCACCCCGAAGGCAGAACCTTCAACGATGAATAAGGCTGTACATGAGCGATAGCGTCGAGATCTATACCGATGGCGCCTGCAAGGGCAATCCTGGCCCTGGTGGCTGGGGCGTCCTGATGGTTTGCAAGGGCGTCGAGAAAGAGCTCTGGGGTGGCGAGCGCGAGACCACCAACAACCGCATGGAATTGATGGCGGCGATCAAGGGCCTGGAGGCATTGCGTCGTGAATGCGAGGTATTGCTGGTGACCGACTCGCAGTACGTCATGAAGGGCATCACCGAGTGGATGACCAACTGGAAGAAGCGCGGCTGGAAGACCGCTGCCAAGGAGCCGGTCAAGAACGCCGACCTCTGGCAACTGCTCGATGAGCAGGTCAACCGGCACAAGGTCACCTGGCAATGGGTTCGCGGGCATATCGGTCACCACGGCAACGAACGTGCCGATCAGTTGGCCAACCGCGGCGTTGACGAGGTGCGCGGCGTTCGCTGACAAGCGCCGCCGATGAATCCGGGACGCGACGGCGAAGGTGGGGTAAGATTCGCCGCTTTGAGCAACACGGCAGGAGATCACCGACGTGGATTTGCAAAACAACAGGTCGGTCGTCCTCGATACCGAGACCACCGGTATGCCGGTCACCGACGGTCACCGGATCATCGAGATCGGCTGCGTCGAACTGGTTGGCCGGAGGCTGACCGGGCGTCACTTCCACGTTTATCTGCAGGCGGACCGTGACAGCGACGAGGGCGCCATCGGCGTCCACGGCATCACCGACGAATTCCTCAAGGACAAGCCGCGCTTCGCTGAAGTCGCCGACGAATTCTTCGAGTTCATCCAGGGCGCGCGGCTGATCATTCACAACGCGGCGTTCGACGTTGGCTTCATCAACAACGAATTCGCCCTGCTCGGCCAGCAAGACCGCGCCGACATTTCCCAGCATTGCGAAATCCTCGACACCCTGGTGATGGCGCGTGGGCGCCACCCGGGCCAGCGCAACAGTCTCGACGCACTCTGCAAGCGCTACGGCGTCGACAACTCGGGTCGTGAACTGCACGGCGCGTTGCTCGACTCCGAGTTGCTCGCCGATGTCTTCCTGACCATGACCGGTGGCCAGACCAGCCTTTCGCTGGCGGGTCACGATGGTGAAGGCGAGGGCGGATCTGACCAGGGCAGCGAGATTCGTCGTTTACCGGCGAGCCGCCAATCAGGCCGCATCATCCGCGCCAGCACCAGCGAGCTGGAAAGCCATGTGGCGCGCCTTGGCGCCGTCGCAAAATCAGCGGGCGGCCCCGCCCTCTGGCAGCAGTTGGCCGAGGCCAACTGAGGTATTTCCCGCGCGCCATGGCGGCAACCTTCTACCCTGAGATGAACGGCCCAGGGGGCCTGTCGCAGGAAGAAGGTAGCGCCGCCTATGTACAAGGACCTCAAGTTCCCCGTTCTCATCGTTCATCGTGACATCAAGGCCGACACCGTGGCCGGCGACCGCGTGCGCGGCATCGCTCAAGAGCTCGCGCAAGACGGTTTCACTATCCTCAGCGCCACCGATTACGCCGAAGGCCGGCTGGTTGCCGCGACCCACCATGGCCTCGCTTGCATGCTGATCGCCGCCGAAGGTGCTGGCGAAAACACCCATCTGCTGCAGAACATGGTCGAGTTGATCCGCCTGGCCCGCTCACGTGCGCCGCATTTGCCGATCTTTGCCCTCGGTGAGCAGGTCACCCTGGAAAATGCCCCGGCCGATGCCATGAGCGAACTGAACCAGTTGCGCGGCATTCTCTACCTGTTCGAAGACACCGTGCCCTTTCTCGCCCGCCAGGTCGCACGGGCTGCGCACAATTACCTGGACGGTTTGCTGCCGCCGTTTTTCAAGGCGCTGGTGCAGCACACTGCCCAGTCCAACTATTCCTGGCATACCCCGGGGCACGGTGGCGGTGTGGCCTACCGCAAGAGTCCGGTGGGGCAGGCGTTTCATCAGTTCTTTGGGGAAAATACCCTGCGCTCGGACCTTTCGGTATCGGTGCCGGAACTGGGCTCCCTGCTGGATCACACCGGCCCCTTGGCGGAAGCGGAGGCCCGCGCGGCGCGCAATTTCGGCGCCGACCATACCTTCTTCGTCATCAACGGCACCTCCACCGCGAACAAAATTGTCTGGCACTCCATGGTCGGTCGCGACGATCTGGTGCTGGTGGACCGCAACTGTCACAAGTCGGTGTTACACGCGATCATCATGACCGGCGCCATTCCGTTGTACTTGTGCCCGGAGCGCAATGAACTGGGCATCATCGGGCCGATTCCGCTCAGCGAGTTCAGCGCCGAGTCGATCCGCGCGAAGATCCTCGCCAACCCGCTGGCCCGTGGGCGTGAGCCGCGGGTGAAGATGGCGGTGGTGACCAACTCCACCTATGACGGCCTGTGTTACAACGCTGAACTGATCAAGCAGACGCTTGGCAATAGCGTTGAGGTGCTGCACTTCGATGAGGCCTGGTACGCCTATGCGGCCTTCCATGAGTTCTTTGCCGGGCGCTACGCCATGGGCACATCGCGCGGCGCCGACAGTCCGCTGGTGTTCAGCACCCACTCAACCCACAAGCTGCTGGCGGCTTTCAGCCAGGCGTCGATGATCCATGTGCAGAACGGCGGTAGCCGGCAACTGGATCGTGATCGCTTCAACGAAGCGTTCATGATGCATATCTCTACCTCGCCGCAGTACAGCATTCTCGCCTCGCTGGATGTGTCCTCGGCAATGATGGAGGGGCCGGCGGGTCGTTCGCTGCTCCAGGAAATGTTCGATGAGGCGCTAAGTTTTCGCCGGGCCCTGGCCAACCTGCGTGAGCACATTGATGCGCAGGACTGGTGGTTCAGTGTCTGGCAGCCGCCGCGGGTCGAGGGGATTCACCGCATCGCCACCGAGGACTGGTTGCTCGAACCCCAGGCGCAGTGGCATGGGTTTGGCGACCTCAGTGAGGACTATGTGCTGCTCGACCCGATCAAGGTAACGCTGGTCATGCCTGGCCTGGATGCGGGCGGCAGCCTCGATCGTCACGGCATTCCCGCTGCGGTGGTCAGCAAGTTTCTCTGGGAGCGTGGGTTGGTGGTGGAGAAAACCGGGTTGTATTCCTTCCTGGTGCTGTTCTCCATGGGTATCACCAAAGGTAAGTGGAGCACGCTGCTCACTGAGCTGCTGGAGTTCAAGCGTAACTACGACGCCAACACCGACCTGCTGCAAAGCCTGCCCTGCGTCGCTGCGCAGGATGCGCAGCGCTACTGTGGCATGGGCCTGCGTGACCTCTGCGATCAACTGCACGCCTGCTACCGCAGCAATGCCACCGCCAAGCAGCTCAAGCGTCTCTACACCCGTCTGCCGGAAGTGGCGATGAAGCCCGCCGACGCCTACGACAAGCTGGTTCGCGGGGACGTCGAGGCGGTGCCCATCGATCAATTGTTAGGGCGTATTGCTGCGGTGATGCTGGTGCCTTATCCGCCGGGAATTCCGCTGATCATGCCGGGCGAGCGTTTCACCGAAGAAACCCGCTCGATCGTCGACTATCTGGCCTTTGCCCGGGCGTTCGATAGCGGTTTTCCCGGTTTCGTTGCGGATGTGCACGGGTTGCAGCAACAGGAGGAGGGTCACGTCTACACCGTGGACTGCGTCAAGGAGTAGCGGACCCTGGCAACGGCCAGATGCTAGAATCCGCCGCTTGAATTCAGGAGGTAGACGCGTGCGCAAAGTGGCGATGGTAATGGCGGTGCTGGCCCTGGCCGGTTGTGACAACGATGCTGAGCGAGTGCACAAGCAGGTCGCCGAGCATCTGCAGAACCCCAAGACGGCCAAGTTCGCCAACGTGCGCTTCAACAAGCAGGGCGATATCTGTGGCCAGTTCCGCGGCAAGGACGACACCGGTACCTTCCTGCCGTATCGCAGTTATGTGGCGATCAAGGACGGCACGGACTACCGCATCATCATTGACGAAAGCGGCAACGACCTGCGCATACGTGAAGTCTGCGGTGGTGCCGACCTTCAGCGCCGCGCCGATGCGCTGGCCGCCGAGCCTGCTCCGCAAGGCTGGGACGTGGAGATAATTCAGGGTCCGAACATGGGTGCGCTCAGCGACATGACCGCGCGCCTGATCGAGAAGGGTATTCCTTCCTCGGTGGTCTACCGCGACGGCAAGCCGGTGGTGCTGCTGGGGCCTTTCGCAGACAAGAGCGAGGCTGAAGCCAGCAAAAACGATGTCATGGCCCGCCTCGGTACCGATTCGGTGGTCATCCAGCACGACGCTCCTCGCTGAATCGCTATTGCGGCGCTCTGCGACCGGTACTTGCGCGTTTGTCGGGCTATGCTCTGAAAGAGGGGTTTCATCGACGAATGCGGCAACGGTGAGGAGGGGGCCATGTCCACGCTGGAGCGAGCCATTACGGTTGCAGCCCGGGCCCATGAAGGGCATTGGGATAAAGGGGGCGCCGCATACATCCTGCATCCATTGCGGGTGATGCTGCGGGTATCGACCACTGAACAGCGGATTGTCGCAGTGCTGCACGAAGTCCTGCAGGAGTCACCCATGACCCTGTCAGACCTGGCGCGCGAAGGGTTCGCTCTGAAGATCCTTGCGGCGGTCCAGGCCCTTAGCCAGCGTAGCGACGAAAGTTATGAAGATTTCGTCGTCAGGGTCGGCTCCGATCCGCTGGCGCGGACGGTGAAGCTGGCGGACCTGGCCGATGAGAACGATGTCTCGCGGATTGCCATCCCTGGCCCCGCCGACATCGCTCGTTTGCAGCGGTACCAGCAGGCCAGCGCCTACCTGCAGGCACTGAACTGAGTTTCAGCCGCAGGCCTTGAGGTTCACCGGGCCGACGAACTCATTGCCGCGGCCCATCACGCAGGCCACGCGCTGGTTGCGCTGAAGCTCCCAGGCCTGGGCGGGATAGGTCTTGTTCCAGGCTTCGTACAACTGCCGGTCCTGCTTGGACAGGCGCAGGTTGTACTGCTTGCTCATGTAGAAATAAGTGCGCGCGATCATTCCGCGAATTGAGGGTCGCGGCATGACCTTTTTCGCTTTGAAATCGACCTGAGTCAGGCATGAGCCATATTGCCCCGCTTGCTCCGGCAGCCAGCCGAAGCTGAAGTTGCTGCGGTCGCCATTCACCTCGCCGATGCTCGGTACAAGGTTGTGCAGGTCGGCCTCGGCGCGTTGATAGACCGTGTCGTTGCGTGAGCAGTTCTTGCGTCCGCCATCTTGCCAGCATTGGCGCTGATGGCCGATCTGCCAGGCCGGAACGATATGTTCCCATTCAATGCGTGATGCCCGGTTGGCGTTCTTGCGCGGTACGTAACCGCAGCCGGCCAGGTCGACTTTGTTGCCGGTGTACTTGCAGCCGCAATAGAACTCGGTGGACTGCGGTGCATACAGGCGCCAGGCGACTTTCTTGGCTTCGGTAAAGGTGCGTGGTGCGTCGGCTTGGGCGTTGATGCTGAACAACAGGCAGGTAGCTGCCAATACAGTGAATCTCATCCGGGTCAGTCTTCCTTCGGCACAGTCCAGAACAACTGCACTCCGCCGTCATCACGGTGGGCGAGGGTAACGTTGTCGTTCTCGGCAATTTCTTCGAGCAGGGTTTCCCAGTCGGAGGTCGATTCATGTTCGAGGCGGAAGATCAGTGCGGCCCTGGCGCGCTGCGCGGTAGGTGCGTTGATGATTTTCTGGATCCGGACGCCCAGTTGCTCATAGCTGCTGACAGACATGGATGCTGAGGATGAGGTGGCCACGAAAGTGTTTCCCTTGTTTTTGCTGTATGCGCATACAGTATTTTACTGTAAGGCATTTCGCAACAGATCGTCAGTTAAAGAGCGCATGTGACCGCGCCGCGCCATGTTTGCTGCGCAGTGCTGAAAATAAATTCAAGAGGCTTTTCAAAGGTCGGCTGTTCGCCGCGGAACGGGTCTTCGGGTGACTTATTAGTGGGCGTAGAATTCGGCTTCAGCGTCGGAAAGCCGAACGCTTGTAACAAATTGTTCGGTTTTCCGACCTGGTTGAGCGACAATTCCGAAACTCTCGTGCCTGCCTCACGCGTTTCGGCGAATTTGACAATGCCACATTGCATTCGCATAGTTGGCTATCGCAAACGTTTGCTATCTCATAACAATCACAACTTATCGCAGCCGGTGTGCAGGCCGGCGGAACTGAAAGCATGGCAACCATTAAAGATGTAGCGGCGCTGGCCGGCATTTCCTACACCACTGTGTCCCACGTGCTGAACAAGACCCGACCGGTCAGCGAGCCTGTGCGACTAAAGGTCGAAGCGGCGATCGCCGAGCTCGATTACGTGCCCAGTGCTGTGGCGCGCTCACTCAAGGCCCGGAGCACGGCCACCATCGGGCTGTTGGTGCCCAATAGCGTCAACCCGTATTTTGCCGAGCTTGCCCGAGGCATCGAGGACGCCTGCGAGCGTAACGGTTACTGCGTGATCCTCTGTAATTCCGACGACAACCCGCAAAAGCAGCGCAGCTACCTGCGTGTGTTGCTGGAAAAACGCGTCGACGGCCTGGTCGTCGCATCAGTGGGCGAGGAGCGTGACCTGCTCGACAGTCTGGCCTCCGTGCGCACGCCGATGGTGATCGTTGACCGCGCGCTGGACGGCGTGGATGCAGACCTGGTACGAGTCGATCATGAGCAGGGCGCTTATCTGGCGACCCGCCACCTGCTTGATCTGGGGCATGTGGATATTGCCTGCATCAACGGCCCGGCCAATACCAGCGTCGCAAAATTGCGTCTTGCGGGTTTTCGTCGAGCCCTGCGGGAGGCGGGCGTAGGGCTGCGTGACGGACGGGTACTGGATGGTGACTTCACCAGTCTTGGCGGGTATGAGGCCGCGGCGCAATTGCTGGGTCGGGACCGGCCTACTGCCATTTTCGCCGCTAACGACTTGATGGGTATAGGTGTGTTGCGAGCAGCCGCGGAGCGCAGCATCAGTGTCCCTGGTGAGCTGTCGGTGATTGGATTCGACGATATCCAGATGTGTCCGTACGTGTATCCGGCACTGACCACTGTCGGGCAGTCCATTCGCGAGCTGGGGGAAATGGCTGCGGCGTTACTGCTGCGGCGCATTGTCGGGTCGGGTTCTGCGGCATTGGAGCAGCGCATCATTGCGCCGAAAATCGTTCTGCGCGAGTCGACCGGGCCGAGTCCGGACTTGTTCAGTGGTTGAGGGCTTGTCATGCACGCGAAGGTAGTAGTGGTCGGAAGTCTCAATATGGATCTGGTCACGCGTGCTGAGCGCCTGCCGCGAGCGGGCGAGACGCTGGCGGGGGAGTCGTTCGAGACGGTGCCTGGTGGCAAGGGCGCCAATCAGGCCGTAGCGGCGGCGCGGCTGGGTGCGTCGGTGGCGATGATCGGTTGTGTTGGCGACGATGCTTATGGCCAGCAGTTGCGTGGTGCGTTGCTGGCTGAGGGCATTGACTGCCAGGCGGTGGAGGTGGCGGCCGGTGTGTCCAGTGGTGTTGCCCTGATCATGGTGGATGCGGCCAGCCAGAACACCATTGTCGTTGTCGCTGGCGGCAATGGCCGGCTGCTGCCGGCGTCGGTCCAGCGTTTCGAGGCTTTATTGCGCGGCGCTGAGGTGATTGTTTGCCAGATGGAGGTCCCGCCACAGACGGTTGCGCATGTTCTGGCGAGCGGGCGTGCATTGGGGAAGACGGTGATTCTAAATCCGGCGCCGGTCAAAGGCCCCTTGCCGGTGGAGTGGTTCGCCAATATCGACTACCTGATTCCGAATGAAAGCGAGGCGTCGGCGTTGACCGGCTTGCCGGTGGACGACCTGCCGTCGGCACACGCGGCGGCTGATCAGCTTCTCGCGCTCGGTGCGGGCAAGGTCATCGTCACTCTTGGGGCGCAGGGTGCGCTGCTCGTCAACGGGGAGGGCAGTGAGCATTTTCCCGCCCCGGTCGTGGCGCCGGTGGATACCACCGCGGCGGGAGACACCTTCGTTGGTAGTTTTGCCGCGGCATTGGTGCAGGGGCGGGGCGAGCGCGAGGCGATAGTCTTCGGTCAGCGGGCCGCAGCGATTTCCGTCACTCGTCCCGGCGCGCAGCCGTCGATTCCCTCGCTGGCTGAGGTCGGGAATATGTAACCTGGATTACGGGTGCCCGGTAGCGGGGTCATGCCGATAGCGTTCGAATACCTGATCGACAAACCCGCGGGCGGCGTCGCTGCCCATTTCCTTGACCAGCAGGTCGAGTGCAATGAGGGTCAATTCTTCCGCTGTGCCCGGGCTATAGGCGCTTTGGCCTTCGGGCCATTTCACCTTGATGTCGGCATCGATGCTGTGGCTGGTCATGGAGTTCTCGGAACGGCCCGTACTGTGGAGGGTGAAACGCTGGGCCACTAGCGTTTCTGCAATGCATCGTCGCAAGCCTTAAGTTAATCATGTCCGCTCGCGCGCGGCTCTGCGACTTAGGCATAACGATGGCGGCGTGGCAAACTAACGGTATTTTCGCTGGCAGGAAAACACTATGCAGATCGACCTGAACGATCCGAACCAGTTCACTCTGGAGCAGGTGCGCCAATTGATCGCCACTGGCAACGGCGCGATTCACAACCAACTGCGGGTCGATCGTGCGGGGCATGCCTGGCTATCCAGCGTGGTGGGTGGTGCGCAACTTGATGGTCTGCTGTTTCGCCTGGAAACCTGGTCCGCCGGATCGGGTTGCGTAGGGAGTGTGGCTGCGGAGGATGAGCGTTGGGTTCGGCAGGTATTCAAGGCGCTGCAGGACAACTGGCCTAAGCCCGCAAGCGACTACATCGACCTGTACTGAGAGCCGTCGTGGCGCAAAATCCGGACACTATTGGCATTTCCCCTTCAAGAACGAGTCAGGCAGACTGACCCGCTTTGCAACAACTGGCATCAAGTGCTGTCGGATCTGGCAGCATTCCCGTATCCCTAAGGAGGATTCATGTTCCCCATGCGTGCATCATTGGTGAGCCTGCTGGCTGCCGTCATTCTGGTCGGTTGCAGCAGTGGTGGCACTGCGTCGAAAGCGCCTGAAGTTGCTGCTGCACCTAATCTGGACGGTCGTTGTGAGGCCAGTGGCGCAGCATTCGCCGTGGGCAAGCCGGCTTCTGCCGAGCTGCTGGAGCAGGCGCGCAAGGCGAGCGGCGCGCAGTTGGCCCGCGTGCTCAAGCCGGACGATGCCGTGACGCTCGAGTACCGCTCCGAGCGGTTGAACCTTCATGCTGATGAAAAAGGCGTGATTGCTCGCGTCAATTGCGGCTGATCCCGAATTGCGAACACAAAAAACCCGTCGCAAGCGACGGGTTTTTCAATTCGGCAGAGTTATTACTCTGGACGAACCTGTGCAGCCTGCATGCCCTTCTGGCCTTTTTCGGCTACGAAGGATACGGTCTGACCTTCTTTCAGCGACTTGAAGCCGTCGCTTTCGATGGCCTTGAAGTGTACGAACAAGTCGTCGCCGCCACCTTGTGGAGTGATGAAGCCGAAGCCTTTTTCATCGTTGAACCATTTGACAGTGCCGGTTTGGCGATTGGACATGGGTGTATCTCCAGGAATCTTGATTTTTTTCAGTAGTGCGGTGTCGCCGAGAGCCACAGGGTGCACCCCGACATCATAGTCTAATTCTGGGCGTGTGGTGACTTTTAGCGTTAGCTAATGCTGATCTGGCGCAAATATTTGAAAGAATCGGTCTCATTGCTTCGGCGCGCATGCCGTTTTCACGGCGTTTTGGGCGCGGCTGACCAATTGAGCGTCCACGCCAGTCTTGCTGTCCAGTTGCTGGATTTCCTCGGTGGTAAAGTTCTTCTCGATGGCATTTGCGCCACATTTGCAGTGCTGATCGGCTTGCGTGACGCTGAGTTTCTGCCCTGGGGCAACTTCCTGCTCTTGGGCAGCTCGTACGCATTGGTCCATGTACTCGCCTTTCTTGCCAGCGGGCCACGAACCGGCATTGGCCCCCACAGGCAGCATCATGGCTCCGGCGGCAGCCAGGGCCAGAAGAGTCTGAAATCGCATAACCAGGCACTCCTTGGTAATCGGGTCTCATGAAGAGTAGGTCGCTTCAGTCACTCTGAGCGGAAAAAATCCGCAGGAGTTCACTCCAGAGGCCTTTTTCCAAATATTTCCGCTTGTTGGCTGTCCAGCCCGCCGTCTGCACTGATGCTTGTGCTAGCATGCCGGGCGCGGGATAGCTAAACGCTTGCCCCGCATTTATTTCTGTTCCAGTCACTCTGGTTCGTTCCCCTGGCAGGCATCCGACTTCTGCCACTGTGAGGCAGGCTTTCCGTCAGGAAAGACAGGGGCGAATCGCGTACTGGCTCATCCCAACCCACGTGACCTTTGGTAGGGGTCACCACTAGGAGAGGAGGCGCCATGCCCGTAATTACTCTTCCCGATGGCAGTCAACGTACGTTCGACAAGGCGGTTACCGTCGCTGAGGTCGCCGCATCCATTGGTGCCGGTCTGGCCAAGGCCACCGTGGCCGGCAAGGTCGACGGCAAGCTGGTCGACGCGTGCGACCTGATCGAACACGATGCCCGTCTGCAAATCATTACGCCCAAGGACGAAGAGGGGCTGGAAATCATTCGCCACTCGTGCGCTCACCTGGTCGGCCATGCGGTAAAGCAGTTGTACCCGACGGCAAAAATGGTGATCGGTCCGGTCATCGACGAAGGCTTCTATTACGACATTGCCTACGAGCGTCCTTTCACGCCTGAGGATATGGCGGCGATCGAACAGCGTATGCAGCAGTTGATCGACACCGACTACGACGTCATCAAGAAGGTCACCCCGCGCGCCGAGGTGATCGAGGTGTTCAAGGCCCGCGGCGAAGACTACAAGCTGCGTCTGGTCGAGGACATGCCGAATGAACAGGCCATGGGCCTGTACTACCACGAAGAATACGTCGACATGTGCCGTGGTCCGCACGTGCCGAATACCCGTTTCCTCAAGTCGTTCAAGCTGACCAAGCTGTCCGGTGCCTACTGGCGCGGTGATGCGAAGAACGAGCAGCTGCAGCGCGTCTATGGCACTGCCTGGGCGGACAAAAAGCAGCTGGCGGCGTACATCCAGCGTATTGAAGAAGCCGAAAAGCGCGATCACCGCAAGATCGGCAAGCGTCTCGGCTTGTTCCATCTCCAGGAAGAAGCGCCGGGCATGGTGTTCTGGCACCCGAACGGCTGGACCCTGTACCAGGTTCTGGAGCAGTACATGCGCCAGATCCAGCGTGAAAACGGCTACCTGGAGATCAAGACGCCGCAAGTGGTTGATCGCAGTCTGTGGGAAAAGTCCGGTCACTGGGCCAACTACGCCGACAATATGTTCACCACCCAGTCGGAAAACCGCGATTACGCGGTCAAGCCGATGAACTGCCCGTGCCACGTGCAGGTCTTCAACCAGGGTCTGAAAAGCTACCGTGAGCTGCCGCTGCGCCTGGCCGAATTCGGTGCTTGCCACCGAAACGAGCCCTCGGGTGCACTGCATGGCATCATGCGTGTGCGTGGCTTTACCCAGGATGACGCGCATATTTTCTGCACCGAAGAGCAGATGCAGACCGAGTCGGCCGCATTCATCAAGCTGACGATGGATGTCTATTCCGACTTCGGCTTCCAGGATATCCAGCTCAAGCTGTCCACTCGTCCGGAAAAACGTGTTGGCTCCGACGAGCTGTGGGATCGTGCCGAGGCTGCGCTGGCCGCCGCGCTGGACAACGCCGGTCTGCCGTTTGATCTGCAGCCGGGTGAAGGTGCTTTCTACGGTCCGAAGATCGAGTTTTCGCTCAAGGATTGCCTGGGTCGTGTCTGGCAGTGCGGTACGCTGCAACTGGACTTCAACCTGCCGATCCGTCTGGGCGCGGAGTACGTTTCCGAAGACAACGGTCGCAAACATCCAGTCATGTTGCACCGCGCCATTCTCGGTTCGTTCGAGCGCTTCGTCGGTATTCTCATCGAGCACTATGAAGGTGCGTTCCCGGCTTGGCTCGCGCCAACCCAGGCGGTGATCATGAACATCACCGACAAGCAGGCCGAATTCGCTCAAAAAGTGGAAAAAACCCTCACTGAAAGCGGATTCCGTGCCAAGTCTGACTTGAGAAATGAGAAGATCGGCTTTAAAATCCGCGAGCATACCTTGCTCAAGGTTCCCTATCTCTTGGTTATCGGAGATCGGGAAGTCGAAACGCAAACTGTCGCTGTGCGTACCCGTGAAGGTGCTGACCTGGGCTCGATGCCCGTCGCACAGTTCGCGGACTTGCTTGCGCAAGCGGTTTCCCGGCGTGGTCGCCAAGATTCGGAGTAATTACTATTAAGCGTGAAATGAGACAGGATAAACGAACTGCACCGAAGGCCCCGATCAACGAGAATATCTCGGCACGCGAGGTTCGGTTAATTGGTGCTGACGGCGAGCAGATTGGCATCGTCTCGATTGATGAAGCGCTTCGTATCGCTGAAGAAGCGAAGCTGGATCTGGTAGAAATTTCTGCAGACGCGGTACCGCCCGTCTGCAAGGTCATGGACTACGGCAAGCACCTCTTCGAGAAGAAGAAGCAAGCCAACGAGGCCAAGAAAAACCAGAAGCAGATCCAGATTAAAGAAATCAAGTTTCGTCCAGGGACGGAAGAAGGGGATTACCAGGTAAAACTACGCAACCTGGTACGTTTCCTTAGTGATGGGGACAAGGCCAAGATTTCCTTGAGATTTCGTGGTCGTGAGATGGCTCACCAGGAGCTGGGCATGGAACTGTTGAAGCGGGTCGAGGTTGACCTTGCCGAATACGGTACCGTTGAGCAGCATCCGAAGATGGAAGGACGCCAACTTATGATGGTCATCGCCCCCAAGAAAAAGAAATAACCACCAGGGCACGGCAGGCCTTGCGGTTATGTTTATCCACTGAATGCGGAGTATCCGAACATGCCAAAAATGAAAACCAAAAGCGGTGCCGCGAAGCGTTTCCTGAAAACTGCTTCCGGCTTCAAGCACAAGCACGCTTTCAAGAGCCACATCCTGACCAAAATGTCGACCAAGCGTAAACGTCAACTGCGTGGTAGCAGCTTGCTGCACCCGTCGGACGTTGCAAAAGTCGAGCGCATGCTGCGCGTACGTTAATTTCGGTCAAAGATAGAGGAAGTTACTCATGGCTCGTGTAAAGCGTGGCGTCATCGCTCGTAAGCGTCACAAGAAAATTCTGAAACTGGCTAAAGGTTACTACGGTGCACGCTCGCGCGTATTCCGTGTTGCCAAGCAAGCGGTCATCAAGGCAGGCCAGTACGCCTACCGCGACCGTCGTCAGAAAAAACGTCAGTTCCGCGCTCTGTGGATCGCCCGTATCAACGCTGGTGCTCGTATCAACGGTCTGTCCTACAGCCGTCTGATCGCCGGTCTGAAAAAGGCGTCCATCGAGATCGACCGTAAGGTTCTGGCTGATCTGGCAGTGAACGAAAAAGCGGCGTTTGCTGCGATTGTCGAGAAAGCTAAAGCCGTTCTGGCTTAAGTACCCACGACAATCATTCGCCGCTGAATCCGGCGGCGAATGTTAAACGTCATAAATAGGGGAAGAGCCTGTAAGCTCTTCCCCTATTTCGTATCTGGAGTCTGTACATGGAAAACCTGGATGCGCTGGTCTCTCAAGCCCTGGAGGCTGTGGAGCGCGCCGAAGACATCAATGCCCTGGAGCAGATCCGGGTTCAATTCCTTGGCAAGAAAGGCGAGCTGACCCAGGTGATGAAGACCCTGGGCAACCTGCCTGCTGAAGAGCGTCCGAAAGTCGGCGCCCTGATCAACGATGCCAAGGAACGCGTTACCGAAGTGCTCAATGCGCGCAAGGCCGCCTTCGAAGAAGCCGAGCTCAGTGCTCGCCTGGCTGCCGAGTGCATTGACGTGACCTTGCCGGGCCGTGGCCAGACCTCCGGTGGTTTGCACCCGATCACCCGTACCCTCGAGCGTATCGAGCAGTTCTTCACCCATATCGGCTACGGCATCGCCGAAGGTCCTGAGGTCGAAGACGACTATCACAACTTCGAAGCGCTCAACATTCCCGGCCACCACCCGGCGCGGGCAATGCATGACACCTTCTATTTCAATGCGAACATGCTGCTGCGGACCCACACCTCGCCGGTGCAGGTGCGGACCATGGAGTCCTCGCAGCCACCTATTCGTATCGTCTGCCCGGGCCGCGTCTATCGTTGCGACTCGGACCTGACCCACTCGCCGATGTTCCACCAGGTCGAAGGCCTGCTGGTCGATCGCGACATCAATTTCGCCGATCTCAAAGGCACCATCGAAGAGTTCCTGCGGGTGTTCTTCGAAAAAGAACTGGCGGTACGTTTCCGTCCTTCGTTCTTCCCCTTCACCGAGCCTTCGGCTGAAGTCGATATCCAGTGCGTGATGTGCAGTGGCAAAGGCTGCCGCGTCTGCAAGCAGACGGGCTGGCTGGAAGTCATGGGTTGCGGCATGGTTCACCCGAACGTGCTGCGCATGTCTGGCATCGACCCCGAAGAGTTCTCGGGCTTCGCCTTCGGCATGGGCGCCGAGCGCCTGGCCATGCTGCGTTACGGCGTCAACGATTTGCGCCTGTTCTTCGACAACGACTTGCGGTTCCTTGCGCAATTTCGCTAGGTCGCGCACCCGTAACGAATCTTTCAGGAGAGCAGGATGAAATTCAGTGAAAAATGGCTGCGCGGTTGGGTCAACCCGCAGGTTTCCCGTGACGAGCTGGTAGCTCGCCTGTCGATGGCCGGACTTGAGGTCGACAGCGTGACTCCGGCCGCTGGCCAATTCAGCGGTATCGTGGTGGGCGAGGTGCTGAGTACCGAGCAGCATCCGGATGCCGACAAGCTGCGCGTTTGCCAGGTGAGCAACGGCAGTGAAACCTTCCAGGTCGTGTGCGGTGCGCCAAACGTACGCCCAGGCCTGAAAATCCCGTTCGCCATGATCGGTGCCGAACTGCCGGGCGACTTCAAGATCAAGAAGGCCAAGCTGCGCGGCGTGGAGTCCAACGGCATGCTGTGCTCGGCCTCCGAACTGCAGATCAGCGACGACAATGACGGTCTGCTGGAACTGGCGGCTGATGCTCCGGTTGGTCAGGACATTCGTGAATACCTGGACCTGGATGACGCCAGCATCGAGGTCGACTTGACCCCGAACCGCGGCGATTGTCTTTCCCTGGCGGGTCTGGCGCGTGAAGTTGGCGCCCTGTACGCCGCTCCGGTCACCCGTCCGGTCGTTCCTGTCGTGGCTGCGGTCCATGATGAAGTCCGTCCGGTCGACGTGCTGGCGCCAGCCGCTTGCCCACGTTACCTGGGGCGAGTGATCCGCAACGTCGACCTTTCACGTCCTACCCCGCTGTGGATGGTTGAACGCCTGCGTCGCGCCGACGTTCGCAGCATCGACGCTGCTGTCGACATCACCAACTATGTGATGCTCGAGCTGGGTCAGCCACTGCACGCCTTCGATCTCGCCGAAATCAACGGCGGCATTCGCGTGCGCATGGCTGAAGAGGGCGAGAAGCTGGTTCTGCTGGATGGTCAGGAAGTCACCCTGCGTGCCGACACCCTGGTCATCGCAGACCACAGCCGTGCCCTGGCCATCGCGGGTGTGATGGGTGGCGAGCACAGCGGTGTGTCCGCTACAACGCGGGACATTTTCCTGGAAAGTGCTTTCTTCGAGCCGATTTCGGTCGCTGGCAAAGCCCGTTCCTACGGCCTGCACACCGATGCCTCGCACCGTTACGAGCGCGGCGTTGACTCGCAACTGGCTCGCGAAGCCATGGAGCGTGCGACTGGTCTGCTGCTTGAGATCGTCGGTGGTGAAGCCGGCCCGGTCATCGAGACACTGAGCGAGCAGCACCTGCCGCAGGTTGCGCCGATCACTCTGCGTGCCGAGCGTGTGACCCAGATGCTGGGCATGGAAATGCCTGATGCTGAAGTTGAGCAACTGCTCAACGCGCTGGGCCTGAAAACCACCGCCGGTGAAGGGCAGTGGCAGGTCGAAGTGCCAAGTCACCGCTTTGATATCAGCCTGGAAGTCGACCTGATCGAAGAGCTGGGTCGCCTGTACGGTTACAACCGCCTGCCGGTTCGTTACCCGCAAGCGCGTCTTGCTCCGCAGGCTCGCGCGGAGTCCCGCAGCGAGCTGCCGATCTTGCGCCGTCTGTTGGTTGCCCGTGGCTATCAAGAAGCGATCACCTACAGCTTCATCGATCCGAAACTGTTCGAACTGTTCAGCCCAGGCGTCGAACCGCTGCTGCTGGCCAACCCGATCTCCAACGACATGGCGGCCATGCGTGCTTCCCTGTGGCCGGGTCTGGTCAAGGCGTTGCAACACAACCTGAACCGCCAGCAGGATCGCGTGCGTCTGTTCGAGAGCGGTCTGCGTTTCGTTGGTCAGCTCGACGGTCTGCAACAGCAGCCGATGCTGGCAGGTGTGGTGTGTGGCAGCCGCCTGCCGGAAGGCTGGGCAAATGGTCGCGACGGCATCGACTTCTTCGACGTGAAAGCGGATGTGGAAGCGCTGCTGAGCTCGTCGGGCTCGCTGGGTGACTTCACCTTCGTTGCCGGCAAGCACCCGGCGCTGCATCCTGGCCAGACCGCACGTATCGAGCGCAACGGTCATGAAGTGGGTTATCTGGGTGCGCTGCATCCTGAACTGGTCAAGACTCTCGGCCTGGACCGTACTGTCTACGTCTTCGAGCTGGTGCTGGATGAAGTAGTGGAAGGGCGACTGCCGAAATTCCACGAACTGTCCAAGTTCCCGGAAGTGCGTCGTGACCTGGCCTTGGTGGCTGGTCGTGATGTGGCGTCGAATGCCGTCCTGGAAGTTATCCGTGATAACGCGGGTGAGTGGCTCACGGACCTCAGGCTGTTTGATGTCTATCAGGGTAAAGGTATTGATCCTGATAGAAAAAGCCTGGCCGTCGGCTTGACCTGGCAGCATCCATCGCGCACTCTTAACGACGATGAGGTGAATGCCACTACCCAGAATATCCTCACCTCGCTCGAACAAAGGTTGAACACCACGTTAAGGAAATAGCGGATGGGTGCTCTGACGAAAGCTGAGATGGCAGAACGGCTGTACGAGGAGCTGGGCCTGAACAAGCGAGAGGCCAAGGAATTGGTCGAGCTGTTCTTTGAGGAAATCAGGCACGCTCTTGAAGACAACGAGCAGGTCAAATTGTCCGGTTTCGGCAATTTCGACCTGCGCGACAAGCGCCAGCGTCCGGGACGCAACCCGAAAACGGGTGAAGAAATCCCGATCACTGCACGTCGCGTCGTCACCTTTCGTCCAGGGCAGAAACTGAAGGCCCGGGTTGAGGCTTATGCTGGAACCAAGCCATAACGACGAACTCCCGCCTATCCCGGGAAAACGCTACTTCACCATTGGTGAAGTGAGTGAGCTTTGTGCGGTAAAACCGCACGTGCTGCGTTACTGGGAGCAGGAGTTTCCTCAGCTCAACCCGGTCAAGCGGCGTGGAAACCGTCGCTATTATCAGCGCCAGGATGTGCTGATGATCCGTCAGATCCGCGCCTTGCTGTACGACCAGGGTTTCACCATCGGCGGTGCGCGCTTGCGGCTGTCCAGTGATGAGGCCAAGGACGACACCACCCAGTACAAACAACTGATCCGGCAGATGATTGCCGAGTTGGAAGATGTATTGGTGGTTCTGAAGAAGTAAGCCTCAGTTGAATGCGGAAGGTATTGTGAAAAATAATCCTTCCAAAATTCAAAAGCTTAAGGTAGATTCTTCATCGTTCTCAGCAGTATCGAGAGCATCGTCGGGGCGTAGCGCAGCCCGGTAGCGCACTAGCATGGGGTGCTAGGGGTCGAGTGTTCGAATCACTCCGTCCCGACCAACAAACTCCAATGGATGAGGCCAATGTTCACAGCATTGGCCTTTTTCATGTGCGTGACTTTTGCGTGACTTCTCCTGATTTCATGCCTTTCTCCTGCTCAACATCGTGAGAACCGGCCCGCGCGAATCTGTAGCGGACACCCTGTTTGCTGCCTCGATCAATTGCCCTATCTCGGCGCCCGAGTAATGGCTGGTGATGCTTCCGTTCTTGTGGCCCAGCAATGCCTTGCGGTCTTCCTCGGTCACCCCTGCTGCCTTCAGCCTCCTGCCGAATGTGTGCTTCAAGTCGTGCACCCTGAATGAAGCAAAGCCCTCGTGTGCTGGGTGCAGCTTCTTTTCCTGCCAAGCCTTGGCAGCCCGCGCCCTGGCTTTCTTCCAGGCCGAATCGTTCATCCGGTGGAGCGGCGTATCTGCGTGATACGGGAAAACCCATTCCTTGCTGATCCCGCGCTGCTGGTTTATCACCGAGCGAGCCACGCTATTCATCACCACCAGGCGCTCGTCGCCATTCTTCACGCCCGAGTTTTCCGTTCGACCCCCGAAGTCAGCGGGGATCAAGAAGACGCTTGCGTCGATCTCCGGGACGTAAATCTCCCAATCCCACCTCAGCTTGCAAACTTCCTGCTCCCGGCAGCCGGTGTTCACTTTGAACAGCGCCATCTTGTGCAGGTGGTTTGGCAGTTCGCCGAACAGAACCGCTTGCTCTTCCCATGACATCGGGTATGGCTTGCGTGCAGAGCGCTTCTCTTCGAGCATCGTGATCATCGGCACGTTGTCCAGCCATGGTCGTTGCTCGGCATCCCGCCACTTCCTTGCGCAAAGATTCAGGATCCTGACGACGCGCTGCAGGCCGATGTTGATGGTCCTGTTCGATACACCGGCCTTTGTCTTGCCTGCGCTCTTTCGATCCCTGATGTACTGCGCCAACGTCCCGTCATCGATATGCCCCACAGGAAGGTCACCGATGTACGGGTCCAGCAGCTTCAGGTGGGTCGCCGTCAGCCAGATCGAAGGCTGATCTGCGAAGTCCACCAGGTACTTCGTCGCGGCCTCCCGCCACGTTCTGACCCTGCGCACGCCATAGACCTTCTGCTGCCGCAACTGCTCCAGCCTGAAGATCAGGTACCTTTCCGCTTCCTCCCTTTCGCGGCTTCCAGTGCTTTCGTAAAGTCGCTCACCGTTGACCTTCTTGTCGATGTGCCAGATTCCGTTCCTCTGTGAGAGGCCCGTGATGGTCTTTCGCGCCATGTGTATTCTCCTGCTTGGCGCTCGCTGCGGGCCGATTCTGTCCCTTGAGCACCTGGTTTCGCAATCGCTGTGGCTTGGATGTAGCTGCTGATCCAGGCGTCAAGTTCCTGCCGGTCAAAGCCGATGCCGCGCTCGCCGACAGGGAATTCGCTAACATGAGGCCTGACCGTCTTGTTGAACTCGGCCCGGCTCATTCCAAGGTAGGCCGGGGCTGCGCCTGCGCGAAGGATGCGCGGCTGTGGAGCGCTGGCGGTTTCCATGTGATGGTCTCCACGCCGCCGGTGGCGGCAGGCTGGGTCAGGCCGTGGCCTTTGCGATGGTTTGCTCGAAGCGCGCGGCCAGGCCGGCATTGACCTCGGCCTTCGCCAGGCTATCGGCGGTGCCTTTGGCACGGTGCAGTATTTCGTAAGCTCGCAACTGGGCAGCGGCGTCGATCAGATCTGCCAGCAACTCTCCGCGCTGAATCGTCAACCGTTGAATTCTGGTGACGATTGGCTCGCTGGTCTTCGGCATCTGCTCCAAGCCGCCAGTGTCGATGCCTGCACATGCGTTAACGCATGCCACGATGCGACGGGCGTTGGCTTGCGACCTTGGGCCGAAGAACCATTTTCCAGGCGTTTCCCTCGGGTCGACATTACAGGCCGAGGCAATACCGAACCGCATATCATCGGCCGGGCTGATCTCACGTTGGTCATTTGGGTCGACAGACCAAGGTTCAGGCGTGTGTTTCGTCATGACAATAGCTCTCCATGCCCGCGCATGTCGGCGGGGTTGAGTTGTAGGGGGAGGGGTCAGCGCTTTTCGACGTCGGTCGTGATGGCTTCGACGATCACTGGGCCGAGGATTCGTGTGCTGGCGACATGATCCTTGAACACCTTATTGAGACGACCAATCGCAGCCTCGCGGGCTTGTCGGTAAACCTGGTCGATGGTGCAGTCGGGGCCCCAGCTTCCGAGGTTGGATAGCTCGATTGTGATGGTGACCTTGGCGCCGGCGGTGGTCCTTGCGCGAGGCTTGCTCATCGCGGCCACCTCCATACGTGGTAGGCCATGTAGGCGAGGGCGATCATGCTGACCTCCGTTCAGGCTTACCGTACAAGTCGTACTCGGGGCGCTCTGGCGGATACGCTTCGGCAGTCAGCGCCTGGTCGATGGCTGCGCGCAGGTTCTCGTTGTAATTCTCACCGAGAACCCGCTGGTATGGCTTGCCCTCATAGTGTCCGACGATCTCGATTCCGATGCTGTAGTCGCCGTCCATGCCGTTGGAGTGACTCTCGAAGCGGACATCCCAACAGCACGATTCAAGAGCGTTCAATCGTTCACGGTCCCGACGCAACCCCTCCAGCTCGACACTGGAGACGATGGCGAAGTGGGTTTTCTTCTTGCTCACAGCGAATACCTCTCTTCATTCCAGCGCGCTGGCGCTTGGGCTGGTGTTGGTCCGTTGTTTTCTTGTTCGTGCGGGGAGAGCTGGCGCTCGCTACCGGCCTGCGCGACCGGGGTGCAATTCAATTGCGTGACACCCATGCTGGCGCGAATGCGGCGTGCTTCATCTCGGTCGCTAAGCGCCGCCATGCCCAACGCAAGCATCGCGAGAAAGCCAACGCACCAGATGAACGACATGACTCGCCAGGCGCGTGCTTGGTTTTGATAGCTCATGGCTGGATCCTCTTGAACTCGACTACCCAGACCCATGGGTTGGCGCTCCATGAATCCATGCCGTTGAGCTTCACCCAGAGCCCTCCGAACAGCTCCACAGGGGAGTAGCCGTTGCCATCTGGGTCAATGTCTCGCTCCGCGCTCATCACGCCCTCGGCCAGCGCTTGCTGCTCGCTGATGTCCTGCAGCCGCTCGACACGGACGTCGGTGATCTCCAACAGGATTCGGCAGGCCCAGCGTGGCATGTGGATGCTCGGCTTCCACACCGGCTGCTCTTGCTCGTACGGAGTCAGGCCGTCAGCGGCATAGACAAGGGTTCCGTCCTCGCGGGCTTCCGCAATATCGAGATCGGCTGGTTTCAGGTATGGCCCGCGCAGGACTTCGAAGTGATCGCAGTACCATGTCTCGCGCACCCACAGGCGGTCGCCGGGTCGGCCCAGCGGGCAAAGTTTGTTCGCGGCTTTCAGCTTCAGCTCACCTTCTTGCGGCTCCAGGCAAACTTGGAGCAGGTCAGTCATCTTCACCGCTCGCCGGGTGACGGCCTTATCACCATCCAGAATGGCGCGGACCATCGGTCCACTGAACAGGATCGGGCGTTCCTTTGTTTGAGACATAGCTTCGCCTTGGCCGCCATATCGCGGCAGTTGAATAGAGGGGAGAGGTGTTAAGGCGGGATGGAGTACAAATGTGCTCTTTGCGGAATTCAGTCGCCGCAGAAACAGTCAATGTCTTCTGAGTGGCCAAACACATCCATCTGGCCTTTGTAGTTCTCGGCGTACCACGCAAGGTGGGAGTATTTCGGGCGATCCATGCGGAACACCTGGTTGAATTTTTCCTCAGCCCCGGACCAGAACAGCACGCGCTCAGGTTCAGCCTGGATGGCCTTGAATATCTTGTCCTCTCCCTTTTTCCAGCACAGGTCACAGTTTCCTAGGTCAGAGTCCATACCCAGGTCGAAGTCCTGCTCCTGCCAGAAGGCGGCAACATCCTCCTTGGTGATGCCTGCGGTGTAGGAGGGGCAGACATTGTCCCAGCGGGTTCCGCCCTTGGCATTGGCCGCCATCATGCGGTGATATCGCCCCGGCTCGTCTTTGCGAATACCTACTACGCAATCCCATTCGTCATAGCCCAGTGAGCGCATGTGCTTCTCGCCAATTTTGATTTTCAGGTAGGCGGTGCACATGTTGTTTGAGAAGTTCGGCAGCACTGGACCCAATCCCTTTTCCTGCTTCCGATACTCGGCGTAGTAGTCGAGCATCATGGTGAAGGGCTCGCCGTTTCGGCTTGCGGTCTCGAAGTCGACGATCTTGTACCAAGGCGCATCGTCCGGCTGGCCGTACACCCGGCACCACTCCATCCAGACGATATTGACGCCCCAGTGCTTGGCCATGGCGTCGATGAATACCAGCGTCTCCTCCCGTTCCTTGCCGGTGTTCTGGAAGAAGGCGTGCACGTCTGCTGGTAGCTTGCCGCCGTGGGCCTCCAGTATTTTCCAGAGCATGTGCCCGCTGGTGCGGCCACCACTGACGCCGATCTGCGCCGGTCCAGTGATCTGGTAGGGGTTCATGGGCAATCTCCATTGCAGGCGCCGCCCTCGCCGGGGAGGCGTTATCGTTGAATAGGGGAAGGCGCTGGCGGTCAGCGCTTAGGATAGGTCTTGGTGAGATCGCCGCTGACGACATGCCCGCGGCGAAGAACGAGGTTGGCCAGCGCTGCACGATCCCGCTGGCTGTGACTGGCCTGACCGAGCAAGCCGAAGTAGCTGTTTGCCGTCTCGCGCAATTTTTCCGCCGGCACCGCCGCCGTTCGCTTGAGCGCCTGAGCCACAGACTTCTTGCGAGTGGTGCGCCGCCATGGCTTGATCACATGCCCGACGAAGTCCACGCCGCGGTCGATTGGCTGAAGGATCGTCTTCGTCGGGTTGAGTTTGGTGCCCAGCCCGGGCAAGAATTGCTCGATCCGCCACAACCATTCGTTGAGCTGCTGCGGCGACTCATGCAGCAACACGAAGTCGTCTACGTAGCGGATGTAGTGCCGAACCTTCAGCGCGTGCTTGCAGAACTGGTCCAGGGCGTCGAGGTAGACGTTCGCGAAGAACTGCGAGGACAGGTTTCCGATGGGTAGGCCGAGGTGGGCTGGCTGCGCGGTGAGTCGCTTGTGCTGCGGCACCCGGTTGAACAGGTGCCGAGGGCTGCGGATCTCGTAGGCGTCTCGCGGGTCATGCCAGAGCACCTGCAGCGCCAGTGTGCGAAACCACGGATCAGCGATTCGCCGCTCAAGCTGCCCGGCAAGGACCCGCTTGTCGATCGACACGAAGAAGTTCGCGAGGTCGCATTTCAGGTAGAAGCCCGGCCGCGTCCAGTTGTGCGTCTGGCTACGGATCTTCGATTCAAGCCGCTGGCCTGCGTACAGCGTGCCGCGACCGGTGATACAGGCGCAGGAGTCCGCTATGAAGCTGCTTTCGATCTGTGGACCGATGCGGTTGTAGAGAAGGTGATGAACGATCCGGTCGCGGAAGTCGGCGGCCCATACCTCTCTGGCCTTGGGCCGGGTTACCACGAAACAGATTGATCGGCCTGGCCGGTATCGGCCGATGACCAGGTCGCGGTGAAGATCCGTCAGGTTCCGCTCCAGGCCCATTTCGAAAGCCAGCGCACTGTTGCTGTTGCGCTTCGAGCGCCGGCAATCGTAGTAAGCCTGGACCAGTTCGCTGAACGGGTAGGGGGTCGAATCTGCGGACGGGGCGGACGCGGAGCTCGTTGTTCTTGTCGTTGTTGTTCTGATTGCCATCATCGAAGTTCATGTTGAATGCGTTGTTGGCGGAGCGCTGCGACCTGTCGTGCTATCTACGTCGCCCTGGCGATTGCTCATCAGGGAAACTGCGCTGGACCTACACGGACGCTTTAGACCGGCGGTATCCATGGGTGCGCATGGCGGTGATCTCAGATCAGCGGCACGACCAGATTCAATTCGCACAGGCCAGAAAGCCGTAACCTTCAGGCAGCGGGCGCGGTTGGGGTGAAGCGTTTCCAGGCGTTAGCCTGCTTGCCGATCGAGGTGGTGACCTCCATTGTTCCGGCATGCTGGGCGACGCTGATGAAGCGGTTGTCCTTGAAGAGGCGCATGAGCAGTTCGATCACCTGGACTTTCTCGACCAGCACCGTCAGGTGAGGTCTTTTGTCCTGGGTGGCGTTTGCCCTGGCAATGAGGATCAGCACGTCGACGCACTCATCAATCACCCGCCGGCCAAGCGATTGCTTGAGCTCCCGAGGGATGTTCTTGGTGATGTTCGTCGCCATCTGCAACAGGCCACTTGCGGCCTTGTAGATCGAAAGATCGGTGTGCATTGCCATTGTGTGCGCCCCTCCCTGGGCTGCCGGCCGCAAGCGGCCGGTTAAATAAATGAATTACTGAATAAGCTCGCTGCGGACGGGGCGGACGCGGAGCTCGAGGCCCTTGCCGAGGTCGTACTGAATGCCACCAACGAAGAGCATGTAGAACGCGCCGTCGGCGGAGCGCTGCGAACTCGACCAGTACGCCGCATCGCGGAATGCCTCTGGCCCGCCTTCGCGGAATGCTTCGTGAGCGGTCTGCACCGGATCTTCCTCGCTGTACAGCAGGCCTACCGGCTCGCTGTTCGGGTTGTCACCGCTGCGGGCGTACTGCCAGTTCGCCTCAGTTGTCGGCTTGAAGTGGCGGTATTGCGGCTCCTGCTGATCGCGCGCCGGGATAGCCCAGTCGTTGTGGCCACCGATGGTCAAAGCCAGAACCTTCTGCGCCAGTTCACTGCCGGCCGCCGCCATTGCCTCGGTATTGGCTCGCCCATTGACGAAGCTGTCAGCGCCTTCGATCTTCACGCCGTATTTGCCCCAGGCGCCGACAAGTTCATGCTCGGCGCCGGCGGTGATGTTCCGGAAACGATTGCCGGTTTCGGGGTCGACAGTGATGCTGGAGAAGAACCCGCCGCCGTAGGGCTGGCCGATCACCAAGATTACTTCGGGTGCTGCTTTTTCAACTGCGCTCATGTGCTGCTCCTTTTGTGCAGGCAACAAAAAAGGCGCTGATGCGCCCCTGGTCGAATGAATGAAGGATTAAATAAAGAATCTGCGGACGGGGCGGACGCGGAGCTCGCCGCCCTTGACGCCGTAGTCCTGACAGCCATCATCGAAGTCCATGAAGAATGCGAGGCTGGCGGAGCGCTGCGAGCTGCTCCAGTACGCGCCTTCTGCGATCAGCCCATGCACCCAGGCCTGATAAAGCTGGGATGCCGCTGGCAGATCGAAGTCGGCATGTCCGTCAGCCTGGTGCGCCCGAGCTGCTTCGGCAGCAGGGTGCCCGCCCTCGGCGATCAAGATATCGGTGTTAACCTTGCCGTCGTGCCGGCTGGTTGCCTTCGACTCTTTGTTCCGGCCGCCCCATTCGTGCTCGCCGACGTCCTCGTGAGCGAAGATGAGGTAGTGCGCCGGGACATCGCCGATGGCCGGGACGAATCCGCCGTTGATGCCGCCTTGGCCTGGCCATGGCTGGCCGATCTCTGGAATTCCGACTGGAGTTACGGGTTGTGGCGCATTTGCTGCCGGCGGCAGTACTTGGGCGAAGACGCTAGCCAGTGCGATCTGGGCAAGCGAAGACGCCGGCATTTTGATGGTGGTCTCACCATGCTTCATGGTTACCATTTCAGGCTTCATGCTGATTCCTCGCTGAGGTGATCGTCTTGTGTGATGCGCAGCGTCTCGCGCTGGCGGAAGTTTTCGAGCTTTCGCGCCACGATTGGAGAGATAGTGATTTTGTGGCGCGGCGGTGTAAGGAAGTGGATGGCAGCTTCTCGGCCAAGCTCATGAAGCCGATGGATCATCAGTGTCATGGCCTCGCCATTTTCTTCGAGGCCTGCCCATGCCATCAGGTCCGTGAGGGCCTGCTTAGTCCCTGGGCGAACCTTCAAGCGAAGGTCTTCTTCCTGCAGCCTGGCTGCTTTGATGCGGCGTTTCTCATCACGCTGCTGCTGCGTCAGAGCCATCATCGCCCCCATTGCGCATGAAGGTGGTGCCCGTCCCGATGTTGAGCAGGTCGCACACCCGGTTGATGATCTTGAGCGCGGCGTCGAACACCTTGGCGTCGTCCGGCTCGCGGGCCAGGCGCTTCATGTTAGGCTGGTGCTCGAGGCAGACCTTGTCGACCAGGCGCCGCGCCAGCTTGCGCAGCTCGTCGGCACTGTCGTGTTCGCGCAGGCTCAGCGCAAAGGCCAGAGCCACATCATCAGGCCGGTACTGGCCGCCGCTGCGGGTGTTGTACAGCTTCTTCACCGGCCGATTCATCCAGGCCGGGAGGGTTACCACTCCGGAAGGTGCTTTTTGCATGAGGGCGCTCCGTGAGGCCGCTGGGAGGCAGATGGAACTGTTCTTGCCGCCGGCGCTGGCGGACCCTGAAGTTCAAACTGGACCGTCGCATCGCTTGCCCTCAGCCTTCGGGTAGTCGATGCCGAACAGGTGGATGACCCGGCAGAACTTTCTGTCTGAAATGCTCAGCTTGGTCTTTGCTTGGGAGCGACTTAGCCCTGCATCGCGGAGGCTGGCGATCTGTCCGGCCAGAGCCTTGTCTGCTGCTGGGTCCGTATAGGTTCTATTCTTTTCGCCGTGACCACGCTTCGGGTCTTTGCGAAAGCAGAAACATCCTTCCATGGCCGCCCGGTACAGAGTGGTCTGGGATAGACCTGTATGCGCTACGGCCTCGGCATAGGTCATGGTCTTGGCGATCTTGCGCAACTCGGCCAACTGCTCCTCGCGCTTCTGCGCCTTCTGGCTAATCGGCTTTGGCTGCACAGCGCGCACCTTTTCGATATCGCGGTGCGGGCGCGGCGGAACGTACTCGAAGCCGTCCAGCACGATGATGCTGCCTCCAGATGCAAGGAAGGCCGCTTGTGCGGCCTCCAGGTCGATTGATGGATTCATGTCGGCCTCACTTTATTCGGATCGAACTCTCGCCGCGCTCCAGATGCGCCCAGGCCGGCTCGGGGATCAGTTCGTGTTCGCAGTCTTCACCAGCGGAAATGCGCTTGCGGACGGCGTCGTTGTGCTCTCGGTCAGCCTTGAGCTTGGCGGCTATCGCTTTTTTGTCTGGATCCTGGGTTACAGCCACTCGGACCAGTTCGAGCGGAACATCTTCCAATTTGTCTACGATCACCTTCTCTGGCGCTGCGGCCAGGGTGATAGTAAACAGTGGCCGCTTGATCGACGTGAGTTTGGCTGCCTCCATATTGCGGCGTAGATAATCACTAATCTGCGTGACGGCGTTCTTCTTGACTCGCTTGAGCTCAGTTAATCGCTCGATCTCTGCATCAATGGCAAGGACCTCGCCGTCGATATTCCGGCGCAGCATGACAATGTTGTCGGCCTTCTCGCCGAACTCTCCCGCGATGCCATCCATGGTGTCTTGGATTGCCCGCCCGAGACCTTCGTCGTCGGTATCGGCCATAGCGGCCAACTCCGTCATCTGCTTGGTAAGCGTGTAGAGGCTACTCATGCGACTGTCTCCTGGGTGAGTTGTGGAGATAGAGCGGCAAGCTCTTTGGCAACACGCTGAACACCGGCCGAGTCATTGCGAGCACCAAGCCTGCGGACTGCGGCGTCATGAATCTTCTTGAGCTCGTACAGGCTTTGTGCGCCCTTCATCGTCTCGATGGTCGTTTTGATGAAGTCCAGTCGTTCCTGCTTCTGGCGCTCCTCTTCCGCGAGCCGATCATCAGCCTTGCTGATCGCCACTTCATCACGCACTGCATCGACATACGAAGCGTCGTCGAACATGCCCATGTGGATGTCAGCCGAGAAGCCCAGAGGCTGGAGGCACTTGCCGATGGCATCAGTGAGAGACTTCTTCGCAGCCTCCCAGTCCGTGATGATCTTGCCCTGCTGTAGAAGCACAAACGGCGTATGGCCGTAGTGCTCGACGGTGCATTTCTGGCCGTCTTTGCCCAAGTACCAAAGCTGAATCTTGAGCGTGTGCAGCTTGGCGGTTATCAGCGGGGCCTCTGGCCATTCCTTGGTCGGCGCCTGGAGCGGCGCGCCGTCATCAAAACGATCCTCAAGAACAGTCCAGCCCCAGCCCTCACCGCAAGGCCCGAAGACTTCGGTCGCTTTGCGCATCAGGTAGGTTGGCTTGATCGCGGTTCCCTTGAAACCGCCCATGCCTGTGAAGTTTTTGGTGGCGCTCGGGTCGGTCGTATCGACCTGGTCCCATATGCGCATGTTGTCGGACATTGATAGCTCCATGCGCAGCTCTGGGCGGCGCCGTCAGTTGGAATAGGGAATGCCAGGTCACGCAGGCATGAGATTTGACCCACGCCCTGGCTGCCGGTGATGGTTGCGCGCTCTTGCCGGCTTACGCTCCCGAAGGGGTACGGTTATCCCGAAGGCCCGCCGTGCTCGGGTGCGTGTGATTCAGGAAGTGGCTGCGGCGATGGTGCGCTCGAAGCGGGATGCCAACTCGGCGTTGACCTCAGCCTTCTTCAGGCTGTCGTCGGTCTCCTTGGCTCGGTGCAAGGCTTCGTAGCGGCGCAGGGTGGCGGCGGCCTCGATCAGGTCGGCCAAGAGGTTTGGCGCCTGAGAGATCAGCTTGGCGTCAGCCTCTTCGTAGACGAAGTCGACTACCTGCTCCTGATCTTCGTTGAAGTCGATGGCGTAGCCGGTATGGCCGCGAAGGCCGACATTTGGAACTGGTCGGGCCACCCATGGGCCCGGCGTGTGCTTTTGTGCGGACATGCGAATCTCCCGCGCCATCCATGCGGCGGGCGCTGATGTGGTAGTTACTGAGTGATGGAGCCGGCCAGAGAGCTGGCGAGCATGAAGAAGGTGCAGGCGAAGAGCATCGAGAAGGATCCGCGCCAGATGTACAGGCGGCGGGCTCGCTGGTAGCTGGTCATCGCTTAGGCTCAAGGGATTTGATTGCAGACTTGCCCAATGCACGCAGAGAGCGCCTGAAGTTTCCGAGGTCTCGGCGTGCTTTCTTGCGCTCCCTGACGAAGTACCAGGCTCGGGCGCAGTGAACGCATGCCTGGTTGAGCAGGTAATCCGAGACTTCCTCGTCATTCAGACTGCGGTCTTCGTCTTGCGACCACTCTCGGAAGGCGTCCCACATATGCGTCTTGCGACGATCTTTCTCGTCGTAAAGGATCTTCCAGTGCTCTTCGCTTCCATTCGGCCAAGGCAGATCGCCAAGTTCAGGGTATGGATTAGCAGGCTTCGGACCAATCAAGTCGAAGCGGTTTTCGCATTGACCAAGGTGAAGTCCGATCTCGGCCGTCAATGACTTGATCCGCTGCAAGACTGATTCGTGAGCGGCCAGAGTGATGAGCATTGATCGTTCAAGCTTCATGGCAGCCTCACAACGATCATTCCGCGCCGGAGTTGCGGGCGGATCGGTGGAAGATCGGAGACCAGAAAAAAGCCCTGACGATGCAGGGCTTTGACCAGGTCGGGGATTGTTCGGGCGATGACGGTCATGGCGCCTCCTGCTTACGGTAGTTGGCGTCATACAGCGAATAACAAACCTTCCGAGCCCAGCCCTTATCAAGCATTTGCACCGCTGCAACCATGCGATTTACTTCCTGTTCACGCTCTTCCGCCGCAATCTGTTCTGGCGTTCGAGCTGGCCTCAGTGCGCCAGGAAGTGATTGTTCAACCTGGGTATTTCCGTCAGCGCTCTCGAAGGTGAAGGCAACAATTTCGAGTGACTTGGACTTGAAATGGGCAATGACAGTGCACTGGACGCCATCTTGAAGATCTCGGTGCCAAGGGTCAGAACTGCAAGCGGCGCAATCTCCCTGAAACTCGCACACCGATCCAATCGGTGGCATGCCTTCGCCATCCCAGCGATCAGGGCGCGGCGTGATGTACTCGACGGTGCCGCGCTTATGGTTGTGCCGGGTATCGCTGGTGCCTCCACCCCACGGGTAAGGTCCGCCTTCACGGCCAACCACGGCATATTGCTCGGTGTTGATCCATACCTCGGTGATGCCTTGGAAGGCGATCAGACCGTGACCCTCGGCCCAATCAGGCGCCATGCGCCAGTCGATCTTGATCACGCGACCTCCTTGCGCCCGTCAACGATCTTGTTGAGGCGTCCGCAGTAGTGTTCGAACTCTTCGATGGTGATTCGCTGGTCGCCATCATTTCGGTCAGGTGCTTCTGGATCATCACCTGCCAACTGATTGGTGTGGCCGGGTCAGCGAGCGCTTCAAGCTCTTGGTCGAGCAGAATGTGAGGACTCATGGCTAATCATCCTCGGCGTCTGCGATGACGCCATCACCCGCCAGCGGGGCCAGCAGCTCTGCGGCGATATCGCGCAGCACCTGGTCGCTGCTCAGGACCTCGGCGACGATGGATTTGCACTCGTTAATCGCGCCTCGTCGTGCGGCCAGGTACATGCGACCGTTTGCGGATCCGCTTTCCACCGTTTCGATCAGCAGCGCACTAAGGCGCTCGTCTACGGCTGTGGCGAACTGTTCATAGGTCACGCCATGAACTTGCCGGCCGGCGCGCTGAAATCTCACGTCAGCCCCGCGCAGCAGGTCAATCGTTGCGTTCTCGATCCAGATCCGTTCAGCTTCGCAGTCCTCCAGCGGCACCGGCTCGCGGTTGTCGTAGTCGAACTGGTTACGGTGCAGTTGAATGGCTGCGTTCATGGTCGCCTCCGATTGATGGCGGAAGATATTTTGCGAGGTCAAGCCAGAGGTATTTCACATGCTGACCAGGGCCGCGCCTGTGCGATACCTGTCCGCCGTGATCCCGATTGACGTGCTTCTTGGCGCGATCCCGGGTTTTCCAGGCGCTGCCACAAATCGTGCAGATGTGCGCAATGCACTGCTCGCCCATGGTCGCCTCCAGGTGGTGGGTAGAAGGGCGCAGGCGCCCCGAGCTGCCGGGGATGCTTCTGGACTGGCTCGTCTTGAGTCCCGGAATCGCCTGCGGGAAAAAGCGAATGAATGAATTACTGAATGGGCAATCTGCGGACGGGGCGGACGCGGAGCTCGTAGTTCTTGACGCCGACGTCCTGAAGGCCACCACCGAAGACCATGGTGAATGCGTAGTAGGCGGAGCGCTGCGAACTCGACACATACCACTCGTCCGTGGCGTACGAATCCGGCGCGTACTGCCAGCCTTGGTTCAGTTCGCCAATGGACGGCAGCGAGAAATCCTTGTGACCGTCAGCCTCGTGCGCGGCGGCGGCGATGGCGGCGGGGTGCTTTCCTTCGCGCACCAGGAGAATTTCGGTGTTGGCCCGGCCATCAGTGCGGCTGGTAGCTTCAGTCGATACACCGTAGTTGCCGAATGCGTAACGGCCCGGCAGGTCATTTTCGGCTGCGATGAGGTAGCAGAGACCTTCAGGGTACTGGCGAATGCCTTGGTAGATCCCGCCCTGGCCGGGCCAGATCTGGCCAATGGCAGGCGGAGTGAGCTGCTGTTGTGCGTTCATTGAGTTGTTCCTGTGTCGGGGTGGGGCGGGATGCATCGGGGCGTGATCTGCCGGCTAGCCCACATTGGGCGACCTCCAGCCTCCACGGCTGGCGCGCTAAGCCTCGAACGCGACTACTACGTCAGCGGCGTGCACACCGCTTATGCCTTGTCGCGCCTACGCAACCCTTCACGCCGTCGCGAACGACCGTTTTGGGGTTAACACTGCGCCATAGCCACAGATCACACTCCGATGCAGCCTGCGATGGGGAGCAGGGCATCGGGCAGTTAACGTCAGGCTGACGTGGCGCTGGTTGTTCAGTCGTCCCCGGCTTGGGCCAGCATCTTCTCGATGTCGGCGGCGACCGGTTTCTTCCAGTTCTTGATCTGGCCTGTCTCGAGGTCGATGTTCAGGATCAGGTAATCGCCGTAGTGGTCGCCAGGGAAGAAGCCAGGCACGTAGCCTTCGTAGCTACCGACTTCTTCGCCTTGGGCGTCCTGCAGGCCGGCGGCGAAACCGTCGCGGACCTTGATGTGTAGGTGCAGCTCCGTCACGTCGACCTGCACTGTTTTCTGCTGATTGATCTGCATGCTGCTGTCTCCGGTTGATTTCCCGTCTGGCCCTGTCGCCAAGGCCAGCCAGTGAAATCGCCCATTTACCGCCGGGCTCAGCGAGGCGCATCGCATACCAGGTCATTCGCTCGGTTCAGGCATTTCGCCTTCGTCAGCCGTACAAGGTTCTCCCTGTCGTGGGCAGCCTTTCGGGGCTGTCTGACGCCGGTCGCTGGTAGAGGCGATGCGGTCTGTTCACCAGTCCCAAAGTGGGCGTGGACTAGTGCTACTATCTGGGCTCCAAAGGAGGGGCTCGATGGATATCGATCTGCTTGCATATGAGTTGAAAAAAGCATTTGCTCAGTTGGATGTGACCGAAAAGCAGGAAGCGGCTAGGGCTGAGAAATCCCAGCGAAAATCTGAGCGAGCGGCACGGCGCAAAGCTGCGCGGAGAAAACCTGAGCCAGTCAAAACAACTCAAAGGCTGGCGGAAATTGCGTCATGCAAAGATTGCGGAAAACCGACGAACCCAGACACCGAGCTCTATTTTTTGCCGGTTCAGTGCAAGCACTGCCAACAATTATCAGAAGCAATTGACTTGGGTATTCGCAGCAGATCGTCTACTGAGTTTTCCTCTATCACTGTTGTCCCCGGTGGGGCTCCAGGTCTCGGTAAGCGTTAGCAACCTATCCTCGCCACCTAATTTCCCAATGCAGCCTGTCGCCAAGCTGCATCAGTGAAATTTCGTTCTTCTCTTGCACAGGCCAACGGTCGCTTTCCCGTCAGTAGCTTTCAGCGAGACACGGGATCAAGGTCCCAAGGCCAAACGCTTACTCATCACCACGCAGCCTATCCAGCTACGCCCTCCGAATGAGGTCTCCTATGCCCAGCGCCGACATAAGGTCGAATCGCTGCGTACCGTTGCGCGGTACGTCCGCTGGCTATGCATCGGCCAGCTCGGCGTTCATCTGGTTTTTAAAGAGCGGTGAGGCTTGAGGGCCTCCCGAGGGGCTGTGTAGCGCCTCGATGGATGTAAATTTAGAAAGTTAAACCTGTCTCGTCAAGTGCTTTGTTTAAGTATTTAAACTTTTTGGTCGTGACTCTCCCGCGCGCCCACAAAAAAGCCCGCGCTAGGCGGGCTTCGGGTTCAAATGGGGGGCTAGATGTCCAGGCAGGTAGAGTAGATTTTGCTTCGGAAGTCGCTCACTGCATCCTGCTGATACTTGGGGGTATCGAAGCGAGGCGATCGGTAGGCATCCTTGAACACGGTAAGCATGGCCAGCCTTACCGCCTCCTCTTGGGGATCTGTTTTTTTCTTGCTCATAGGCTTGATTGCGTCAGCCATCGCCACGCCTTTTTGCCTTATCTCCATCGCGGCTTTGGCGATCTTGTCATAGACCTCGCAGTCGATCTGCTCCGTAGCCGAGGAATTTGCAGAGAAGGCAGTGAAAATGGTGGCAGCAATTAAGGCTCGCATGATGACCTCCATGTGAAAGACCGACATCTTACCATCCCGGTCCTTAGCCATCATCCAGGCAAAGAAAAGCCCGCGGGGAGGCGGGCTACAGCAGGCGATGCATCAGCGGGATACTAAAAAGCTGCCTGGGCTGGCTTAAATGGGAGGCGCTAACGCTCTTTACGCATATTCATTTGCGATGCTCGTATCTCATCAAGAATACGGCGATTGGCCTCAGTCTGCTCCTGAGCCTGCTGGATAATGGTGTCCACCTTCTGCTGGTTCAGAACGGACTCCTTGCCTCCGTCGAAGAATGCTTTGCCTCCGCCAAAAATTGTGGCGTTCGCCCCCATGATTCCAAGGACGATAGCGACCCCAATGCCCGCCATCCAGTAGCGCTGCTCCTTGTTCGCCTGCTTAACCTTTCCGAATTCGGCTTCAGTCCGTTCAAGTGCAGATAGTGCCGATACAACGGCGCGATCATTTGACTCGATGTGAGCCTGCAGCGCCTCCTTCATCGCAATTGACTCTCTTCGTGCGGATCTTTCGCGCAGCCGCAATTCGCGCCGGAGATCCTCCGAGCGCTTCTCACTGTCTGCCTCCATCCGCTCGACGCGCTTCTCCATCCTCTCTTCGATAGCGGAAATGGACCCCAATAGCTCTTCTCGGGTAAGTTCGCTCATTGGATTAGTATCCGTCTTCTCCACGGCCCTGTCATCATCGCCCAGTATCTCATCGTTCATGGCCTTGTATTTTGCGTGAGAGGACTGAGTGAATAGCCCGCGCCTTGAGTCGCCTCCATTGGGAATGCTAAAGCCCATTATCGCCCTTGACCTCCCGCGCCCCGCCCGCGGACGCCTGAGATTCGCGCCTAAGCTTTACCCATCTATCAACAACCATTGCACTATGAGAGCGGATGTACCCACATTTCTCGCAGTAGACCTTGTATTCAAGAGTAACAATATTGCTGTGCAATACCTCTTGAGCGTAAGTCCAGGCCCCCAAGTCTGAGGAACTGCAAACGGTGAAGTCTTCATGCCCACAGCTAGGGCAGTTGTCCTGAGTGGAGACTTCTGTGAAAAAAGCGATGAGTTCTTCAGTGGTTGTTTTTTGGGTAAAATCCATGCCGATCGTTCCGTCGTTAAGCGGCTTCAATTCCGGTGATTGTTTTGGCCACTCGGCCCGTTTCAGATGAGACTATCGGGAGTTCAGCCGCATCTCGCGTCCTGCCAGCTTTGGTCCCATGCACTTTCTCATTCCTACGCTTCTTCACCAGGGTGGTGGTCAGAGCAGCACGGAGTACCAGAACACCTTCCCCAGTACGCTGATGTTCTTCTCTGCCAGCTCCTCGGCGGTGTACTCCTCATCCGGATGCTCGTCCTGGTTGAAGCTGCGGAAGCGCAGGCCGCCTCCAGGAATCCGGTACAAAGTCTTCACCCGCAGTTCGCCGCCGTGGTCGATCGCATACATCTTTCCGTCCTTGACTGCGGTCGAGGCCTTATCCACACCTACGGTACTTCCATCCGGCAGGACTGGCTCCATGCTATTCCCGTGGACTGTCACGCATACGGCTTGGTCGAACTGAACGCCTTGGGAGCGAAGCGTTAACTTCCCGAACCGAAGCTTCCGGCTGCTGGATTCCTCAATCACCGATGCTCGCCCAGAGCCAGCAGAAAGCTGGACCTCTTTCAGAAATGGCACATAGACCTCGTCATCGTCGAGAGGCGTATCGTCGTCCCAGACTGATATCGGCCCAAGCATGGTGGCGTTGGCCTTTGGCCTTTCCGTGGCGTCAGGAGGATTCTTGCCGTCAGTGAGCCACTCAGGAGCACATCGCAGGGCCTTTGCCAGCGAAAGCAGGTTTTTCCCGGTGGCCCCGTTCTTTCCGTTCACCCAGAAGCTCACCGTCCCCTTAGAGACACCAGTTAGCTTGATGATGTCGGCAGCAGTAAGCCCTAAGGCCTTCATGCGTGCCTGAAGTCTGTCTTTGAATTCCATATTTAGGATATTAAACATTCACAGGTTTAGGTGTTTGCATTTTTATTGTTTAAAGGTCTAAACTCTCATGCGTGAAATCGGAGACCAAAAAATGACCTATGACGATGCTCTGAAGCTGTTCGGCTCGGGCAAGGCAATTGCTGACGCACTTGGCGTCACAAGGAGCCGTGTCTCTCAGTGCCGCGCTACTGGGGGGTTCTCCTATCCGATGCAGTGCGTTCTGGAGAAGGAGTCGAGCGGCGCGCTGATAGCCAGGCGCGAAGACGATCCAGCCAACGCACTTAAGAAATCCGCCGCTTAACCCACTTCAACCGCAAGGAGCTTTACCCGTATGGCCTACCAGGAACGCAGTCATCTGCACGACCAGATCACGCGAGTCCGACTGGACCAAGACACCGACGACCTTCTTCGGTCGCTGGCTAAGTTCCACCGCACGCAAAAGGCCGTACTGGCTCGTGAGCTGCTGGAGGCCAGCCTGCGCAGCATGCTTTCCGAACTGCATGACAACGATACCGAACAAGGTACTGCGGCCTGAAGAGCCCGAGGAGGCTCTATGCCTGAACGGATTACTGCCGTCCCACTGGACGAAGAGTTCGACGGGTTGCTCAAGGCTGTGGCGAAGCGAAGAGGGGTTGATCCCGGCGTGCTCGCAGCAGAGCTGATCCAGAAAGAGTTGAAGAAACGAACGGCGCCAAGGGCGCCAAAGGGAGCGGTTCTGCCGTTCCGTCGATAGCCCAAATAGGGCCTGAGAAGAGCAGGAGAAAGGCATGAGCAATCGAGAGCCAGCCGCAGCAGAAATCGAAACGCTGAGAGCCGTATTGGTCGCGGTACTTCCAAAAACGGGCCCGGACCAATTGACGGCGGTAGCAATTGAAAGCGCCACCGCCGTCAGAGCTGCCTTCGAAAGGCTGAGCAAAGAGTCCCTCAGCGAGTGACGGAAATGTTCCCGGGGAAAGTTCCTTTGGATTCTTCGAAGTACGCCGTGAGTTGCTTGTGAGCCGAAATGGCAGCCTCGGCTTCGGAGCCGCGAACTCCGGCTTTTATCTGTCCGGCCCGTATCAATTCAATGACGACCTGAAGGGCGGCGGTAGCAGCAGTTCTTTGCAGATCAACAACTTCAGTCATGTCCGGTCTCCTTGGACTTTTGAGTGGAATCAAAAAGCTACCACGGATCCATCGGGCAGTTGAACAGCCTGGATTGCAGGCAAAAAAAAGCCGACGGGCAAGGTCGGCTGATTCGATAACGCTGTAAGCGAGAGAAATCATGACAAACATCGTCCCATTACGCAACACCGGGGGGTTTACCCGGATGGACAATCAGTTGATGGATGGCCTGATGGCTATCGACCTGTCCGCTCGCGAGATGAAGATCGTGCTGTACGTGGCGAAGGCCACCTTGAACTTCAACGAGGGCGCCCAGCGCATCCCGGCCACGGTGATTGCCAAGGCTACCCATATTCACCCTGACACCGTGTCCAAGGCGATCTCTGGCTTGCTGCGCCGCCGGGTGCTTTTCCGTGACGGCGGAGCCCGGGGCGATATCGGTCTTTGCGACCCGAAAGAGTGGGTATTCGTTGAAGATCCGAAACAGACCAAATCGTCTGACTCGGCTCAAATCGTCCGAATCGGCTCTAATTCGAAACAGACCAAAACCGACGAGTCCCTTCTCTATTCCAAGAATAAAAACCCCTCTGTAAATCTTCCTTCGGAAGATATTACATCTCCCCAGGATGCCAACCCGGCTCCGGCGCCAGAGTCGAAGCCCGACCGCAAGACTCCGTTCGGCCTGGCCCAACTCCTGGCCGACAACCCCCACCAGATCCCCGAGCAGCTCCTGACCGACTGGCTGGCCCAGCGCAAGGCGAAGAAGGCCGCCGTCACCGCCACAGTGTGGAAGACCGTGAATACCGAACTGGGCAAGTGCGCCGAAGCCGGGATATCGGCATCGGACGCCATCACCGAGGCCCTGTCCGCTGGCTGGCAGGGGTTCAAGGCGTCCTGGGTGATCAATCGCATCCGCGACAACCGCCAGCAGGCCGCACCATCTCGCCACACTGGCTTCGCTGACCGCGATTACATGGACGGCCTGATTGAGCGGGAGGACGGCAGCTATGGGTTCTGAGAAGAAAGTCGTCCAACTGTCGAACATGGCGAAGCCTCAACTGTCCTCCATCGCAGTGTGCGAACAGCACGGCGAGTACCGTCAGACCGTCAGCCAGGTCCTGACCAAGTCTTTCAAGTCGCCATGCCCATCGTGCAAAGCCGAGCAGGTGGCTCGCGAACTGGCCGAGGCGGTCGAGCGGCAGCGCCATGAACTCGCCTGGAAGCTTGGCGACGCCCTGATCCCGAAACGGTTCAAGGACCGCACCTTCGACACCTACGTCGCTGTCGAGCCGGCACAGGCAAGGGCGCTGACCAGGTGCAAGCAATACGCCGAGAACTTCGAACAGCACCTGCGTGATGGTCGCTGCTTGATCCTGTCCGGCAATCCCGGCACCGGGAAAACCCATCTTGGCGTGGCCATCGCCCAGGCCGTGATGGAATCCACCCCGCACACCGCCGCCTACCGCACCTTCGGCGGGATTCTCCACGCCATCCGGGCGACCTTCGACGGATCAAGCGGACAGTCCGAGGGCAGCATCATCGACGCTCTGGTTAAGCCGACCGTTCTGGTACTGGACGAAATCGGGGTCAGCAAGGAAACCCCGAGCGACTTCGAGATGACCCGCCTGTTCTCGATCATCAACGGGCGTTACGAGCGGCTTCTGCCGACTGTCGTGATCTCAAACCTGAGCGTGAAGGAACTGCCAGCCGCCATGGGCGAGCGATCTGCAGATCGACTACGCGAGGGTGGCGTGATCGTTCTCCCATTCACCTGGGAATCGCACCGCGGAAAGGAGACTCAGCCATGAACCGAGCCCACCCAGCCCAGCTCCGTGGAGCGGGAGAAATTGCACAGACCTTCATCAAGCACGGGATCTTGTTCGTCTGCATTCCGGTGCTGGACGACCAAGACCACATTGATCTGGCCCGTCAGTCGGAAGAGCGCCTTGAGCGTCTGGCGCAGATCGCTGAAGCGGAGGAGCGAGCATGAGCAAGCCCGATTTGAAGCGTGCGGGACGGATCTACAACGAGATGCCAATCGAAGTGCGCAAGGTGCTGCACGCATGCCTCATGGAAAACGAGCTTCGCCTGATCAAGCGAGAGCAGGACTTGATCATGGAGCGCGCCAAGAAGGCGGTAGCCGAGCACCAGGTTCGATTCAACAACATCAAGCGCGACCTGGATCAGGCGCTGCTCGAAATCGAGAAAGGACAGCACTGATGGACACCAACAAGATGCGCGACGAACTGAATCGCAGAACTGTGCTTGCCCAGCGCCTGCGCGAATACATGGGAAATCCTCATCACACCAACCCTCCATCGGCAGCCTTCCTTGAGCTGGCCGAGGAAATTGCGTTAGCACTAACGTGCTCAGTCTCGCTCCCGGCAGATGAAGTGCTGAATCAGGCCTACTGGGACTTCGATGCGCGCAGAAAGGGCTATCCGCCATACAAGGTGCCTGCCGGGCAAGAGTGCGCCGCTTTCAAGGCTGCGGTTGTCAGTGCGATCGAGGACCAGGGCCTGAAGGTGAAGCAATGAAGCGGACCTGGACGGTAATCGTAGGCACCAAGAGCTTCTCGATGGTGCTCATGGAAGAGAGCTTGGACCGTGCAGGCGCATTGCGTGAGGCGCGGATGATCTGGCCGGCGTGCGAGGTGATGGCATGAGCGAATGGATCAGCGTCAATGACAACCGCAAGCCGGATCACCGCTGCGACATCCTCGTTTCGGTCAGCTATATCCGTCGTCACGAAAATGAGGATGGCTCCCTGTACGAAGAGGAGGGCAGCGAGGTGGCGATGGGTGAGTACGTGCCAGTTCGCGGGCATGTTCTGGCGTACTTCGACAGCTACAGCGGACCACATGGCGACAACTGGTGGATTACGCACTGGATGCCGCTTCCGAAGCCAGCAGGAGATCAGCCATGACCATCGACAAAGCACACTACGACCGAATCTTGAAACGCTGCCAGGTAGGCCTTGTCGGCAGATCACCTGCTGTAGTCGATGAGGCCAACAACCTTCTTGCGGAGTGCTACGGAGGCATTGGCGCGCTGCTCGCGGAGATCGATAAGCTCAAGGCTTCGCTGGATTTGGAGTCGGCAGAATTGGCCTGGTCTGATTCTGACGGTCGGGAGATTCAGGCCGAACGCGACAAGCTCCGCGCCGAAATCGCCGGCCTGCGCACCGGGTACGACGCGCAGAACGAGGTGATTGCCGAGTTGCGCAAGGATGCCGAGCGTTACAACTGGGCAATTTGTCGAGTCCAGTGCGCCGAGGCCCTGTCAGCTGTAGTGATCTGTCACGACGGATACAAGGAAAAAATCAACGAGCGCGTCGATGCCTACATGGAGGCATGGCCTTGCCCTGTGGCGGCCATGGCCAAGGAGGCATCCCATGAGTGATCTCAATGAGATGTCGCAGGTCGCTCGTTCTGCCGCGATGCGTGGCGGCATGGATGGCTGGGGGCAAGTTGGTGGTCAGCATGGCCAGATTCGCTATATGGAGCCGCGCAAGAAACGACCGGGCCGCCAGCCGAAGTGCGCGTGCGGCTGCGAAAAAACCAAGACTCATCTGGGATTCGCCAATGGTGTTTGCTTGATTTCAGGTTGCGAGATGCGAATTCGCCGCTGGGTGAAGGAGGGTAATCGTGGCTGAGAAAATTTCCGTAAACAGCGCCGCCAAGCTCTCCGAGGCCATCACCCTGATGACCCGCATGTTCCGCGAGAAGAAGTTCGTCGTGGTGAGCATGCGCCCGGGCAAGGACCGCACCCTTGACCAGAACGCATTGTGGTTCGCCATGTACGATCGGATCGCCAAGACCACCGACATGGGCGACGTCGAGGATGTTCGCCGGTACTGCAAGCTCCACTTTGGCGTGCCGATCATGCGCTCCGCGGACCGGGACTTCTTCGAAGGCTGGGCGACCAGTTTCGTCCACCTGACCTATGAGCGGAAGCTGCACCTGATGGGCGCCTGCGCCATGTTCGGGCCGGACGGCTTCCCGGTAACCCGACTGTTCAACCGGGAGCAGGGCTGCATCTACACGGACAAGATCGCGGCTTACTTCAGCGGCAAGGGTGTGTTCTTTGACGACTTGCTTGGGGAGGCTGCGGCATGACGCGCACTACCCTCAAGGAAGCGAAGCAGAAGACCTGCAAGGCCTGCGGCGGGAAGTTCCGGCCCAGCTTCAACAGCACGCAGGTAGTGTGCAGCACGAAGTGTGCACTAGACCACGCGCCGGCTAACGAGCAGAAGGCCAGAAAGGCCATCGACCAGCGCGAGCGTCGCGAGATCAAGGTGCGCAAGGAAAAGCTCAAGAGCCGATCCGAGCACCTGCGTGAGGCCCAGGCGCTGTTCAATGAGTTCATCCGCCTGCGAGATGCTCAGCAGCCTTGCATCAGTTGCGACTCGCTGCCCAGCGATCACGACTTGATTACCGGCAGTCGCTGGGACGCCGGCCACTATCGGTCGGTCGGCGCCTGCCCGGAGCTACGCTTCGAGCCGCTCAACGTGCATCGCCAGTGCGTGAAGTGCAATCGCAACCTGTCCGGTAACGCGGTTGAGTACCGAATTCGTTTGGTGAAGCGCATCGGCGCCGCCCAAGTCGCTTTCCTAGAAGGCCCTCATCAGGCCCGCAAGTACACCATCGACGAGTTGAAGGCTATCAAAGCCGAGTACCGGGCAAAGATCAAAGCCCTGAAGGAGGCAGCATGAACCAGGTTGTGCAGATAACCGGCCCGGCCACGACTGCCGCTGAAGGCTGGATGAAGCCAGCGTTCCCGCATTCGGGGAAGGCGCATTACTTCGAGCAGGAACTGGAGCTTCCATCTACCGAAAGCCAGGGCAGTGCATACGCCTGGCACTCGCTCTGCGGGATTGATTCCGTCAGCACTGGGAAGGTGCCGATGTTCGAGGCGGGTAGCTGGAGCCGGTGCAAGCGCTGCGAGCACCGACTGGAAAAGATCGAGCAGACGAAGGGGGAGGCAGCATGACTTACCGCAACGTGATATCCGCAGTGGTGCGAGCCCTGGCGGCCGAAACGATCAATAGCGCGGGCGGGTGTGACTTCGAGCCCAAGGTGCAGTGCGCGAAGCAGAAGGGGGAGATTGTAGGCAAGGAGGCGGCATTCCTGATCGATTGCATGGTGCACGCCCGGCTCCGCGCCGAGCTCGCCACCGAGCATTGGCTGGTACTGGTCGCCCAGTATTCAACGCACACCGATCGCAAGCACGAAGCGATCATCTCGATTGCCAGGGCCATTCGCTCGCCAGCGCCTGAGCGGTTCCGTCACGCAGCCGTGGTTACCTGGGCCATGCCCAAGCTTCCAGGTCAGGATGGGAAGCGGTCAACCAATGTTCTACCGGTGGGCTGGTACTGCATGGACAACTGGCTGGATGAGCCGGTGGCCGAGCGCACCCAGTACCGCTGGAAGTCTGCTATCTGCAAGGACCTACGTCGCCGTGTCGACGAGGCTCTGAGCGAGGTTCAGGTCATTCTGGACGGGGAGGGGCTGATTGTTCAAATTGCTGCTTGACCGTTAGTGGCAGAGTGGCATAGATTTATATCTATCTTGTCCTTCTTGCGTGTTAAGAATGACGAAAAAAGCCCGGCCAGTGCGTCGGGTTTTTTTATGCCCGAAATAGGCCCTCGAGAGGCCCGGCCCTCGCGCCGGGTTTTCTATTTTCCAACTCCCCGAAAGGGAGGAACCGGAATGTCAAACATGCCAGACAAACCAGACACCTGGCTTATCGTGCTTGCGTGGCTAAGTCAGCACGCCCCGGCGTTTTACGCGGCGGGCTTGGCCGTATCGATTTCAGCGCTGCGCATCATCTACGGCGGCGGCACAAAGAAGGCTGCTTTTCTCGAAAGCCTACTTTGCGGCTGCATCACCTTGGCGATGCTGTCCGGGCTTGAGTTGCTGGGTATCCCTCAGTCGGCGGCCGGCCTGGTTGGCGGGATGATTGGACTGTCGGGGGTGGACAAGATCCGCGCCTACGCCGACCGGTTCACTGACTTCAAGCTGCCCGGGCGAAAAGCTGATTAGTCGCGCCACGAAATAGAGGTGCGCCGTTTCGTGGTGCAGGAGAGACCTATGGGCGAAGTGATCGACATCGACATCGAGATCAAGCAGCCTCATTTGGTTGTGCATGCCAGTGACGCCGCTCACGTCATCCCCGTGTCCCTTCTGCGGGATGTCGCGAAGGGCGCCAAACAATCCAAAGTCCTGACCGAGCCAGTGGTGCGGCGGATCATTGAAGAATGGCTGCAGCAGGTAACCGAATGACCATCAAGGTTCTGGAGTTCAAGCGTGATGATTGGCGCGATGCTGCCAAGACTCTGCGCAAGATTGCCGATGAGCTGGATGCCGGCGAGCATCCCGAGTGCACAGTAGGCGCCCTGACGTTGATCGGCCCGAAAGGCGAGGTCACTGTGTTCGGGCTGGGCCCTAAGTGCGACGATCTGCAGTGCTTGGGCGCCATGCGCTTGGGCGAGCAGAAGCTGATCGATGTGCTACTGGACGGCTGGGAGGGGTAGGTGTGCCGCAGGTGATTGCGGCACGGGTGTGTCACTTGACCTTCAGCGCTTGCTGGATCTGGTCGGCGTAAGTCGAGAGCATCTTCATGTGAGCACTCAGGCTGAACTTTTGATTCCCGCTCCCTGCATATGCATGAATCAAATCTAGTGCCGCAGCAACCGCAGCAGCGCGCTTTGCCTCGCTTTTCAAGGTTGAGTTGTTGGCAATAATTGGGGCGAATGTTTCAGGCATAACTACTTCCTTAGATTGATTGATCCTTACCAATACCGGCAACCGGCCACCATTACAAGGTGCAGGATCCCCATGAGCAGACCGATACCGCCGGCCGACTTGCTCGAGTCGCAGTGGCTCACTCTGCAACCCGCCCCCGATGTATGGGAGTGGATACAGGCTGAGGTCCTCGCTACCAGCGGCAGAATCCACAACGAAGACCATGCCCATCTGATCGATGCAAGCATTGGCGTCCTGTGGGCGTCGTCCAGCTTCGCGAAGAAGGGCAGGTCGGTGCTGGGTCAGGCCGAGCAACTGATGATCCGCGCTGGTGGATGGCAGAAGGCCCGGCAAGAGCAACAGATGCGCGACTGGTTCGGCGAAGAGCCCGAATTCCTCATCACCCTGGCCGGCGACTACTGCGCCCAATGCACTGAGGCCGAGTTCTGCGCGCTGGTTGAGCACGAGCTTTATCACATAGCCCAGAAGCTCGATAAGTACGGAGCCCCGGCGTTTACCGAAACGGGCATGCCCAAGCTGGAAATGCGCGGGCATGACGTCGAAGAGTTCGTCGGTGTGGTTCGCCGGTATGGCCCGAGCCATGACGTACAGCAGCTGATTGACGCTGCAAGTCGGCCGCCTGAGGTGGCCAAGATCAACATTTCGAGGGCCTGCGGAACCTGTCTGCTCAAGTCGGCTTGATTCTGGACAGGCTCTGGACGGATGAAAGCCTATGGCAGCCCTCAGCAATGACGTGAAGGCCTTTATCGTTCAGGCCCTGGCGTGCTTCGACACGCCTTCACAGGTGGTAGAGGCCGTCCAGAAAGAATTCAGCATTACCGTGACCCGCCAGCAGGTGGAGACACACGACCCCACGAAGTACTCCGGCAAGGGCCTGGCCAAGCGCTGGGTGGCTCTTTTCGAAGATACCCGAGCGCGATTCCGCGAAGAGACAGCCGAGATCCCCATCGCGAACCGGGCCTACCGGCTCCGTACGCTGGGCAGGCTGGTTGAAAAGGTCGAAGGCATGCGCAACTACGGGCTGACCCTCCAGATCCTTGAGCAGGCCGCCAAGGAAGTGGGCGACGTGTACGTGAATCGTCAGACCAAGAACGAGAACCCCCACGACAACGTGCCGCCCACCCGGGTGCAGGTAGACGTGGTGGATGCGAGGAAGCCTGATGCCGTCCCTTAACGTGCCTCAGGCCAACTTCCTGCGGATGGAGAACAAGTTCCGTGGATTCGTGGCCGGGTTCGGCTCCGGCAAGACCTGGGTAGGCTGCGCGGCGCTGTGCAAGCACGTATGGGAGTGGCCCCGGATCGACTCCGGCTACTTCGCTCCGACGTACCCGCAGATTCGCGACATCTTCTTCCCGACGATCGAAGAGGTCGCCTTCGACTGGGACCTGAAGGTCAAGACTAAGGAGAGCGACAAGGAGGTCGAGTTCTACAGCGGCGGTCAGTACCGCAGCACGACCATCTGCCGCTCGATGGAGAAGCCGCAGACCATCGTGGGTTTCAAGATCGGGCACGCCCTGGTCGACGAGCTCGATGTTCTGCCTGCGCTGAAGGCTGAGCACGCCTGGCGCAAGATCATTGCCCGGATGCGCTACAACGTGCCCGGGCTGAAGAACGGCGTGGACGTGACCACCACCCCTGAAGGGTTCAAGTTCGTCTATCAGCAGTTCGTGAAGCAGCTGCGCGAGAAGCCAGCCCTGCAGGGCATGTACGGCCTGGTGCAGGCCAGCACGTTCGACAACGAGCTGAACCTGCCGCCGGACTACATCCCGTCGCTGATGGAGTCGTACCCGGCCCAGCTAATCCTGGCCTACCTGAATGGCCAGTTCGTAAACCTCAACGCTGGCTCGATCTACCACGCCTACGACCGAAAGCTGAACTCCTGCTTCGACACGGTCGAGGCGGGCGAGCCGCTGTTCATCGGCATGGACTTCAACGTCGGCAAGATGGCGGCGATCACGCACATCAAGCGGCCCGACGGTAAGCCCAGGGCGGTGGACGAGCTGATCGACGGCTTCGACACCCCGGACATGATCCGGCGGATCAAGGAGCGGTACTGGCGGCACAACGGAAACACGTACGAGAAGACCTGCGAGATCAGGATCTATCCCGACGCCTCTGGCGGGTCGCGCAAGTCGGTGAACGCCAGCGAGACGGACATCGCCATCTTGCGCCAGGCCGGCTTCAGCGTGATTGCGCCCGACGCCAACCCGCCTGTGAAAGACCGCATCAACGCCATGAACGCCATGTTCTGCAATGCGAATGGCGAACGCCGCTACCTGGTCAACCCGCTGCGCTGCCCGACCTATGCGGACGGCCTGGAGCAGCAGGTGTGGGCCCCCAATGGCGAGCCTGACAAGAAGTCCGGCGTCGACCACGCGAACGACGCCGGCGGCTACTTCATCCATCACGACTATCCAATTGAGCGACCGGTCATCATGACCCAGTCTCTGAGAATGTGACCATGTCCAACAGCCCCGATACCACGCTGCCAGCGGTCAACGCCATGCGCGTGTACTGGGAGCGGATCACCCCGCTGATGCTCGGCACCCTGGCCATGCGCGAGGCTGGTACGAGCCTTCTGCCGAAGTACCCAGCGGAGGACGACTGCGTGTACAAGGAGCGGCTGGCGCTCTCCACGCTGCTCCCGGCCTACTCGGAGACGGTAGGCAACATGACCTCTCGAGTCTTTGCCGAGCCTCTCCAGCTTGGCGACGACGTCCCGGCTCAGATCGCCGAGATGGCCAAGAACATCGACAACGCCGGCAATGAACTCAACTCGTGGTCCGTCGCCTTCTTCGGCGAGGGGCTGAGCCATGGCCTTTGCCACGCCTTCGTGGATCACGCACGGGTTGAAGGCGTGCGCACACAGGCTGAGGAACAGGCTGCCGGCGTCCGCCCTTATGCCGTGATGGTCAAACCTGAGCAGGTATTGGGCTGGCGCGCCAAGGGCGGCGTGCTGACCATGATTCGTTACCGGGAGGTCATCGAGGAAGATGAAGGCGAGTTTGGCGCCAAGGGCGTAGAGCAGATTCGCGTTCTTGAGCCTGGCTCCTGGCGCATCTACCGAAAGGGCGAGAAGTCCGGCGAGTGGGATGTTCACGACGAGGGCGCAACGAGCCTTTCCGTCATCCCGTGGGTCACCTTCTACACGGGGCGCACCGGCTTCATGACGGCAAAGCCGCCGCTGATGGAGCTGGCTCACCTGAACGTCAAGCACTGGCAGAGCCAGAGCGACCAAGACAACATCCTGCACGTCATCCGGGTTCCTATCCTGGCCCGGATCGGCGTGCAGCAGCAGTACGACAACCAGGGCAAGCCGCTGCCCTCTGAATTCAAGGTGGGCGTCGGTGCGCTGACTGATCTTCCAAAAGACGGCGACATGAAGTACGTCGAGCACACCGGCAAAGCTGTCGAGGCGGGGCGTACGGCGCTGAAGGATCTCATCGACGAGATGCGGATGGCCGGGGCCAAGCTGCTCACGCCAGAGAAGGCCGCGACGAAGACTGCCACGCAGGCGGAAGAAGATGCAGCTCAGGAGCTGTCACCACTGGAGCGCATGGCGCACCAGTTCGGCGACTGCCTGGCGCAGCTGCTCCAGTACATGGCCGACTACCGCAGCCTGGGCGAAGGCGGAACTGTCGAGATGCGCGGCAACTTCGACGTGGACTACATGCCTGAGGTTTCACTGCCGACCCTGGTGTCGATGGCCAACGCGGGCATGATCTCGAAAGAGACCCTGTTCACCGAGATGCAGCGCCGCGGCGTAATCAGCGATGAGTACGACTGGGCGGATGAACTGTCCCGGATCGAGTCTCAAGGTCCGGCGCTCGGAGCGATCTGATGAAAACGGCCAACGAGAAGCTGCTGGATGAGCTGATCGGGCATGAGGTTGACCTGTCTCGGCTGAGCAACAGCCAGGTCGTGGCGATCATCAAGATCCTCAACAGCTCGGATGCAGAGCTGAAGGCTGCGTTGATCGCCGCAATTGATGGGCTTGGGACTGATCTCTCCGTCCAGGCAGTCGATGCGGCCTTGGCGCCGGTCCTGCGTATCAACCAAGCAACGTTTGTGAGCGTGCAGCAAGCGCTCGCCGGCATGATCGATGGCGTGGCCAGCTACGAGATTGCGTATCAGGCCGGCGTGCTGCGGTCGGTGGTTCCCAAGCTGGTGCAGGAGGGGTTTCCCATCGCCGTGGCTGAGTTCAGCCAGGTTCGGGCTATCGCTCTCGCCAGGCCATTCCAGGGTCGCTTGCTCAGCGAGTGGATGGCTGGAATCGAGACCGATCGGGCTGCCGCCATTCGCGATGCCGTGCGGTCTGGCGTGGTGGATGGCCGCACGACGCCAGAGATCGTCCGGCAGATCATGGGCACGAAGGCGCAGAGCTACGCCGACGGCATCCTGCAAAAGCCCAGGCGCGAAGTAGAGGCGGTCGTGCGGTCTGCGGTCTCGAGCACTGCCGAGGCGGCTAGCGACAAGGCATTCGAGGCCAACAGCGACATCATCAGCCATGTTGAATGGCTGAGTACGCTGGATAGCCGAACATCGACCACCTGCCGAATCCGTGACCGCCTGCCGTACACCCTTGGCACCTACAAGCCCATCGGGCACAAGGTCCCGTGGCTGGCCGGCCCAGGGCGAATCCACTTTTGCTGCCGGTCCACGAAGCTGCCGATCCTCAAGAGTGCCTTGTCGCTCGGACTCAGCGATAGTGCAACGCGCGCGACCATGGACGGCCAGGTTCCCCAGTCAACGACGTATGCGCAGTGGCTTGCAAGGCAGCCCGCGTCGCGACAGGACGAGATCCTCGGGCCTGAGCGGGGGCGCCTGATGCGCCAGGACAAGCTGAAGCTCCAGGACTTCTACAACGACAAGGGCAAGTTCCTGACGCTCGATGAGCTCCGGGAGCGCCTTCTGTAGTCCGCGCCACAAAACAGATCAGTGTCATTTCGTGGCGCGCAACACCACGGCCTCGCCATGCGCGGGGCTTTTTCATGCCCGAAACCCGGATGGGAAGGGCGATAAGCGGCGGATGCCGTGCAGATGGGCGGATGCCCGGAGAACCACATGAAACTGAAGCTCGACGATCAAGGCCACGTTGTTGTTCAAGACGGCAAGCCGGTGTACATCCATGACGACGGCAAGGAGGTGGCATTCGATGCCGCTGGCACCGTCAACACCATCTCTCGACTCAATGGTGAGGCCAAGTCCCACCGCGAGCGCGCAGAGGCTGCCGAGGGCACCCTGAAGGGGTTCGAAGGCATCGCCGATCCGGCAGCTGCCATCAAGGCCCTGGCCACCGTGAAGAACCTGGACGACAAGAAGCTGGTCGATGCAGGCGAAGTCGAGCGGGTGAAGAACGAGGCGGTGAAGGCCTTCGAAGAACGGTACGCGCCGGTCGTCAAGGAGAACGAGAGCCTGAAGGGGCAGCTGAACAGCCACCTGATTGGCGGCGCCTTCTCCTCGTCCAAGTTCATCGCCGAGAAGTTCGCTGCTGAGGGGCCGGCCGGTGTCGAGATCGCCCGCGCGCTCTTCGGCAGCAGCCTCAAGGTCGAAGAAGGAAAGGTTGTTGGCTACGACGCAAATGGCCAAAAGTTGTTCTCCCGCGCCCGCCCGGGCGAACTGGCAACCGCAGACGAAGCAATTGAGCTGCTGGTCGATTCCTACCCGCACAAGGCCCACATCCTCAAGGCCTCCGGTGCCAATGGCAGCGGCGCGCAGACAGGCAATGTGCCGGCCGGCAAGAAATCCATGTCGCGCACAAACTGGAATGCCTTGGACCCATCGGGTCAGGCCGCGTTCGCGCGTGAAGGTGGCGTCGTCACTGAATGACGCCAGTCAATAAGCCGTTCCCCGGATGGGGATCGGTGCTTGGGTCGGATGGCCCGGAAGTCTGAAAACTCAAACATCGATCCTTAGGAGTTCCATATGAACACCCTCACCGGGCTGATCCCAACCCTGTACAACGCCCTGGACGTGGTTTCCCGCGAACTGGTCGGCTTCATCCCCGCAGTAACCTCCGACATGACCTACGAGCGCGCCGCTGTTGGTCAGACCGTCATGTCGCCGGTAACTCCGGCTGCCACCGCAACCGACATCACCCCGGCAGTGACTCCGCCGAACGATGGCGACCAGACCATCGGCAACGTTCCGATGACCATCACCAAGGCTCGCCGCGTGCCGATCCGCTGGAATGGCGAAGAGAAGCGTGGCCTGGACAACAACGGCGCGTCGTACAACGTCATCCTGTCGAACCAGATCCAGCAGGGCATGCGCACCCTGGTCAATGAGATTGAATCGGACCTGGCCGGCTTGCACGTTAAGGCCTCCCGAGCCTATGGCACTGCTGGCACCGCTCCGTTCGGCACCGCTGCCGACCTGAGCGACTCCGCCGGCGCCCTGCGCATCCTGGAAGAGAACGGCGCCCAAGGCCTGGACTTCCAGCTGGTGCTTGGCACTGGCGCAATGGCCAACCTGCGCGGCAAGCAGTCGGTTCTGTTCAAAGTGAACGAGTCCGGCCGTGAAGACATGCTGCGCAATGGCATCACCGACCGCCTGCAGAACCTGGCGCTGCGCCAGTCGGCTCAGATCAAGACCGTGGTATCCGGTACCGGCGCTGCGTCGACCACCAACGCCACCGGCTATGCGGTAGGTGCAACCGTGATCACCCTGGCTTCGGCCGGCACCGGCACGATCCTGGCGGGCGACGTCATCAGCTTCGCTGGCGACGCCAGCAAGTACCTGGTCGTTGCTGGTGATACCGACGTCTCGAACGGTGGCGCGATCACCATCGCAGCCCCCGGCCTGATGAAGGCTATTCCGGCCGCGGCGACCGCCGTAACCCTGTCGGCTACCAGCGCGCGCAACATGTTCTTCGCTCGCTCGGCCATCGCCCTGGCTACCCGCGCGCCAGCGCTACCGCCACAGGGCGACTCGGCCATCGACCGCATGATCGTGACCGACCCGCTGACCGGCCTGAGCTTCGAAGTTTCGATGTACGCCCAGTACCGCCAAATGCAGTTCGAGATCGCAATGGCATGGGGCTGTGCCGCGGTGAAATCCGAGCACATCGGCCTGCTGTTGGGCTGATCCGCCTGCATGGGGCCTTCGGGCCCCTGACTTCCACTGGAGATACAAATGAAACTGATCAAGGTAAAGCCGTGGGGCGAAGGGCAGGGCGACTTCGTGTACGTCAACGAAGAAGACTTCAATCAGGACTTCCATGAGCTGCTGGACGAGGCCGAGAAGCCCAAGAAGGCCCCTACCATCGATGATATCCGCGCCGCGCTCACGGCCAAGGGCATTCAGTTCGATGACAAGGCCAAGAAGCCTGAGCTTCAGAAGCTGCTCGATGACGCCGCCAAGGCTGACGACCTGAAGGCCAAACTGTCCGGGAAAGGCGTCGACTTCACCGCTGCCGTCACCCTGGAAGACCTGCAGAAACTGCTGGACGAGGCCGAGTAATGACCATCTACATCACCGTCGAGCAGGTAGACGCCCTGCTTGGGCCGACCTGGGCGCCCGACGACCAGAAAGCCCGCGCGGTGCTGATGGCCAATACCTGGCTCACCAATCTCGGCCTGCCTGAGTTCGATCCGATTCCGGATGATGTGATTCAGGCTGGCGCAGAGATCGCCCGAGAGGCGGCGGCTGGCAACATCTACGGCAGCAAGGAAACGGGCGTGCTGAGCAAGTCGGTCCAGGCTGGCAGCGTTTCCAGCAGTAAGTCCTACTCAGAATCATCCCGCACCATCAGCGCTGGCGAGTCTTTCGCCCTGGCGCTGCTGGCGCACTACCTGAACAGCAGTAGCCAGACCAAGATCGTGAGGTGCTGATATGGGCCTTCGAAGCGACATCCAGTCTGATCTGGCCGCTGCGTTCGACACTGACCTGGCTGATGCTGTGTCCACGTTCACCGGCACCTACATGGGGCCTGGGGTGCTCGATCCGATCAGTGAGACCACGACGGCTCAGCCGGTCACTTACACTGGGCGCGGCGTACTCGACAGCTACGACAGCAAGCGAATTGACGGCGTGAACATTCTGGTGGGCGACGTGCTGCTGATCTGCCTGGCCAACGAAGTCACCGACAGGCCGGCGGTCGGCCATCAGATCACGGCTGAGGACCTGCTCACCGGCCAGCAGGCCACTTACCGCATAGTCAGCCCAGGCATTGACCCAGCCAAGGCCCACTACGAGGTCCAGCTGAGGAAGTGACCATGGCCAACAACAGAGGCTGGAGCACTCCGCCAAGCATATTCGCTGGCGTGGTCGAGGAGGCACTTACGCAGCGTGTTCGTGTCATCGCTCTGGCCATGCTCAACGAGATCGTGCTGCGCTCGCCGGTCGACACTGGCCGATTCCGCGGTAACAACATCGTGAGCGTCGGATCCCCAGTCCGAGTTCCAGCAGAGGCTCTGGACAAAAGTGGTGGAGCAACAATCCAGCGAGGGTTGTCGGCGCTTACTGGGCTAGAGCCATACACCCAGGTTTTTATCCAAAACAATCTTCCATATGCCGAGGCGCTTGAGAGGGGGCATTCCAAGCAAGCTCCAGCAGGCATTTACGAAGTTTCATTCAGGGGCGTAGCGCAGGCCTACTCATGACCTTCGAACAGATCCGCGCCATCGTCGTCGGGCGCATGCAGCAGTGGGCTGGCATCCCGGCTGCATGCGTCGACTATCCCAACAGCCCTCAGCCCTTTGACCCCGCCGGGAAACCCATCTGGGCTAGGCTGGCGGACGTGCCGGGGCTGTCCAGTGCGCCAGAGGTAGGCATCGGCCCGTGCGTGCGCCGGACCGGAATCATCATTATTCAGCTGTTCGTCCCGACCTTCAAAGGCACGCTGGCCATAGCTAAGGCTGCCGACACGCTGGTGCAGCACTTCGAGTTCTACAGTGACCCGGCCGGGCCATTCGACTGCTTCGCGGTTTCGGCCAGCGTGATCGGCGACGACGGCCACGGATGGTACCAGGTCAACGTTTCCATACCCTATCGCGCCTACTGAGAGGCAAGCATGTCCAAGACAACCGTGGAGCTGCATCGCAGCTTGATCCGCGCGGCCAAGGCTGCGCTTGCCGCATGGGAGCGCTGGCTTTCCGTGAAGGAGAAAGACGATGAGTGAGAGCATGACCATTGACCAGGTGCGCGAAGAGCGCCGAGGCCTGGCCGAGCAGATTCATAGCGCTATCAAGGCCTTCAACGAGAAGACCGGACTCAGCGTCCAGTACGTCAACCTCCAACACGCCGACCTTACCACCCTCGGCGAGGTTAGCCGGCAAATCCTGACCTCCGTCGAGGTCGAGCTGAACATCTGAATAACCTGAGCCACCGGGCACGCTGACCAGACACGCCGAAAGGCCCCTCTGGTCGTCACGCCTCCCCGGATCACTACGATCTAAGGAGGCACCGATGAGTTCGGGCGCTAAGCGGTCCACTGCGTGGATCCGAGAAGTAACACCAGGCATCACCCCGCCGGGCAACTGGAACGTGCTGACCCGCGTCAGTTTCGGCCTGGTGCCCACCTATAACACCGAAGAGAACAACGAGATCGGCGAGACTCGAATGTCGCAGGGAACTGCCCAGACGACCGTCGACGTTGGTGGTGACATCGAGACCAAGTTCCGTTACGGCGCTCTGGACCAGTTCCTGGCGTCCTGCTTCGGCAAGGACTGGGCCGGCAATGTCCTGACCATGGGCAATGACCGGATTTCGTTCTCGATTGCTGCGTATGACGCTGACGTGGGAATCGCCGGCATCGCTCGCGGCGCCCAGGTGGACACGATCAACATCGAGGTCCCGAACGACAACGAAATCAGCGTCACCACCACTTTCATGGCCACGTCGTGGGATGACAAGGCCAACAACACGTCGTTCATCGTCAGTCCGACGTCCGAGGCCAACCAGCGGCGCTACGGCTTCAAGGATGTGACCGGCCTGAAGATCAACGGCGTGCAGCTTGGTGACGACAACGCCTGCATAGACACCTTCAATCTTCAGTTCGCGAACAACTCGCAGACTCAGCGCTGCATCGGCAACGGAAACCCGTTCCCCGGCAACATCATCCAGACGACCTTCGTCCCTGGTGGCTCGATCACCATGAGTTGGTCCAAGACCGCCTACCAGTACTGGAAGGCGCAGCAGTCCGGCGACTCGCTCAGCTTCGAGTTCACCCTGAGTAACGCCGACGGCGGCTACACCTTCTTCATCCCCGAGATGGAGGTGAGCGGCGACTGGCCGGACGGTGGCGCTACCGACATCATCCAGGTGGAGCTGGAGTACACCGCCCGCCGCGTGCCGCCGACCATCACCCGCCTGCCGGCACCGATCGCCATCGCCGCGGTGGAAGTCACTCCGGCAACGCTGAGCCTGGACGTTGCTGAGACTGCCGACCTCGAAGCAGTGGTTACCCCTGTAGGAGCGAGCCAACTGGTCACCTGGACCTCTTCGGCCCCGGCCATCGCCAGCGTGAGCGCGACCGGCCTGGTAACCGGCTTGGCCGCCGGCAGCGCCACCATCACCGCGACCAGCGCAGCAGACGGCACCAAGACCGACACCTGCGCTGTCACCGTCACCGTTTAACCATTTGCCCGGCGCACCCTGCGGTGTGCGTCGGGCCTTTTACCGCAGAGGAATACCATGGCTCTTGTCATTTCCCAGGCTCCAAAGCTGGACCTTGAAGGCACGCGCTGGTTGGAGATCGACCCAGGCGTAAAGATCAAGATCGGATCGGCGGGCAACCCGAAATTCAAGTCCCACCACGCCCTGATTCAGCGGCATCAGGCTATTGTCGACTCGCGCTATGGCGTCGGCACGGACGGTTTCGATCCAGTAAACGCTGAGATTCCAGATATCGAAAGCATGGATGACATGCTGGTCGACCTGGTGTGCAAGCACATCATCCTGGACTGGAAGGGTGTTGAAGAGGCCGAGCACCCAGGCGTTGACACCCCGTACACCCAGGAGCGTGGGAAGCTGCTCATCGTCCAGCGCCCGGACGTCTACTTTACGGCCCTGCAGGTGGCCTCGGATATCGCCACACGGGCCGAGGAGCGCGCCAAAGAGACAGCAAAAAAGCCGTCGAAGCCTACTGCTGGGGGAGAGACTGGGCGGGCGAGGCGAACGAGAAAGCCCGCTGGAAGCGAGAGCGTCTTAAAGGCGTAGAGCCTGTTCCTGCAGCCCCAGAGATCGACCCAGTAACTGCAGAGATCCTTGAGGCCTACGGACACATCGGCAGGTCTCGCCACTACGTCGGCATGGTTGGTGCCCCTGCGCCTATCTCGCCAGCCATCATCGGCCAATACCTCGAGCGATACCCGTCGGCAATCTGCCGGGAGGAGTTCGACGCCTCGATATTCGCCCTTGATGACGAATTCCGTCGGAATTGGGACGAGCAGCAAGAGAAGGTCAAGCCCAACACCCCGCCGAAGAAACGATAGCCCGCCGAGCGGGTTTTTTTACGCCCGGAGAAAGGCATGGCTCAGGAATCCCGCCTCGCGATAGTCATTGATTCGCGAAACGCACGGCAGCAGATCGACCAACTGCGCACCAGCCTTAACAGCTTGGGCGATGCAGGTGGCGAGGCTACAGTGAATGTTCGTGGGCTCGGTACCGCTGCTCGCGCGGCTGGAAGTGCCCTTGCGGCGCTTGGCGTAGGCGCCGTAGCGCGCGAAGTCCTGCGGATGACAGACGCATTCAAGAACATGCAGGGCTCCTTGGCTCTCGTGAGCACCTCATCGCAGAACGCTAATGAGTCGTTCCAGAAGCTGCTGGCCATGGCCAACAACACCGGTAGCTCGCTTCAGTCCACTGTTTCGCTGTACACGCGGCTGGCTAACGCCACGCGCGGCGCCGGGTACACGCAAGAACAAATGCTCAACGTCACTGACGCGCTCAACAAGGCGTTCGTGATCTCCGGAGCAACGATGCAAGAGGCCTCGAACGCTGCCATTCAGCTTTCCCAGGGCCTGGCTTCCGGAACTCTCCGCGGCGAAGAACTGAACAGTGTCATGGAGCAAGGCCCGAGGATTACCCGTGCCTTGGCCGACTACCTGGGCGTGACCAACGGCCAGATTCGCCAGCTTGCAGCAGACGGCAAGATCACCGGCGATGTTGTAACCAATGCCCTTCTCAAATCACTGACGTCGCTCAACGCCGAACTGGCGAAGATGCCACGGACGTTTGAGCAAGCTTCGCAAGCGCTCAAGAACAACTTCCTGGCTGCCATCGGGCAGATCAATGTCGACCCTGTCGTCAGTTCCGTAGATGCACTGGCAAAGTCTTTGGCTCAGCCAGATGTCGTGATGGGCATCCAGCGTATCGCCAATGGTCTTGGAAGCCTTGTTGCTGTTGGTGGCGATGGACTGAAGACCGTCGTCGAAAATACAGATGCGCTGATCGCAGTGGCCGGGGCCTACGCAACCAAAGTAGGGGTCGGGCTGGTATCGTCGCTGGCTCTGTCTGCCAAGGCTAGGCTGGCAGATACAGCGGCTGCCAATCAGCAACTGGTAGCCGCTCGGCAAGGTGAGCTGGCAGCAGCCTCGGAAGCCGTTGCCATCCATAGCGTAACTGTCGCCACGGCCGAGGCATCCCTGGCTCGGGCTATCTATGCCCGCAGCGAGGCGATGGCGGCAGCCCAAACCGAACTTTCCAGCGTCAAGCAACTAAAGGCTGTGGCTGCGCAGTTGGCTGCCGACCGGCAGTTAGAAATCCAGCGCCTGCAAGCGCAGATCACGAACACTGGACTCACCGCCTCGCACACGCGGCTTGCTGAGATCCGCACGGCCGAGGCCGCCATTGCCAACCAGTTGGCAACAGCTGAAGGAAGGCTTGCAGCGTCTCGCCAGGCTGAGCTCGCGACTGGAGCGGTTGTAGGGCAGCAGACCGTCGCGCTCAACGCTGTCCGCACCGATGGCGTTGCCATTCTTGGTGCGCAGACTGCCGCGCAAAACGCATTGAACGCTGCCGAGCGGCAAGGCGTTATTGGTCGCACTGCCGGAGCTGCCACCTTGGCGGCATTCGGCGGCCCGTTGGGGCTGATCACGCTTGGCCTGTCGGCTGCGGCAGGCGCTGCGATTTACTTCGCATCTAGCACCGACACAGCAACCAAGGCACTCATCGACCAGAGCTTAACGCTGGATGATTCGATCGCTAAGTTCCGCGAACTAAGCGCCGAGCAGCAGCGCTTCCAGTCTGCGAAATGGATGGAGGCTCAGCGGGATGCGGCCAAGGATGCCGGTGGCGCGCTGAATGAGTACTTCACGCGCGCTTTCGACGGCCTGAACTCTCTTGGCGTCAGCGGCATTGAGTCGGCCGACACCTTCAAGCGCATGTTCGAAGAGGTAAGAAATGGCCAGCGATCGCTTGACTCGCTGACCGGCTGGCTGACCAGTAACACTCGAATTTCCGGCGTATACCGTGACGAACTGGTCAAGATCGGCGCCGAATACTCTGCCACCAACCAGAAGGCTGATGACTACGCCCGCCTGCTCGGCCGCAGCAAGACCGAAACTGATGGGGCGGCAAGCTCGGCGACATCTCTGGCGAGCGCTCAGAAGGCGTCGGCGGCAGCTGTTGGTGGAGGCGCTCAAGCCTGGGATAAGTACATTGCCCAGCTGACGCAGACTCGCGACTTGGTTGGGGCAAATACCGCACAGGAAGCGGCATACACCGCAGCGAAGGCGGGATTCAACAGCCGGCAGATCGAGTATGCGCGACTGATTGGCGAGCAGACTGACCTTCTCAAGAAATACGAGGAGGCCGTCAAGGAAGGGAAGAAGGCTGACCAGGAGCGACTGAAGGTTCAGCTGACTGCATCGATCACAGCATCCGAGGCCATTAAAACTCAGATGGAGAGCCAAGGGCGCTCCATGAAGACAATGGCTGAGAACGCTGAGTCGAGCGCGAAGCGTCAGGTCGACGCAATTCAAACGGTAATCGACCAGACCGTTCGGTACGCCAAGGGACTTTCTCTGGTCGAGAAGTACGAGCCCAAGCAAAGCCTGCAAGGCGCAAGTCTTTTAACATTTGGTCAGGTCAAGCCTGCTGCGCAGGCTAAAGCCCCAGCTAAGACCAAGACGGTTTCTGAGATGGTCCAGGAGGTACTTGACCAGATAGATGGGAATACTACCGAGAAGACCAAGAAGCCTGCGGGAGAGAAAGGGCTGTCGAGCAAGTTGAACGAGGCTCAAAGCGCTTTCGACAACCTGTACCGAGCAGCTCAACCTGCCAGGTTCGCCCTGCAAGAGTACGTCGAGCGGCAGTCTCAGCTTGAGCTTCTGCTATCGAAAGGCAAGATCACGCAGGAGCAGTACAACGAGGCACTCGCTCAATCTTCGATCAACTACGCCGCCGCCATCAAGGGCGCTCAGGGCCTCACCCAGGCCGAGCAGTACCGGGCGCAGTTGGAGAGGCAACTGTCCGGTCAGCGGAGCGAGTACAGCATCGCGGCTGCCGGTGTGGGAATGGGCGACCAGCAGACGCAGCGCATGCAGCAGCGCGTGCAGCTCGAACAGCAGACCAACGACCGTATCCTTCAGCTGCGCACCGAACTGGCCAACGCCACGTCGGAAAAGCAGCGGCAGGACCTGCAGGCGCAGATCGACTTGGAGCAGGAGTACCTGCCCAAGCGATTGGAGGCCCTGCAAACTGGTTTCGCCCAGTACGACGCGGCGATATCCAGTCCGCTGAACGGTTGGAATGCGGCCCTTGCCAACTTCCAGACGAATGCGGCGAACGTGGCGGGGCAGACTCAGTCGCTGTTCACCAGCGCCTTCGGGACCATCACAAGTGGTGTCGGCAGCGCGTTCGAGAAGATGGCGCTCGATGGTCAGACTTTTGGCGAGTCGGTTTCGCAGATCACCCGAAGTCTGATCGGTGGTGTCATAAATTCGCTCGGGCAGATGGCGGCGCAGTGGGCGGTCAATCAGGCAATCCAGATCGCCTTCGGAAAGACCCGTCAGGTCATGGCTGCGGAGGAAATGGCAAGGATTGCCGCGCAGAAAACTGCCGAGTCCGCAGGAGCCGCGACTGTTGCCGCGGCCAAGGTGACTGCTGATGGAATTTCTACCGCTTCGAGCCTGACCGCTATCGCCAAAACAACAACTGCTCAGGTCGCCGCTGCTGGCACAACGCTCGCGGCTTGGCTTCCGGCTGCACTTGTGGCGTCGGTGGGTACGTTCGGCGCCGCCGCCATCGTCGGTGGTACCGCGCTCCTAGCTGCCTTCGCCCTCATCAAGGGCTTCAGCACCGGCGGTTACGTCTCCGGTTCCGGCACCGGGACCTCCGACAGCATTCCGGCCCGGCTGAGTAATGGAGAGTTCGTTGTGAACGCCAAGGCGACCGCCCGCAATCGCGAGCTGTTGGAGGCGATCAACTCGAATGAGCGTGTTTCATTTGCTGGCGAGAACATATCGGTCATGCGCAGCCAGTCGGGTCAGGGCGCCAATCAGCCAAGCCAGCAGACAAACGTCATCGTCAACCTGGTCCAGGACCAGCAGCGCGCCGGCAGCGTCCAGCAGCGCACTCGCGACGACGGAACGGTTCAGGTCGATGCCTTCGTGGCTGACATTTGGGGCGGTGGCGAGATGTCACAAGCGCTTGAGGGCGCATACGGCCTTCGCCGGTCCGGCGGCTAACTAGGAGAGGCAATGATCCAGTATCCACCGCAACTGCCTCTCCCGTTACAGGAGGGGTATGGGGCGACCACGGTTGACCCCATGCGCTCTACGCCTATGGTCGCTGGACGCACCCGATACCGAGTTATTCATGACTACGTGCCGACTACTGTCAGTTTCAACTTCAACTTCAGTGAAGAAGAGGCTGGATTCTTCGAGGCCTGGTACGCGCGGACACTGAACAATGGATTCGAGTGGTTCGAGATCACTCTGCAGCTGCCTTCTGGCTTCAAGACATACCAGGCGCACTTCAAGAAGATCTACGACGGGCCAGATCTGACCCAGGTATCTCGGTGGCGCTACTCGGCGCAGCTTGAGCTCAAAGACCGCCCACTGATTCCAGATGGATGGGAGCAATTCCCGGAATACTGGTTCAACAAAAACGTCATCGACGTTGCTGCAAATCGGGAGTGGCCCGAAGCATGAGCCTGATCGAAGAGTGCTATGCGTCGGCGAAAGGAACGTTCGTTGACACGATAGAGGCGGTTCCCATCGGCTCAACCTACCGCTACACGTACTGCTCTGGCTACACGGACAGGACGTGCGTAACGGAGGACGGACGCACCGTCACATTCACCGCATTGGCGATGGATATCGCGCTGCCGAAGAACGACAACAGCGGGTTTCAGAACATCGTCCTGGGACTGGATAACACCACGGGCGAAGTACAGGAGTCTGTCGAGGAGGCAAAGAGCCTCGGGCAGCGGGTGGTCATCACCTTCCGCCGCTACCTCCTGGAAGACCTGTCATTTCCGTCTGAGCGGTACCGGCTCACTGTTCTCAGTCGTGAGTATGAAGACGACATCGCCAAGCTGACCTGCGGGTTCTTTGACCTGCTGAACACGAACGGCCTCCGCAACGTCCTCACAACCAATCTGGCACCTGGCCTGAAGTACATCTGACCATGATCGAAAACTACATGCGCGCCCCGTATCGCGAGGGTGCAAGGGGTCCGTTCGCCTTCGATTGTTGGGGGCTGTGTATCGCTGTCCGGCACCAGGTGTTCGGGTTGCCGCTCCTGCCAAGCCTGGGCGCCGTAGGGAAAGGGCGGATTCGTGAGAACACCCACGCCTATCACGACCTTCGGTTGGGAATGGAGCCGTGCGAGCCGGAGCCAGGGGCGATTGCCGCAGTGTTCCGCGGCGAGCTCTGCCTTCACGTCGGAGTGGTGGTCGAGACAGATGGCCGGCTGAAGGTGCTGGACACAAACCCCGGCGGCGCCTGCCTCCGGACTACTGGCGAATTCGAAGCCGCCCACCCCAAGGTTGTGTATTACCGTGATCGAATTTTATCCGAACAAGATCAGCGACACCGCACCACTGGGGATCTGGAAGACCGATCGCCGCATGACGATCGAGGCCTGGCTGAAAGAGCAGGCGCCGTCGTATGAGCGTCGCGAGAGCCCGCCGATAAGTGTGGCGCTCAACGACGAGATCATCGAGCAGCCGGACTGGCACAAGGTCTCCTTCAAGCCGTCTGACCTGCTGCAGATCTATCGAGAGCCCAAGGGCCTGGACGAGATCTACATCCACTCGATGATCCTCATGAAGGGCGCGAAGGCGATCCTGAAGGCGATCATGCCGAAGATGCCTGGCGCACCATCGAATGCCGGAACCAGCCAAGGCAAACCGTTGAACGAGGCTAGCGCAAAGGGTAACCAGGTGAAGCTTGGCGATGTCATTCGGCAGATTGCTGGATACCAGAGGACATATCCTTCTTACTTGTGCCAGCCGCGCCGACGCTTTCTTGCGCCTCGCGACCAGCGCGTAGAAATGCTCCTTTACGTCGGCGAGGGGCGATACGAGATTCCGGTCAACAAGATAAAGGTGGGCGAAACCCCGCTGATCGCACTCGGTGATGATGCGCGTTTCACAATCTATCAGCCGGGGCAGGACCTCTCCGCAGATCCTGCTCATATCAACTGGTTCAATGCGCCAGAGGTTGGAGCAAGCTCGAGCGGATCGGCAGGGCTAGAGCTCACCGTTTCAACTGCGCTAACGCTGTCCGCAAGCGCTGCGGCATACCAGTTCAGCGGTAACACTGTCAGCATCCCCTCAGGCTCTGGAACCTTCCCAGGGGACTGGGTGGCGGGCCTGATCATTCGTATTGTTGCCCCCTATCAGTACGAAGTCATTGATGGAGGTGCAGGGCGCGATGTTGTCAGGGGGCCGCTCGCTCAAGTGGCTCCTTTCGCTGGTATGGCGATCGAGGTGGCCGGGACCAATTCAGGTTTCTACACGGTCCACAGCTACACGCCCGAAGCGGGCGGTGATCCCGCAGAGATTACGCTTGACTACGAGGGCGGAAGTCCTGTCGTTGGTTTATCTCCAGGCGTTGGGCAGGCCAGCATCGGGCCTCGCGGCCTTCGCTATCGTATCGTCGGCATAGGCACTTCTGTCATGACCGTCGAGCGCCTGACCTCCGAGGGTGCCGAGGATGAAGACTGGCCTGGATTCGATCTCATGCAGTCGGTCGTGGCCACCATATCCATCGACCCTTCAAACCTTGAAGGCGGATATCGAGGCCCGTTTGCATGCTGCCCTGAAAACGAGAAGATCACAGAGATCGAGTACAGCGTCTTCTTTGCAAATGGCCTTGCCGGAATTGGGCGTGAGGGGCAGATATACCAGATACCAGCAACCCATATCTTTGAATACAGAGATATGGATATTGCTGGAGCATGGACAGTTTCAACCGTTACTCATGAAGGAGGATCGCTAGACGCGCAGGGCTTCACAAACCGTATCGTCCTGCCATACCCGATGAGGGCCGAAGCCAGGATAAAGCGCGTACCAAGTGCGTCCGAAGAGTATAGAGACGATACAACCTGGTATGACCTTCGCGGCCTTATGCGGGGCTCGCCAACGAGCTACCCAGGACTGACCGTGATGTCCGTAGATATTCGAGGCGGAGATCGATTGTCAGCTCAGTCCGAGAGCCAGGTGAGCGCTGAAGCAACGTGCATCCTGCCAATCTACAGTAACGGATCATGGCTTCCGGCCGCGCCAACACGGGATATCGTGCCGTGGTGCCTTTACCAGCTCAAGCAGCGTGGCTACACAGACGACGACTTCGATCTTCAGGAATGGACAGCCTTCCACAACAAGTGCGTGGCTCGGGGTGATGTCTACGACGAAACACTCGACGCCGCGATCACCGTTAAGGAAATGGTGAACAACGCACTCGCCTGCGGATTCGCGGAACTGGTGGTGTTTAACGGTCTCCTGCGTCCGGCAAGGGATGAGTTGAAACCGATCTTCGACGCGATCCAGTACGGCCCGAAAACCCAGACGTACTCGCCACAGAACATGACGAAGGCGCTGAAGATCTCGGGATCCATGCCGTCGATCAACGACTATGACGGGGTTGATGTCGAGTACTACTCGACGACCACGTGGGCATGGGAGACGGTTGAGTGCCGCTGGCCTGGGGATGCAGGTACGAAGATCGAGAAGGTGAAGCTCGGCGGGGTCGGTGATGAGACGAGAGCTTGGCGGATCGGCATGCGCCGCCGCGGGCACCAGATCCATCGCACGGACACCTACACTTGGGAAACCGAGCTGGACGGTAAGAACAGCGGTTACCTTACGTTCGCTGCGGTTGCGGACGATCTGCCCAAGCGCTGCAAGAGTTCGATCCTGCTCTCTTTCAGCGTGACGTCCGGGGGCACCTTGCTGCGATCCTCCGAACCGCTGGACTTCAGCGCTGGAGGGGAGCACTGGATCGGCGTCCGCCGACTCGATGGCACTCTTTCCGGGCCATTCCCGGCGACATTTGTCGATAAGTACACCGCCCGAGTTGATGCCCTCGACTTCGACCCCGTTGTCGATGGGCCGCTGGAGCCTCCGCATATCCTCTTCGGCCCTAGCGACAAATGGGCTTACCCGACGCTAATCACCAGTGCAGACCCAGCAAACGGCAACGTTTCGATGAAAGGTATGCCCTACGACGACCGCGTTTACACCTACGACGACCAATTCCCGCCGGCCTGACCGGACCCTGACGAGCATGCCCGCCACTGAGCGGGCTTTTTTATGCCCGGAGAAAAGCATGCGATACAACACTGGAAACCCCGTTGGTCCGGATGGCTCGAGCGATCCCCGCGACTTGTTCGACAACGCGGGCAACATCGATATCGCCGCAAATAGCAGAACCCAAATAAGCTATCCGGACCGCCTGGGAGTTCAGCGCAAAACTCTGTGGGGGATGGAGCAACAGGTCAATGATTTCCTTGCGAACTCGGGTTATGAGCCGACGCCACTGAACTACGTCGACGGCGCTGCCCTAGTCGTTAATCGACCGACGCAGCTCATCCAGCGCGAAGACAGTATCTACAGTGTGAAGCTTCCTGCGGCTTTCCCGGTAACGCTCACCGGTACCTGGTCAATCGATCAGGATCGAATGGTTGCTCAGGTTGATCGCTCGCTTAGACAAGATCTCGCTGATCCATTCAAAGGCGTGAGCCTTGTTGGTTTCAAAGCGGTAGGCGCAAGCGCGGCATCTCGAAGCCTTGCACGGCGATATGAGATTGATGCGAAGTCCCGCGTTAACGTCATCGACTACATGACAGAAGCGATGATCGCAGATGTTCTAGCAGGCACAAGGCTCGTCGATACATACCCTGCGTATGCCGCTGCGCAGAACGCCCTGCCGCTCCAGGGGGGGGTGCTTATAGCCCCGGCCGGAACCAGCCGGCTTGATTCAATGTTGACGCTCAAACACGGCGTGAGCATGCAGGGTACGGGTTACATGTACAGTGTTGACGGTTTGGCACCGGCAAACACCGTGCTTGTTCCTAACCACACTGGCAAAGCTTGCATAAGTCTCGTTGGCTCCAATGGTTGCCGCCTAAGTAATCTTGCAATCAAGTCATACCCCGGAACATTCCCCAAGTGCGGGTTGCTGCTCGGGCGAGACACAACAGCATCTTCGGGCCATCATCTGATTGAGTTCGTCTTCATTATTGGGTACTTCTCCGCCGCGCCCGTGTACTCCATTGCTAGTGAGGTCAACTTACTCAGTCAACTCTATATCTGGCTTCAGGGTGGAGGGGCGACTAAGTGCTATGTGAGCGGGGTTTCGGATACCCTGGGCGTAGGCGGTCTCGTAACATCGAGCAACTTGGATAACACTTTCATCAAGCCTTACTTCTTGAATGATGTGATTGATCCCAATGCCGCATGCATGTATCTGGAATGCGGCCAGCAGATGGGGTCATTCAAAGTTGTTGGCGGTTATATGATTGCGTCGTCCGGCTCATATATTCACATGAGCCTCGGAGTTGTCGAGTCGTTCAGCCCACTTGGTCCGTTCATGTTCGATTGCAACGGAGAGCGCATGGCTGGCGGTGATCCGATTTACGGCATCCGAATTACAGCAACTGGTACGCATACTCTCAAGGGGCTTGCCGTTTCCGGTGCCCGGTTTGATTTTCTAGCTTCGGATTTGAAAACCCACTACGACATCAATGTACCTGCGAACGTAATTCTCGATCACCCGAACATCGTGATGCCCCCGCCAGAGGCTTTCCCATACGCAACTTCGCAAGTTACACGTGCTCTGGTACGTGGAGGGGTTCTCGTAGTCGGCCGGGTCGATAGGTGGACTCCGCTGGACTTCGGCGCGGACGGCTGGTCGGATGAGTTTGGTCCTCCGCACGCGGCTGCAGGGTGGCGAGTAAATTCGGACAGTAGATTGTTCTTGAGAGGAACGCTTCAGGGGCCTTCGGCTGGAACTTTCGCAACACTTCCGGCGGGGTATTACCCGCCTTATGACATGTACTTCCCTGTTTCGTGCGGATCAACTCCAACAGTTGGAAGGGTCTTCATATCTTCGGTTAATGGAAGGATGTCCTACGAAGGAACGCAAACAATCCACGTGGACCTTTCTGCCATTTCGTTCAACCTCACCGCCTGACTTTCAAAAATGTAGATGCCGCCGCGTGGCGGTATTTTTTTGCCTGGAGATACACCGATGCCGCTTACAGAGCAGCAATTGCTGCAGATCCTCCCCAAGGCTCGCCCGGTTGCGGGCCTTTTTATTCCCGCAATCAATCGCGCTGCAGCGCGCTGGAAGATCAATAGCCGGGTGCGGCTGGCCGCCTTCATCGCTCAGATCGGGCACGAGTCTGGCCAGCTGCGCACCATGGTTGAGAACCTGAACTACAGCGCCGAGGCACTGGTGAAGACCTGGCCCTCTCGCTTTACCAGCCAGGCCGCGCCCGGTTACGCCCGCCAGCCGGAGAAGATCGCAAACAAGGTGTACGGCGGCCGGATGGGCAACGGGCCCCAGTCATCCGGTGATGGCTGGAAGTACCGCGGGCGCGGCCTGCTGCAGGTCACCGGCCGCTCCAACTACCGCGCCGCCGGCTTGGGCTTGGGCTTGCCGCTGGAAGACGAGCCTGAACTGCTCGAACAGGCCGAGCACGCCGCCCAGTCCGCCGCATGGTGGTGGGCGAAGAATGGGTTAAACGAGATGGCGGATGCCGGGCGTATTCAGGACATCGGCAGCATCATCAATACTGGGCAGCCGGGCCGGGTTCCGCATGGCGCGGCTGAGAGAAAGGCGCTGTATGACCTAGCGCTCCGGGTGCTGGCGTGAGTTGGCTGGGCGCGGTGCCGGCCTGGTGCTGGTGGCTTATCGCCCTGGTGCTGGTCGCCGGCAGCCAGCAGTACCGGGTCGTGATTGCTGAGGTCGCTGCGGCTGACGCGCGAGCGGAAACTTCCCGGTCCGACAAGACCCTAGCCGACTACCGCCTGGAAGTGTCCGAGCGCGACCGCCGCGCCGCCGCCCAGGCCAGAACAGAAGAGCAGCGCCGCCAGGTATTGGCGGACGAGGAGGGAGAGGATGCACGACAGAAACTGGAACTGGCCCAAGGCCGCGCCGATGCTGCTGAGTCTGCTTCTGGCGGGCTGCGTGGGGAAATCAACCGACTGCGCGACGGCAGAACAGCAACCTGCGGTGCCATCTCTGCCCAGCAGCGCGAGGCAGGAGCCTCTGCCGTCGTGGTGCTCGGGGGATTGCTTGAAGGCGCTGACCGAATGGCGGGCAGTTGCTCAGCAGCGCTTGAGAGAAGCCGAATAGCCGGCCTGGCCTGCGAGGCGATAGTGGATGGAGTGAGGAAAAACTGATTAAGGGGGTGTCATGGGCAAGGATATACGGCCATTGGAAAATCAATGGGTCGACCTCTACTCGGAGGCCGGCCTTCCTGTTGGCGCTAGCGTGCGACTCCAAAACAAGCTGGACAATCCAGCCTACATCCACGAGGGGGCCTCTCCGCCATCTTTTGGGCCAGAAGATTGGAAGCTGGTTGGCTGGGAGCTATTCAGAAAGCATCCAGCAAAGGTAACGGGGAGCCCTCAAGGTCTTTGGATCTTCTGCCTCAACCCATTCACGTCCGGGGGCAAAGGGGTGATCTTTGTTCAGGAGATACCTCAATGATCGAGACAGACACTGACCTTGGTTATGCCGAGGTGCAGGCCATGATCGAACAGGCCATGGGCCAGGCGATGGACCCGGTCAACGTCAGCTACACCCCTGCCGAAGGCCAGACAATCAGCCTGCCGGCGACCGATCGGGACCTGTTCGTAAACCTGACGCCGGCCGCCGACCTCAACGCCATCACCGTCATCCTGCCTGCCGAGGCGTTGAGCCGCGACAACCAGCGGCTGGTCATGCGCAGCTCGCGCAATATCGCCGAGATCACCGTGACCGGTGCCACCACAATCGACAACGCAATCGTGATGCTCAACGCGGGCAGCGTGACGGTGTTCTTCAAGTTCGCCCCCAATCTCTGGTCGAGGACCGTATAAATGAAGCGATTCCTGGCAGCCTTGCTGCTTATCCCTGCGCTTGCCATGGGCGCGGGCAATGACCTGCTGATCAACCAGCGCAACCCGGCCGACACAGCGACCCTCACCCGGGCAGTGGTACCGCCATCCGGCGGCGGCGTGAATGGCGTCATGGGTTACAACGGCGCGACCAACCTGCCGGCGTTCTTCCGCTTTGGCGCCGGCCTGGCGCTGGATTCAGGAGCGGTCGTTGCGCTGCCTCAGGTCTGGGCAGACATCACCGGCAAGCCAAATTTCGCAGCGGTTGCTACGAGTGGGGCATACGCCGACTTGAGCGGCAAGCCAGCCCTCTTCAGCGGGGCCTATGCCGACCTCACGGGTGTGCCGAGCACCTTCAACCCGGCTGCACACACGCACGCGGCAGGCGAGATAGTGTCCGGCACCCTGGCCACGGCCCGGCTTCCCGTGCTGGCGATTTCCCAGACCACCGGCCTGCAGACTGCGCTCGATTCGAAATTTCCCGCTCCCACGGGATCTGCGGCCCAGTACATCCGTGGTGATGGCTCAACCGCAGCGTTTCCGGCGTTATTCAGCGGCACGTACGCAGACCTGAGCGGAATTCCTGCCACCTTCGCTCCTGCAGCTCACACGCAGGCTTGGTCCACCATCACTGCGACGCCCACCACCCTGGCGGGGTACGGGGTATTGGACGGCGTGACCCAGTCCGCGTTGACGACCACGCTCGGCGGGTACGCGACGACTGCGGCGCTGACGTCCGGCCTGGCGGGCAAATTCAACATCCCGACCGGCAACGCGGCACAGTACCTACGCGGCGACGGTAGCGTGGCCACATTCCCGACCATCCCCGGCGGCACGGTTACCAGCGTCACTGCCGGCACCGGACTGGCGGGCGGAACGATCACCACAACCGGCACCATCAGCCTGCCGAACACTGGCACGGCCGGCAGCTACGCGAATGTCACGACCGACGCCCAGGGCCGCGTAACCGCCGGAACGAACCGCAGCTTTGCGAATCCTGCACGAAGCCTAAACGCCGCATTCCAAATCAACTCGATCCGGGATGCGTGGGTCGTATATACGGTCGACATCTCGGTCACATCTCTGCTGCTGGCTGGAACATCGGGGCGCGTGTATCTCGAATACGCCGATGACTCCGGCATGGCTACTAACCTCGTGGCCGTGAATAGCAGTCCGAACGCCACCGGCGGCGTGCTCAACGTCACGAACCTTGGCAGCGGCAACGTCACTGGGTTCATTCCGGCCGGCAAGTACGCGCGCATCCGCACAGCCAACGTCAGCGGTACCGCGACGTTCACGCTCGTCGGCTCTCAGGAAGTCTTACAGTAAACCGCCAGGTGGCAATTCCCCTCCTTCGAATCCATCGGTACGATACTGTTCATCCATACAGTATTGGTGCGCCATGCATTTCCTTCTTGTTCGCCGCCGTCACCTCGGCGTAGCTATTCCCTCAAAAGAGCTAAGCAAAATTCAGCCCATCAAGGCTGACGTTCACATCCATGGGGGCCTTAGCCAAGTCATGGGCCGGTGCTGCGTTGAGGCGTGGGTGCACACCGAAGTTGCTGGTAGAGACGTGATTCCACGATTACTGGATGCAAAAGTGACCGGTATGGCCCAGCTCGGACTGAACATCAGCGGCATCGAGGAAGTTGATGGCGCGTTTTACGCCCAGTCCTGGTGGTGTCGACTGCCATGACTGAGCTTCCTGCTGTATGGGTTGCTGAACTGCGGGACATGTTCGAGCTGATCGCTGATCCGGACGGGCGCGCCGCGGCGCTTTCCGAGATGGCGGTTGCCGCGCGACGTCGACAAGAGGTTGGTGACGGGCAGTTGTGCGAGATGCTGGAGCTTGCCGAGGCTGGCAGGTTATGGGCGCTTGAACATGGTGGGTAATAGGTTCGGCAGAACGCCGGAGGCGGGCGCAGGCAAAGCCTGCGTGATTTTTGCGTGACACTCTCACGCACTCGCGGACACTTATGAGCAGTCGATTGCAGCGAGCGCCAAGGAAAGTGCCGCTTTTACAGCGGGTTAGGGTGGTACTGCTAGCATGGGGTGCTAGGGGTCGAGTGTTCGAATCACTCCGTCCCGACCAACAAACTCCGCGACTTAGCCACCTTCGGGTGGCTTTGTTGTTTTTGGCCATAGTGACTTTTCGAGTGGCTTGGCCTTTCCCCTCATCCTGATCTCCTCTTCAGGATCGTCAGTACTGGTCCTCGCGAATCAGTGGCCGATACCATGTTTGCCGCATCGATCAGTTGTCCGAGCTCTGCCCCTGAGTAATGGCTGGTGATGCTACCGTTCTTGTGTACGAGCAGCGCCTTGCGGTCTTCCCTGACCGCCTCAGGCGGCGGTCATCGTGAATCCTGATGGAAGCCCAGGGGGAGCGGCTCGGAAGTTCTTCTCCTGCCAGAGTTTCTCCGCTCTTGCTTTCGCTTTTTTCCAGGCTGAGTCGTTCACTCGATGCATCGCGGTGCTTTTGTGCGGAAGCCCCGTTCCCGACTGATGCCGCGCTGCTTTTCTATGATCGACCTAGCCACGTTGTTTAGGACGACTAGACCTGCGACTCAGCAGTTGCTTGAGCAAGGCAGGGCTGTGCAGGAGGGTGTCGGGCATGGAAGTCTTGCCTTTATGCCAAGTCAGGCAACGAAAGGGGCTTCAGAGCTCGATGTGGGCGGTTGCACCAATGGCCGAAGCCGTCGAGCATACAGTTCAACTCCTGGACGGGTTGAGGAGCACGAAGAGCACGGGGTCGAACACCACGATTTGATGCCGAGATCGAGCAGGGTGCGAGGCCGTCGATGGACTTTCGAAAGTCCACGGGTTCGGGGTAGCGGTAGGCTTTTTCTACTTTGGCATCGGGTCGCATCATGGGGTGTTGGCTCTCGAGATATTCACCTGCACAGCATTCGGGGTCAGGAGGCGGGGTGGTATCTGGGATTCATGATGCACTTGCGGAGAAGTGCGCGTGTAATACAGAAAGGGGCGGGTGTGGCGCCTTGCCTCAGCCAAGTGGCTTGAGAAACGTGTTGTTCGAGGTGTGTCTTTTTGAAAGTCTGGGCGGTCTGATAGTCGGAAAGTATCCGGATATTTCAGAGTGCTTCGGGGTTTGGTTGCCAAAAGCTTTTGCATAGAGATTTTTGCAGGTAGCATGACGCCCCCAAAAACCTGAACCGCCACTCTGCGGAGATGCAATGACTTCGTTAAAGTCCCCCGCTGTAGAGCTGCCAACGCACACCGAGCATACAGCCTACCGGCCTGACATTGATGGCCTGCGGGCGATCGCAGTCCTTCGGTCGTTATATTCCATGCCTTCCCAACGGTGCTGAAGGGCGGGTTCATTGGAGTAGATGTCTTCTTCATTATTTCTGGTTACTTGATCTCGAAAATTCTCTTTCAAGGTCTGGATAAAGGTACTTTCAGCCTTTTCGATTTCTATAGCCGTAGGATTAATCGAATCTATCCGGCATTGACTCTGGTTCTTGGTTTCTGTCTGTATTTTGGCTGGTTTGCCTTGCTCGCTGATGAGTATCGGCAACTGGGCAAGCACACTGCAGCTGGCGCCGGATTTTTCGCGAATCTCATGTTGTGGAGTGAAAGCGGTTACTTTGACAATATTTCGGAAACGAAACCGCTGCTTCACTTGTGGTCGCTGGGTATCGAGGAGCAGTTCTATATAATCTGGCCATTACTTCTGCTTGTACTGTGGAAGTCTAGGGTCAATCGTTTGTTTATTATGCTGACCATCGCGTCTGTTTCTTTTTATCTGAACATCAGGACCAGTGAAGTCGATCAGGCCGCCGCCTTCTATTCGCCCTACACCCGATTCTGGGAGTTGATGATCGGGTCGCTGCTTGCCTACTTTTCCATGTACCCATCAAGCGGCCAATCCCCAGTGGGTCGGTTTATCGGCAGGTTCTCGCCGACCAGAAACGCGGGTGTTCGAAACAGTCAGTCTATTCTCGGCGTGGTGATGATTGTCATAGGCTTCTGGCTCATCTCCAAGGAAAAGGCATTCCCTGGCTATTGGGCACTTCTGCCGACTCTAGGGGCGGCGCTGATCATCGGTGCGGGGCCCCAGGCGCTTTTCAACAAACACGTTCTTTCCAATAGACTGATGGTGGCTATAGGCCTGATCAGCTTTCCCCTATATCTGTGGCACTGGCCTCTTCTCTCGTTTGCCAGGATCATCCAGACAGAAGTACCCAGTTTCGCCATTCGTCTCGGCGCTGTTGTTGTCTCCATTGCTTTGGCCTGGCTGACCTACAAGCTCGTCGAACAACCGATTCGCTTTTATGCCCGTGGCAGGATGAAAACTCTCATCCTGTTCCTGGCAATGCTGGTGCTTGGCTCTGGTGGTTTCTATATCTATAAGCAGGGCGGTTTCCCTCTGCGGCCGATCGTGCTTGACTTGCAACAAAAGACTGCGGATATCACCAAGTTTGAACTCTCCACTTGCGATATCGACAACCTCAAGCAGGCAGACCTGAGCTGGTGCAACCAGTCCAAGCCAGGTAAGAGCATTGATTACATCCTGTGGGGAGACAGTCACGCGGAACATTTGATTACAGGGCTCGGCAAGAAAAGTGAAAAGAACTGGTACCTGGTAGGGCGGCACAGTTGCCCGCCAATCAAAGAGGTCAAGGTTTGGATTGGGCAGGGCAGTAAGGACGCTTGCGAAAAAGCGAACGCTAAGTCTCTGGAAATCATCAAGGACAGTAACGCTTCCGTGGTTGCCCTCGGATCGCTGGGACCGCTGTATTTCTCGGATCATGGTCTTGCCCCAGAGCACGCCGGTGTTACTGATAGCAATCCAGATGCACGATTTGTGTTTGGTGACGAAAACGATGTCTCCAATAAGGTCGAAGTATTCAGGAATGCTCTGGGTGCGGCCGTCGCAGAAATCACGAGCCAAGGGAAGAAGGTCGTGCTGATCAAGGACGTCGCGGAGCAGCGAGTTGATCCAAAAGGCTGTTTCAGTCGTCCGTTCAAGATCGGTGAAATCGGCTGCGATATATCACGACGTGAATACGACGAGAGAAACCGCGTTTACAGCCAGATACTCGATGAGGTCAAGAGCAAATACCCTGGTGTTTATCTGTTCGATGCAGCAGCGGTATTCTGTGGTCCCGAAAAATGTGTATCCAATGACGATAAGCATATTTACTATCGCGACGGACACCACCTGACGGAGCAGGGGAGCATCGCCGTGGGCAAGCAGCTTTCAACGTTTGTCGAGCAGATTGCCCATTAAGGAAGCCCTGAAGCAGGCGTCGATTCCTGACGCCTGCTTGGTTTGAGGTTCAAAAACACTCGCTTGGTCAGAGAATGAGACCTTTCCGCTGTTAATTCATCGTGTTCAACCTTCGCTTGCACTTGGACTTTCGCGTAATCGATCTTGCGTCGCATCCGGCCTATCAGGCTCGTCTTTCGTGTCCGATCCATAAACCTCACCTACCACAAGATGGGGCCTCGGTTTACCCTGGCATCTCCTGCGAGCAGTTCCACGGTAGTAACGCTTCGTAGTCGGCTACTCGTGAGGCGTACGGCAGCCGCTCAAGTACTTGGTGCAGCCACGTATAGGGTTCTCGGCCGTTGATCTTGGCGGTCTCGACCAAGTTGTAGATCTGGAGATACTCGCGGCAACCGCAGGCACAGCTCAGCTCATGTTCTGGCAACTCATGGATGACTTCGATACGTGACAGATCAGCCGACAGCGGCTTGCGCTTGCCGCGGCGTTTGACTGGTGCAACGACCTCTTTGTCGACGTTGCCGACGGGGCGCTTGCACTGGGACGCATCATGGTGAATTTCTTCCAGTCCCGCGCATCACGGAACTCCCGCAGTTTTTTCAGTGCCTCTTCCATAATTCAGTCTTGCCGAGAGAGAAATACGGCCATGATTGCTCACGAAACACAGCGAAACAAGGCTATGGGAAACGCTCGCCAGGATAATCCCGAGTTGACGCGTAGGCTTTTATGAATGAGCCTGTCTCCCGAATCACCCGTTTGCGCACCTTCAGCTTGCCCTCCTGTAATTTAGATAATATGTTAATAAAAAAATAACCCACCGGAGGCACCATGTTCCTGCCATCGAGCGAGCAGATCGGATTCGAACGCTGGTGCCACTCCTTGCGTAGCATCTGCGGCAATTTCAGTACCCTGCCTTCCAGCCTCACCCGCCATTTCATCGGTGAAATCCACAGCCAGACCATCGGCGCGCTGGATACCGCACATATCCGCACGAATGCTCGGTTGATCAGCCGCGAGTTGATCGGCGTCGACAGCGATGACAGTCACTGCTTCCTCATCTACCAGCGCAGCGGCCGTCAGCGGATCCGCCAGGCCGGCATGGAAGTGGAGCTGGGCTCGGAGGACATCGCGCTGGTGGACTCGGCGCGCTTGTTCGAGATCGAGCCGCTGGGGCTGGTGGAGAATGTCTCGGTGCACCTCTCGCGGGATATCGTCACTCGCCAGTTCAAGGGCGATAACCTCTTCGGAAAACTCTCACGAAATAATGTCTCCAGTCGTATGGTGCGCTCGTTGGTGCAGTCAATCGGCATGCTTGGCGACGGCGCCGCCAATGGTGAGGATGGCCAGGCGATCCAGAGTGCGCTGGTGAGTCTGGTGCTGCCGGCGATGTCGGGCCAGGCAGAAGGGCAGGAGCATCTGCTGCAGAGCAATAGCCTGTTTTCCACCGCCCTGAGACTGGTGGATGAGTCGCTGCAGGATGTCGACCTAGGGCCGGCCTATCTTGCTGATCAGTTGCACACGTCGGTGCGCAGCCTTTACCGGTTGTTCGAGGAGCACGGTGAAAGTGTGTCGCGCTATATCCTTCGCACGCGCTTGAGCAAAGTGGCCCATGACCTGTGCAGCCACCCCTTGCGCAGCCAGTCGATCACGCAGATTGCTTTCAAGTGGGGCTTTGTCGATGTGGCCCATTTCAGCCGGGCGTTCAAGCGTCAGTTCGATGTTTCGCCCCGCGATTACCGGGCCCATGCCTTTCAGGAGTGAGCCTGTCGTTACTGGCAGAAAATGCCAACTGGATTGGCGGTCACAGTCAAGCGCAGCCCTCCCGCAAAACTTCTAATACTCCTACATAGCGCAAGCTCTGCTATTGCGTGACCCGCGGGGGCGGCCTGCCTCGCGGGTTCATAAAAACAATAATGCGTCGCTGGAGTCCGAAACACATGAAAACCCTCTTTCTGCTGGCGGGTCTCCCGTTATTGCTGTCCTCCTTGCATGCCTCGGCTGTGGACAGCACGCACCCTGCCCAGGTCGATGCGAAACGCCTGACAAATGCCAATCTCGAACCCGGCAACTGGATGAGCCACGGTCGTACTTACGACGAGCAACGCTACAGCCCGCTCAATGCCGTCAACGACAAGAACGTCAGCCAGCTCGGCATGGCCTGGACCACGCGTCTGGATATCGATAGCGGCACTGAAGCCACGCCACTGGTGGTCGACGGGGTGATGTACACCACCGGCGCCTTCAGCATCGTCTATGCGATGAACGCAGCCACCGGCGAAATGCTGTGGAAATACGACCCGAAAGTGCCGCCCGAAAACCTCAGTCAGGGCTGCTGCGGCCCGGTCAACCGCGGTGTCGCGGTGTGGAACGGCAAGGTCTACGTCGGCAGCTTCGACGGTCGGTTGATCGCCCTGGATGCTGCCAGCGGCAAGGAAGTCTGGTCGGTGGACACCATCCTCGACCGCTCCAAGAGTTACTCCATCACCGGCGCTCCGCGCATCGTCAAAGGCAAGGTGCTGATCGGCAACGGCGGCGCCGAGTTCGGCGTACGCGGCTATGTCACGGCCTACGATGCCGAGACCGGCAAGGAAGCCTGGCGCTTCTACACCGTGCCGGGCGATCCCAAGCTGCCGCCGGAAAACCCGGCCATGGCCATGGCCCTCAAGACCTGGACCGGTGACGACTGGGTGAAGTGGGGCGGCGGCGGCACGGCCTGGGACTCCATGGCCTATGACGCGGACCTCGATCTGCTGTACATCGGCACCGGCAACGGCTCGCCGTGGAACTATCAGTTCCGCAGCCAGGGCAAGGGCGACAACCTGTTCGTGTCGTCGATCCTGGCCTTGCGCCCGGACACCGGCGAATACGTCTGGCACTACCAGGTCACCCCGCAGGACCGCTGGGACTACACCGCGACCCAGCACATGATCCTCGCCGACATCAAGGTCGACGGCCAGGTCCGCAAAGTGTTGATGCAGGCGCCGAAGAACGGCTTCTTCTATGTGCTGGACCGCACCAACGGCAAGCTGATCTCGGCAAAGAACTATGTGCCGGTGAACTGGGCCAGCGAGATCGACCTGAAGACCGGTCGCCCGGTGCTGACTGGCGCCGCGGACTACTCCAAGGAGCCGAAAGTCGTGCAGCCAAGCTTCCTTGGCGGACATAACTGGCACCCAATGTCCTACAGCCCCAACACCGGTTACGTCTACATCCCGGCCCAGCACACCATGGCCGAGCTAAGGGCGGCGAAAGAGCCGATGTTCTTCCCGAACAAATCGGTGCTGAACTTCGGACTGGACGTACCTGATCTGCCGGAAGATCCGAAGACTTTCAAGCAGATCCGCGATGCCTGGACCGGCGAGCTGATCGCCTGGGACCCGGTGAAGCAAGCACCGGCCTGGAAGCAGGAATATGCCAGCGCCGGCAATGGCGGCACCCTGGCAACGGGCGGCAACCTGGTGTTCCAGGGCACCGCAGACGGTCGGGTGGTGGCCTACAGCGCCGACAAGGGCGAGAAACTCTGGGAGCACCGCGCCAACTCCGGCGTGATGGCCGGGCCGATTACCTACACCGTGGGTAACGACCAATATGTGGCGTTTTCCGTAGGCTGGGGTGGGATTCTTCCGCTGCTGACCGGCTCGCTGACCAACAAGGCCAAGGTGCAGTCGGAATCACGCATCATCGCCTTCAAGCTCGGCGCGAAGGGCGAGTTGCCGCCGCCGCGCCAGGCACCGGTATTCCCCAATGTCGATCTGGAACTGACGGCAACCCCCGAGCAACTGGTCCAGGCACGCAACATGTTCAACGGCCTGTGCGCGGGATGCCATGGCCTCAACGCCGTTGCTGGCGGCGTGGTCCCGGACCTGCGCTACCTGACCAAGGACAAGCACGCGGCCTTCCCGGCGTTCGTCAGCGGCGCATTGATCCAGCGTGGTATGCCGAACTTTTCCGACATCCTCAAGCGTGAGGACATGGAGTTGATCCGCCAGTATCTGGTCAAACGCACCCATGACCTGCAGGCCGACCTGAAAGCCAGCGCCGCGCAGTAAACCCACCGTCACCGAACCCGCCTTGGTGGCCCCTGAAAAGGGGCCGCCCGGGACTCTTCACGCCAACAAAAACAACAACGAGAGTTCACCATGAAGATCATCAGCCCCTCGACCCTCACGGCCGGCCTGGCTCTGTTCGGCGTTTCCCTGTTCGCCCAGGCCGACGTCAAGCCTGACCCGGGTGACTACACCGCGCTGCCCAAGGGCACCGACGTGGTCGTGCTCTATCAGCAGAATCCGCGCGGCGACAAGGTTTACTCCGGTGGCAAGAAAGTCGCCGACGACCTCGACCTGGACATGACCGTCGGCGTCCTGCGTCTGATCCACTTCACGGATTTCTTCGGCACCGGCTACACCTGGGACCCGCAGATCGTCATCCCCTTCGGCCAGCAGGACATCGGTGCCAGCCACAGCAAAACCTCGGGCCTGGGCGACATCACCTTCGGCGGCACCCTGTGGACCATCGGTGATCTGGAGCGCAACGAACACCTGGGCTGGTCGGTGTTCTTCACCGCACCTACCGGCAGCGACAAGGACCAGGGCTTTGCCCTCAGCAACAACCGCTGGGCCGTGGACTTCCAGGTGGGCTACATCAAGGGCCTGACCGACAAGATCAGTTGGGACGTGATCGCCGAAGCCGAGTTCTATGACGACCAGCGCTCCACCGACGCGAAAAAGGACACCCTGCTGCAACTGCACAACCACCTGCGCTACAACTTCACCCAGGACACCTATGCTGCCATCAGCTACCGGCACAACTGGGGCGCGCGCGAAACCCTCGACGGCCAGACTCTGGCCACCAGCCGCAACAACGGCACGGTCGGCTTCACTGTGGCGACCATGGTCGGCAAGCAATTGCAGTTGATGGGGCAGGTGATGCACGACACCACCGTGCGGGAAGGGGTGAAGATCGATAACTCGCTGCAGTTCAGGGCGGCGTATTTCTATTGATGCAGAGGGGGCCGCAGTGCGGCCCTTGGTTGCACGGACCCATTGTGATCAATCTCCTACTTTCGGCGGATCCACCTTAGTACCCCGTACTTCTGACTCCTGCTTAGTAGCCATATGCCTATCAATTTTCGTATGGTCCAGCCTGACAAGCGTTCAGCCCAGGTGCCAACGCGGAGCCGGCACCCTGGAAAACTTCCTCGCGGGACCCAGTGGAACGACCCATGAACAATAACGAGCGGCAACGGGCCGCACATCGTCGCGCAGCATTCGGCGCACTCTTGCTGACCACCACCGCAGCCCTGGCGGACTCATCCGTCGAAGTCGATCCGGTCGAAATCACTGCCACTCGCACCGGGGACCACTGGGCCCAGGCAGCCTTGTCGGCCAGTGTCGTCGACGCCGCCGACAGCCGCGGCGACCAGGCGCTGACCCTCGGCAACATGCTCTCCAGTGTGCCAGGCGTGGTCGTGCAAAGCCGCTACAACGCCGCCCAGGGCCTGCGCCCGGCGATCCGTGGTTTCGGCTCGCGCTCAAGCTTCGGCGTGCGCGGTATTCGTGTGCTGGTGGATGGCGTACCGCTGACCATGCCCGACGGCCAGACCGAACTCGACGGCCTCGATATCGGCCTGGTGGAGCGCATGGAAGTGCTGCGTGGCCCCGCCGCCGTGCTCTACGGCAACGGCGCCGGCGGCGTGCTGGCGATCAATACGCGCGAGCCGGGCGATCATCCCGGCGTCGCTGCCGACTTCAGCCTCGGCAGCTACGGCTATCGCCGGCAGAGCATCGAGGCCAGCGGCACCGAGGGCAATTTCGGCGGCTTGTTGGCCGTCAGTTCGACGCAGATGGACGGCTATCGCGACCACGCCACCAGCGAGGCCAACAACCTCACCGGCAAACTGCGCTGGTGGGGCGACACCGGGCGCCTGGCCTTGACGATGCATGCGCTCGATAACCGTTCGGAAGATCCCGGCGGACTGACCCTTGCGCAAGTTCGTGCGGATCGTAATCAGGCGCGCCCGCAAAGCCTGAGCTTCGATTCCGACGAGCGCATCAGACAACAGCGGCTGTCGCTGGTGTGGGATGGCGAGGCCGTGGGCGAGGACACCTATCAGCTCCGCAGCTACGTTGGTCAGCGCGACTTCACCAACCGCCTGCCGCTGGCCGCCAACGGCCAGACCAGCTACGAGCGCCTGTTCGGCGGGGTAGGCGGGCATTACAGCCATGTCGCCAACTGGTTCGGCCTGAATCACAAGCTGACCTTCGGCGCCGACCTGGAATCCCTGCGTGACGACCGCGACCGCAACAACAACATCATCGGTGGCGAAAAGGGCGCACTGACCTCACGCCAGCGAGAGGAAGCCACCAGCCTTGGCCTGTTTGTGGAAAACCAGACCGAGCTGACCGAAAACTGGGTGCTCAGCCTCGGCCTGCGGCATGACGCCGTGCGCCTGAGCGTCGACGACCGCTTCCTGCGTGACGGCGACGACTCCGGTGATCGCACCCTGCGCGATCTCAACTACAGCGCCGGTCTCAGTTATCGCCTGGACCCGAACCACACCGTCTACGCCCGCGTTGCGACCTCGTTCGAGACCCCGACGGTTGCTGAAATGGCCAACCCGAGCGGTGGTGGTTTCAACAGCAACCTGGAGCCCGCCGAAGCGCTCAACCAGGAAATCGGCTTCAAAGGCGAGACCGCCCACTGGCGCTACGAAGCGGTGGTCTACCGGATCGATACTCGCGACGAGCTGGTGCCCTACGTCGATGGTCGCACCTTCTACCGCAACGCCGGTTCCACCCGCCGCGACGGCCTGGAACTGAGCGCCCGCTGGCAGCCCGACGATCACTGGCAACTGAGCACCGCCTACAGCCTCAACGACTACAGCTATCGCAGCTTCGACGGCGCCGACGGCAAGCGCCTGCCGGGCATTCCAGTGCAGAGCCTGTTTGGTGAGCTGAGCTACAGCCGCGACAACTGGTACGCGCGCCTCAACACCTCGATCTACGACCGCCAGTACGCTGACAGCGCCAACACCGCGAGGATTGGTGGCTACGCGGTGGTCAACCTGCGGGCGGGCATCCAGCTCAAGGGCTGGGCGGAGAATGTGGAACCCTATGCCGGGCTGGATAACCTGACCGACCGGCGTTACTACGACAACCTGCGGATCAATGACAGCGGCGGCCGCTACTACGAACCCGCCCCCGGTCGGACCGGATATGTGGGCGTAAAAGTCCGCTTCTGAGTGAAGGCTTAGTGCTATCACGGCGGCGATGAGTGAAGTAGTCTTGGGCAATATTGTCCTCACTTTTTGCAAGGAGCTCGAATATGCGACTGTCCTCGACAGGTCTGGATTTGCTCAAGCGCCGCACCGGATTGACCCTCAATGCTCGTCAGGATGGCGCCGGCCTGTGGTTTATCGGCTACGCGCACTACGGCGATGTCCATGAAGGCATGACCATCACCCAGGACGAGGCGGAGGCGAAGCTGGAGCACGAGATTGGCCGCTACGAGACCCAGTTGGCCGGCATGCTTCAGGTCCCGGTGAGCCAGGGCCAATGGGATGCGCTGCTGCTACTGGTGTTTGACTATGGGTCGATCCGTATCCGCAGTTCGATCCTGATTCGACATGTCAATGCCGGAGCGATCGACCAAGCGGCTGACGAGTTCCGCAAATGGGTTCAAGTGCGCGGACGGCCGGATACGCAGATGATGAGGCGACGCGCTATTGAGCGGGAGATGTTTCTTCAGAGCCCGCAAGTCGCGTGAGGTAGTAGAGGGCAGGGCGGTTGGATGACCGTTACTGCCCTTTGTTTTATCCGCGAGTTACCCGGTCGAAAGCTGCACCCTGGTTGCGTCGGTGGACGATAGACATGAACCCCGCGTTGCCCCACCTCCTGGTGCGTGTTAGAACCTTTCCACCACATTCGCATTCCAAATACCACCATGCCCCCCATTCCAAACCCCACTAGAACCCTCTTCGACCTCGACCTCCTTCGGGCGGTCGTCGTGGTCGCTGATTGCGGTAGTTTCACCACCGCCGCTTCCCGCCTGCATTCGACCCAATCCACCATCAGCCAGAAGGTCCGTCGCCTGGAGGATATGGTCGGCCACCGCCTGCTGGAGCGCGGCAACCGCGAAGTACTGCCCACCGACGCTGGCCAGACGCTGCTCGGCTACGCCCGGCATATGCTGGCGCTGAACGATCAGATGGCGGAGGCGCTGGCGGGGGCGACGGTGGGGGTGACGGTGCGCTTGGGGGTGCCGGAGGATTTTGTCGGCGGGCGGACGACCAATGCGTTGTCGGCGTTCAACCGCAAGTACCCGCAGGTGAAGCTGGAAGTGACCAGTGGCCTGTGCCGGGATATCAGCCAGAGCTACGAGAACGGCGAACTGGACCTGGTGCTGCTGAAGCAGCGGCGAAATGGGCGCGAAGGGGTGGTGAGCTGGCCGGAGGAGCTGGCCTGGATCGACAGTGCGAAGAATCCGGCGCTGGAGCTTGACCCGATTCCACTGGTGACGTTTCCGCCTCGCGGCCTGTACCGGGACGAGATCATCAGCGCGGTAGAGAGCCTGGGGCGACGTTGGCGGATTGCGTTCACCAGTTCGAGCCTCAGCGGGATTCAGGCAGCGGTGGCGGATGGCATGGGCATCAGCCTGCTGCCGCCGCGGGCAGTGAGCGGGGATCATCGGGTGCTTGGGGTGGCCGACGGGCTGCCGGTGGTGGACAGCTATGAAATCGTGATCGTGCATCGGCCGACGGCGGAGCCGATGGTGAAGGAGTTGGGGGCGGTGCTGGGGCGGTTGCTGGATCAGCAGTGAGTTTGAGGTCGGGTACGGTCAGGTAGGGCGAGTTGGCAGGTTTTGCGGCCGTTCGCTGCGGTTCGGCGCCCCGACAAGCCACATACAAGGTTTTGCGTTCGGCTAGGAGACATGACCCACAAAAAAGCCCGCCGGGGAGGGCGGGCTTTTTCTGTTCAGGCTGCGAGAGCCGCGAGCATTAACGCTTGGGGTTCAGCGTCAGGTGCACGTTGCGGTTCACATCCTTGTACAGCAGGTAGCGGAACGGGCCCGGGCCGCCGGAGTAGCAGGCTTGTGGGCAGAAGGCGCGCAGCCACATGAAGTCGCCGGCTTCCACTTCGACCCAATCCTGGTTCAGGCGGTACACCGCTTTACCTTCCAGAACGTACAGGCCGTGTTCCATGACGTGGGTTTCGGCGAACGGAATGGTGCCGCCTGGCTGGAAGGTCACGATGTTGACGTGCATGTCGTGGCGCATGTCGGCCATGTCGACGAAGCGGGTGGTGACCCACGCGCCATCGGTGCCCGGCATCGGAATTGGAGCGATGTCCTGTTCGTTGGTGACGAACGCTTCCGGGTGCGGCAGGCCTTCTACGGTTTCGTAGTGCTTGCGGATCCAGTGGAAGGTGACATTGGCGTTGCTGTTGTTGCGCAGGCTCCACTCGGCAGCCGGCGGGATGAAGGCGTAGCCACCCGGTTTCAGGGTGTACGGCTTGCCTTGCAGGGTGATGTCGACTTCACCTTCGACGACGAACAGTACCGCTTCGGCGTTCTTGTCCAGCTCAGGACGCTCGCTGCCGCCTTCCGGGGCAACTTCGACGATGTACTGGGAGAAGGTTTCGGCGAAGCCGGACAGCGGGCGGGCGATGACCCACATGCGCATCTTGTCCCAGAACGGCAGGTGGCTGGTGACGATGTCACGCATCACGCCTTTAGGGATAACCGCGTAGGACTCGGTGAACATCGCACGGTCTGTCAGCAGCTCGGTCTGAGCCGGGTGCCCGCCGTGAGGGGCGAAGTAGGTTTTGGACATGGGAAGTCTCGGGGTGTTTGTTGTTGTGTCCGCGGGACCGCCGGTGAGGGCGGTTCTACCGGGCTTGCGCTCCTACAATAGGAACAATGCTTCGCATCCACAAATTAAATGTTGGAATTCATGGTATTCATTTATTGAATGGGCTCCGTTGGCTCGTCCGTTGAATGGGTGCCTTGGCGCTCGGCCACGGCGCGCAAGGTCTTCAGGGTGATGGTCGGGGCGTCGATAACGAAGCGGTTGGCCAGCCAGGCGGGGATGTCGCCGGCGGGTTCGGCCTGCAGTTCGTAGGTGACTTCGGTTTCCCGCTCGCCCTTGGGAATCATCCTCCAGGTGCCTTGCAACTGGGTGACACGGATTTGTCCGGATTCCCGCGGCACCATGCCCGGCACGGCCGAGAGGTGACGGATCAGGCTACCGTCGTCGTTGCGCTCGGTCTGCACCTTGAGCACCATGTCGCGGGTGGTGGCGGGCCAGGGCAGGGCGGTGGTGAGGTAGACCCAGGTGTTGTCGTCCTCGACTTTCAGCAGGCGCATGTCGGCGCAGGCGTACAGCCATTTGCAGGCGACGCGGAGGTTTTCCTGGAGGTCGCTGAGGGTGCGCACGTCGGCCTTGATCAGGGCGACACCGCGGAAGCTCTGGTAGTTGGAGTGGGGGACGTCTTGCAGGTAGACCTGGATGCCGTCTTCGTCGCTGGCCAGGTGCCAGGGCTCGGCGGCCTGGGTCGGCAGGGACAGGAGGATGAGCAGCAGCAGGGTGGTCGTGAGGCCAGGGAGGCGGGGCATGGTGGAGATCCTGGCTGAGTGGTTGATTGAGGATAGGTCAGGTTGGCACTGCAATCGTGACGGTCTGGCGTCCCGACAAGCTCGCTCCTGCAGAACAGGAGCGAGCTTGCTTGCCATCACGCTTGTGTCAGAACAACCACTGCACCCCCAGCGAATACCCCGCCTGATTCCCTTCGTCATGGGCAAAGCGTGTATTGGCTTCCGCGAACACACCCAGTTGCTCGGTGACCATCAACTGCGCGCCCAATTGCGCGCGGCCGAAGTTCTTGTCCACGTCGCTCAGGTTGGCTACGCGCACCAGGCCGTCGGCGCGGCTGGTGAGGTCGATCTCGTCCAGTCGGCCATCCGCCAGCTCTCGCACCCAGCGCACGCTGGCGTAAGGCTTGAGGGCCATGCCGCCAAGGCCGAGGCTGCCGTGCAGGCGCCAGCCGAGACTGGCTTCGAGGGTGTCGTAATCCTGTTTTTCGAAGCCCAGGGCGGTGCGCAGCGCTTCGTCTTCGTTGAAGTCGTCGATGCGGTAGTGGACGTAGTCGAGCCCGGCCACCGGACCGGTTTGGAGGCCACCGACGGTGAAGTCATAGCCACCGTCCAGCCGCGCGCCCCAGAACAGCGCCGAGGTGTCGCCGGACAAGCGCTGGTCCAGTAACACCGGGCCGCCATTGGCCTGGATGAACACCGAGCGTTTGGTGTCGAAGCGGGTGTGCCCGGCGCTCAGTTCGCCGGCCAGCCATTGCGGGCCGCCATCGTTGAGCAGGGCGAACGCGCCAACCTGCCAGGCGTCGCCTTCGACGCGGCCGCCATGGTCGAGGCTGTCGCGGCTGCGCTCGAAGCTCAGGCTGGCGCCGACGGTGACGGCCTGGCTCAGGCGGTAGTCGCCCAGCACATGCACGCCCAGGCGTTTCGATTCAGGATTGCCCGGCGCGTCGAAACCGTTGTCCGGTGAAACTTCGCCCTCCACACCCACTTCGCCATCGAAGCTGCCCACCGCGCGTTCGCTGCCCAGCACGCTCAGCCAGCGGCGGTCGTGCAAGCGAGTCATGGCCTGGTGCTGGCGCTGCAACTGGTCTTCCATCTGCCGCGCCATGGCGCCGCCGGAGGCGGTGGAGGCGAGCAGGTCGGCGTTGGTCAGTTCCAGCACGAGACGGGTCAGCAGGCGCGAGAAGTCGCGCAGGCGCTGTTCGATACGCTCTTCACCGAAGGCGTTGGTCAGTACGGTTTCGTTGTCCTCCGTTGGGTCGTGCCAGGTGGAGCCGCCGGGGATCGCCGGGTTGTCGGTCTGCTCGTAGCCGTCGAGGTCGCCCAGTTCCCAGTTGGTGGCTTCGATGAACAGCACCGGGACGTTCAGGCTGTTGAAGCTTTCACCGTCGCTGCAGCAGCCGGTGCCGGCGGGGTAGTCGCTGTTGAGGCCGGGGTTGGTGAAGAGGTCGATCTTCAGTTCGCTGGCGATGCGCAGCAACTGGTCGCGGTAGGCGCCGAGGGCCGGGTTGGCGACGGCATTGCTGCCGGCGTGGGCGTACATCTTGTCGCCGGTGATCAGGCTGTCGAGGTTGATCATGCCCAGCAGGTTGGCGCGCTGGCTGTCACTCAGTGACGCGACGTAGGCGCGGGAGCCGCGCAGGCCTTCTTCCTCGGCGCCGAAGGCGACCACTTCCAGACCGTTTTCCAGGGCGACGCCGCCCAGGTTGCGGGCGATCTCGGTGAGCACCGCCGCGCCCGAGGCGTTGTCGTCCAGGCCTTGCAGGGTGGGGCGACCGTAATAGGTGTCGAAGTGGGCACCGAGCACCACATAGGTGCTGTTGCTACCGGCGGCGGAGGCGATGACGTTTTGCGAACTGCGGGTGCCGGCCCAGGTGAAGTCCTGGCGGCTGGTCTGGTAGCCGAAGCCCAGTTGCGACTGCATCCAGTCGGCAGCGCCGGCGAAGTTGGTGGTACCTCGGTAACGACCGGGGTAGTCGTTGATCAGGCGGTCCAGGGTTTGTCCGGCGTATTCCCCATATTCGTAGGCGTTGGCGCCCTGGGGCAGCAGGGAAGATCCGAGAGCTACAGCGATGGCTAGCGGTTTGAACACGGCACTTATCCTTAGGTGTCGGTATGCGTGTGCATCTTGAAGATGCGTCAGCGAACCGACAGCAGGAAGTGGGCCGTTTTGTGACAGTTGTGTGGGAGGTGTCTGGTTTGGCTATGGGATTTGACGGATGTATCGCAAATTGCCAATGACGCGCCGGGTTAATTGTTCCCACAAGTTTCAGGGGATCCTTGTGGGAACAATTATTGCTGTCGGCTCAGTCCTCGTCGCAGCTTGCCAGTATGTCCTCTAGCGACGCGCGTGTTTCCTCGTCGAGGCCGTCCATAAGGCGGTTCATGACCGCTTCGCTGAGCGGCGAGTCGCCGAAGCTCAGGGAGAAGGCGATGGCTTCCTTGACCTCTAGACTGCTGTCACCCGCCAGTGTCAGCAGGGTTTCCTCGTTGCTGGCCGGCGCATGGCTGCCGAACAGCTTTCTCGCCAAGGCGATCCGCACCTCCTCGCTGGCATCGTTGGCGAGGGTCTTCTGCGCCACGATCAGCAGGCGAGGGCCATAGCTGCTGCTCTTGTCGATCAGCGCCTTGCGCACCTTGATATCGGTGTCCCGGGCCAGCGCCAATTGCACATGAGGTAACAACTGGGCATTGCCCGCCAGCGCTACACGCACACTGCTTTCGCGGTCTTTCAGCAGGCGCAGTTGCACTTCTTCGCTCAGTGCCCGGCCCCAGCGACTGGTGGGTTGTCCGGCCAGGGCCTTGCGCACCGTGGTGGAGTCGTCCTCGGCGAGGTGGCTTTGCAGGGCGAGGCTCAAGTGTGGGTGTTGGGCCAGCAATGCACGAATCTCGAACGCGTCGTCCTGAGCGAGCAGACCCTGGGCCAGCAATTTCAAGGCGAAGCCCGAGTGGCCGTTGGCCCGCTTCAGCAGCTCGGTACGTACGTCTTCATCGTTGTCTGTGGCCAGTGTTTGCTGGGTCTGCTTGCTGAGGTGCGGGTTGGCCGCCAGGGCAACACGGATGTTGTACGAACTGTCGCCGCACAAGCGCTCCTCGATATCGGCGGGCAGCGGCTGGCTGCCGATCAGGGCCGAGCGCACGGTCGCAGTGGAGTCCTTGGCCAGCTTTTGCGCTACGTCCAGTGCCAGTTTCGGGTTGGCCGCGAGCTTCGCGCGGACGGAGTACTCGCTGTGTGTTGCCAGCTTCCCTTGCAGCGCTGAGTCCAGCGCCGGGTTGCCGGCAAGCACTTCCATCAGTGGTGTCGATTTGATCCAATTGGTGTGGAAATCGCTTTGCAAGTTCACTGGCAGTTTGGCATTACCCGCCAGGGCCAGGTCGACCTTCGAAGGCTCGGGGATCACATACCAGGCGGCGTGCAGGGCGGGCGCAGGTGTCGCCTGAGCAAGTTCGCGCATCACGTCTTCGCCGAGGCTGGTGTTGCCGGCCAGGGTTTGCCGCACTTCGTCGAACTCGCTTCTGACCAATTGCGCGTATTGCCCTTGCGTCAGGTTTGCATGCTGGGCCAGCTCGATCTGGACCGCCTTGACGTCCTTTAGCAGCAAGGCGAACACTGGTGCAGTCAGTTCCCGGTTGCCTGCCAGATCTGTGCGCACACCACTGTCAGGATCTTCCGCCAGGCGTGCCTGGACGGGGCCGGCCAGACTCAGGTTTCGCGCCAGAGCACGACGCACGTCGACCTCGCCGTCGACGGCAAGCTCCTGCTGGATGCGGTTTACGATGCGATAGTTGCGTGCGAGGTTTTCGCGCACCTGCGCGTTGTCGCCGAGCAGTTGCGCTTGCGTGTCGTCATTCAGTTCGCAGTACCAGGCAAATTGCTCGCGGACGCTCGACTCGGGATCTTTGGCGATGCGTTGCTGCTGTTCGGCGGACAGCCCCGGGCACCAGATCAGCATGGCTTCGCGAACTTCGGTGTGCGGGTCTTGCAGCAAGGTGTCGATGATCTGCGCATTGATGGCGTCGTTGCTGACCAGCTTCTCGCGTACCGAGGCATCCGGGTCACGGGACAGCAGCCCGAGAATCTCGACGCTGGCGTGATCGTTGCCGGCCAGCGCCGCACGCACTTCAGCGGATTCGCTTTGCACCAGGCCGCGTTGCAACAGTGCCGAGTTCAGGGTGCGGTTGCCGGCCAGTTCGACCTGCACCGATTCGCTGTCTTTGGCCAGGTATTGCAGGGTCGCGCTTGCCAAGGCGGGGTGGCGGGCCAGGGCCTTGCGCACTTCAATGTGAGCGTCCTGGGCCAGCAGCAATTGTGCGGGCCCGCCGATGGCCGGGTTGCTGGCCAGTTGCAAGCGCACGTCCATGCCGTCCTGGGCCAGTTGCAGTTGCACCGAGTCGGGCAGCGCAGCTTCACCGCCGCGCGACGCCAGTGCCAGGTGCACCTCGGCATCCTCATCCTGGGTCAGGTTCAGTTGCACCGTCTCGCTCAAGGACGGCAGCCGGGCGAGGGTTTCGCGGACGTCGGCGTGCGCGTCCCGCGACAACAGCGATTGCACTTCACTGGACAGCACCGGATTGCCCGCGAGGGCCACGCGTACGCTGTCTTCGCTGTCCTTGCTGAGCTGGCGCTGGGTATCGTTGCCGATATGGCGGTTCTGCGCCAGGGCGCGGCGAACCTCGGAGTCCTTGTCCTTCAGCATTTCCCGCAGTAGCGGTTCGTGGCTGCTCTTGGTCGCCAGCAGGCGCCGGTGTTCGGGTTTCAGCCCAAGACGGTGGAACTCGCTGGCCAGCAGGTCTTGCGGTGCCTGCGGGTGGACGCAGGCCAGGTGCAGCAGGTCGAGGTCGAAATCGGGATGTTTATCCTCGATGTTGATCCGCAGGGTCAGTACGCGCTCCGGGCAATTGGGGTTGCTGTACACCGCGATGCGGATGTCTTCGACCTGATCGCCCGCGAGTTTTTCCAGCAAGTCGTCCGGGCAGTCTTCACTTCTGGCGACTTCTTCGCGGCGCAGCGCATTGACGCTGTCAGCCATCTGGATCATCTGCGCCACGCTCAGGCCGTCGCAGGCCGAGGCCGGCTTGAGCTTGAGTTTTTCGAACAGCTCTTCGTACTTCGCCACCTGCTCACGCAGGGTTTCGCGCAACGGTACGGTCAATTCGATGGCGACTTCGACGTCCTCGAACTTCAGCGCGCGGCTGTCGAGGAAGGCAGCTTCCCGCGCCTCGTTAATGGCGTTCTGGATATCTGCGCCGGCGTAGTCGCGGCACTGGGTGATCAGCGTGCTGCGCTCCTCGGCTGAGAGTTCAAGCTCCTCGCCCTTGAGGTGGATATCGAGGATCGCCCCACGCTCGGCGGCGTTGGGGAAGCCGACATAGAACACTTCGTCGAAACGCCCCTTGCGCAGCAGTTCCGGGGGCAGGGCGGTGATGTTGTTGGCGGTGGCGATGACGAACACCGCGCCGGTCTTCTCCTGCATCCAGGTCAGGAAGTAGCCGAACAGCCGCGACGACACTTCCGATCCGCTGCCGCTGGTCATGCCGACGAAGGCTTTTTCCAGTTCATCGATCCAGAGAATGCACGGGCTGACCGACTCGGCCATGGTCAGGGCGCGGCGCATGTTGTGTTCGCTTTCGCCGACGTATTTGCCCAGCAGCGAGCCGATGTCCAGTCGCAGCAGCGGCAACTGGAACAGGCCGGCCGCAGCCTTGGCAGTCAGGGATTTGCCGCAGCCGGGCATGCCGGCGATCAGCACGCCCTTGGGTGCCTGCACCCGCGCGTCGTGAGCTTCGCCAAGGCGGCGGAAGATCTGCGCGCGGCGTCCCAGCCACAGCTTGAGGTTCTCCAGACCGCCGATATCCGTGGCGTTTTCGCTGACCCGGAGCATTTCCAGCACACCGCTCTTGGCGATGATCTGTTCCTTTTCGTGCTGGATCAGCGCCAGGGCGGCATCGTTGATCTGTTCGTGCTGCAAGCGGACCATCGCCAGCGCCGAGCGGATTTCTTCCTGGCTCAGGCCACTGCAGGCGGCATGCAAGCGCTGGCGGAGGTTTTCCGGCACCAGCAACTCCAGGTGCTGGCAGACGCTGTCGAGTTGGCTGCCGATTTCCTCGCCGCGGGGCAACGGCAGCGGCAGCAGGGTGATCTGCGCTTCGATCGGCGGCGGGATGTGCAGGGTTTCCGAGACCAGCACCACGGCGGCCTTACCGCGATGATGGCGCTGGATGCGGTTGAGCAACTGCTTCAGCCGCGCTACCGCCAGGGGCTGGTTTTCCAGGGCGCTGCGGGCGTCCTTGAGGATGAACAGCTTGCCGTCCAGGTCATCATCGAGCAGCGCCGGCAGGCTGTCGGCCAGCTCGGTCTTCGCGCCCTGGCTGCCACGCGGTTGCTTGTTGAAGAAATCCACCCAGCCGTAGCCGAGGTTCCATTCCTTGGGGTGCAGGTTCAGTTGCGCGGCGACGTCCTGGAGCATGGCGTCGACCCGCGCCTCTTCGCCGGAGTGGATGTACAGCCCCGGATAGCCGGCGACCAGGTGGGATTTGATCTTGTCCTTGAGTTCGAGCAGGTTCATCAGTGCTTACCAGCCGGAGAAGAGGGAAGAGGCGAAATTGCTGATCCCGCGCCCGATGGATTCCAGCGCCCGGCCAGCCCCTTCGACGACGCGCGCCACGGTCTTGAGCGCGGTCTTGGCCACGGCCTTGCCAGCGCTGTAGATCACCTCGCCGATCTGGCCACCGGCAATACCGCCGGCCACGCCACCGATAAAGCCGCCGACCATGGTGCCGACCGGTCCGAAGACGGTGCCGATCGCCGCGCCCACCGAGGCGCCTTTGGTGGCGGCGACGATGGCCATGGTCGTGGTCACGGTGGTGTTGCCGATGGCGTCGATTGCCTCTTCGCCGGTCAGTTCGCCTTTGCCCAGCTTGTAAAGGATCTTGGCGTTCTGCAGGCCGACGCAGGCGATGTTGGTGATCAGCCCCGCCGGCGTGGCGCGCAGGGCGGTGCCGAGCCAGCCGTTCTTCACCGCCACCACCACGGCGCCGGAGACCGCCACCTGAGCGGCGGTGTTGGTGCCGGCGCGCAGGGAACTGTCGAAGAACTCTTTGAGTTCGTCATTGGCGCTGGGGTTTTCCCGGCCGTTCAGCCAGTTCCAGGCGCGTCGGGCGAGGATCCGCGTGCCCTGCATGCCCACCGCAATGCAGGCGCCGACCACTGCCTGCTTGCCGATCTGCTTGGCGATGTCGATGCGGTTGGTGTCGTTCCAATCGTACTGGCGCGACTCTTCCTCGGCCTGGGCCTTTTCCTGCAGGGCCTTGGCTTCTTCCTTGGACAGCGGCTTGGACTTGACCCCGTCGACCTCGATCACTTCGGTGCTGTCGGGCACATCGGCGCTTTGGCCTTCGGGGACCAGGCGTTTCTGGTCGGCGTAATCACCACCGTTCAGTTGGGTATTGGTAGCCTTGGCGTCGGCGCCGTACTTGGACTGGTATTTTCCGACCACATTGCCGTTGCCGTCGACGATCTCGATGTCGACCGAGTTCAGTTCCTGGGAGCCGACCACCCGCGCGCGGTAGGGGCTGCCTTTGGCGGCGGCGTCGATATTGAAGGTGTCGACGTGATGCTGCTCGGCGATCAAGCCGTTGAGGTTGGGGTTCTGGTTGATCGGCCCGGCTTGGGTGGTGATGATCTTCCGGGCGTTTTCGCTGGCATCGGCCAGCGCTCGGTCGATGCCGCCGGCGTACTGGCCGACATTCACGGAGCCGGTGACGGCGGCGTTTTTCTCGATCTCGCCGGCCAGCCACGAAGCCTTGCTGCGGCCCGTGTCCAGGTGCGCTTGCAGCGACTCGCGGGACTGGTTGAACGCCGCGGTGGACTGGACCACCTCGCGGCTGGTCTGCAGCAGGTCTTGCTCGTCCTTCCACAGGTCCGGGTATTTGCGGAACTCATCACTCAGCCACAGCTCCAGCGGTTTCTCGCCACGCGCATTGCACGAAGCGACGAAGGAGGCGATCACTGCCGTGGTCTTGTTGGCGTTCTCGGTGTTTTCGAACAGCTCGCCTTCGATGCGCGTCGCCTGCTCCTCGGCGACCTGCTCGAAGTCGATGCTGTCGTCTTTGTCGTAGTCGTCGCCCAGGGGCTTTTCCATTTCGGTCATGGGGTGTCCTGCCTCAGTGCAAGTAGTCGGTCAGTTCGTCGCGCAGTTTTTGCTGCAGCCAGACGGGTTCGAGAATGCGTACGTGGGGAATCCAGTAGCGAATGATCGGCAGCAACTGGTTGGGGTGATTGACCTGGCAACGCAGTACCAGTTGGCCGTCGTCTTGCTGTTCGATCAGTTGCTGGTGCGGCAGCACGTTGCGCCGCAGGAAGTAATGGGCGTTGCTGGCGGCGACCCGCACGGTGACGTCGAGGCGGTCCTGGCCGAACCAGACGTCATCGTCGTTTTCGATCTGCGCCTGGATGTCGGCGTTGGGCACGAAGGTTTCATCCAGTACGCGCAGCTCGCCGAGGCGCCCGAGGGCGAAGCTTTTCAGGTGATCGTTTTCGGTGGCGGCGAGGTACCAGATGCCCTTGTTGTGGATCAGCCGGTAGGGCTCGACCCGCCGCAGCTTGCCGGTGTAGCTCAACTGGCAGCGCTGGCGCCGCTCGATGGCCTGGCCCAGCTGGCGGAACGCGTGGTGGTCGGGGCGGCTCGCGCCTGAATGGCCGTCGCGCACCAGGAAACTCGCCGGGCCCGGCTTGAGCAGGTCGAGCCAGGAGCGGCGGTCGCTGGCCGGAAACAACTGCTCGACGCCGCTGATGCGGGCGAAGGTCTGCAGGTCGGCGGGCGACAGGCTGCTGCGGTAATGGCTGGCGAGTTGATAGACGCCGTTGGCGCCGGGCTCGATGACATCGCCCAGGCGGTTGAGGTCGCGGTAGATGGTCCGCTCGCTGACGCCGAAGCGTTCGGCAAGTTGCAGGCGGGTAGGGCGCTCGCCCGATTGCATCAGACGGAGGATGTCCGCGAGGCGCAGGGCCAGGGTGTCGTGTTCGTGGGCCGCCATGACGGGTCCTGTGTCGGGTGGACGTTGGCGGCGACTCTAGCGTGGCGCACTGACAGGCTGTGTCAGTGGCACTGACAGCATTTCGAGCGCATCCCTGTCAGAAAAACGGCGACAATAACCCGGATGCTGGCGCGTGGCCACTTTGCCGGGCCGGCGCTGTTGCCAAAAGGCCGTGTCAGTCAGGCGTTGATGGCGCGTTGATATTTCCGTTTCGGGCATCTTTACTGCGCTGAAGGTGTTCCTGAAACCTTCACTCGAGCGGGCAAGGCTGCCAATGATCAATTCCTATAGAACGGACGTGGTGGGTTTCTGGCTGGTGTCATTGCTGGTTCCCGCAGTGGTTTTGCTGTGGGGCGACGCCCTGTACATCGGGCTCTGGTACTACTTCGCCGTTCCCGCCGTGGCCTGGCTGATGGTGACCGTGCTTGGTGTACGACCGGGTTTTCTGACCGGCGTGGCGATAGGCCTGGCCGTCGAGTTCGTGTTGTTCCTGCAAATCAACTGGACTGCCACGGGGCGGCCGGATGGCCTGATCGGCATCCTGCACCTGTTCTCGCTGCCGGGGGCGGCGGCAGGGCTGCTGATCGCCGCGCTGCTGGTGAAGCGCCGGGGACACACCTCCTCGATTGCCGCGCTGCTGTTTGGCGGGGCTGGCGTATTCCTTGGTTTTACCGCCTTTCAGCTCGTGTTCTTCGGGTTGGGAATCTTCGAGTAGCCCAGCGCCGCACGGCCTGCGGTTCATGGCTTGTTACGCTTTTTCCGACCTCGCTGCGACATCGGGTCGCATCCGCCGGGCGCTGTGCGGTGGCGGGGGTGTCAACGACCGTGACAAAATGCCGCCTCGCAAAAAACCATGAAATGAACGGCTTCGCTGTGAGGCTCGTACCTTCCCGAAAGGACGGTTACATGAATGATTTACTGACCCGGCGCAAGGTTATCGCCGGGCTCAGCCTGCTGGGGCTCGGTGCCCTGACTGGCTGCGACACATCGCCAAAGCTCGACTTCAAGTACGGCAAGGACCTCAGCAACAAGATCCTCGGCCGCTCCTTCAAACTCAAGGACGTCCACGGCGACACCTACGCACTGTCGAGTTTCTACGGCTCGATGCCGATGGTGTTCTTCGGCTTCACCCAGTGCCCGGCCGTTTGCCCGACCACCCTCGCGCGTGCGGTGCAGATCAAGAAGCTGATGGGCCGCGATGGCGATTTCCTCAAAGTGGTGTTCATCACCCTCGACCCCGAGCGCGACACCCCGCAGGTGCTGGATGACTATGTGAAGGCGTTCGATCCGACCTTCACCGCGCTGTCCGGTACACCGGAACAGATCGCTGCCACCGCCAAGGAATTCGGCGTGTTCTACGAGAAGGTGCCGTTGGGCGACACCTACACCGTGTCCCATTCTTCCACCAGTTTCGTCTTCGATTCTCGTGGCCGGTTGTACCTTGGCCTGTCCCATTCGCTGAACGCCAAGGAATGCGCCGAAGACCTGCTGACCCTCATGGAGATCTGCTGATGCATTCCCTGTTCAAACCTGCCCTGGCAGTGCTGGCCCTGTGCGCCGCTGCGTTGCCGGCGCTGGCGCAAACCCGCGTCGACAACGCCTGGGCCCGCGCCACCGTGGCCAACCAGCAATCCTCCGGCGCCTTCATGACCCTCACCGCCGACACCGACAGCAAACTGGTCGAGGTGCGTTCGACGGTGGCGAAGACCGTGCAGATCCACCAGATGAAGATGACCGGCGACGTGATGACAATGGGCCCGGTGGACTCTTTGGCGCTGCCAGCCGGCAAGGCCGTGGTGCTCGATGCCAGCGGTTATCACGTGATGCTGATGGGCCTGAACCAGCAGTTGAAGGAAGGCGAGCAAGTGCCGCTGACCCTGGTGATCGAGGATGCCAAGGGCACCTCGCAATCCATCGAGGTGCAGGCGCCCGTCCGCGCCCTCAACGATGCCGGCGGCCACGCCATGCATCACGATCACGGCAACATGTGATCCTCGCGGGGCAGCGTCGCTGCCCCGTGTTTTTCCTTTGTGATGAATCCCTTGGCGCGCCAAACAAGCGCCTGCGGTCATTTACTGCCACTTGTCCGGCAGTGCTCAAATAAACCGAATCCCTCCCGCCAGCCGTACTCCCAATTCATGTACGGCATCAGCCGTGCACCCTTCGCTTTCCAATGAGGTGAAAGATCATGGCTAACAACGAAAAAAGCACTGGTCAGACAGGTAGCAAGCAGGGTGGCAACCCGGGCAACTTCGCCAATGACCGGGAAAAAGCGTCAGAAGCCGGACGCAAAGGCGGCCAGCATTCGGGTGGCATGAATCAGGACAAGCAAAAAACCACCGACACCAGCCGCAAGGGTGGTCGCTCCTGATTGCGGGGTCTTTCCGTAATCACAGCTTCCGTAATCGCAGCAATACCTGGCGGGGCATGAACAGTGCCCCGTCTGACTGGCGCATCGCGGCCTGGGCCCGATGCGCCGCTTTGTTTTTGCAGCGCTGTGGAGGGCACTGTCCATGAAAAGTGCATCGGTGTTTCTGCTGTCTGGCCTGTTGCTGCTGGGCGGCTGCTTCGACAACTCCAACCACCCCGGCAAGGACTCCGACCCGAGCAAGCCGTCGCTGCAGATGCAGCAGCCGGCGGAGAACCCGGCGTCGCAATTGGCGCCGAGCAAGGACAGTGACAACTGACTGCACGGATGGTGTTTGGCAGAACAGCAACTTACCTTTCAGGTGCGATCCTGGTGGTCCCGTATGGGTGCCAGGAGGATCGTGCCTGTCGCAACTCTTTCCTGAGTGGCTTCTTGACATTGGTCAGGTGGACTCCTTAGCTCAGAGAGTCGTTGTACATCCCGGATAGCGGCTGGAAACCAAGAGCGACATGTTCAAAATTCGCGCAGTACAGCGTTGTCTGGGATGCTGTCCGTAAGTGTGTCCAGTGTTGCCATGAACGATATAAAGCGTGACGAGACGGAAGTTTGTCAGACGGGTGAAGTTCTAACGCGCCATGGAGGCAGTGGTGATTCAATTTCATCGAACCGATATTGTTTCGTTTTGCCTCATATCGTTGATCGTGCCATTACTGGTGTTGCTGTACGGCGATGCAATGTATGCAGGGCTTTATTACTACTTTGTCATTCCCGCCGTTGCCTTGCCGATTGCGATTTGGTTTTCGCCGCGCAAAGGGTTTCTCATCGGCTTGGGTATAGCGCTGGCGATCGAGTTCCTGTTGGTTCTGCAAATCAACTGGCGCTCTCAGTGGCAGGACGGGATGGTCGGTGTCCTGCATATGGTCTCGTTGCCCGGCGCGTTCCTTGCCGTTGTATTCGCGGGTCGTTGGTTTGAGCGAAAGCCCCCGGCGTCGTCGTTTGGAGTTGCCCTCACTGGCTGTGTCTTTGTGTTGGTGGGCTGTACGCTCATGCAGACAGTTTTTTACCTGTTTTTTTTCGTGCTTGAAAAAGTACTTATTGCGCTATCGAGATGATCGTTGATTGGCGTATTTCACGGGCGGCGCACTGTGCAGATCGCGGCCGTCCGCCCATCCCGGCTAAACCTTTTCCGCTTCCCGCGAGTCACTACCTGTAAGAGCCCGATTCACGGGTGCCCGGGAGGTGGCCGATGACCTTTATCTGCCTGTTGCGTGGTTGCCAGTGGCGTTCGATGTCGAGCAGTGACGTCGAGCAAATGGATTGCCAGTGCTGTGAGCGCTGCGGTGCCGTGCGCTATCGCCAGCTCGGGATTCCCCACCCATAGGAGCGCGTTATGGCACGAGCAATCTGGAAAGGCGCGATCAGTTTCGGCCTGGTGCATATCCCCGTGGCGCTTGCGTCGGCGACGCGCAGCCAGCGGGTCGATTTCGACTGGCTGGACCAGCGCAGCATGGACCCCGTGGGCTACAAGCGGATCAACAAGGTCACCGGCAAGGAGGTCAGCAAGGAAGACATCGTCAAGGCCGTTGAATACGAGAAAGGCCGCTATGTGGTGATCAGCGAAGACGAGATCTGCAAGGCCCGGCCCGAGGCGACCCAGACCATCGATATCTTCTCGTTCGTGGCCGCGCAGGAAATCCCTTTGCAGCAGTTCGACACGCCGTATTACCTGGCCCCGGACAAGCGCGGCGGCAAGGTCTATGCGTTGCTGCGCGACACCCTGGAAAGCACCGGCAAGGTGGCGCTCGCCACTTTGGTGCTGCACACCCAGCAGCATCTGGCGATGTTGCGGCCGCTGGAGGACGCGCTGGTGCTGATCACCTTGCGTTGGCCGGATGAGGTGCGCGGTATCGACAGTCTGGAGCTGGACAGCAGTGTGACCACGGCCAAGGTCAACAAAAGCGAGTTGCAGATGGCCAAGCGTCTGGTGGAAGACATGAGCGGTAGCTGGACGCCGGATGAATACCAGAATGTGTTTCGCCAGACCATCATGGATCTGGTGGAGGAGAAGGCCAGCAAGGGCAAAATTTCGGTGGTGGAACAGGGCGAGGAAAGTGCTGGCGGCAAGGGCGCCGACATCATCGATCTGACCGAGCTGTTGAAGCGCAGCCTGGGCGGGAAGAGTGGCAAGGTGGCGGAGCCGAAGAAGAAGGCGCCGGCGAGGAAGAGGACGGGGCGCAAGGCTTCGTGAGAGGCGTTATTGCTGCATGGGGATTTGAACCTCTTGCAGCCAATCGCAAACCGTCGGCCACTTGCAATTCTGTAGGAGCGGCCGTTAGCCGCGATGGGCCGCACAGCGGCCCCAAAACCATCCCGCACCAGTTAGCGGTGTGCATCCGGCATTTGTTTCGACCTTGAGCAGGCTTGAATGTTAGACCCAGACCCGCCAGAAACAAGGTGCTGGATTGTTCTGGGGCCGCTTTGCGGCCCATCGCGGCTAACGGCCGCTCCTACAGGGTTTCGCGTCAAGCCACGGTGTTGCGTCACCCTCCCAACGATTTCAGATAATCCCCAAACCCACCCCGCGCCCGGCTGTCCAGCCGGCTGCTGGTGCTGACGCTGTTGCGTGCGGTCCAGACAATATGGGCGCCGCTGGCCATCAGGGCGTTGACCAGTTCCACATCCTCGTTCAACGCCAACGGCGGGAAGCCACCCACGCGCTGGTAGGCGCGGGCGCAGATGCCGAGGTTGGCGCCGTGGATATGCCGGTGATCTTCCCGCGCCTGATAGCGGCTCAGGTACAGCGCCTGGAACGCCGCATTCTGTTCCGGCTGCCACTGCTCGACGTGAACCGTGCCGCACACCGCGTCCGCGGCGCAGTCCAGTTGGCAGAGCAGCCAGTCCGGCGGCACGCAACTGTCGGCGTCGGTGCAGGCCAGCCAGTGCGCGCCGCGTTCCAGCATCAGCGCCGCCCCGGCCCGGCGCGCCTGGCCGACATTGCGCACGTTCACGTCCAGGGTACCCACGCCATGCGCCGCGGCGATGCGGGCGCTGTCGTCGTCGCAGCGGTCGAGCACCACGAGGATTTCCACCCGGTGCCCGGCCCCTTCGGCGGCGCGAGCCGCCAGTTGCACGGCGCCCAGGCAGCGGGGCAGGGCGTCGGCTTCGTTATGCGCGGGGATGATCACGGCAATCATGGGCAGGTCTCATCAAGGTCGATCACGCTCGGCTGGCAGCTCCAGTACTCCAGCAAAAAATCCGCTTCTTCATGACGCATTACGCGGTACAGCGGCAGCCGCTGTTCCAGCAGCGCGTGAACCTCACGGCCCTGTTGCGGGCAGCCGTCGATCGGGTGCAGCCAGTGGCAGGCGAGCAGGCCGCCATCCTCGGTCAGGCTGGCGACCGACTGTTCGATCACCTGCAGCCACTGGCCGGGATCGAGGTAGTAGCCAATTTCGCTGAGGACGATCAGGTCGAAGCAGCCGCCCGGCCAGTCACCGGGCAGCCGGCCGTTTTCGACCCGCACATGGGGCAGCGAGACCAGGCGTTCCCGCGCCAGTGCCACGGCCGTGGGGTCGAGGTCGTGACACAGCAGTTCGGCGCAACGCTCGGCGAGGGCGGCGCTGAGTTCGCCGTTGGCGCAGGCCGGTTCGAAGATCCGCTCGTGAAACTGCCGCGGCAGGCTGGCGATGATCAACTCGCGCTTGCGCCGCTCGTACCAGCGGGTGCGGAAGGCCCACGGGTCGTCGCTGGCGGCGAACAGTCCGGCAAAATACTGCGCATCGACACTCATCGGAACACCAGTTCGAAAGGTTGCATCAGGCATTCGAGGGTCGCCGCCGGCAGCACCGGCGGACGGCCTTCATCGGTTTCCATCTGGCTGACGTGGGCGGCGATGGCGTGTTGCTTGCGCTGCAACGCATCGCGATCCAGGCGCAGTTTGCAGGCACGTTCCCACGGCAGGCGGCTGTCCTCGGGCTCGGCCCAGTACCAGGCCCACACCGGTACTTCCAGCAACTGAATGCCCTTGGCCTGGGCCGCCTGGGCACAGGCGCGGCCCACCGCTTCGTGGTCGCAATGACCGTCGCCGCGCCAGGTGCAGAGCAATTGGTCACCGGGCTGGAGAAGCTGGCCGAGGTGATTGACCAGATAGGCTTCGTCCCGCGCCACGGCGCTGTCCTTCAGACTCAGGCGTTGCCAAGCCAGAGCCTGCACGTCGAGGCCGAGGCGTTGCAACGCATGGCGGCTTTCCTGCGGTCGCTGGCGACGCAGGCGGTGTTCGGTCCAGTGTGTGGAGCCGGGGTGGCTGCCCTCGCCATCGGTGACCGAAATCAGCAGCAGGTCCTGCTCGCGACCGCGCAGGCTGGCGAGCAGGCCGCCGCAGGCGAGGATCTCGTCGTCCGGGTGCGGCGCCACCACCACCAGCCGGCGGCCGGGCGGGCAGAGCTGGTCGGGCTCGATCCAGGTCGCCCGGGCGAGGTGCGCCGAATGCTGCCAGTCGGCGGGCAGGGTGGCGGGGCCTTCGAACAGTTCGCGGCTCATAGCTGCCACGCTCCGGCAGGAAACTGCGCCAGTTGCCGGCCCAATGCCGCGAGGTCGCGCTCGGCGTGGCTCTGGCGCAGGAACACCGGCAGGTCGGCGCTGAGCCGGGCAAAGTGGCTATTGTGGCAATAGGGCGTTGCGCCGAGGGCGCGGCCGACATGCTCGATTACCTGATTGACCGCCTGTTCCACCTGCGCCCGTGCGCGGCGCACCGGCAGTTCGGCGTTGCTGTCGGGATGCTCGTCGATCCACGCGGCGCAGTCGCGCAAGGTGGCGCGGGCGCCGCAGAGGGCGGCGTCCACCGCGCCGAGATGGGCTTCGGCGTGCGGGTCCGGGCGGGGCTTGCGGCAGTGTTCGCGCAGGTAGTCGGCCAGGGCTTCGGCGGCGCCGAACCAACACGCCGCAATGCCGCCACCGCCCTGCCAGAACCCGGGCCGTGACAGGTACTGCCCCGGCGAGCCGATGGCCACGGCCGGGGAACGGTCGAACTCCAGCAGTACGCTGGTGGTGGTGGCCATGCCCACGGCCTGCCAGCCTTCGGCGATGATTCGCTGGCTCGGGTGCGACAGCTCGATGGCGACCAGTTGCGGCTGCTCGTCGGCATCCCAGGCGGTGACCAGGGCGTTGTCGATCTGCAGCGCGCCGGAGCACCAGGCCTTGCGGCCTTCGAGGATCACCCGCTCGCCGTCTCGTTCGATGATGCGCGTGCGGGCGTCTGGCGGCTCGGCAGCCCACACGCCCCAGATCCCGGGTCCGACCCAGTGGCTGGCGCCGCACTCGGCGAGGATCGCCAGGGCGTCGGTATGGCCTTCATAAAGCTTGGCCAGGGCCAGGTCGCAGCCGGCGACCCGGGCCAGGGTTTGCCAGCGTTGCAGGGTATGGCCCTGGCCGGGCAAGGGCAGCAGGTCGAGATGATCCCGTTGCAGCGATTGCATCACCACCGGTAACTGGGTATCGAGGTGCAGCGCCTGCGGTCGCTCGGTGAAACTGCGCAGCAGGGTGTCCAGGCTGCCCAGATCGAAATCCTGAATGATGCTCATGGCGTTGACTCCTTGGCCCTTACGGTGGTGGGCGTGTCGTTTTTGCGCAGGCCGCGCAGGTTCATCGCGAACAGGCACACCTGCAGCACGATCAGCGCCCAGGCCTGGGTGTGCCAGCCCCACAGGGCCCAAAGCAGGTTGCTGGCGATAAAGCAGATGAAACCGATGCGGCGCCGACCCGGATGCAGCGAAGCAATCCACCAGGCTGCCAGCACCGTGGCCAGCATTGCCGGCCATTGCAGCCAATCGATCCAGTCCATTATTTGCCGCCCATTCGCTTGCGCATGCTGGCGCTGATGGATTGGCGGATGCCGGCGTAGTCCTGCCACGGGTCGTTGCCCTCGGCCAGGCGTTGCTCGATGTTGGCCAGGGTCCACTGGTTCGCGCCCTTGATCTCGCCCAGTTCCTCGCGCCAGATCGGCACCGAGACCGGCATGCCTTCCCGCGCCCGCAACGACCAGGCGCAGGCGGTGGTGGCGCCTTTGCCGTTGCGCAGGTAGTCGATGAAGATCCGTCCGACCCGGTTCTTCGGCCCCGACACCGCCGACAGGCGCTCGGGAAACAGCCCGGCCAGGTGCTTGACGAGGGCGTGGCTGAAGTCCTTCACCTCGTCCCACCCGGCGCGCCGCACCAGCGGCACGACCACATGGATGCCCTTGCCGCCGCTGGTCTTGAGAAAGGCGCGCAGCCCCAGTTCGTCCAGCAGGGTCAAGGTCAGGGTGGTGGCTTCGACCATGGCCTTCCACGGCAGCGCCGGGTCCGGGTCGAGGTCGAGGATGAAGCGGTCGGGCCGTTCGAACTGGGTAGCGGTGGCGTTCCAGGTGTGCAGCTCAAGCATGTTCATTTGCACGGCGGTGAGCAGGGTGTCCTGGCGATTGATGACCATCGCTGCCTGGCCGGCTTGTTCTTTGTCGTAGCTTTTGACCCCTGGCAGATCGAGGTGGGCGACGTGCTTCTGGAAGAACAGCTCGCCGCTCAGGCCGTCCGGCGCCCGCACCAGCGCGACCGGGCGGTCTTTGAGGTGCGGGAGGATGAGTTCCGAGACCTGCGCGTAATACTCGGCGACCTTGAGTTTGGTGGTGCCGCTGCTGGCATCGATGATGCGTTCGGGGTGGGTCAGGTGCAGGCTGGCGCTTTTTTTCGCGGGCTGGGACTTGGCAGGCATGGCGCGCTCCAGGTTGATGGCGCGGGCTGGCTTGTCGTCGCGCAGGCCATGGAACACGGCATGGCGGACGATGCCGTCGCGGGTCATCTGGGCAAAGCTGACTTCCGCCAGCAGCGCCGGTTTCAGCCAGTGCACTCCGCGCACGTCGGCGCCGGTGGGTGGTTTCGCCAGCGGCGGGTGGTCGGTCTGCAATGGACTCAGGCGTTGCAGCAGGCTGTTCAGGGTGGCGGTACTGAAGCCGGTGCCGACCTTGCCGGCGTAGCGCAATTCACCGTCATCGTGCAGGCCGAGCAACAACGCGCCGAGGGCGCTGCGGCTGCCTTTCGGGTCGGTGTAGCCGAGCACCACGAACTCCTGGCGTTTCTTGCACTTGAGCTTGATCCAGTCGCTGCTGCGGCGCTCGACGTAGAGGCTGTCCAGGCGCTTGCCGATCAGGCCTTCGAGGTTCAACTGGCAGGCACTTTCCAGCAGCGAATCCACCGGCTCGGCGAAGGCGGCCGAGTAGCGCAGGGCGTCGGGTGCCTTGGCCAGCAGTTTCTCCAGCGCCGTGCGGCGCTCCTGCAATGGGGACCGGCGCAGGTCGCGGCCGTCGAGAAACGGCAGGTCGAACAGGTAGTAGGTGATGGGCTCATCGCGCTCGGTATCGAAGGCGTTTTGCAGGGCCTGGAAGTCTGCCACACCGTTTTCGTCGGCGACGACCATCTCGCCGTCGAGCCACGCCGAACGGATTTTGAGCTTCTTCAACGCGGCGACCTGATGGGGCATTTTCGCCGTCCAGTCATGGCCGTTGCGGGTGAACAGCCGCACCTCGCCAGCGTCGATGCGGGCCAGTATGCGGTAGCCGTCGAACTTGATTTCGTAGAGCCAATCGCCGTCCGGCGCCGCGTCCACCAAGGTCGCCAGTTGCGGCTTGATCTGCTCGGGGAGGGTGCTTTGCGCGGCGGCTTTTTTTGCCGGGCGGGCGGCCATTTTGGGTGGTGCGGCTTTCGCCGTCGCGGGCAGGCTGCGGTCGCTGATCACGCTGTCCGGCTCGGCTTCGAGAATGTCGTAGTCGCTGGCGTCACGTGCCCGCTTGTCGGCGGATTTCACCAGCAGCCACTGTTCCTTCTTGCCCCCCAGATGGGTACGAAACAGCGCCCAGCGACCGCCGAGTTTTTCGCCCTGCAACTCGAAATGCAGACGGCCGCGGGCATAGTCCTGACGGGGGTCGCCTTCGGGCAGCCAGACGCCGCGGTCCCAGACGATCACGTCGCCGGCGCCGTAATGGCCCTCGGGGATGTGGCCTTCGAAACCGGCGTAGTCCAGCGGGTGGTCTTCGACGTGCACGGCGAGACGTTTCACGCTTGGGTCAAGCGACGGACCCTTGGGAATTGCCCAGCTTTTCAGGGTGCCATCCAGCTCCAGGCGGAAGTCGTAGTGCAGGTGGCTGGCGTCGTGTTTCTGGATGCAGAACTGCAACGCCCGCGCCGGTTTGCCGCGGGCCTGCTTGCCGGCCGGCTCGGGGCTGGCGGCGAAGTCGCGCTTGCGCTGGTACTCCTGCAAGGGCTTGGGCTTGGCCATGGCGGGCTCCGATCGATGGCGAGAGGAATCTGCGTGCTTTCAAGTGGGAGCGGGCGCTGGCGACAGGAGTTCAATCCGCCTGCTGCCGACCGGATGGCGGAAAGTCTGAATCATTGGCGGGGTGGGGGAGTCGACTCCATGAGAGCCCACCTGACACCGAGGCAGTCATGATCGAGAAGAGCGATAAACCCGCAGAAGCCACGCCACATCAGGCCCAGGAAATCGACGATATCCAGGACCGCATGGGTGAAATGCGCGAACTGGACTTCAGCGACCGCAACGACGAGCGCCAGGGCCGTGCCGGCGATGCCCGTCCGGGCCGCGAGGTGGACGAGGAGTTTCCCCGTGAACGCGTCGAGCGTAGCGGCATGAGCGGCGGCGAGACCCTTACCGAAAGCCAGCACGAGGACAACGTCAACTACGACGACCTCAGCCCCGACACCCTGTATGACCAGACCGGCGCCCGCGATGCGTTCGAGCGCGGTGGCGATGGTCCTGCGGACCAGGAATTGCGTCGCGTCGATGGCGCGGAGATTGGTGGCGGTCTGGGCCTTGATGAGGCCGAACTGGCCCGCTCGGCGCCGCTCGATGGCAAGCCCTGGACCGACCGCGTTTCGCCTGCCGAAGGCGATGACGAAGAACAATGAGCGAGGAGGAAATGACCATGTCCGATCATCACTGCGCCTGTCCTGGTTGCACCTGCGAAGTAGGCGCCAATGCTGTGGTTCGCGATGGCCAGTCCTATTGTTGCGAGGCCTGTGCTGGAGGCCATTCCCATGATGAACCGTGCCGCATGGGCGATTGCCATTGTGGCGACGAGGCGCCGGAACAGCCCAAGGAATCCAGTGTGGATAACGCGCTGGAAGAAACGTTTCCGGCCAGCGATCCAATTTCGCCTTGAGGTGGGTAGCAGGGTTGCGGCGTTCTTGCGATCGAGCGCCGCTTGCGCGGCGCATCGCGGCTAACGGCCGCTCCTACAGGGGACGTGTCCACCCACCCATGGGCGCCCTCCGCTTCGGCTTCTGTAGGAGCGAGCTTGCTCGCGATCAAGCCACTCAAATCTCCCAACGCTCGCCCGGCACCGTCTCCAGCCCACCCGCTAGCTTCAGCCGCTCCAGCAAATCACGGGCATCAAAGGGCGCGCGGACTTTGAGGTCGTTGTCGAAGTAGCAATAGACGTCCTTGGCGCCTTTCACCGCGTCCTTGCGCGCCCCGGCCAGTTGGGCATCAGCGGGCTGCTGGCCGCGGCTCCAGGTGCTGATTCGCTGGGCCCAGCGTTGCAGCGCGGGCTCGGTGTAGCCGCTGGCGTACAGCTCGGCATCGCCATGCAGGCGCAGATAGAGGAAATCGGCGGTCAAGTCTTCCAGGTACGGCCACTTGCCGGCGGTGTCGGCCACCACCAGGGCAACGTCGTGCTTGCGCAGCAGCTCGATGAACTCGGCGTTGCGAAAGCTCTCGTTGCGGATCTCCACGGCATGGCGCAGCGGACCGTTGCCGTGGCTGTCGAAGGCGCCGTCCTTGTTCATGCGCGCGCTGCACTGGCGCGCGCATTGCGTGGCGGCGTGGCGGTCCTGGGGCAGGCGTTCGAGAAAGTCGCCGAAGCGCTGGGGATCGAACGTCATGCTCGGCGGAAACTGCCAGAGGATCGGCCCGAGCTTGTCGCCGAGTTGCAGCGGGCCGGAGGCGAAGAAATTGGCCAGCGGTTCGGCGATCTCTTTCAGTCGCCGCACATGGGTGATGTAGCGCGGCGCCTTGACCGCGAACACGAAGCCGTCCGGCGTGTCGTCGCGCCATTCGGCGTAGCGCTGCGGGGTTTGCAAGGCGTAGAACGAGCCATTGATCTCGATGCTGCTGACTGCCCGCGACGCGAATGCCAGCTCCTTGGCCTGGATCAGGCCCTCGGGGTAGAACTGCTTGCGCCAAGGGGCGTAGCGCCAGCCGGAAATGCCAATGCGGATCTCGCTCACCGGAGTGTCCTTTGCGATGACTCTTATTGGCGTGCGACTGGAGTCTGGGGCGGTGGGTTCAGGGCGATGGACGAGTGGCGCCGATAGATGTAATTGACTGAACTTTGCCCTCGCCAGCCTCTCCACCGAATGTCGAACTGTGTTGTGAGGAGCACCTGCATGAAGTTCTCGCGTTTCGCGCAGAAGCTGGCCAACTGGACGGGCCGGCCAATGACGTTTGGTATCGCCTTCGGGCTGGTATTGGTCTGGGGGCTCAGTGGGCCTTTGTTTCATTTCAGTGATACCTGGCAACTGGTGATCAATACCTCCACCACCATCGTCACCTTCCTGATGGTGTTCCTGATCCAGAACACGCAAAACCGCGACACCGATGAGTTGCACATCAAGATCGACGAACTGCTGCGCACTACCAAGCGCGCGCACAATGCGTTGCTCGGGCTCGACGATCTGGACGAGAAGCAGCTGCACGAACTGCGCCAGCGCTACCAGCATCTAGGCGAGCTAGCCGAGCACAAGGCACCCGGCAAAAAGGGCGTGAAGGCCGACGACGCCTGACCGACGGAAGACGCCGAGGCGCCGCCTGGCCCTCGGCAACCGACCTGAAACGAGGTGAGCATGACCACTCATATCATTCACTTCACCGGACCGATCAACTCCTCCACCTGCGGCAACCTGATCACGACCTGCTCGCGGGCGCTGCAACAGGGCGCCGAACGCCTGCAATTGAACATCGCGACCATGGGCGGGGAGTGCAGCTACGGTTTCAGCCTGTACAACTTCCTGCGCTCGCTGCCGATCCGGGTCGACACCCACAACCTCGGCACGGTCGAGTCCATGGGCAATATCCTGTTCCTGGCCGGCGAGCACCGCACCGCCTGCGCCCTGAGCAAGTTCCTGTTCCATCCCTTTCACTGGAACCTGCACGGCTCGGTGGACCACGCGCGCATGGCGGAATACGCGATGAGCCTGGATTACGACCTGCTGCTCTATGCGCAGATCGTCGCCGAACGCACCGAGGGCGCGGAGCAGGTGCTGGATATTCCGCGCTATCTGATGTCGCATCCGCGCATCGTCACCCCCGACGAAGCCATCCTGTGCGGGTTGATCCAGGCGATCGACGATTCTCCGATGGGGGCGGATGTCATCCAGTGGAGCGTCCACGCCTGAGATTGCCGCGTGCTGGTGCACCGATCCGATCACGACCCAGCCACAACCCGGGCCGCCAGTCTCGTTTCGCGGCGTAGAGCGACTTTTGTAATAACGTTATGATGTTTCCGAATATTACAAATAAGCCGGGGGGAACATGCCGCTCAAGGATCTGTTGTTGGCGCTGGTGGTGATCGTCGCCTGGGGCTTGAATTTCGTGGTGATCAAGGTCGGGCTGGACGGCTTGCCGCCGATGCTGCTGGGCGGCCTGCGCTTTGTGCTGGTGGCGATCCCGGCGGTGTTTTTCATTCGTCGACCACAGTTGCCGTGGCGCTGGTTGCTGGCATACGGGCTGACCATTTCGTTCGGTCAATTCGCTTTTCTGTTCGAAGCCATGGGCAACGGCATGCCGCCGGGGCTGGCGTCGTTGGTGCTGCAGTCGCAAGCATTTTTCACCATGATTTTCGCCGCGTTTTTTCTTGGCGAGCGGCTGCGTGCGGCCAGCGTGCTGGGGCTTTTGGTGGCGGCGGGGGGCCTTGCGTTGATCGGCAGCGAGAACGGCGGCCATGTGCCGTTGCTGGCGCTGATCCTCACCCTCGGCGGCGGTGCCTGCTGGGCGATGGGCAATATCATCACCCGGCGCTTCGGCAATATCGATCTGATGGCGTTGGTGATCTGGGGCGCGCTGGTGCCTCCGCTGCCGTTCTTCGCCATGTCGTGGTACCTCGAAGGCCCGGCGCTGATCGAGACGTCGCTGCGCAATATCGGCATGAACTCGATCCTGTCGCTGGTGTACCTGGCGCTGATCGCGACAATGCTTGGCTACGGCTTGTGGAGTCGGCTGCTGTCGCGTTACCCGGCCGGCAAAGTGGCACCTTTTTCGCTTCTGGTTCCGGTGGTGGGGCTGAGTTCGTCGGCACTGCTGCTGGATGAGCGGTTGAGCGCGATCCAGTGCTGGGGCGGTTTGCTGGTGATGGTCGGGTTGCTGATCAACGTGTTCGGGCCGCGCCTTAAAGCGAGGTTCCTGCCGGCGCGAGCCTGAGATTCAGCGAGGGGCGCGGGCGGAATGATTGCACTGCGCCATTTGTCGGTCTTTTTGCTTTGTGACTGAGCAGTCCGTAAATGTCCGGCTAGTCTCTGAAACATCCAGGTCGATATTTTCAGGTCTCTCGCTGCGGGATCGGTATCGACCGAATTCAGAGGGGAGCCGGTAAATGAAGGATCAATTTCTCGAAGACCTCGGTGACGAATTTCCCGTCAATAGCGTGGTGCGTTGCGGCCAGGCGGCGTTCCGCCTCGGTTTCGCCAACATGACCCTGGACGATGCCCAGGCCACCTGGAAATCCCGTACGCCTTCGCGCATCGAAAGCCGCAGGTTCCTGCCCGCAGCATTGCCAAAACGCTGAAGCCCTCGCCCTTCGGGGCCTGTTCGGCCTGTGCGCTACGTCGTTGTTCTTGGTAAGGCATTGCCCGAAAGCGCGGACTGGTACGCGAAATGTGCCAATTCATGCCGCTTTGCTTGATCTTGCTCATTGCGCCGCCCGGCGGTGCTGGAGGGGGAGGGTAATGTGTGCCTTACTAGCGCGGTAAATCCAGTGGAGGACTGTAATGCGCATCAGGGAAGAGAAGTATTGGGAATGGGCGGATGCCCGGTTGCACAGCCGCAGTCATGACGAGGTGTTCAGCGATGGCACCAGTATCGATGTCCAGGTGAGGCTGTCGCGCACCGGGGCAACACAGCTTTTTCTCGGCGTTTATGCCCGTCAGGGCAAGGCCATGCTGGAAGAGTATTACCCGTCCCGCCCCGGCGAGAGCATGAGTCGCTCGCTGGTTTGGGGTGTCGATCGGGCCCGGGCGATGGTCGCCGGGCTGCAACCTGAAGAGCCGATGGCGCTGCTGCGCCAGGCGTGAATTAACTGTTTAAGAAAGCCGGCAGGGTTGTCCTTGTCGGCTTTTTTTATGGAGTTTCACTGAATGGCGGGGGGCATGATCTTGGGGCTTGGGCTTGGGCTTGGGCTTGGGCTTGGGTGCTGTGGGCTTATCCATTGGATGTGGCGAGGCTACCGGCCCCTTCCGCCTCTACGGCGGGTCTCTACAGTCT
>NZ_QKVL01000140.1 GCF_003231275.1 Pseudomonas huaxiensis
GACTGCCCAGGTCACGCTGACTATGTGAAGAACATGATCACCGGTGCTGCCCAGATGGACGGCGCGATCCTGGTTTGCTCGGCCGCCGATGGTCCGATGCCGCAAACCCGTGAGCACATCCTGCTGTCCCGTCAGGTTGGCGTTCCGTACATCGTGGTCTTTCTGAACAAGGCTGATCTGGTAGACGACGCTGAGCTGCTGGAGCTGGTCGAGATGGAAGTTCGCGACCTGCTGTCCACCTATGACTTCCCAGGCGACGACACTCCGATCATCATCGGTTCGGCTCGTATGGCGCTGGAAGGCAAAGACGACAACGAAATGGGCACCACTGCTGTCAAGAAGCTGGTTGAGACTCTGGACAGCTACATCCCAGAGCCTGAGCGTGCTATCGACAAGCCGTTCCTGATGCCAATCGAAGACGTATTCTCGATCTCGGGTCGTGGTACCGTTGTTACCGGTCGTATCGAGCGTGGCATCGTCCGCGTTCAGGATCCGCTGGAAATCGTTGGTCTGCGTGACACCACCACCACTACCTGTACTGGTGTTGAGATGTTCCGCAAGCTGCTGGACGAAGGTCGTGCTGGCGAGAACTGCGGCGTTCTGCTGCGTGGCACCAAGCGTGACGACGTTGAGCGTGGTCAGGTTCTGGTCAAGCCAGGTTCGGTCAAGCCGCACACCAAGTTCACCGCAGAAGTTTACGTTCTGAGCAAGGAAGAAGGCGGCCGTCATACTCCGTTCTTCAAAGGCTACCGTCCACAGTTCTACTTCCGTACTACTGACGTGACCGGTAACTGCGAGCTGCCAGAAGGCGTAGAAATGGTAATGCCAGGCGATAACATTCAGATGACTGTTACCCTGATCAAAACCATCGCGATGGAAGATGGTCTGCGCTTCGCTATCCGTGAAGGCGGTCGTACCGTCGGCGCCGGCGTCGTAGC
>NZ_QKVL01000141.1 GCF_003231275.1 Pseudomonas huaxiensis
TTGCTGCATGTAGGTGCAGATGTAAGCCCAGGCGTGGGCGTCAGCGCCCATGGTAGTCAGGGGGAAGCGGTCGATGACTTCATTGGTGCCGGGCTTGACGATGGAGAGCACAACGCCGCCCTTGATAACGACCCCATGCGAAGTCGCGCCGCGCTTTAGCCAGCGCTCGGCCCGGACCTGTGACCAGTCGTAGGCCACCGGCTCCACTCGCCAGCGTTCGAAGGGGTTCCACCAGCGGTAGTTGAAGTTGTAGGCGTAGATGCGTTGGCGGGCGCGGTTGAAGCGGAGAGGCATATCGCGGGGAGGTGCTACATCGAACTTCCAGAAGATCGGGGCTGACCAAACTCCAACGGATAAACAGCAGAGGAATATCGTCCAGATTTCAAACCTAAGTTTTTGCTCAATTGAAAAAAAGAGCCATGACAGAACAACCATCAGGATGCTCATGACCAGCGCGAACCAGATCATCAAGCCTCTGATGAGTGCTGACGCGCGCGGCAGTTCCAGAAAGACCTCATCTTGATGATTGGGTGTGTCGAACCCAAGCCCCGGAACTACGAGCGATGGCTCGTCAGGGGCTGGTAAATCCTCTTGCCAACCAGAACAGGGCGGGACGAGCTTAGGACTTTTCATACGAAGCTCCCCACCACCGCCATCCAGAAATCTTGTCTTCCCTTACGATAAGCCGGGCCATACCCGATTCATCACTCTTGCCGGACCAGCAGAACACTTCGAACTTGATGGTCTGTATATCGAGAATCTCGAAATCCATAGACATAGTGCTAAGGCCGGCGCTCATGGCGCCGTTCTCGATTCCAGGTCCATATCAGCCGGCCATTTGACCTTCGGTGCGAGGAGCATGGCGACGTTGCACCACGACACATCGTTGTGGTCTTTC
>NZ_QKVL01000142.1 GCF_003231275.1 Pseudomonas huaxiensis
CCGAACTGCTGGCCTTCTGGGAATACATCCGCCGCTACATGGAAGACGGACCCGCCGCCGCCCCAGCGCCGGAAAAACTCATCTGCAAGTTTCCCTGGCCATGGCTCTCGCTCAAAGCTGCCTGGGGACTGGACACCAGCTTTCTGCGCCAACACGAACTGCGCATTTTCGTACTGCTCAACCTGCTGCTATGGCCTGTCATCCTGATCCATGCCACTGGCCACTGGTTGTCCTTGTTGTTGTGCTACGAGCCACGGTTTCCGAAGGTCATCGAGGAGGCCGGCCGCTGATCCGCATAGGCGAAGTCACTTCTCGAATATTGGCTGTCGATACCGAAGAAAAGTAAATTGAACTCATGCAGCGCTCAATAGAAGGCACGCTCTGATGTATTTTCTGGAACGAGGCTTTGAATGGTCAAAAACGCTGATAACTTATGAAGAGGCCACGGAAAGCGCCCTTAATCAAAAGCGCCAACCGGGACAAGAAGAGTTTAATGCGCCGGAGGGAGTGGGAGAGTCGGCTTCAGACTGGGCCTACGACAACTCATCCCTGTACGCACACAACGACACATATATTGACCTTCGAACACCAAATGACGAGAAACGGGGAATAGTTAGTATATTTTCCCTAGGCATATACGGCGTGATATTTCAAGGTCTTATTGGGACCTTATACTTGGCAGCAAAAAGAATACTTTCTGGCCACCGCCATAACGGTGAACTGCTAGAAACCACTGACTACTTTTTCCTCGTGACGTTTCCAATATTTTGGCTGCTAGTGCTCGTTATCTTTTTGAAATATACACTTCGTTTTATTCGCTTGGAGTCT
>NZ_QKVL01000143.1 GCF_003231275.1 Pseudomonas huaxiensis
TATCTGCACCTACATGCAGCAAGGCCCCGATGCACTGCCGCCACCTGGCCCACCGAAAGACCACGACGATGTGGGTTTCAATATCGCGTTACTGCTGGCACCCAAGGTCAAATGGCCCGCCGATATGGACCTGGAGTCGAGGACGGCACCATGAGTGATATGCCGATGGAGTTCGTTGCTCTCGATATTCAAGCCATCAAGCGCGAAGTGTCTTATTGGCTCGACAAAAAAGATGAATCCGGCGTAGCCCAACTGATCGTGAAGGAAGACAAGACTCAGGGCGCGCGGGGTCGGGGTTTCATATGAAAAGGCCTGGATTGGTTCCGCCTTGCTCGGGGTGGCAGGAGGATTTGCACCATCCTGACCACCCGCCGTTCGCAGTCCCGGCGCTCGGGCTCGACACGCCAAACTATCAGAGTGATGTCTTTTTAGAGCTTCCACGTACATCGGCAACTTTAAGAGGTTTACTTATCTGGCTCGCGCCGTTTCAAGGCATTCTGACCGGAGATCTATTGCTGAGCTATCTGACAACTGAGCGTGTGCTGAGAGCCGAGGATTGGATCGCCTTCCTCTTTGGTGTTTCCGTCGGCCTTTGGTCATTTCTTTTTTGTATGAAAATTGAATTAGCTCCGCCTAGGGATATGCCCCTGCGTTTCAACCGCGCCCGCCAACGCCTCTACGCCTACAACTTCAACTACCGCTGGTGGAACCCTTTTGAACGCTGGCGGGTCGAGCCGGTGGCCTACGACTGGTCACAGGTCCGCGCCGAGCGCTGGCTAAAGCGTGGTGCAACTTCGCATGGGGTCGTCATCAAGGGCGGCGTG
>NZ_QKVL01000144.1 GCF_003231275.1 Pseudomonas huaxiensis
ACCCCGCTGACCAACAGCATCACTGGCGTCACCGGTGGCAACTACGAGCATCTGGAAACCGCCGGTACTCCGACCACCGTCGTCGCCGATGATCCGGCTCGTCTGGACACTACTGGCCTGACCCTGTCCGCCACCGGCTCCGTCCAGGAAGGCGGCAACATCGTATACACCGCCAAGCTGACTAACCCAGCTGGCACTGAGATGAAGATCACCCTGAGCAATGGTGAAACCATCACCATTGCCAAGGACGCCACCGAAGGTTCCGTCACCTTCGCAGCGCCGAAAGACACCGTGTACGTAGATGCCGGCAGCGTCAGCGTGACCATCACTGGCACCACTGGCGGCGATTTCGAGCACCTCGAAGTAAGCCCAACTGCCGCGGTTACTGCGGTTACCGACAGCATCGACACCAGCACCGTGACCCTGACCGCTACCGCTAGCGCGGTAGAAGGCGGCGTAGTCACCTACACCGCGAGCGTCACTGCTCCGGTCACCGGCGCCCCGCTGGTCATCACTTTGGCTAACGGTCAATCGATCACTATTCCGGTCAACGCTTCGAGCGGCTCGGTGGACTTCATCGCACCGAACAACGTGTTGAACACCAACACCCCGCTGACCAACAGCATCACCGGCGTCACCGGCGGTAACTACGAGCACCTGGAAACTGCGGGCACGCCGACCACCGTCGTCACCGATGACCCAGCGCGCCTGGACACCACCGGTCTGACCTTGTCAGCGACTGGTTCCGTTCAGGAAGGCGGCAACATCGTTTACACCGCCAAACTGACCAACCCAGCCGGCACCGA
>NZ_QKVL01000145.1 GCF_003231275.1 Pseudomonas huaxiensis
AGGGAAGGGGGTCAGCGATGATCTGTCAATCGGTGATGGCTTGTTGCTTTCTCAAATTGCCTTGCACGAGCTATACGCAGACGCGTTTGCTCATGGATCACCTTTAAAAGTCCCAAGTAGTGTACTGCCTTCAAAGCTGCACCATGATTTCTGGAGGCAGATGGAGGTAGGGGTTGCTGAGCATTTTGAGATATCCCCAGCTCTCGCTACGCGCTTCAATGCTTGGCGCCAAGCAACACTAGGGCTGACTCAACGCTCTGAGCAACTTTCCATACAACAAACCGAAAACTACCAACCCATCCTGTCCGACAAAACGGTCGAAGCCGCCCTCCGCGACCAACTTGGCTGGATCACCGCCTGGCGTATCGACCGCTACGCCTTCAGAACCCTGGAGCACCAGACGTTCTACAAAGAAGCTTCCGACGCTGAAGCTGCGCCGGAGGTTCGCAAAAAGGCCGAGGCGCTGCGCAACCAAAAGCAGAAAGACGTGGAAAAACGCCGCGTCGAGCAACGTGCCAGGGAGCGGCGCGAGCGCCTGCCGCCGGCGCCATTGGAGCCAGGGGTCAAGGACTTCGATGCGGACATGGGCAGGACCCAGTTGCATGACGCTGCGACAGAGTTCGGTGAAGTCTATCGCCGTGAAACGAGCACGCCAGCCCAGTTCAACCCCATGGGCCTGGTTAGCGATGCTGACCGCGCGGTACTTGAAGCCCATCTGCGTGAGCAGCGACAGATCAAGGCGCTGGGCCGCGAGCGTGTCAGCCGGCTGTTCCCGCCACTGTCAGGAGTAAAGAAC
>NZ_QKVL01000146.1 GCF_003231275.1 Pseudomonas huaxiensis
AAAAGACCACAATGATGTGTGCTTCAACATCGCGCTGCTGCTGGCACCCAAGGTCAAGTGGCCCGCCGATATGGACCGGGAATCGAGGTCGGCGCCATGATCGATAGGTCGATGGAACTCGAGGTTCTCGATACTCAAACTATCAAGTTCGAAGTGCCTTATTGGCCGGACAGACACGATGAGTCCGGCGCAGCCCGGCTAATTTTGAAGGAAGATGATAGTTCTGGAGGTCCGAAGTGGTGAGTCGTATAAACAGACCACAACTCGTTCCTCCCTGCTCCGGGTGGCAAGAAGATCTGCCTCATCCTGATGAAGTGCCGATCGTAATGCCGGCTCTTGGATTCGATACACCCAACCATCGGGATGATGTCTTTCTTGAGCTGCCGCGTGCGTCGGCGTTAGTAAGAGGATGGCTAATCTGGCTCGGAATGGCTCAAGGCTTTCTGACGATAGATTCGTTTTGGAGCCTTTTATCAACTGATCGCACGCTCAGATTTGAAGAGTGGTTCATGTTCCTCTCTAGTGGTTTCGTTGGGGTTTGGTCGTTCCTGTTCTGTATGAAATTTGAATTGGCCCCACCCAGGGATCAGCCCCTCCGCTTCAACCGCGCCCGCCAACGCCTCTACGCCTACAACTTCAACTACCGCTGGTGGAACCCCTTCGAACGCTGGCGGGTTGAGCCGGTCGCCTACGACTGGTCACAGGTCCGCGCCGAGCGCTGGCTAAAGCGTGGTGCAACTTCGCATGGGGTCGTCATCAAGGGCGGCGTGCTGCTCTCAATCGTCAAGCCA
>NZ_QKVL01000147.1 GCF_003231275.1 Pseudomonas huaxiensis
GGGTAAAGCGATCTACAAATATGATTCTCTTCTGCTTTCTCAAGTTGCATTGCATTCACTGTTCTCAGATGCGTTCTCCCATGGTGCACCGCTTAAGGTTATGGCTGACACACTTCCAAATGAACTGAGACATGATTTATGGAGGGAAATGCCTAATCGGGTTGTTCTGGAGTTTCTTGTCGCTCCAACGTTGGCTGAACGATTCAATGCTTGGCGTGAGGCAACTTTGGGCGTTTCTCCTGTCCCAGATACCCTCTCATTTGAGTACATCGAAAACTACAACCCCCTCCCCTCCGACAAAACGGTAGAAGCCGCCCTCCGCGACCAACTCGGTTGGATCACCGCCTGGCGTATCGACCGCTATGCCTTCAGAACCCTCGAGCACCAGACCTTCTACAAGGAATCCTCCGACACCCAAGCTGCGCCGGAGGTTCGCAAAAAGGCCGAGGCCCTGCGCAACCAAAAGCAGAAAGACGTGGAAAAACGCCGCGTCGAGCAACGTGCCAGGGAGCGGCGCGAGCGCCTGCCGTCGGCGCCATTGGAGCCAGGGGTCAAGGACTTCGATGCGGACATGGGCAAGACCCAGTTGCATGACGCTGCGACAGAGTTCGGCGAAGTCTACCGCCGTGAAACGAGCACGCCACCCCAGTTCAACCCCATGGGTCTGGTTAGCCCCGCTGACCGCGCGGTGCTTGAAGTCCATCTGCGTGAGCAGCGACAGATCAAGGCGCTGGGCCGCGAGCGTGTCAGCCGGCTGTTCCCGCCACCGTCAGGAGTAAAGAAT
>NZ_QKVL01000148.1 GCF_003231275.1 Pseudomonas huaxiensis
CATGCTTCTGGCGCCCAAGGTCGAATGGCCCGCCGATATGGACCTGGAATCGAGGACAGCGCCATGAGCGCTGCCCTGAGCGATATATCGGTGGATTTAAGGGTTCTCGATGTTCAAACCATCAAGTTCGCAGATGAAGCGGGCGTAGCCCGGCTGATCGTGAAGGAAAACAAGATTGGCGAATGGCAGGGGTGGGGCTCCGAATGAAAAGGCCTCAACTCGTACCGCCTTGTCCCGGCTGGAAAGAGGACTTGCCCGGTCCCGGCGAGTCGCCAGTAGTAATTCCGGCGCTTGGGTTCGATACGCCCAACCATCAAGATGATGTCTTTCTGGAGCTACCGCGTGCGTCGGCCCTTGCCCGAGGATGGATGATCTGGCTAGTACCAGTGCTAAGTATCTACCCGGTCGTATTCTCATGGTTTGCTTTATTAGAGTGGCGTGTGATGAAGCTTGAGCAATGGGTGATGCTCATTTCCACTATCCTCATCGTGATTTGGTCATGCGCTATCTTTTGGAAAGTCGAAGTATCACCTCCCCGGGATCTCCCCCTTCGCTTCAACCGCGCCCGCCAACGCCTCTATGCCTACAACTTCAAGCACCGCTGGTGGAACCCATTCGAACGCTGGCAGGTAGTACCCGTGGCCTACGACTGGTCGCAAGTCCGCGCCGAACGCTGGAGAAGGCGTCACGCAACGGCCCAAGGCGGGATCATCTTCCAATGCGGTGTCGAACTCTCCATCGTCAAGCCCGGCACCAACCAAGTCATCGACCGCTTCCGT
>NZ_QKVL01000149.1 GCF_003231275.1 Pseudomonas huaxiensis
TCGGGCGGAGAAACGCCGCTATCACATGGGGCGACAGCGGCGTTGGGTCAGGCGGGTTTGAAGCCGGGTTTGTTGTTGGCGGTGCGCCATTCTTTGACGCGTTTCACGACGCCTTCGGGGGTGTCGTCCTCGCCAGCAAGTGGGAAGCAGATGAGATTGAAGCCGTTGGGATGCTCTGAGATAGATACCAGATGGAGCAGAATTCTGTCTTTCCAGGCACCGTACGCTTCGCCTTGCAGAGTGGAATCATTCCGGAACAGTAAGCTCACGCAGGCCAGAAATTCGGCTTCTGTGTAATTTTCAATACTTGGCTTCAGGTCCATTAGTTTTTCCCCTTGTGAGCATCCTGATGCGCCCTTGGTGTCATGATGGCAAGGTTGTCCAGGTCGTAAACTGCACCGCCTTTGGCAATCGGATGAATATGGTGCAGTTCAAGCGTCAGGTGTTTTCCAACTTGGCCTGAGCTTGCATAGGGTGCTTTACCTTTGCGCATGTTATCGAGGCTGATTTCAGGAAAGTTCTTGCTCAACTCTGAGTCGGCAGCCGCTGCTTTCCAGATGGCCTCACGCATCTTCCCCCATCTGCTGAACTGCTTCCCCCGTAACGTTCTAACCAGTGGCTAGATGATCCGGGCAGAGAAACGCCGCTATCGCATGGGGCGATAGCGGCGTTGGGTCAGTCGGGTTTGAAGCCGGGTTTGTTGTTGGCGGCTCGCCATTCTTTGACGCGGTTCACGACGCCTTCGGGGCTGTCTTCGGAGCCAGGTGGCGGGAAGC
>NZ_QKVL01000015.1 GCF_003231275.1 Pseudomonas huaxiensis
GGCGGTTTTCGTCTATTTTGCCAAGAAAAAATAGACCCGCCGTAGAGGCGGAAGGGGCCGGCAGCCTCGCCACATCGAATGGATAAGCTCCCAGCGCCCAAGCCCAAGACCATAAAAAAAGCCGGCCTACGAATGAGGCCGGCGTACAGAGAGTGCAGCTCGCTATGACTCAGCGATAACGCTCAAGCCAGTGCGCGTAAGGCGCCGGCAGAACCCACGATGCTTTATCCACACCCAATTCCTTCGCCGCGAAATACGCCCAGTGCGGATCGGCCAGATGGGCGCGGCCCACCGAGACGATGTCCAGTTGGCGCGAACTCACGGCCTCTTCCGCCAGTTGCGGCGTGCCGAAGCCCCACGCGGAGGTGACCGCCAGACCGCTTTCGTCACGCACACGGCGGGAGATTTCACCGAGGAAGGCAGGGCCCCACGGAATGTTGGTTTCAGCGATGGTGAAGCCGACGCTGACGCTCAGCAGATCGAGGCCACCGGCCTTGAAGCGGCGGGCCAGTTCGATGGATTCGCTGAGGGTCTGCTCGTCGCGACCGTCGTATTCGATCACGCCGAAACGCGCGGTCAGCGGCAGGTGCTCAGGCCAGACTTCACGCACGGCGGCGAGGGTTTCCAGCAGGAAACGGCTGCGGTTGTCGAAGCTGCCGCCGTAGGCATCGGTACGTTTGTTGGAGTGCTCGGAGAAGAAGCTTTGCGCCAGATAACCGTGGGCGAAGTGCAGTTCGATCCACTCGAAGCCGGCTTCAAGGGCGCGACGGGCACCATCGACGAACTCTTGCTTGACCCGGGCGATGTCGTCCAGGGTCATTTCCCGCGGCACTTTCGGCAGGTGGTGACCGAAGGCGATGGCCGACGGCGCGATGGTCTGCCAGCCACCGGCGTCGTCTTCGGCGATATGGTCGTCACCTTCCCAAGGGCGGTTGGCACTGGCCTTGCGGCCGGCGTGGGCGATCTGGATGCCCGGCACCGAACCCGCGGCCTTGATGGCCTTCACCACCGGCACGAACGCCTGGGCATGCGCGTCGCTCCAGATACCGGCGCAACCGGGGCTGATGCGGCCTTCAGGCGCCACGGCAGTCGCCTCGACCACCACCAGACCGGCACCGCCACGGGCCATGCTGGCGTAGTGAACGTGGTGCCAATCGTTGACGATGCCGTCTTCGGCCATGTACTGGCACATCGGCGGGATGGCGATGCGATTGCGCAGGGTGAGGTCTTTCAAGGTGTAGGGTTGGAAGAGTTTGGACATGCAGGAGGCTCCGACAGGTTTTGATACGATTGTTCGATAGTATTCGAACTATGGCATTTAGTGAAGCCTCCGTTATCATCAGCACCATGCGCGCCTACAAACACCCCGACCCCAAAGACTTCGTACTCGAACGTATCCTCTACGCTCTGAGTGACCCTGTTCGCATGGAAATCGTTCGCTGCCTGGCCGGTGTCGCCGAAGCCACCTGCGGCGAACTCGACGGCGGGCGACCGAAGTCGAGCATGTCCCATCACTTCCGTGTACTGCGTGACGCCGGTCTGGTGCAGACCCGCTCGGTCGGCACCACGCACATGAACTCCTTGCGCCTCGACGCGCTGGACGGACGCTTTCCGGGGTTGATCGGCGCGATCCTGTCGCACAAATGAGGCGGGCTCAGGCCGGCGCCGACTGACGCTCGCGCAACCGCCAGTAGCCCAACACCGCCACCAGCAGCACCGCGCCGCCGGCCGCCAGCGCCACCGCGAATCCAGCCTGCGCTCCGCCCTCGTCCAGCACCTGCCCGGACAACGCCGCGCCCGCCGCCACGCCGACATTCAACCCGGCCAGCAGCCAGGTCATGCCTTCGGTCAGCCGCTGTTCCGGCACCACCCGCTCCACCAGCGACATCGCCACGATCATCGTCGGCGCGAAGAACGCTCCTGCCACCAGCACCGCCGCCATCAACCCGGCAATACCGCCAACCAGCGACAACGGCACCGTCGTCGCCGCCGTCGCCAGACCGCCCAACAACAACAGGCGATGCAGCGGCTGATTCAAGCGCAGCGCGCCGAATACCAGCCCCGCCACACACGAGCCCAACGCATAGGCCGACAGCACCAGGCTCGCGGCGGCCGGTTGTCCGAGTGCTGCGGCGAAGGCCACGCTGACGATATCGACGGTGCCGACGATCACGCCCATGGCCACCATCAGCAGCGTCAACAAGCGCACCTCGCCCAGGCCAATCACCGAACCGCCGTCGCGCCCCGCCTCCCCCGTCGCCAACACCGGCGGCTCGCTGCTGCGCTGCGCCACCAGCGCCAGCACACCGATCACCAGCAACAACGCTGCCGCCAAAGGCCCGGCCTGGGGGAACCACGTCACGCACAACCCCACTGACAGCGGCGGCCCGGCGATAAAGCTCACTTCATCCAGCACGGTCTCCAGCGAATACGCTGTCTGCAACTGCGGCTGCCCGCGATAGAGCGCCGTCCAGCGCGCCCGCACCATCGCCGACAGGCTCGGCATGAAACCGCTGAGCGTGGCGCCGAGAAACAGGCTCCAGTCGCCCGCCGGTCCGCCGCTGCCGAGCAGCAGCAAGGCCATGCCCAGCACGCTGATCGCGGTCGCCAGCGGCAATACCCGGCGCTGCCCATGGCGGTCCACCAGCCGGGAAATCTGCGGCGACAGCAGCGCGTAGGTCAGCACGAAAGTCGCCGACACCGCACCGGCCAGCGCATAGCTACCGCGCAGTTGCGCCAGCATCGTGATGATGCCGATGCTGGTCATGGGCAGAGCAAGGCGAGCCAGCAGCCCGGCCAGGACAAAGCTCCGGGTACCGGGGTGGTCAAAAAGTGATCGATAAGGGTTGTTCAATTTCGCGCTCCTTGGCATCTCGCGCTTGCCATCGCGGCAGGCTGCGGGAAAAATACATACGGCTCGTATGAATAAAAGCCTATTTACATACGAGCCGTATGTAAACCCCTCACCCAGGAGAAACCGATGGCTCGCCGCACCCGTGCCGAAATGGAACAAACCCGTGCTGCCCTGCTGGCCACGGCCCGCAAGGCGTTCAGCGAAACCGGCTACGCAGCGGCTTCGATGGACGAACTCACCGCACAGGCCGGCCTGACCCGCGGCGCGCTTTACCATCATTTCGGCGACAAGAAGGGTTTGCTGGCGGCGGTGGTCGAGCAGATCGACGGGGAAATGGACGAGCGCCTGAACGCTATTTCCGACACTGCCGAAAACACTTGGGACGGCTTCCGCACGCGTTGTGAGGTGTATCTGCAAATGGCCCTGGAACCGGAAATCCAGCGCATCGTTCTGCGCGATGCCCGCGCCGTGCTGGGCGGTGCGTCGGCGGAGTCACAGCAGCACTGCATCGCGTCGATGCAGGCGCTGATCGAGCAATTGATCGCGGAGAAAACCGTCGTGGCGCTGGACCCACAAGCGCTGGCGCGGCTGATCTACGGCAGCCTGGCGGAAGCGGCGGTGTGGATCGCTGAAACTGAAGCGGGCGATGAGCGCCTGGCTCAGGCGAGCGAGGCGTTAGGGGTGTTGTTGCGGGGTATTTTGAGTCGCTAGTCGACAGATTTGCAGCGCCCTCTAGATCGAGCGCCGCCCGCGCGGCGCATCGCGAGCGAGCTCGCTCCTACAGTGGTTGCAACGTGCCATGGCCTGTGAGATTGGCGGTGCCAGCCTTGGTGCATGGCCGCAGAGTGCGAGGCGGCTGAGGCGCCAACCTCAAAATCGAGCTGTGCTACCAGAGCGATCAACCATGGCCTGACAGGCATAGGCACGTTGCAACCACTGTAGGAGCGAGCTCGCTCGCGATGCGCCGCGCGGGCGGCGCTCGATCTTGAGAGCGCTAAAGATCTATCGGCTAGCGCCTGGAGGCCCCGAACCGCCCCCCCCAACCCTCACTCCGCCACCGACACCCGATACGCCTTCCTATTCGCCGACCGCGCAAAGCACACGAACAACGCCGCCATCACCGCCAGCGCCATCGGCAACCCATGCGGCGCCACGTCCATCGCCGCGCCGCTGAGCAGCGGCCCGATCAGGCTACCCACGCCCCACAGCAAACCAACACTGGCGTTGGCCGTCACCAGATCCTGTCCCTTGAACTGCTGCCCGATCAGCACCAGCGCCAAGGTATAAACCCCGCCCGCCACCGCGCCGAGCAACACCAGCGCCGGCCACAACAGCCACTGCACCTGGATCAACCAGGGCAGCGCCAAACCGATCAGCATCGCCACCACGCCGCACACCAGATGCACCAGGGTCCGCTCGCAACGGTCGGCGAGCCAGCCGATAGGCAACTGGAAGAGCATGTCGCCCGTCAGAATCACCGTCACCATCAACGCCGCCACGCCCACCGCGTAAGCGTGGTTGGTGGCGTAGACCGGTAGCAGCGAGAGGATCACCGCGTCGAAGAAGGAGAAGAACAGCACGCCCATGCACAGCGCAGGGGCGACGCGGAAGAAGCCCGCGAGAGAGAAACTCTTTTCACCGTCCTCACCATGCTCGACATGATCGTTCGGCACCGTCCAGACGATGCACGCCAGCGCCAGCGCATACCCCACCGACACCATGACGATCAGCCATGGCCCCTGCGCACCCAGCAGCGACAGCATGGCCGGACCGAGCATCTGGCAACCGGTGAACGCCGTGGCGTACAGCGCCATGACCTTGCCGCGGTTGTGTTCTTCGCTCAACTCGTTGACCCACGACTCGCCAAGGATGATCGCCACGCCCATGCCGATGCCCAGCCCGACGCGCAACGCGGCCAGCAGGTAGATCGAGGAAAACGCCCACTCGATCAACACCACGCTAAGGGCGCAGATGCTGAAACAGAGCAGGTAGAGGGTGCGCCGGGTCAGGTGGCGACAGCAGGCATCGACGAGAAACGCCGAGAGCATCATGCCCGCAGCCGGCATCGCCGAGAGGATGCCGATGCGCAGGCTGCTGGCGCCGGACTCCAGCAGGCGCAGGGAGACCAGCGGCAAGGTAGCGCCGAGGCTGAAACCGATGATGGAAACGACAAACAACAGACCGCAAAGAAAACGCTTGTTCACAACTCACTCCACAACCACCAACGCATGAGGCAAAGGGCTCACGCGCGGGCACAGGCACGCTCGATGACAAAAACACGGACGGACCGGAAGCGGCCCGCGAGAGGTCAGCGGAGGGTGCGGTGTGGCGAGAAGGTGAAGGCGAACAGCACGCTGCGCCGGCGCTTGAGCACCGTGTCACTCGGCCAGTCACGACGAACGGCCCGGACGACGGGCAGTTGAGCGGTGAAGGGAGAAGTCACGCAGATCATGGTTCGGCTACAGCGATGAAGGACTGGAGAGGGCCGGCACTCTAGGCCATGGGCTTCGGTGCCGTCAATCGGCCACTGGTCGAGCGGTCGACCCGGTCACGAAAGCCGCGACGGCATGGCATCTTCGTCAGGCGCCATGCCCACCACCAGGCGATTACGGCCCTCCTGCTTGGCGCGGTACAGCGCCAGATCCGCCACCCGCAGCAGTGCCGTGAGCGCCACGCTCTGGCCCGGGCGGCCAGGGTCGTGGCTGGCACTGCCGATGCTCAGGGTAACCCGGCCCAGCGGGCTGTCGACGTGGCTGAGATTGGCGTCATAGATTTCCTGGCACAGCTCGCGAGCGACAGTGCGCGCGCCATGGGCGTCGGTGTCGGGAAGGATCACCGCGAACTCTTCGCCGCCATAACGGCAGACCTGATCCCCCGGGCGCAGCAAGGACTGGCCGAGCAGCATGGCGATTTTGCGCAGGCATTCATCGCCCGCCTGATGGCCGTAGTGATCGTTGAACACCTTGAAGTGGTCGACGTCCACCATCAGCAGCGACAGCGGCCGGCTTTCGCGGCGAGAGCGGGCCTTTTCCTGCAGCAGCGCCTCGTCGAAGCGACGGCGGTTGGGCAAGCCGGTGAGGAAGTCTTCGCTGGCCAGCGCCTGCAGGCGCGCGTTGGCCTCGGCCAGTTGCGCATTGGTTTCGGCCAGGGCCTGGCGCATCAGGCATTGTTCGGTGATGTCACTGAGGGCCAGGGTCAGGCCGAGGACTTCGTTGTCGAGGTCGCGCACCGCACCGACTTTCATCAGGTAGGTGCGGCCCTGCCAGTTCACTTCACGGTCGGCCAGCACCTGGTCGCGCTCCAGATCAGCCAGGCACTGCGCCAGGTCCAGTTGCTCGACGGGCAAAAGCGCGGGCAGCGGCTGACCGACCAGTTGCGCGGCATCGCCGCCGAGCAGTTGGCCCAGAGCCCGGTTGACGTTGACCAGCACGCCCTGCCGGTCCACCAGCCCCAACGCCACGGACGCTGCGGCGTACAGCGCTTCGAGCTGCACTTCGCGGCGGTCCAGCGGGCCGATGCCGGGCGTGACGTCACGGTCGATGCCGCGGTAGCCGGTGAAGTTGCCCTGCGCGTCGAACAGCGGCACGCCGCTGGTTTCCAGCACCACCAGGCGGCCATCGGAACGGATATTGCGGTTGATCAACCCGGCGAAAGGACGCTGCTCGGCAACGATCCCGCCGAAGATCGCCCCGACCCGCGCGGCTTCGTCCGGTGGCATGAAATCGAACGGTGTCTTGCCCAGCACCTCGCTCGGCGCGAAGCCGAGCATCTGCCGGCTGTGCTCGGAGCAGAAGGTGTAGCGCCCCTGGCTGTCCACTTCCCAGAGCCAGTCGGAGTTGTGCGCGATGATTTCCCGCAGGCGCAGGACTTCCTGTGCTTCGGGGAGTGGCTCAGGATCGGGGGCGTTGGGCATAGGGGCTACTTCGGAGAACAACCGGGCGATTGCAAAGCGCCACGTTACTGGATCGGAGCCTCACCCGGCAAATCCGACGTAACGTGGCGCTTCAGGCCTGTCAGCGCTTCTTCGTGGACGGCAGCAGGATCGCCAGAATCCCCAGCAGCGGCAGGAACGAGCACAGGTAGTAGACGTACTCGATGCCGTGGATGTCCGCGAGGTAACCCAATAGCGCCGCGCCGATGCCGCCGAAGCCGAACATAAGGCCGAAGAACACCCCGGCGATCATGCCGACATTACCCGGCACCAGCTCTTGCGCGTACACCACGATCGCCGAGAACGCCGAGGCGAGGATGAAGCCGATGATCACGCTGAGCACGCTGGTCCAGAACAGGTCCGCGTACGGCAGCGCCAGGGTGAACGGCGCCACGCCGAGGATGGAGAACCAGATCACCGCCTTGCGGCCGATGCGGTCGCCGATCGGCCCGCCAAAGAAGGTGCCGGCCGCCACTGCCCCGAGGAACAGGAACAGGTGCAATTGCGAACTGCCCACCGAGAGGTCGAACTTCTCGATCAGGTAGAAGGTGTAGTAGCTGGTCAGGCTGGACATGTAGAAGTACTTGGAGAACACCAGCAGCCCCAGTACCACCAGCGCGCCGATCACCCGCCCGCGGGACAGGCCGTGGGTCGCGGCCTGGCCGGCCTTGGCCTTGAACAGGTTGAGGTGCTCGCGGTACCAGCGGCTCAGGCCGTAGGTCACGATCACTGCCGCCACGGCGAACAGGCCGAACCAGGCGACATTGCCCTGGCCGAACGGAATGATGATCGCCGCCGCCAGCAGCGGGCCGAACGCCGAACCGGCGTTGCCGCCGACCTGGAAGGTCGACTGGGCCAGGCCATAGCGCCCGCCCGAGGCAAGCCGGGCGATGCGCGAGGTTTCTGGATGGAAGGTCGATGAGCCGATGCCCACCAGCCCGGCGGCCAGCAGAATCATCGGGAAGCTGCCGACATAGGCCAGCATCACGATGCCCACCAGGGTGCACAAGGTGCCGAGCGGCAGCAGGTTGGGCATGGGCTTGCGGTCGGTGTAGAAACCCACCGCCGGTTGCAGCAGCGAGGCAGTGATCTGGAAGGTCAGGGTGATCAGGCCGACCTGGGCGAAGCTCAGGTCATAGTTGGCCTTGAGCAGCGGATAGATCGACGGCAGCACCGCCTGGATCAGGTCGTTGATCAGGTGCGCCAGGGCGCAGGCGGCGATGATGCGCATCACCAGCGGGCTGCTCTGGCTGGCAGCGGACGCGGTTGGCGCGGCGGTACTTGAGGACATGGGACAACATCCATCGGAGGGCAGGAAAGGATCCGATTATGGCGAAATCGTTAGCAAGCGCACTATTCTTTTTACCGAGCACCTGCTTGTGAACAATTCTCAATAACGTTAGCATCGCCGCTCACTTCACCTGCGCGGCGCCCAGCATGTCCGAGGATCAGGAAGACCGAAGCCTGGCGGGCCTCTACCAGCGCCACCGCAGCGAGCTGATGGCCTTTCTCACCCGCCGCACGCGCTGCCGCGAGACCGCCAGCGACCTGCTGCAGGATGCCTTTATCCGTCTGATGCACAGCGAGCGCGGCGACGTCGGCAACCTGCGCGCCTTCCTGTACCGCATCGCCAGCAACCTGAGCATCGACCACGCCCGCCGCAATCAGGTCCGCGGGGTCAATGACGAACAGGCGCTGGAACAATTGCTCACCGAAACCAGCCCGGAGCGCAGCGCCGTGGCGGGCAACACCCTGGCGCATCTGGAGCGGCTGATCGACGGCCTGCCCTCACCGACTCGCGAGGTTTTTCTGCTGGCCCGGGTCGAGCAAATGAGCTACAAGGACATCGCCGCGAAGCTGGGCCTGGAGCCCCGCGCCGTCGAGCGTCACTTGAACAAAGCCTTGAGCCACTGCGCAGCCGCCGCCTTGCATGCGCGCAACCAGACCGAATCGTCATGACCGTCTCGCCCTCTTCCGCCGACCTCGCCGCCGATCCCGCGCAACAAGCGCTGGACTGGTTCACCCGGCTGCGCGCCGAGGACCTGAGCTCGGCCGAGCGACAAGCGTTCGAGCAGTGGCGCGAGACGCCGGAAAACGCGCGGGCGTTCGCCGAGGTCGAATCGCTGTGGCAGGTGCTTGAGCTGCCGGCCCGGCGAGTGCGTAAAGCCGAGCGCGTGCGCGGCAAGCGCTGGCCTCAGTTGGCGACCGCCGCCTGCCTGCTGCTGGCGGCGGGTGTTGCCTGGCTGCAATGGCCGGCCCTGCAACGCCTGAACAGCGACTACGCCACCCGCGCCGGGGAACGCGGCAGCTTCACCCTGGCCGATGGCTCGCAACTGCGCCTGGACAGCAACAGCGCCGTGGATGTCGAACTGAACGGCGCGATTCGAACGCTGCACCTGCGTCAGGGGCGGCTGTTCCTGGAGGTGAAACACGATGGCCGGCCGTTCGTGGTCAACGTCGATGACGCCCAGGTGCGGGTGCTCGGCACCCGTTTCTCGGTCGCGCGCAGCGACGGGGTCGATGAAGTGGTGCTGGAAAGCGGCAAGGTGCAAGTGCTCGCCGGCACCCAGACCCAGGTCCTCATTCCTGGCCAGCGCCTGACGGTGCACGGCGAGCAGATCGATCCGCCGCAAGCGGTGGATGCCGAACGCCTGCTGGCCTGGCGCGACGGTCAGTTGCGCGTTCGTGATGTACCGCTGCGCGACGTCCTTCAGCGGCTGGCCGATTATCAGGGGCAATCCTTGCTGTTGCTCGACGCCACTGCCGGCCAGCGTCTGGTCAGCGGCAGCTTCAACCTCGACCAGGCCGACAACGCCCTCGACGCTCTGCTCAGCAGTCAGAAATTACGCGCTGACGCCCTCGCCGGACGCTGGCTGATCGTGCGCTGAGAATTTTTTTCGCGGGCGTCCGGTAATTCCAGAACCTGCTGCGTCACACCTCCACATAAGAAGCATTACCATTTGTATTCTTGGGGGAAGACCTATGCAGTACCCATTCGATTTCACCTTCAAACGCTTGCCATTGGCCCGCGCCATCCTGGCCGCGACCCTGGTCACCGCGTTGCCGGCCGGCACCCTGCTGGCCGCCGAGACCAGCACCCGCGAAGCCCAGGCCCAGCGTTTCGACTTCACCATCGGCGCCCAGCCGCTGGCGGATGCGCTCGACCAGTTCAGCGCGCAGAGCGGCTATCAGGTGATCTACCAGAGCAGCCAGGTCGGCGGCCTGCGTTCGCCCGGCGTGCAAGGCCGGCTCAGCGCCGACGAGGCCATCCAGCGCCTCACCGAAGGCACCGGCGCGCGGCTGACCCAACCCAACGCCAACAGCTTCCTCCTCGACCTGCCGATAAACCTCGGCGGCGGCAGCCTGCAACTGGATGCCCTGAGCATTTCCGGCAAGGCGCCGGGTTCGACCACCGAAGGCACCGGGCTGTACACCACTTATTCCTCCAGCAGCTCGACGCGGCTCAACCTCAGCCCGAAGGAAACCCCGCAGTCGCTGACCGTGATGACCCGCCAGCGCCTGGATGACCAGCGCCTGACCAACCTGTCCGACGCACTGGAAGCCACCCCCGGGATCATCGTCACCCGTGACGGGCTCGGCGCGGAAAGCGACGCCTACTGGTCCCGTGGCTTTGCGGTGCAGAACTACGAAATCGACGGCGTGCCCACCGTCGCACGCATGGACAACTACACCCAGAGCATGGCCATGTACGACCGCGTCGAAGTGGTCCGTGGCGCCAGCGGCCTGATCAGCGGCATGGGCAACCCGTCGGCGACCATCAACCTGATCCGCAAGCGTCCGACCTATGAAAGCCAGGCCAGCATCACCGGCTCGGTCGGTAACTGGGATCGCTACGGCGGCGGCTTCGATGTTTCCGGCCCGCTGAATGAAAGCGGCAACGTGCGCGGGCGGCTGGTGGCGGACATCAAGAGCGAGCACGCCTGGGTCGATCGCTACAAGCTCGATGCCCAGACGCTCTACGGCATCACCGAATTCGACCTGAGCGAAGACACCCTGCTGACCGCGGGCTTCAGCTACCAGCGCACCGACGTCGACTCGCCCCTGCGCACCGGCCTGCCCACCCGCTTCGCCACGGGCGAGCGAACCAACCTGAGCCGGTCGATCAACAGCGCGCCGACCTGGTCCTACAACGACCACGTGCAGACCAGCTTCTTCGCCTCGATCGAACATCAACTGGGCAACGGCTGGAGCGGCAAGGTCGAATTCAGCCATTCGGAAAACCAGTTCGACGAGCTGTTCGGCTTCCTGATGGGCAACCTCAACACCGATGGCAGCGGCCTGTCGCAATTGCCGGTGCGTTTTTCCGGCACCCCGCGCCAGAACAACCTCGACGCCTACCTGACCGGCCCGTTCAGCCTGCTGGGGCGCGAGCATGAGCTGATCACCGGCGTGACCCTGTCGCAGTACCGCGAGCACGTGCCGAGCTGGGGCGGCTGGCGCTATGACTACAACGCCACGCCGGATGCGGCGGTGGGCAATATCTTTGATTGGGATGGCAGGCAGCTCAAACCGGAGTTCACCGAATCCGGCAAGTCGCGCATGGAAGAAAACCAGTACGCCGCCTACGCCACCACGCGCCTGAACCTGACCGACGACCTGAAACTGATCCTCGGCAGCCGGGTGATCGACTGGAAACGCGACACCGAGGACACCCCCTACGACGCGCCCAAGACCGAGGTCAATCGCAAGGAAACCGGCGTGTTCATCCCGTACACCGGGGTGGTCTACGACCTGGACGACACCTGGTCGGTCTACGCCAGCTACACCAAGATCTTCAGCCCGCAGGGTTCGTGGGTACGCGACGAAGACAACAAACCGTTCGACCCGATGGAAGGCGTGGGCTACGAGATCGGCATCAAGGGCAGCCACCTGGACGGCAAGCTGAACTCCAGCCTGGCCGTGTTCAAGCTGGAGCAAGACAACCTCGCCATCTGGCAGCATGACAACGTGTACTCGGCCGAGCAGGACACCACCTCCAGAGGTGTGGAACTCGAGCTCAGCGGCGAATTGGCAGAAGGCTGGCAAGCGGCGGCAGGTTACGTCTACACCACCACCACGGACAAGGATGACCAGCGCATCTACACCATCCTGCCGCGACACAGCCTGAAGACCTACACCAGCTACCGCCTGCCGGGCGCGCTGGACAAACTGACGGTGGGGGGCGGCGTGAACTGGCAGAGCAAGGTGGGCAACGACCTGCACACCTTCACCCAAGGCAGCTACGCCGTGACCAACCTGATGGCGCGCTACCAGATCAGCCAGAACCTGAGTGCGACGGTGAACCTGGACAACGTGTTCGACCGAAAATACTTCAGCATGACCAGCAGCTACGGCAACTACGGCACGCCGCGCAGCCTCATGACCGGCTTCAAATACGACTTCTGACGCCGCATTCGGCTAAGCGGTTGATAGCGCGCAAAATTTTTTGAAATAGAGTGTTGACAGATATTCGTTTCAGGCGAATAATGCGCGCCACTTGGCTACATAGCTCAGTTGGTTAGAGCATAGCATTCATAATGCTGGGGTCCGGGGTTCAAGTCCCTGTGTAGCCACCATACCCCGCCCTGAAGTTGCGAAAGCAATTTTGAGGCAAACAGAAAAGCCCGCCTTGCGCGGGCTTTTTTGTGCCTGACTGTCAGCCCCTCCTTGCCCGAGCCATTGCGGTGAAAGCGCTGCGCTCCCCAGAAACGGATGCCCGATTGTCATAAATCGTTACATGGATAATAATGAGAGATATTATCATTTGTAGCGATCGTTCTTATGGACGCCGGGATCAACACGTCAGCACCACTGGATATCGAGCATCTTTACGGCGAGCACCACGGCTGGCTAAAGGGCTGGTTACGCACCCGCACCGGCAATAGCGCCGACGCAGCGGACCTGGCCCAAGATACCTTCATGCGTATGCTGACCCTGCGCCAACTACCCGTTCTGCGCGAACCACGCCATTATCTGGTGACCATCGCTCGCGGCCTGCTGATTGACAAGGCACGGCGCAAAGCCCTTGAGCTGGCGTATCTGGAAGTGCTGGCCGCGCGGCCGGAATCACTTCAGGTTTCCCCGGAAACCTACCACATGATTATCGAATCGTTGTTGGCCATCGACCGTCTGCTCGACGGCCTGGGCATGCGAACCCGGCAGATCTTCCTCATGGTCCAACTCGAAGGCCTTAGCTATGTGCAGGTCGGCAAGCAGTTGGGCCTGTCAGTGACCACGGTAAAGAACCACCTGGGCAAGGCGCTGATGCAATGCATTCTGCTGATGGACGATTGAGCGCGCCCTCTGCACGTCCACCCGCCAAGGCACACTTGCAAGCGGCGGTGCAGTGGTACCTGACGCTCAACGATAGCGACGTCAGCCCCGCCCAGCACCTCGCGTGGCAAGAATGGCTCGCCGCCGACCCCGAGCATGCCAGCGCCTGGGCCAAGGTCGAAAAACTCCAGCAACAACTACGCGGCGTTCCCCGGGATGTCGCCTTGCCCGTGCTGTCCCAGATGGGCGTACAGAGACGCCAGGGTCTCAAGCTGCTGGTGTTGCTGGCTGCTGGCGCGGCAACCTTCGCAGGCTATCGCAGCTCCCCCTACAGCGCAGACTTCGCTACCCGCACCGGGCAGCGACGGCAAGTGACGCTGCCTGATGGCAGCAGCCTGGAATTGAACACCGACACCCAAGTCGATATCGCCTACACCGAACGAGAGCGGCTGATTCTTCTGCGCCAGGGCGAAATCCTGCTGACCACCGCATCCGACCCGTCACCCTCGCGCCCTTTGTCAGTCCAGACGCCCCACGGCAAGGTGCTCGCCCTGGGTACCCGCTTCGATGTGCGTCTGTTGCCAGGCTTCAGCACCGTCGAAGTTGAAAAACACGCGGTAGAAGTCAGCACCCGCGACGCACCACACCTCGTGCAGCGGGTAGAAGAAGGCTGGGCACTGACCTTCGGCGCATCCCAGATCGGCAACTTGCGCCCCTCCACCACGGGCAGCAGCGCCTGGACACAAGGCTTGCTGGTGGCCCTCAATTGGCGCCTTGAGGACTTCATCCGCGAACTGGCGCGTTACCGCCCCGGCTATCTGGGGTGCGCTGCTGAAGTCGCCGATTTAAGAATTTCCGGTGCGTTCCGCCTGGACGATATCGAGGGTGTCCTGGCCAACTTGCCGGTTTCGCTGCCCGTGAAGGTGCGCCATGTTTCGAGGTACTGGGCGCGGGTCGAGCCGTAGGCGCAAAACCGGCGTGCAGACAAGCGAATGATTCATCTTGCCGATTCCATTTTTCGTTCGGCTCATCAGTAGAGCGGTCCATCAGCCGCCTTTACTGCAACGGCATAGGAAGTCATGCATGAGCCACCCACGTCCCCTGAATAAAACCGCTTTGCGGCTGGGCCTTCATTCCAGGTTGTTGAGCATCAGCCTCGGCGGGGCCCTGTGCGCCACCACCCTTGCCCTCCCCGCCTGGGCGCAACAGGCCAGTGAGCAAATCGAGTACAACATTGCTGCAGGGCCACTGGATGCAGCGCTCACCCAGTTCGCGGCGGCCAGCGGCGTGACCTTGTCGTTTGGCTCAACGCAAACTGAAGGGTTGGTGACGGCGGGCATCAAAGGTCGATATTCCTTCGATGAAGGCATCGCACGGCTGCTGGCCAACAGCGGGATGCAGGCACGCCAGGAGGGGACGGGACGCTACAGCCTGGTCAAAACGCAAAGCGGTTCGACGCTGGAACTCGGCGCCACCAACATCAACGGCGTAGTCCTGGGCGCCACGACGGAAAATACCGGCTCTTACACGACCGGTCCGATGCACTCCGCCACCAAGCTGGGCCTGACGATGCGCGAGACGCCACAATCGGTGTCGGTCGTCACCCGCCAGCGCATGGATGACCGGGGCATGCAGGACTTGCACGATGTGATCAGAGACGTCCCCGGAATCACCGTGGAAAAAGACGGCCCCGAGCGCCCGACCTACTACGCCCGTGGCTTTCAGGTCGACAACATCATGTACGACGGCCTGCCGACCACGGTGTCCAGTTACACGGCCCGCGACACCATTGCCGCCGCCGACACTGCCATGCTCGATCGGGTCGAAGTGGTGCGGGGTGCCACTGGCTTGATGACCGGTTCCGGTAGCCCTTCAGCTGCCATCAACCTGGTGCGCAAGCGGCCAACCCGCGACGCCCAGGTCAGCGTTACCGGCTCTGCCGGAACCTGGGATGACTACCGTGGCGAACTGGATGCCTCCGGCGCCCTCAACGACAGCGGCAGCCTGCGCGGCCGTGCGGTGACAAGCTATCAGGTCAAAGACAGCTTCCAGGATGTGGTGAACAAAGAACATGCCCTGTTCTACGCCATTGGCGAGGCTGACCTGAGCGATAGCACCACCCTGACCTTGGGCGCCTCGAACCAGAACCTGAACAACAACACTTCATGGGGCGGCGTTCCCACGGCCAGCGATGGCGGTGATCTGAACCTGTCGCGCTCCACCTACCTGGGCAACGATTGGGGCCGCTGGGACCAGGACAACAACAGCCTCTTCAGCGAGCTGGAACACCGCTTCGACAACGGCTGGAAACTGCGCATAGCCGCCACCAAGATGTGGTCGAAGGTTGATCTGCTGGCGTCCTATGTCACTGCGGGCGCGGTCGACGGCAGCTTCGACCAGATGACGGGCAAGTTCAAATACACCAACGACCAGACCAGCTACGACATGTTTGCCAGCGGGCCTTTCCAGTTGTTCGACCGGGAACATGAACTGGTAGTCGGCGCAAGCCGCCGCAAAGAGAACTTCAACGGCAATGGCACCACGGTACGGTCGGCGTCGAATATCGACATCTACAACTGGAACCCCCACGTCACGCCCATCCCCATGTTCAACATGGGCGCCTGGCAACAGCAGAGCGAAACCGAACAGACCGGTACTTACATCACTGGCCGTTTCAGCCTGGCCGACCCGCTGCACCTGATCCTTGGCGGACGCCTGGACTGGTACGACTACGAGATCAAGAACGCCAGCAACATCGCCGGCGTCAACCCGACATCCAGCCAGTACGACGTCACACGCAACCTGACCAAGTACGCCGGCCTGATCTACGACCTCAACGACACCTACTCGGTGTATGTCAGCTACACCGACATCTTCACCCCCCAGGGTGTAGTGGATGCCGATAACAAGGCGATCAAGCCGATCGTTGGCAAGAACTACGAAGCCGGCATCAAGGCCGAGTACCTCAATGGGGCTTTGAACGCCAGTGCCGCGATCTTCCGTATCGACCAGGAAAACCGCGCCTCTGTAATCAATACCCCGGGGGTCTGCCAGTCACCGGCCGGCGTTTCCTGCTACCAGGCATCAGGCGAGGTGCGCAGCGAAGGTATAGAACTGGAAGTCACCGGAGCGCTGACCGAGCGCTGGCAAATGGCAGCCGGCTACACCTACAACTCGGCCAAATACCGCAAGGATGCCAACGCGGATAACGAAGGCCGGCTGTTCGCCAGCGACTTGCCCCGCCATCTGTTCAAGGCCAGCACCACGTACCAGCTGCCGGGTGAGTTCGAGCGCTGGCGGATCGGTGGCGGCATCACGGCCCAGAACACCATCTACAACCAGGGCAGTGGCTACCGCATCGAGCAGAAGGCGTACCGCATTGTCGATCTGATGGCGGGGTACAAAGTCTCGGAGAACGTCGACCTGCGCCTGAACGTCAACAACGTGTTCGACAAGAAGTATTACCAGAGCATCAACAGCAATACGTGGAACGGTTTCAACGTCTATGGCGACCCACGCAACGCGATGATGACGGTGCGCTGGTCACTTTGAGGCCAGCGTCCAGTGGCTAATCGAATCGTTCAAGGTGCTGCAGGTGGCTGAGAAGTAACAAACAAAAAAGCCGGCGGTTTGGGTAATGCCAGTCAGTTAAACCTGTTGAGGCCCTTCGCGAGCAAGCTCGCTCCTACACTGTAGGAGCGAGCTTGCTCGCGAAGGGCTGCAAAGCGGCCCCAATGGGTTTAACTGACAGGCATTATGCGGTTTGAGCGGTATTTGCCAGCGATGAGACCTTTTCGGTACAACAAAGCCAATCAGACCAACGACTTATCCCCCCGCAACTCCCGCGCCGCCGCCACCATGTTCACCAGCGCCGCCTCGGTCTCTGGCCAGCCCCGCGTCTTCAGCCCGCAGTCCGGGTTGACCCACAGACGCTCCGCCGGAATCCGCTTCGCCGCCTTGCGCAGCAGTTTGACGATCTCTTCCTTGGCCGGCACGCGTGGCGAGTGGATGTCGTAGACGCCCGGGCCGATCTCGTTCGGGTAGTCGAACTTCTCGAAGGCCTCCAGCAACTCCATGTCCGAACGTGAGGTCTCGATGGTGATGACGTCGGCGTCCATCGCGGCGATCGACTCAATCACGTCGTTGAACTCGCTGTAGCACATATGGGTGTGGATCTGGGTTTCGTCACGCACACCTGAGGCGCACAGGCGGAAGGCTTCGGTCGCCCAATCCAGATAATGTCCCCACGCGCTCTGGCGCAGCGGCAGGCCTTCGCGGAAGGCGGCTTCGTCAATCTGCACGATCTTGATGCCGGCGGCTTCCAGGTCCACCACTTCGTCGCGGATCGCCAGCGCCAACTGCCGCGCCTGGACTTCACGGCTCACGTCTTCCCGCGGGAATGACCACATCAGCATAGTCACCGGGCCGGTCAGCATGCCCTTCATCACTTTGTCGGTCAGGCCCTGAGCGTAGCGAATCCACTCGACGGTCATGGCTTTCGGACGGCTCAGGTCACCGAAGATCACTGCCGGTTTCACGCAGCGCGAACCGTAGCTCTGCACCCAGCCAAAACGGGTGAAGACATAGCCGTCGATCTGCTCGGCGAAGTACTCGACCATGTCGTTGCGCTCGGCTTCACCGTGCACCAGCACGTCGAGGCCCAGTTGCTCCTGGATCTGCACGGCGTGGCGGATCTCGCTCTGCATCGCTTCGACGTAATCGGACTCGGTCAGCTTGCCCTGCTTGAAGGACTGCCGCGCCAGGCGGATCGCCGAAGTCTGTGGGAAAGAACCGATAGTGGTGGTCGGGAACGCGGGCAGATCGAGGCCGGCACGTTGCTTGGCGATGCGCTGTTCGAAAGCGGAAAGGCGCTGGCTGTCAGCAGGTTTGATCGCCGCCAGACGCGCCTGTACCGCTGGCTTGTGAATACGGGGCGAGGCGGCGCGGCTGGCCTGCACGGCATGGCTCTGTGCCAGGGCAGTAATCACGTCAGCAGCTTCCGGCTCGTTGATGGCCTTGGTCAGCACAGCGACTTCCTGGCATTTCTGCACGGCGAAGGCCAGCCAGCTTTTCAGCTCGGTATCCAGCTTGTCTTCGCGGCCCAGGTCCACCGGGCTGTGCAGCAGCGAGCAGGACGGCGCGACCCAGAGACGGTCACCCAAGCGAGCCGCAGCGTGGCGCAGGACGTCCAGTGCTTTTTCCAGGTCGCAGCGCCAGACGTTACGGCCGTTGACCACACCCAGGGACAACACTTTGTAAGCCGGCAGACGATCGAGGATGGTCGGGTACTGCTCCGGCGCGCGGACCAGATCGATGTGCAGGCCCTCCACCGGCAGATTGGCGGCCAGGCCGAGGTTGTCTTCCAGGCCACCGAAGTAGGTGGCGATCATCTTCTTCAGCGGCGCCCGCTGCAGGATGTTGTAAACGCGCTCGTAGGCATTCTTCCAATCCTGCGGCAGGTCGAGGACCAGAATCGGCTCATCGATCTGCACCCACTCTACGCCCTGTTCGGCCAGGCGATTGAAAATCTGGTCGTACAGCGGCAACAGGCGATCGACCAGATCGAGCTTGTCGAACTCGACGCCCTTGGTCTTGCCCAGCCACAGGTAGGTCAGCGGGCCGATCACCACCGGCTTGACCGCATGGCCCAGGGCCTTGGCTTCTTCGACTTCATCGAACAGTTGCTCCCAGCTCAGTTCGAACTGCTGATCGTCGCTGAACTCAGGCACCAGATAGTGGTAGTTGGTGTCGAACCACTTGGTCATTTCCTGGGCATGGGCGCCGCCGCAACAACCGCCACTGACGCCACGGGCCATGGCGAACAGGGTCTGCAGGGTCGGCTTGGCATCGCCGTGGCTGCGGAAGCGCTCGGGGATCACGCCGAAGGTCAGCGAGTGGGTCAGCACCTGGTCGTACCAGGCGAAGTCGCCGACCGGCAGCAGCTCGATACCGGCGTCTTTCTGTGCCTGCCAATGGCTGGCGCGCAGATCGCGGCCAACAGCGCGCAGACCGGCTTCATCCAGTTCGCCTTTCCAGAACGCTTCCTGTGCCTTTTTCAGTTCACGGTCGCGTCCGATGCGTGGAAAGCCCAGGTTATGTGCCAAAGCCATGTGTAGTTCCCTCACCCTAAAAATGAATGAGGGAATTGTCGGGATTCGCATTAAATGAGACAAACTCATTTTCTTAACGATGATCTAGAGATTCACTCATGTTCTGTTTTTCCGGGGATGTCTTTTTCAAATCAGTTTCGTACGGTCTCGGGCATGGACTCGCCGCCAACATGGTCCAGAATGGCCGCACGGTCAGCCCGCGCGGGTAACGAGAAATCATGAATGTGTTGAAACAGGCGCTACGGCAAAAGCAGTTCGTGTGCGTCATGGAGTTCGTGCCCAAGCCGCAGCGTTTTGCCGCGTTCGAACAGGTGATGGCGCGTAGCGAGTTCCGCGGCTGGCCAATGATCGCGGCCATCGGCGATCGCGTGGGCAGCGCGTTCGACCTGTCGCCCGAAGAAGCCTTCACCACCCTCACCCGGCCCATCCCCGCCCTGCTGCACTTCTCCGGCAAGAACCGCGAGCGCCAGGACCTGCTGGCGCAACTGGAACGGATGGACGCCCTCGGCCTCGACCAGTTGCTGATGCTCACCGGCGACCGCCTGCCGGGCCACGAACCCGGCCAACAGTCGGTGCGCTACCTGGAATCGGTACCGGCGTTGCAGATCGTTCGTCAGGCGCGGCCGGACTGGCTGCTCGGCGCCGCCCTCAACCCGTTCAAGTACCGCGAGGAAGAAGGCGGCGCGCAGTATTTCAAGGCCGAAAAGAAGCTGGCCGCAGGCGCGGACTTCATGACCCTGCAACTGGGTTTCGACATGGACAAGTTCCGCGAAGCCTTCGACTGGATGAGCCGACAACCCTCACCCAAGCCGCTGCTGGCCTGCATCATGAGCCTCACCCGCGGGCGGGCGAGCATGCTCGAACAGGTCGCCGGGGTCACCGTTTCGCCGTCGATGCACGCGCTGATGGCGGCGGAAGAAGCCGTCTCGAAAGACCATGCCCAGGCCCGCAGCGTCGAGCGGCTGGCGCTGCAGATCATCGGGCTGCGGTTGATCGGCTATGCCGGCATCCACCTCTCCGGCATCCATGAGGAGCGACAGTTGCAGGCGCTGGAACAGGCGCTCGATCACTGGGAAACGAAGGTCCACACCTCGGAGCAATGGGCACAGGCCTGGGCCGCCAGTTGGCAAATGCCGGGCGTACCGCCAGTGACGTTCCATCCGCCCGGCATGGACTGGCGCGCGGGCGAATCGCGGGTCAGCGCCTCGCCCACGGAAAAGCTCCGCTATCACTTGCTGTCCGGTTTTCACGCGCAACTGTTCAGTCGCACCACCCTGCTGAGCCGCGCCTTCGGCTGGGCGGTGCAGCGACCGCTGTGGTCAACAGCCACGGGAGCACGCTGGCTGCACCGCATCGAACGCAGCCTGAAAAGGCCCTTGGTGGGGTGCGACACCTGCGGCCGCTGTCGCCTTGAAGACACCCTCTACACCTGCCCGGAAACCTGCCCGAAAGGCCTGGCCAACGGGCCTTGCGGCGGCACCCAGCTGAACCGTTGCGAGTTTGGCGACCGGGAGTGCATTCACAGCATCAAGTACCGCATCGCCAAAGCCGTCGGGCAGACAACGGTATTGAGCGAGCGGCTGATTCCCTGCGTGGAAGTGGGTGGACGGCATCAGAGTTCGTGGCCGCAGTGGTTCGAGGTGCAGACGCCGGCAGTGCCTTCTCGGGAATCCGTGACAACCATGGCACCGTGATCAGTGTGGTCAGCCAGCAGGTTCGAATGACCAGAAACCTGGTCAAAGAGTCGATAAAAACGGCTTTCTGACTAGATTAGTGATCATTAGAAAATGCTTCGTTAGAAGACAACCACACCTCCCAACAACGGCCACCCCGCAACAGCCAGCCACACCGCCGTTCGCGCCCGATACGGCAACAACAGCACCAGCGCCAGCCCTGCCAACGAGATCAGCCCGAACCAGCCAATCGGTCCCATCGCCCAGCCCCAGGCCGCGACACTCGCGGCGAAGCTGGCCAACAGCGCCAACCAGCCGCCAACCCGCAGCGCACGACTCAGCATCAGCGAGGGGACGCGCTGCCAGACCTGCTTGAAGTGCCGTTCCAGCCCCAGGCACAAACCCAGCATGCCGCTGTAGGCCAGCAGCCAGCCTGTAGATAACGCGATGCTCATCTCAATTCACCTCCAGGCTGGCGCTCGCGGCGCGCCGGGCGGGGCGTTCCTTGGGCGGCTGGCCGAGTTTCCAGCAACACCCGCCGAGCAAGGCGCCGATCAGTACGGTGGTGATTTCCAGGAGGATGAAGTCGCCACGGTTGACGGTATGGAAGTTCAGCAACGGCAGGGTCAGGCACAGCAGCGCCGCCAGGCCGAGCTGTTCCTGCCAGGCACGCAGCCATGGCCGGACGATGGCGTGGCCGAGGGTCGCCAGCCAGATCAGGAAGAACACCCGCACCTCCCAGCCGCCGCGCTGCGCCAGTTCCACCGGCAGCAGGCGGTTGGCCCAGAGCAGGCCGATGCAGGCCAGCGACAGGCCGGCCACCACGGCGACGTTGAGCCGCTCGGCAACATGGTAGAGCAGCGCGCCGAGGGCGCCTTCGCTGTCGTGTCGGCGGCGGCGCTTGACGGTGAACAGCACCAGTCCGGTCGCGATCATCGCGCAACTCGCCAGGCCACAAAGGAAGTACAGCCAGCGCATCGGATAACCGCCGAACTGGGCGAAGTGCATGCCGGACATCACACGCTGGGTCAGCAGGCTCGGGCGGCTCTCGGCGGGCGCGCGCAGCACTTTGCCGCTGACGCCGTCGAAGACCATGCTCTGACCCTTGGTCAGTTCGATGCGGTTGCCGAGGATCGGCCGTACTTCGATACGCGCGTCGCTGCGCCCAGGGTTCTGGATCGACAACCCGGACAACGGGCCCATGGCCTTTTCCGCCTCGGCGAGTAGCGGCGCCAAGGGGGTCAACGGTGCCGCTTCACCACGGGCCCTGCCCGCCTCACCGCCGCGTCCGCCGCCCGCATGTTCGCCGCGCGACTGCCCCTGCTGAGCAGCGTTTGCCGGCGCCGCATGTTGCGCCGCCGGCATGCCGCGCAAGGCCCGGTTCAGCGCATCGCGATCGCCATCGAACAGCGCGTCGGACGCCGCCGGCATATAGATCAGGTAGAAAATCACCAGCCCGGTGTAGGTGATCATCAGGTGGAAGGGCAGCACCAGCACGGCCGTGGCGTTGTGCGCGTCGAGCCAGGAGCGCTGGCCCTTGGCCGGGCGGAAGGTGAAGAACTCCTTGAAGAATTTCTTGTGGATAACGATGCCGCTGATCAGCGCCGCGAGCATCGCCATGGCCGCCAGCCCGACCACCCAGATGCCGATGTTGCGCGGTAGGTTGAGGGTAAAGTGGAAGCGGAAGAAGAAACCGCCGCCCGCGGTTTCGCGCACGTCCAGCGGCTCGCCGGTGTGTGGGTCGAGCGCGGTGCCGCCGCCACGGCGCTGCTCGCCGGCGGAAACGGTGAGGTTCGGCGAACGCTCGCCAGGCAGGCCGATATTCCAGGCGCTGGCGCCGGGATGATTGCGTTGCAGGTAATCCAGCCCGCGCTGCACGGCCTCGTCCTGACTCAGATTGTGGGTCGGGATTTCCGGGCGCATCCAGCCGTCGATTTCCTTGTCGAACACCGCGAGGGTACCGGTCAGGAAAATCGCAAACAGGACCCAGCCGAAGATCAGCCCGCTCCAGGTGTGCATCCACGAGAGCGATTGGGTGATGGTCTTCGGTTTCATCTCAGGGTCTCCATCAGTTGCGGCCAGAAGCCGATCACCGCCAACGGCACTGCCAGCGCCAGCCCGGCCCAGACGCGGGCGGCGCTGCGGCAGGCGAAGGCCCAGAGGATAAAGGCGGTGTAGACGGCGAAGGACAGCAGGCTGGCGCTGATCAGGGCATCGACCTTGTCCAGCGGCAACAGCCGGGCCAGGGCGGCGGTGAAGGCGTAGGTGAAGGCGTAACCGCCCAGAATCGCGGCGACGATGCGGGAGAGCATCGGCCAGGAGAAGGTTGTTGTTTTCATGGGGGGCCTCATCAAAAAGAGGACGGAGCCGGGCCGCTTTGTGCTGGCCTCATCGCTGGCAAGCCAGCTCCCACAGGCCGGCGCACACCGATCCTGTGGGAGCTGGCTTGCCAGCGATGGGGCCAGCACAGGCGACCCCGATGCCCCTCCCTGACCATCACGGCGGCCAGGGAGGCAGGTCACATCAGAAGCTGGTCGTCACCGACGCATAGAACGCACGACCCGGTTCGTTGTACGTGCTCGCCCCCGAGCTGGTGCCGGCGCCTTCGCGGTACACGCGCTTGTCGAACAGGTTGTTGATGCCCGCACCGAACGACAGGTTCTTGTTCACTTCATACGTGCCGCCAACACCCCAGACATGGTACGGATCGAGGGTCTTCAGCTCGTTCTGCGCGGTGACGTCGACGTCACGGGTCGGGTTGAAGCGGCGCGGTTCCTGCTTGCCGTAGTAGGTGCCGGTCAGGCTCAGGGCCAGGGCCTGGGTCACCTGCCAGTCGAGCATGGTGTTGACGGTGTATTCCGGCACCACCGACAGCGGGTTGCCGTCGCTGTCTTCGTTGGAATCCATGTAGGTGAGGTTGCTGTTCCAGCTCAGGATCTCGCCGGCCTCGCCCAGCAGCGGCACGCCGATGTTGCCTTCCCAGCCCTTGACCACGGCATCCTTGGCGTTGTCCCAGCGCAGGATCGCTTCGTTGGCCGAGGTGCGTCCGGCGAGGTCGTTGGACGAGACGATCTTGTTCTCGTAGTCGTTGCGGAAGTAGGTCAGGCCGGCGCTCCAACCGTCGCGGGCAAAGCTGATGCCCAGCTCTTTGTTGATGCTGATTTCCGGGTCGAGGTTGGCGTTGCCCACCACGTAGCAGCCCGTCGAACTCAGGCTCGGCGCACAGCCGTTGCCATTGCTGCGGTACAGGTAGTTGGGGTTGGACTGGTACAGGTTCGGCGCCTTGAAGGCCCGGGCGACGCCACCTTTGAGGGTGATGTCATCGGTGAGCTTGTACGAGGTGTTCAGGCTCGGGCTCCAGTTGGCGCCGAACTGGTCGTGGTGGTCCAGGCGCAGGCCCGGCGTCAGGTACCAGTTGGGTGTGAGCTCGATGTTGTCTTCGGCATACACCGCCATGATGGTGGAGTCCATGTCGGTGGCCCGCGCGCCCGCAGCGGAGTTCGGCAGGGTGGTGCCGATGGCGCGGTTCATGGTGCTCGGGTCGTCCAGTTCCTGGTAATTCCACTCGGCACCGAGGGTCAGGGTCTGCGCCACCAGCACCTGCAGCGGGATGTCCAGTTGGCCCTGGACCAGGTAGCTGTCGTAGGTGCTCAGGGACTTGTCGTTGCCACTGATATCGCCGTCGACCGAACCGGTCTGGCCTTCCAGCAGGCGATCGTTGCGGGTCTTCTCGTACTGCGCGAGCAGGCGCGAGGTGCCGAATTCCCAGTCACCACGGTGGGTGACGGAGAAGTTCTGCCGGTACATCGTGTTGGTTTCGCGACCGAGCCACTGGTTGACCGTGCTGCCCGGGGTCAACGAATCAGTGCCGCCGGTGCCGACGTCACCGGTGTAGATGTTGCCCTGGCGGCTGAAGCCGGTTTCGAAATCGAGGGTCTGCTGGTTGTCCAGCGCCCAGCTCAGCAGCGCGTTGACGTCCTTGTTGCGTACGCCTTCGCGGCCTGCGGCGAGGGACGCACCGGAAGCAGTGTCGGTGTGAGCCTGGTTGATGTCGGCGTCGTCGGCATCGGTCTTGTTCAGGTTGCCGTAGACGCGGAAGGTCAGCGAGTCGGTCAGCGGGCCGGCGAGGCTGAAGGTGGTGCGCTTGGTCACGCCCTCGGCGTCGTCTTCGGGCAGATTGGTGAAGGCCGAGATGCTGCCGGTCAGGGCCTGGGTCGGACGCTTGGTGATGATGTTGACCACGCCGCCCATGGAGCCGGAACCGTAACGCGCCGCGGCCGGGCCGCGCAGGACTTCGATGCTCTCGACTTCGTTGGCCGGCACCCAGTTGCTGTCGCCACGGGTGTCGCGTTCGCCGGAGCGGGTGTAGCGCACCGAGTTGCGTGACGTGACCGGCTTGCCATCGATCAGGATGAGGGTGTTTTCCGGGCCCATGCCGCGCAGGTCGATCTGCCGGTTGTTGCCACGGGTACCGCTGGCGCTGTTGCCAGTGAGGTTGACGCCGGGCATCTTGCGGACGATCTCGGACAGGTCGTTGACCGGCGGGCGTTTCTTGATGTCTTCAGCGGTAATCAGAGAGACGCCGGGCGCCTGCTTCAGCTCTTCCGCGGCAGTGGCCACCACATGGGTGTCGCTCAGCTCCAGCGCCTCTGCGGTCTGCGCGTCGGGCGCGGCCAGCAGGGTCGAAGGGGATGCGGCCAACAGGGCCAGGCAAAGATGGTTGAGCTTGAATCGGGGTTGCATCGACGACGCTCCTTTCGCAATGAGGGCATGCAGAAAAGGAGCGAGAGGAATGGAAAAACGATGACATCCGACTCGCCCCAAGTCTGCCCGGGACGAGCGCGAATGCTATAGATTCGTAAATGAGAGTAAATCTTTTTTACATTTCATACATTTTCAGCCTGAGGTTTACGCGCAGCCCTGGCGTGCGGTTTTGCGCCCAGACTTCACCGCCCTGCAACTGCACCACACTGCGCGCGATCGACAGCCCCAGGCCGAAACCGTCGCCGCCGGGACGCGCGGCGTTGAGCCGGGTGAAGGGCTGGAAAATGCTTTCCAGCTTGGCCGGTGCCACACCCGGGCCCTGGTCTTCGATCCACAGGTGCCAGTCATCGCCATCGCGGTTGCCACCCAGGCGCACGATCCCGCCGGGCGGCGAGTGGCGCACGGCGTTGCGCAGGATGTTTTCCATCGCCTGGGCCAGGCTGTTGAGGTTGCCGAGCACGGCGCAGCCCGCAGGCAGGTCGTTGTGCAACTGCTCGGCGGGCCAGCCGCTTTCGTAGCAGACGTCCTCACACAACACCTCCCACAAGCGCCCGATATCCACAGGTTCCAGCGGCAGCAGCGGGCGTTCGGTGTCGAGCCAGACCAGCTCAAGGGTGTCGTTGATCAGCCGCTCCATGCTCTGCACTTCCCGCTCAAGACGCTGACGCAGCGCGACGGTGTCCTGCTCGCGCTCGCCGGTGACGCGCAGACGACTCAAGGGTGTACGCAGTTCGTGGGACAGGTCGCGGAGCAACTGGCGCTGGAAGCCGACGGTGTTTTCCAGGCGCCCGGCCATGTGGTCGAACGCCCTCGCCAGCTCGCCCAATTCATCACGCCGGCGAGTGAGTTGCGTGCCGACCCGGGCCGAGAGATTGCCGGTACTCAGGGCGTTGGCCTGGCGGCGCAGAATCACCATGGGCGCGATCACCGTGCGGTACAGCAACACGCCCAGACCCAGCGCCAGGCAGGCCGGCAACAGCCGCTCCAGCAACAGTCGCCACAGATGGTTGTACTTGCGCGGGTCCAGCCGCGGCGGCAGGTCCATCACCAGCCGGGCTTCGCTGTCACTGAACGGGATGTAGAACGTCGGCGTGCCACCGGGCCGGCCCACTGACCAGTCCAGAGTTCGCATGAAGTTGAGTTTCTTGCGCTCGCGCCCGCGTAACGGGCGTGACGACAACGACATGTCATGCTGCCCGACCACCGCCGCCCAGACGCCCTCTCGTTCCCTTAACGACGCCAGAAACTCATCCACACCGGGCGTGCCGTTTTCGGTCCAGGCGCTCTCTGCCTCGTGTGCGTAGTCGGCGAGAATCTGTCGGGTCGGCTCAGGCAATTTGGCGGTCGAGGTCTCGATGCGCTGGCTGACATCCACGTGCAGGCTGATGATCAACAGGCTCAACAGGGCAATGCCACCCACCAGTTTCCAGAACAGCGAATGGCGATCGGGCAGCGTCATGGCGTCACGCGTTTGAGCACATAACCGGCGCCGCGCACCGTCTCCACCCGGCCGGCGCTGTAGCCGATGGACTGCAATTTGCGGCGAATATGGCTGACGTGCATGTCGAGGCTGCGATCGTGGATCGAGTAGGCCCGGTGCAGCGCCTGCTGGTAAAGGAAGGTCTTGCTCAGCACTTCGTTGGGCGAGTGCAGCAGGGTTTCGAGGATGCGGTATTCGGTGCTGGTGAGATCCGCCCAGACACCGTTGTTGCACACATCGCTGCGCAGCGGATCGAAGGTCAGGTCAAGCGCCTGGCCCAGCGCCTCATGGCCGCTGTGATCTGCCCGCTCGTAGGCCACGCGACGCAGGATCGCGTCGATGCGCACATCCATCTCGCCCATGCTGAACGGCTTGGGGAGGTAGTCGTCGGCGCCCTGGCTGAACCCGACGATACGGTCCTGCTCGGCCCCCAGCGCCGACATCAGAATCACCGGCACCCGCTGGCGCCGGCGCAATTCGGCGAGCATCTCCAGGCCATTGCTGTCCGGCAGCAGGATATCCAGCAGCACCAGGTCATAGGCGCCGTCGCGCACTAGCTCGACCACGTCACTGGCGTCATGCCGCACCGTCACGGCAAACCCGCGTTGGCCCAGGTGGCTGTCGATATGGGCGGACAACACCGGGTCGTCCTCGATGGCGAGGATACGGATCGGAGCGCGTGGGGAAGCAGCGGGCTGCATGGGGGACACCTTGCAAATGAGAATGTTTCTTTGTCGCGCATTCTGACTAAAGATGGGGAAGATGCCCACAGGGTGATGTCTATTTTTTATTCGCTGATCCGGTACTGATTAAAACAGCCCCCCTCAGTGCATGAGGGGGGACAAGCCTACATTCTCAAAACTCCCACTTCGTCGTCACCATCACATTCCGCGGTTCTCCATAACTTCCGCTATAGAAGTTCTCATCCAGCGAACTCACGTACTTCTTGTCGAACAGGTTGTTGACCGTCGCGGTCGCCGACCATTGGGAGGTGAGCTGGTAGCGGGCCATCAGGCCGACCGTGGCGTAGTCGTCCTGCTTGTAGGTCGACGGCGATGGCAACATCCAGCTTTCGGAGGTGAAGTGGATGCTGCTCTGCCAGTTCACACCGCCGCCAACGGTCAGGCGCTCCAGCGCGCCGGGCAGGCGGTAGGTGGTCCAGAGTTTGAAGATGTCTGTCGGGATGATGGTCTTGATCCGCTCGCCTTCGCTGTCTTTGACCCGCGAGTGGCTGTAGCTGGCATCGACGTTCCAGCCCGGGAGGATCTCGCCGCTGACTTCCATTTCGAAACCACGGGTGGTGGTTTTCTTCGCGGCGTAGGCGGTGTCGTAGTCGGTGCCGATGATGATGCCGTCAGCCACGTTGTCGTTTTCCAGCTTCACCTCGAACAGCGCGATGGCGGTGTTCAGGCGACCGTCGAAGTACTCGCCCTTGAGGCCGATTTCGTAGTTGTCGCCTTCTCGCGGGTCGAGCAGTTTGCCGCTCTGGTCCTTGTAGGTTTGCGGCTTGAAGATGCTGGTGTAGCTGGCGTAGAGCGAGTGGTTGTCGTCGAGGTCGTAGACGACGCCGGCATAGGGCGTGACCTCGCCGCTGACCCGCACCGAATCGTCGGTGTTCAGGTAAACCATCGACGGCACGTTGTAGTGGTAGCTGGCACCGTATTTGTAGTTGCTCACCCGCGCACCGAGCACCAGCGAAAGGTCGTCGGTGGGCTTGAGGCGGGTCGCCAGGTAGGCGCCGTTCTGCCGCTGCTGCAGATTGTCGTCTTCGCGGTTGATGCTGTAGGTCGGGCGCGGGCCGTAGTTGTCCCAGGTGCGGATATTCACCGGCAGGCCGCTGACGAGGTTGTTGCTGCCACCGGACGCGGTGGGATGGCCGAAGCCGTTGCGGCGGTTTTCGTAGTCCTGATAGTTGAAGCCCATGACCAGTTCATGTTCGCGGCCGAAGGCCTGGAACGGGCCGGAGAGCATCAGGTCGAGGCCTTTTTGCTTCTGCCAGTTCTCGCCTTTGGTGGCGGTGTATTTCAGGCCGCTGCCAGTAACCGGATCAACGAAGCCGGTGGAGGTGCCGGCGATCACCGAATCCTAGTCGCGGGTACCGTAGAGGTAGCTGGTGGACAGTTTCAGGGTCCAGTCATTGGCCAGCTTTTGCTCGATGGAGGCGAAGCTGTTGATGATTTCCTGATGGTTGCTGCTGTCGCGGCTGGCCGGGTTGTCGGAGCGCGAGGTGCGCAGTTTGTTGCCGTAGCGATCAAGTAGCGGCAGGCCGGTGGTGGAGAACCCGCGCGGGTCGCTGTCCAGATAGTCCACGCCGACGGTGAGCAAGGTGCTGTCGCTCAGGTCGAATTCGGTGATCCCGTAGAGGATGGTTTTTTCCTGCTGCAGGTGGTCGGTGAAGCTGTTGCCCTGTTGATACGCCGCCACTGCCCGGCCACGCACGTTACCGCTGTCGGTCAGCGGGCCGGAGACGTCCACTTCAGTGCGGTACAGGTCCCAGGAGCCGAGGCCGGCGCTGACATAGCCCTTGAAGGTGTCGGTGGGACGCTTGCGCACCAGGTTGACGGTGCCAGAGGGGTCGCCTGCGCCAGAGAGCAGGCCGGTGGCGCCGCGCACCACTTCGACCCGGTCGTAGATCGCCATGTCCGCCAGCGCATGGGGCAGCGCCTGGCTGAAGGCGAAGGACGTGGTGGGCATGCCATCGAACTGATAGTTGTCGATGGCCAGGCCGCGGGAGAACACGTAGAGCCGGTCGCTGCCCGGGCTCTGCACGTTGAGCCCCGGCGCCTGTTCCAACACCTGGCCGATGCTGCGCAGGTTCTGGTCGTCGATGCGCTGGCGGGTCAGCACGCTCACCGACTGCGGGGTTTCGCGCAGGCTCATGTTCAATTTGGTGGCGGTGTTGGTGGCACCGGTGGTGTAGGAACCCGTGCCTTCGGTGGTGCTCCCCAGCCCCACGCCGGTGACACTGGTCGCGCCCAGTTCCAGCGCGCCGTTGACCTGTGGAATGTCGATCAACACATAGCCGTCCGGGCTGGACTGGGCTTGCAGGCCCTGACCGCGCAGCAGCGTGGCGAAGCCTTCCGGCACGCCATAACTGCCTTGCAGACCAGTGCTGCGCTTGCGCGCCACCTGCTCGGCATTGAAGGAAATCGCCACGCCGGATTCGCGGGCATAACGGCTCAGCACATCACCCAGCGCGCCGGCCGGGATGTCGTAGCGCTGCACCTGTTGCTGGGCCTGGGCCGGCAAGGTCGCGAACAAAGGGGCGCCGACGATGGCGAAGTGGATGGCCAGCGCCAGGGCACTGCTGGCGTTGCGGGGGCGTAGCGATACAGACATCTTGCGTAGTCCTCGTTAGGTGTTGGCTAGTACAAGGACGCACGGCAAACGATTAGTGGAAAAAGGTTTGAGAACTATTTCTGTTCGAGACGCACCCGGGTCAGCCACGGGGTGTAGTGCTCGACCTGAATCGGCAAGCTGCGCGCCAGCAAACGCAATGCACGCTCGCTGTCATCGGCGGGCAGCACTGCGGACACTTTCAGGCCGGCCAGCGCCTTCGCGTCATAGCTCAGGTAACCGCCATGATGACGGGCCAGACGCTCCAGCACCTGGTTCAGCGGCTGCTCGCGAATCACCAGTTGATGAGCGTTCCACGCCTGCTCCAGCCCGACACCGTCCACCGGTTGCGCCGGCTGGATGCCATGACCGTCGAACTGCACCTGCTGACCGGCCGGCACGGTGACGCTGTCGCCGGCGCTCTTCACTTCGGTGCTGGATTCGATCATCGCCAACCGCGTGGACTCACCCAGGCGCTCCACCACGAAGCGCGTGCCCAGGGCGCGCACGCTGCCGTGTTCGGTGAGCACCAGGAAGGGCCGGCTGGCATCCTTGGCCACATCGACGAGGATTTCGCCGCTGACCAGGCGCAGGGTGCGGGTTTGCCCATCGAATTGCAGGTCCACCGCCGAACGGCCATCAAGCTGGATACGGCTGCCGTCGGGCAGTTGCTGGCTGCTCCATTGGCCTACGCCCGTGCGGATATCGGCCAACAGATAGGCCGGCGGAAATTGCTGCAGCGTCAGCCCGGCGGGAATCGCCAGCAGCGCCGCGATGGCCAGCACCTTGAGGCTGCGCCGCGCCCGGGAACGCGGGACCACGGTGCCCAGCGCCGCGCGCACCGGCGCGCTCGGCAGATCATGCAGTGGCGCCAGACTACCCTGTAGCGCCTGAACGGCCTTCAGATGGGCAGGATCGGCAGTCAACCAGACGCGGAAGGCTTCCCGCGCCTCGGCATCCGGTTCGTCATCCATACGCACCAGCCATTTGGCCGCCTGACGCAGCACCGCCGCCGGGAGCTTCACAGCACACCGCCGGCGGCGTGGCATTGCAGCAGTGCCTGGACCAGATCGTTCTGCACGGTCTTGGTCGAGACGTTCAATTGCTCGGCGATCTGCGCATGGCTCAAGCCATCCAGATGGCGCAGGACGAACACCTGGCGCATACGCGGCGACATGTTTTCCAGCGCCCGGGCGATATGTTCCAAGGCCTGCACCGCAGCCATCACCTGTTCCGCAGACGGTACCTGTTCCATGAATTCGGCATGCCGCGCCAGCTCATCGCGGTAAGCCTGCTCGAGCTTGTGTCGCCGGCTGCGATCCACCAACAGGCGCCGCGCCACGGTGGCGAGAAACGCCCGCGGCTCACGCGGCGTGACATAGGCGCCCGCGCCCAGCAAACGGATGAAGGTGTCCTGGGCCGTGTCCGCGGCATTGTGCGGACAATCCAGGCGCCGCCGCAGCCAGCTCAACAGCCAGCCGTGATAGCCCTTGTACAACGCATCGAGACTGTCTGCTGGCGGAGTGGCTTTCATGGGACACAGGACTAAATGGGAATGATTCTATCTTACGGCGCTGACACAGAAAGTTGCAATCCGCTCAACGCACACTGGCGAACAGCACCGTCACGCCCAGCCCGAGCAGCGCCATGCCGATCACCCGGTCCACAAGCAGTTGACGCTCGATCATCACCCGGCGCAGCGGCGCACTGGAAAAGCCCAACGCCACCAGGCTGAACCACAGCCAGTGGGCCACGGACATGAACAGGCCGTAGCCGAATTGCTGCGCCAGCGAGCTGCCCGGTCCGACCACCTGGGTGTAAGCGCTGACCACGAACAGCAGCGTCTTGGGATTGAGCGCGTTGGTGAGAAAACCCGCGACGAAGGTGCCTCTGGCTGCGGGCGCTTCGCCATCCAGTGACAGGCGACGGGTGTTGGTCAGCGAGCTGTAGCCGAGGTAGATCAGGTAGCCGGCGCCGAGCACTTTCATCAACAGGAACAGCGTCGGCGAATGCTGCACCAGCACGGACACCCCGAGCACGGTGTACAACACATGCACCTGTACGCCACAGGCGATGCCGAGCGCGGCGAACAGGCCGCTGCGCCGGCCGAAGGCGTAGCTGGCCCGGGTGACCATGGCGAAATCCGGCCCGGGGCTGATGACCGCCAACACGGTGAACAGGGCAACGGCGATGAGTTCGTTCACAACAGGCTTCCTTTCTGGATACGCGAGAAAATAGCGCAGATCGACTACGCGGGCCGACATTATCGAAAGCCTGCCTATCGCTTAAAAAGCGATTTATAGTGCGACAAATCCGCTAGTTTTCCTCACAGATATGAAATTGCCCGCGCTCACCGCTTTTCGCTATTTCGACGTTGCCGCACGCACCGGCAGCTTCGTCCGCGCCGCTGAACAGTTGCACGTTACCCATGGCGCGGTCAGCCGCCAGGTGCGCTTGCTGGAAGCGTCGCTGGGGGTGGAACTGTTCGAACGCCGCAACCGCGCGATCTTCCTCAATGCCGCCGGCAGAGCCTTGCTGGCAACCACCCAGTCGGTGTTCGAACAGCTCGAAGGCACGGTCTACCGCCTGCAACAACAGACCAGGGAAAACGTGCTGGTGTTGTCCTGCGAGCCTACCCTGGCGATGAAGTGGCTGATCCCGCGGCTGCCGGCGTTCCAGGCCGCGCACCCGGATATCCAGTTGCACCTGATGGCGGCTGGCGGCCCGGTGGACTTCGCCCGCAGCGGCATCGACCTGGCGCTGCGCCGCGACGACTTTCAGTGGGAAGACGGGCTGCACGTGCGGAAAATCTGCGACGAGTGGGTCGGGCCGGTCGTCAGCCCTTCGCGGTCGTTGCCCGCGCAGGGATTCACCGGCCAGCGTCTGCTGCACAGCACCACTCGCCCTGGCGCCTGGGCCACCTGGCTGCGCCTGAGCGGACAGCCGGACAACAGCGAAAGCCGCGCCGATTACGAACATTTCTACCTGTGCATTCAGGCCGCGGTGGCGGGCCTCGGCGTGGCCATGGCGTCGCGAATGATGGTCGGCGATGAACTCGCCAGCGGCCAGTTGCAGGCGCCCCACGGCTTTGTTCGCGACGGCTCGGCGTATGTGCTGCTGTGCCCGCAGCCCTTGGAGGAATCGCAGACATGCCAGCGCTTTGCCGACTGGGTGATTGAGCAGACCCACAGCAACCCGGCGTGAAGTTACACTCGGCCCTCAGAATTTTCCGACGCAAGGACTGCACGATGAACAAGCCCTGGCTGGCCCTGATCACCCTCCTCGCTTTCACCGGCTACACGCTCTACAGCATGAGCATTGCCGAACAATCACTGCTGCAGTTCGGTCTGCAACTGATGTCCAGCACTGACACCGCGCAGGTGGTGATCGACCTTTACATCATGGCCGGCCTCGCTTGCGCCTGGATGGCTCAGGACGCGCGAGCCAAAGGTCGCTCGCTGCTCAGCGTGCTGCCGTATTTCCTGCTGACGGCGGTATTCGTGTCCATCGGTCCATTGCTGTATCTGGTGATCAACGGGTTTCGTCATTCGCCAGCCGTACACAGAACGACGAATCCGGGCTGAAGTCGCCACCCCAGGTGCGATAGCCGGCGGTGTCGATATGAATCCGCCCTGACGGGTAACGCCCCAGGCCCATATTCCAGACCTTTCCATAGCGCTGCCAGAAACGGCACAACGCTTGCGGGTCGCTGCCCTTGGCCAGCAGCAGATCGACGGCGAAGGCGCGGGTGTGGGCACTGCCGACCGCGCCGCCGGCGCAACGGTTGAGTGCCGGGGCACGGTAGGCCGACACCACTTCATAGGGTCCGAGGATCCGTTCATCACTGAGCAGGTCCAGCAACCGCAAGGTGCTGCGTACATCTGGCCATTGCGCCGCGGGCGGCACCGCGAAAGGCTCGGCGCGGCACTGGCGCCAGTCGCTGGCCGAACGCAACAATTGATACAGCGGCACTACACCGTACAGGCGTGCATCCACCAGCATTTCGCGGAAGGGCCGGGTCTGATGGTCCGCCGTCCATTGGGCAAACAGGCTGAGATCGCGCTCGTCCGCCTGGGCCGCAGTGCTGATCAACAAGACCGTAATCGCCCGTTTCCATTCGTTCATCCGCCCTCTTCCCATGGCCACGGCAACTCCCCCAGTATGGCAATCCTCCCGATCGGAGGGAGAAACCTGACAAGGAGTTAAGCATGCATAAGATTGCACCGATCGCTTTGGGCCTGATCGCTCTCGCCGCTGCCAGCCAGGCAGTGGCCGACACCCGGGTGGAGTTGGGCAGCCAGGAGCGCGTGACCCGGCTGTTCGCCTACCCCAACAACTGCAGCGTGATCTGCTTTCGCGACTGGTCGCTGGAAAAGACCGTCGAGCACTACCTGACTCAGAGCGTGCAACGCGACGGCTACCCGGCCGCGACGGTGAAGGTACGGCGTGACAACGACAAGCTGCATGCCGAAATCGGCGGCGTCCCGGCGGACTACGGCAAGCCGCTGACCGCCCTGCTCGACACCGGCGAGCTGGCCTACAACGGTGCGAAAAAGCTCAACGCCGATGGTAAATGGGCTTATAGCTGGTACCTGTTCCTGCCGCTGGGCATGGCCCTGGAAAACCGCCGCAGCATCGAGCTGCTGCACTTCCCCCCGGATTATTCGCTGACCCAGGCCCAGGACTACCTACGCTCCAACACCACTGATCGCTGGGCCAGCCTGCTGACCTTCAACGGCATCCCCGCCACAGAAACCCCGGCTTACCAGACCATCGTCGATATCGCCCCGATCGCCGCGCCGGCCAGCGCCGGCAAGGACCTGGAAGGCGTCTACAGCTACTTCCAGGACTACCAGGTGCGCATGGTCAAGGAAGTCACCCGCACCCAGAGTGGTGCCTCGCTGCCGATGGTGGCCTTCGGCTCGCCGGTACGTACCTGGATCCAGCAGCAGTACGGCCCGACCCTGAAAGTGCTGGGCCTGGTGACCATCAGCCCGACGCCCGGACAGCAAGTGCCGGTGCTGGGCTCGAACCACCCGAGCGCGATCTGGTATGCAGCGGACCCGGCCAACAACGGTGGTGATCAGGACAAGGCCGATGCGGCAGGCCTGAAGATGATGGGCCAGGACCTCAGCGCCGCCTGCTGGCAGGCTGGCGTGGGCCGCAATCCGAACGCCGACCCGCAGGCGACACTGAACGCCTGCACGCAGAAGTGGCAGGTGACCGCGAAGAAGCAGACGTGTGAATTGTTCTACCGGACCATTCGCGAGATGACGCCAGAACAGGCGAGCGCGAAGTGCAATACCGGCGCGGTGACGCGCAAGCTGCGCGAGTTGCAGAAGCCGGTCGAAGAAATCTGAGGATAACCTGACCCTGTGGGAGCTGGCTTGCCAGCGATGTTGCCCGGACTGACGCCATCGCTGGCAAGCCAGCTCCCACAAGGGACCATGTGGCTCCGAAACAGGTTTACTCCTGCGGTCGCAACCGATACTGCGGCGGCAACTGGTCAAGCCCGCTGATGGTCACGTCCAGACTCTTCCAGCGACCATCCTTGATACCGTAGATGCAGCCATGCACCGACAGCTCCTGGCCGCGATGCCAAGCGTTCTGGACGATGGTGGTATGGCCGACGTTGGCCACTTGCTGGATCACGTTCAGCTCGCACAGCCGGTCCACCTGCTCTTCCTCGGTGGGCAGCTTCGACAGCTCGACGCGGTGCTCGTAATACAGGTCGCGGATCGAACGCAGCCAGCCGTCGATCAGGCCGAACTGGCGGTCCTGCATCGACGCCCGTACACCACCACAACCGTAGTGGCCGGTCACCAGAATATGCCGCACCTTGAGCACATCCACCGCGTACTGGATCACCGACAGGCAGTTCAGGTCAGTGTGCAGCACCACGTTGGCAACGTTGCGGTGGACGAACAGGTCGCCCGGCAGCATGCCGACGATCTCGTTGGCCGGAACCCGCGCATCCGAGCAGCCGATCCAGAGGAATTCAGGCGTCTGCTGGTTCGCCAGCTTGGCGAAGAAATCAGGGTCCTTCTGGGTGATGCTGTCCGCCCAACGCGCATTGTTATCGATCAGTTCTTGCAGGTCGTGCATGTTCAAGCCTCACGGAAATGATGCCTTGTTATGACAGGCCGCGACCCGAGCGGGTCACGCGCCCTTTATTCGATGAGGGTGCAGGCCATCACCAGCGCATCTTCGCGGCCACCCGGCGCCGGGTAGTAATCGCGGCGCCGACCCACTTCGTTGAAACCATAGCGCTCATACAAGCGGTAGGCCGACTGGTTGCTGGCGCGGACTTCAAGGAAGCACTCACGACCGTTCGACTCATAGGCGCGCTTCATCAACTGTTCCAGCAGCGCCAGGCCCAGGCCGCGGCCCTGGCTCTCCGGCTTGACGGTGATGTTGAGCAGGTGCGCCTCGTCGATGATCACATTGATCACGCCATGACCGACCTGTTGCTCACCTTCGAACATCAACCAGACTTCATAGCTTTTCAGCGCGTCGAGGAAGATCCCGCGGGTCCAGGGGTGACTGAAGGCGGCGTATTCGATCTTCAGTACGCTATCCAGATCCGCCTCGGTCATCCGACGGAAGCTGAGGGTGTCACTCATTGTGCGGTTTCCAGCGCGCCATCAGCCGGCGCATGGCTTTCCAGACGTCCGCCTTGCGCGGCGGCTCGTCCATCAACAATTCAAGGGACGGCAGCCCCCAGGCAGTGCCCAGGCCTTGCACCGCCCATTCACGGGTATAAGACGCTTCGTCGCCTTCGCCGGCAAAGCGGATGGCCGGCAGGCCGATCAACCACAGACAGGCGCACGGCACCTCTTCGAGCCGGGCCTGAATGAAGCCCTGGACGAAGTCCCGTGCGGCATCCGGGCCCTGGTCGAGGCTGCCGCGCACCAGCAGCGGCCAGCGCACCGGCTCGCCGACGATCTGCGGGCTGTCGGGAAGGCCGGCGGCACGCAGCATGTCTTTGAGCAGCAGGTAGGACGGATCGCGACTCTGGAAGGCCTCGCCAGTTGCCAGTTCGACCAGCAGCAGGCAGTTGCCGGCACGCAGCAACTGCAAGGCGAAACGCGGTGGCGGCACGACCACGGCCTTGACCGGCGCGGGCGCGTCTTCCGGCGTCTCGACCGGTTTGACAGTCGCCTTGGCGGTGACGCTCGGGCGGGGAATCTCGATTTTCGGCCGCTCTGCCGGCTTCACCACGGGCTTAACAACAGACTGGGCAACAGCGGGAACTGCCCGGGCCGGCACTTCCGGTGGCAGTTCCTCGACCAGCGGCTCGAGCGGCAACAGCAGCTCCGGGCGCGACGGCGCGGCGAACGGCAGTTCGGCACGCGGCAGCCAGTGCACCACTTGCATGGCGTTCAGGTAAGCGCGGCGGCGGGACTCGGTCAGCAAGGAAGCGGCCATCTGTGGATAAGTCAGGGCGCACATTCTAACGCCGTTGCGCGCCGGGCGCCGCAGTCGATCGGCGGAAAAACGCCGGACACCCCCTGCAAACGATCAAGGGTGAAGCCAATCCCCCCCAATGCAGTACAATCGGCGCTTTTATTTGGCAGCGAGTCGAACCGCCAATGATCGAACCCAAGCGCGTCCTGCGCGCCCTGGCTGAACACTGGAACCTGTTGGAACCGCTGTGCGAGCGGTTCGACGGAGGTACCCTCAGTCTGGGCGAACTGCGCCAGCAACTGGCTGCCCAGCAGCTTGAAAGCACGGTCCAGGACATCACCAACCTGCTCGACGTATGGATCCGCCTGGACATTCTGGTCCCGGTGGCGAAAAGCCCCAACCGCTTCGAGCTGAACGCCCAGATCCACGATTTCCTCGCCTACCTGCGGCGCGAACACCGCCTCGGCCTGTGCCTGGAAATCGAAGCCTACCTGCGCCACCTCGAGCGCCTGGCCGGGCATATCCAGGATGCCTTCGACATCCGCGACGGCCACGACCTGGCCCGCCAGTTACGCCTGCTGGACATGCGCGTGCGCGATGTCCTGAAGAAGCTCGACAACGACGAGCAGGCATTGGTCGGGGTGGCCGAGCGGGCCAAGACCAGCGACCGCCAGATTCCCCTGCGCCAGCGCTATGCCGAGGTACTGGCAACCTGGGACGAGTACGTCGAGCCGATGATCCAGTTGGTCAATGCCGACGGCGCCTTCGAACAAGGCGTGCGCAAGGTCGAGACCGTGCTGCTGCGCCTGCTCAGCGAGCAGGCCCGGCTCGGGCAACTGGTGGACGACGACATGCTGCTGCGTACCCACGCGCGCATCCTCGAAATGCAGACCAGTGCCCAGTTGACCCTGCGCCACGCCCGCGAACTGCTGCTGCCACTGCGCGAAGAAGCGCGCCGGCACAACGCCGTGACCCGCGGCGCCGCCCTGGCCCTGTCGGTGATCCGCCGCAAAGGCATCGACGCCGTACCACAGGCGGCCATGCCGCTGTTCACCCGGCCGCAGAGCACCTTTCTCGGCAGTGCCAGCCAGGTCGAGGCCTACGTCTACGCCCTGGCCCGTTTCGAACCCAAGCCGGCGCAGTTCCCCAAGGCGCACAAGAGCCACAAGGGCGAGCCGACCCGGGCCCCGCGCACGGTCAAGGAAATGCTCGAACGCTGCGAAGACGCCCTGCCGCTGCCGGACCTGATGGTCTGGCTGCTGGAGCAGGAACCCGAAGGCGCCACCGACGAGCTGCTCTACTGGTTCTCGCGCCTCTCGCGGGAAAAACGCTTCGCCCGCGAACGCCTCGACCGCCGTGACTACACCACCCGCGAACACCTGGTCAGCCTGCGCTCCTTCGCCCTGACATCCAGCCGCGAAACTTCGCCAGAGCCTACAGCGAGCCCTACCCATGCATCTTGATCTTTCCGAACTGTCCCAGCTCGCACCGATCTTCCGCGAGCTGTTCAAGGGCTTCCACATCAGCCGGCGCGACCCGGAGCTGTACACCCAACTGTCGAACTTCCAGGACCAGTACCGCGGCCTGTTCAAGGCCCTGGGCTACGAGCTGGTCTGCGATACCCGCGGCTTCTACTACTTCGTCCCCGAGCTGGCTGCCGCGCAGGTCAACAAGACCGCGCAGCGCCTGTCGCTGTTCACCTTCATCCTGGTGGAGCACCTGGCCGACCAGGGCCGCGACCCGATGTCGGTGCTCGACGGCGGCAGCCTCGGCCGCGACGAACTGCCCTCGCTGCTGGACAAGTACCGCGACCTGTTCCTCCAGGCCGAAGTACAGACCCCCGACGAGTTGGAAGAAAAGATCATGCGCCGCATGACCCAGCTCGGCTTCGCCCACGAAGAAAACGGCATCTACCGCTTCCTGCCACCGATGCACCGCTTCCTCGATGTCTGCCTGTCGGTCCAGCAGGACCGCGACCTGGCCGCCAGCCTGCACAGCAACCTGCCGCTGCCCACGCCCGTACTGGTGGAAGAAGAAAGCCCCGAACAACTCAACAGCACCGACGACCCGCTCGATCTGGCGCCGTTCGAAGAAAGCGAAGAAGACGCCCTGGCCCGGGCCATCGCCGAAGAGCAACAGGAGATTGACGCATGAGCCAGGAACGCTACGGCATCCGCCGCTTCGCATTGCTCAACACCGCCGGCTACAGCCTCGGCCTGTTCCCGCTGGAACACCCGCTGTCGGTTTACGGCGCGAACAACCTCGGCAAGAGCGCCTCGATCAACGCCCTGCAATTCCCGATTCTGGCGCGCATGTCGGACATGAGCTTCGGCAAATACAGCCTGGAGCAATCGCGACGCTTCTACTTTGCCAGCGACACCAGCTACATCCTCTGCGAAGTGAACCTGCCCCACGGCCCGCACGTGATCGGCGTGGTCGGCCGCGGCCCGGGCGGCGGCTTCGGCCACCAGTTCTTCGCCTACGCCGGCGAGCTGGACCTGGCCCACTACCAGCGCAACGACACCTGCCTGCGCCAGAAAGAGCTGTTCGCCAACCTCGAGCGCAACGGCCTGAAAGCCTATGAACTCAAGCCTGACGAACTGCGTCGGCTGCTGGTCGGCGGACATACCTCGATTCCGCTGGACCTGACCCTGATACCGCTGCGCTCCACCAGCGAGCAGAGCCTGAAGACCTTCCGCGCACTGTTCATCAACCTGCTGCACATGCGCGAGATCACCGCGGCCAAGCTCAAGCAACTGTTCCTCGACGCCTTCGAGCACAGCCTGCGCTCCGGCAGCGTCGACTATATCGCCGCGTGCGAAGAAGCCTTCCGCGACGTCCGCCGCATGGAGCAGGACTACAACTCGCTCGTCGCCGCCGGCCCGCTGGTCGAGGCCCTGGCCAACGGCGTGGCGCAGCGCGACATCCTGCGCGGCAAGCTGCATCGCCTGTCGCCGCTGCTCGATTCGCTGTTGGGCACCTGGCAGGATTACTCCGGCGCCCGCAAGGAAGAACTGGTCATCCAGGCCGAACACTACCGTGGCGAGCAGGACGCACTGCAGAACGACCAGCGCAGCGGCACCCAGGAGCTGATGCGCCTGGAGCGTGAAATCAGCGGCATTCAGCGCTGGCTTGGCGAACTGTCGGTGCTGAAGAACCGCTTCGCCCTGGTGGACGACGTGAAAGTGCTGGAACAGCAACTGCTGGCCGCCAAGGATGCCCACGACGAACTGGCCGGCGCCCTGGCGCAATCCCGTCAGTTCAGCGCCGAAGACCTCGAAGAGCGTCTGCGGGATCTGGAAAAACGCCTGAAGTCGGTGAAACAGCAACTCGATCACGCCGACAACAACAGCTACGCCCGTCTGCGCGAAGAGTTCTCGCAACAGGACGTCGAGCGCCTGATGCGCCTGTTCAACGGCGCGCTGTTCAGCCTGCCGCTGGGCGAGCGCGGCATCGAGCTGGATGACAGCGACGTCTGGGTCAAGTCACTGGAAGCGGTACTGGACGGCTTCAAGGGCGAGCGCTTCGAAGTGCCCGGCCTGTCCATCGACCTGTCCCATATCGAGCCGCCCGCCCTGCAGGCTCTGGCCGACCGCGCCGCGCTGCGCGACCAGAAGGAGCGCCTGGAAAAGGAGCTCAAGCAGCTCAAGACCCAGCAGTCGGTGACCGCCGACCGCGCCGCGAGCAAGACCCAGACCGAAGCCCTGTACCAACAGGTGCTGGACGCGCAGAAAGCACTGGAAGACTTCCGCCGCACCCAGACCCTGAGCGTCGAAGAAGGCGACAAGCTGGAGCAACTGGCACAACTGGAAGCCGCCCAGGACGAACTCAAGCGCTCCAGCGACGCCTTCACCGAACGCGTCCAGCAACTGTCCGCCAAGCTGCAACTGGTCGGCCGGCAGATCGCCGACATGGAAGCCAAGCAGCGCACCCTCGACGACGCCCTGCGCCGCCGCCAACTGCTGCCGTCAGACCTGCCGTTCGGCACGCCGTTCATGGAGCCGGTGGACGACTCGATGGACAACCTGCTGCCGCTGCTCAACGACTATCAGGACAGCTGGCAGGGCCTGCTGCGAGTCGACAACCAGATCGAAGCGCTGTACGCCCAGGTACGCCTCAAGGGCGTGGCCAAGTTCGACAGCGAAGACGATATGGAGCGCCGCCTGCAACTGCTGATCAACGCCTACGCGCACCGTACCGACGAAGCGCTGACCTTGGGCAAGGCACGCCGCGCTGCGGTCACCGACATCGCCCGGACCTTGCGCAACATCCGCAGCGACTACGACAGCCTCGAGCATCAACTGGCGCTGTTCAACCGCGAGATCAACCGCCGTCAGGTCTCCAACCTGCAGAGCTTCCGCATCGTCCTCGCGCCGAACAAGGAAGCCCTCAAGCACATCGACCAGATCATCCACAGCGCCGGCCAGTACGAGGAAGGCGAGACCCTGTCGGTGTTCGACCTGAGCCAGAGTGCCGAGCAGGACAACAAGAACGAGGAAGCCAAGGAGTATCTGGCCCGCCTTGTTGCGGCGAACCACAACCAGCTTGGCCTCAAGGACCTGTTCGAACTCGCGTTCGAGATCACCAAGGTCAACGGCCAGCCGGTCATCCACACCGACATCGACGGCGCCGCCTCCAACGGCACCACGATGACCATCAAGGCGCTGACCAACATGTACTTGTTGCTGCACCTGATGGACCGCGACCTCGCCGGCCGCGTGCGCCTGCCGTACTACCTCGACGAGGCCGCAGACATCGACGAACGCAACCAGGCCGCCCTGCTGGAAACCAGCCTGCAACTGGGCTTCGTACCAATCCTGGCGAGCGTGAAGCCGCAGGTGTCGGCACACGTGGCGATCGATCTGGAAGGCGGTAGCGGGCCGAACGGCATCTACATCGACGAGTCGGACTGGAAGTACATCAGCCGGCTGGATGTGGTTAAGGCGGTGGTGCGGGAAGAAGAGGAAGAGGCTTCGGTCTGACAGCATGGGGCCTTTATTGAGCCCCATAGTTGCCAGGATGCCCGGGCGTATTCGGCCGGGCACGATCCTTCCTCGGCCAGAGATGGGTTGCTGCCTGCCGATAGATAGCCTGCGGGGGTCATTGAGGCAGGAAGGAAAATTAGCGTTTTGAGATACAAGATCTGTTTTATTAACGATTTTGATCAGGGATTAGCGTTTTTCGGGCGGACCAGGCAGCCCGCATCCAACCATTTGCCCACGTCATCGCCCACCACTGCGGCCATATCCAGACAGGGGCATCTACACAACTTCTGGTCATGTAGTGGCCGCCATGTGCTAGTCCACACGTCTTCAGCCCCTAGAGATCGAGCCGCCCGCGCATCGCGAGCAAGCTCGCTCCTACAGTGGTTGCAACGTGCCGTGGCCTGTCAGAAGGGTGTTGCCCGCCCTTGGCGTTTGGCGAGGATTAGCGGGAAGGCTGCTGAGGTTGATTCGATACCGCGTCGTACAAACAAGGCGCTCAACCATAGCCGGGCAGGCAGAGGCACGTTGCAACAACTGTAGGAGCGAGCTTGCTCGCGATGCGCGGGCGGCGCTCGATCTCAACGGCGCAGAGAAACTTCCGACATACACCTGTCGGCCATTACTCAGGAGGGACGGTAACGGACGGATCCATCGCTTCCTGATCAACGACACCCTCGCTCGCGACAAGGCCATACCAGACGGCGTGATCTTGACCGTCTCGGCCACCATCACCAGCTCAGCCGAATTCCGTGCAGGCTATGACCGCGCATTGGAGGTGTTCTCTCGTCCGCTCATACGACGGTATGCGAACACCTATCGGTAAGCCCAAGGAAGCCTTGGGCCGGAGTGATCACTGCGCCCAAGGCAAAATCGGAATCGCCGTCACCGCATTCTGCGGGCTGCCTTCGATCAGGCGGTCGCTGTACACCAGGTACACCAGCGTGTTGCGCTTCTTGTCGAGGAAGCGCACCACCTGCATGGTCTTGAACACCAGCGAGGTGCGCTCCTTGAACACTTCCTCGCCATCCTTGAGCTGACCCTTGAAGTTGATCGGGCCGACCTGACGGCAGGCGATCGACGCTTCCGCGCGATCTTCTGCCAACCCCAGTCCGCCCTTCACGCCGCCAGTCTTGGCCCGCGACAGGTAGCAGGTCACGCCCTCGACCTTCGGGTCGTCGAACGCTTCGACGACGATCCGGTCATTCGGCCCGACCAGCTTGAACACGGTGGACACCTGGCCGATTTCTTCAGCCGATACCAGTGCCGGCAAGGCCAGCAACGCAGCGACAAACAGTCCTTTGATCACGCTCATGTTCCTCAAACCAGAATCAGGTTGTCGCGGTGCACCAGCTCCGGCTCGGCGCTGTAGCCCAGCAGGCTCTCGATGGCATCCGACGGCTGGCCGATGATTTTCTGCGCTTCCAGGGCGCTGTAGTTGGCCAGGCCGCGGGCCACTTCCAGGCCGTCCGGGCCGACGCAAACCACCATCTCGCCACGGCGGAAGCTGCCTTGCACGGTCTTCACACCCACCGGCAGCAAACTCTTGTTCGCTTGGCGCAGCGCTTGCACGGCACCAGCGTCCAGCACCAGAGTGCCGCGAGTCTGCAAGTGGCCCGCCAGCCACTGCTTGCGCGCCGCCAGCATGCCGCGCTCAGGCGACAGCAGCGTGCCGATGCGCTCGCCGGCCTTGAGGCGATCCAGCACGCGCTCCAGGCGCCCGCCGATGATGATGGTGTGGGCGCCAGAACGGGCCGCGAGGCGTGCCGCGCGCAGCTTGGTCTGCATGCCGCCACGGCCCAGTGCACCGCCGGTACCGCCCGCCACGGCATCGAGGCTCGGGTCGTCGGCACGGGCTTCGTAGATCAGCTTGGCATCGGGGTTGTTGCGCGGATCGGCATCGAACATGCCGTCGCGGTCGGTAAGAATCACCAGCAGGTCGGCTTCGACCAGGTTGGCGACCAGCGCAGCGAGGGTGTCGTTGTCGCCGAAGCGGATTTCGTCGGTGACTACCGTGTCGTTCTCGTTGATCACCGGCACTACGCCCAGCTCCACCAGGGTGCGCAGGGTGCTGCGGGCGTTGAGGTAACGCTTGCGGTCGGACAGGTCGTCGTGGGTCAGGAGGATCTGCGCGGTGTGCTTGCCGTGTTCGCCGAAGCTCGACTCCCAGGCCTGCACCAGGCCCATCTGGCCGATGGAAGCGGCCGCCTGCAACTCGTTCATCGCACTCGGTCGCTTGGTCCAGCCCAGACGGCTCATGCCGGCAGCCACGGCCCCGGAGGAGACCAGCACCAACTCGACGCCCGCTTCACGCAGGGCCACCATCTGCTCGACCCAGACACCCATGGCCGCGCGATCCAGGCCCTTGCCATCCGCTGTCAGCAGGGCACTGCCAATCTTCACGACCCAGCGCTGGGCACCTGTCACCTTGCTCCGCATCTTCTTCCAACCTATCGATCTGTGTGGATTCTGTAGATTTTTTAGATAACAAAACGCCGCTTGAAAAAGCGGCGTTCAGTGTACTGCAACGGATCAGTCGCGCACGTAAATGATTTCCGGACCGTCTTCGTCGTCCTCTTCGCCCCAGAAGTCATCGTCGTCACTGACATCGTCCACGCTCTTGACGCCAGTGCGGCGCAAGGTACGGGCGTCGTCCAGAGCCTGCAACTGGGCGCGGGCTTCGTCTTCGATACGCTGATCGAGATCAGCCAGTTCCGCGGCGTAGGCCGGGTCGTTGGCCAGGCGGTCGGCGCGGTCTTCAAGGTAGCGCATGAGGTCATGGCTAAGCTTTTCGGTGCCCTGGCGGGAAATGGCCGAGATCACGTAGACCGGGCCTTCCCACTGCAGGCGATCGACCACTTCCTTGACCCGCTCATCGCGTTGGTCGTCAGGGATCATGTCCGACTTGTTCAGTACCAGCCAGCGCTCACGCTCGCCCAGCGACGGGCTGAAGCGCTCGAGCTCGTTGACGATGACTTCCGCGGCATCGGCCGGGCTGCTTTCGTCCAGCGGCGCCAGATCGACCAGGTGCAACAGCACGCGGGTACGCGCCAGGTGCTTGAGGAAACGAATACCCAGGCCGGCACCGTCGGAAGCGCCTTCGATCAGGCCGGGGATGTCGGCGATGACGAAGCTCTTCCAGCGGTCGACGCTGACTACGCCCAGGTTCGGCACCAGGGTGGTGAACGGGTAGTCGGCGACTTTCGGCTTGGCGGCCGAGACTGCGCGGATGAAGGTGCTCTTGCCGGCGTTTGGCAGGCCCAGCAGACCGACGTCGGCGAGGACTTTCATTTCCAGTTTCAGGTCACGCTGCTCACCCGGTTTACCCGGAGTGGTCTGGCGTGGCGCACGGTTGGTACTGGATTTGAAACGGGTGTTGCCCAGACCGTGCCAGCCGCCCTGGACCACCATCAGTTTCTGCCCTGGCTTGACCAGGTCGCCGATGATTTCCTGGGTAGCGGCGTCGATCACCGTGGTGCCGACCGGCACGCGCAGGACCAGATCATCGCCCTTCTTGCCGGTGCAGTCGGTGCTGCCGCCGTTCGAACCGCGCTGGGCATCGAAATGACGGGTGTAGCGGTAGTCGACCAGGGTGTTGAGGTTTTCGTCGGCAACCATGTAGACCGAACCGCCGTCGCCACCGTCACCGCCGTTGGGACCGCCGTTCTCGATGAATTTTTCGCGGCGGAAGCTCATGCAACCGTTACCGCCGTCACCGGCTTTGACCCGGATCGATACTTCGTCAACAAACTTCATAAAAACCGCCTCTCGTCAGTCGGACGAGTTGAATGACACAAAGACATAAGGCTCTTGCAAAAATGAGCGCGGCGGCCCCCGTCAACGACCGTAACAACCAGCGCCGGCAGCCCATACAAACAGCTTTGCAAGAGACTCACCCCAAAAACGAAAAAGCCCCGTCGCGAGACAGGGCTTTTCCAGCGATCGCACGATTACTCGGCGACAACGCTCACGTAACGACGACCGAAGGCGCCTTTTACTTCGAACTTGATCTTACCCGCGATCTTGGCGAACAGGGTGTGATCCTTGCCCATGCCAACGCCGTAGCCAGCGTGGAATTGGGTGCCGCGCTGACGGACGATGATGTTGCCAGGGATGATAGCCTGGCCGCCATACATCTTCACGCCAAGGCGTTTGGCTTCTGAGTCGCGACCGTTACGGGTACTACCACCAGCTTTTTTGTGTGCCATGAGTTCAATTCTCCTGAAGGGGGATTAGGCTGAAATTAAGCCTGAATACCGGTGATTTTGATCTCGGTGAACCACTGGCGGTGGCCCATACGCTTCATGTGGTGCTTACGGCGGCGGAACTTGATGATGCGCACTTTGTCGTGACGACCTTGCGAGATCACTTCAGCGACAACCTTGGCACCAGCAACGACTGGAGCGCCGATGTTCACGTCGTCGCCATTGGCGACCAGCAGAACGCGGTCGAAAGTAACGGATTCGCCAGTAGCGACTTCCAGTTTTTCGATCTTCAGGTATTCACCTTCGGCGACTTTGTACTGCTTGCCACCGGTAACAATTACTGCGTAAGACATGGGTATTTCTCCAATAATCCTGCTCACCCAGCTCTTTATAGTAAGAATATTGGCTGGCATGGCTGCATAGGGCTGGAACGGCCCAGTGCAATTGCGTAAGGCAGGTGCTGCCCAGGAAGTTAGGGTGCGCGATTGTACGCAAGCCCATCCGGCCTTGCAAGTCCCGCCCCAGTGGCCCGGGCAGCGCGCCTTGACAGGCCGGGACCCGCGACCTAGCATGCCGCGCAACCTATATGGAGCACCTGTGGCCGATGCAACCCCAAGCTTTCTACCGCGCGGTAGCGGACGACTTCAGCGCCGTTGACGAGATCATCAAGAAACAGCTGACTTCCCGCGTCCCGCTGGTATCGAAAATCGGCGACTACATCACCTCGGCCGGCGGCAAGCGCCTGCGTCCGCTGCTGGTGCTGCTCTGCGGCAAGGCTCTGGGCCGTGAAGGCGATGACCTGCGCCTGCTGGCTGCGACCATCGAGTTCCTGCACACCGCCACCCTGCTGCACGACGACGTGGTCGACATGTCCGGCATGCGCCGTGGCCGCTCCACCGCCAACGCCCTGTGGGGTAACGCGCCAAGCGTGCTGGTGGGCGACTTCCTTTATTCCCGCTCCTTCGAAATGATGGTCGAGCTGGGCTCGATGCCGGTCATGCAGATCCTCTCCAAGGCCACCCGCGTGATTGCTGAGGGCGAAGTGCTGCAACTGTCGCGGATCCGCGACGCCAGCACCACCGAAGAGATCTACATGGACGTCATCCGCGGCAAGACCGCGATGCTGTTCGAAGCCTCGACCCACAGCGCCGCCGCCCTGGCCGGCGCCAGCGAAGACCAGCGTGAAGCCCTGCGCACCTTCGGTGACCACCTGGGTGTGGCCTTCCAACTGGTCGACGACCTGCTCGACTACAAGGGCGACGCACAGGAGCTGGGCAAGAACGTCGGCGACGACCTGGCCGAAGGCAAGCCAACCCTGCCGCTGATCTACACCATGCGTGAAGGCACCCCGGAACAGGCTGCCCTGGTTCGCCAGGCGATCCAGAAAGGCGGGATCGAGGACCTGGAGCGCATCCGCGACGCGGTCGACGCTGCCGGCGCCCTGGACTACACCGCACAACTGGCCCGCGAATACGTGGCTCGCGCCATCGCCTGCCTGGACGTCTTGCCGGCCAGCGAATACCGCGACGCCCTGGTCGAGCTCAGCGAATTCGCCGTAGCCCGCACCCACTGATACCCCTCCCGGCCCGTCGTCCGACGGGCCCGATTTTCCTCTGTCAGGCAAAACCCTATACAATGTGGGCTTTCTGCACGCATGACCTGAGGAAACTTAGTGAGCACCTTGCCACCCTGCCCCAAATGCAATTCCGAATACACCTATGAAGATGGCGCTCAACTGATCTGCCCCGAGTGCGCCCACGAGTGGTCCGCCAGCGGCGATGCCGAAGCGGCCAACGACGATGTGGTGAAGAAGGACTCCGTCGGCAACGTCCTGCAGGACGGCGACACCATCACCGTGATCAAGGACCTGAAGGTCAAAGGCACCTCGCTGGTGGTCAAGGTCGGCACCAAGGTGAAGAACATCCGCCTGTGCGATGGCGATCACGACATCGATTGCAAGATCGACGGCATCGGTCCGATGAAGCTGAAATCGGAATTCGTGCGCAAGGTCTGACCCCCTGCAAATCCGGAGGCGCGCCGCGACAAAGGCGCGCACCCCGGCAGAAAATGCAAAAAATTCCCAATTGTCACTTGCTATTTTGATAATAAGAATTATTCTCATTGAACGCTTTCAAGGAGAATAGCCATGACTTATCTGATCGACGCCTGGCTTGACCGCCCCCAACCTTACCTGCGCATCCTCCACCGCGAGACCGGTGAAGTCTGTGCCGTGCTCGAAGAAGCGGCACTGGACGAACTGCGCGACCAGGGCGACCTGGATCTCAATGGTCTGAATTCAAGTGAGCCGATCGTGCTCAAGGAACTGGTGAGGAACCTGTTCCTGTTCTGTTATGCACGGGCCTTGCGCCCGAACACCCCGCATACCGGGTTCTGATCGAAATACGAAAATCGCGACGGTTCGGGCCCCGAACCGTCGCGATCAGGGTGTGGCTTACAGAACGTCCAGCAGCTCGACGTCGAAGACCAGAACGCTGTGCGGCGGGATGCTGCCAACGCCCTGGGCGCCGTAAGCCAGCTCGCTCGGCACGTACAGGCGCCATTTGCTGCCCGCGTTCATCAGTTGCAGGGCTTCGGTCCAGCCGGCGATCACGCCGCCAACCGGGAATTCTGCCGGCTGACCACGATCGTAGGAGCTGTCGAAGACAGTGCCGTCGATCAGGGTGCCGTGGTAGTGGGTGCGCACGTTGTCTTCACGGGTCGGCTTGGCGCCTTCACCAGCGGTCAGGACTTCGAACTGCAGGCCCGAGGCCAGGGTGGTGATGCCGTCACGCTTGGCGTTCTCAACCAGGAATTCCTTGCCGGATGCAGCGGCAGCTTCTGCCTTGGCAGCAGCTTCGGCCTGCATGACGTCACGGATAACCTTGAAGCTGGCGGACAGCTCTTCTTCGCTGACGCGGCTGGCCTGGCCAGAGAAGGCGTCGGTCAGGCCGGCGAGGATGGCTTCCAGGCTGACGCCCGGTGGCGGGTTGTCACGCAGTTGACCGCCCAGTTGACGGCCGATGCCGTAGCTGACGCGGGTTTCGTCGGTGGACAGGTTGATTTCGGACATTGGCTTGCTCCGCAGGAGGGCGCATAACCACTGCGCCCTTTATGAAAAGGGCCAGCAGCCTAGCACACTGCGGCGAAGCAGTTCAGCTACCAGGCGGAACGACGCGGCAGGGGCAGCTTGAGGTCTTCTTCGGCGAGATCGGCCATGCCGCACATTTCGTCCTGCACCGACCAATGCACGAGGTTCAGCGGCAACGCTGGCAAGCCCTCCAGCAGGTGGTGCGCCTCGACCATCGAATGCACTTTCAAACGGGTGCCCTGGATGTTGGTCAGCGGGTGCGCGTGACCACTGCATCGCGCTTCAAGCAGGAAATCACCGCCTTCGATGGCGATCAGGTTGAGTTCCTCGACACGGCCCGCGCGGGCCTGCGTGTTCAATTCGTACAGGTTCATGACACTACCTCGCAACTGGAACATTCGAGCGACCGTTCATTTTTTGTACAGCACGCCACAAAGTACAAGCCAAAAACGCAACCGCCCGTCCGTTTTGCAACGGACGGGCGGTGGATGACGCGCTTACCAGCAGCAATCAGTGCTTGGTGAGCTTGTCCAGGTAACCCATGGCGAAGGCCGAAATCACGAAGGTCATGTGGATGATCACATACCACATCAGGTAGTCGGACTTGATGTTCTGGGCGTCCATGAACACCCGCAGCAGGTGGATCGAGGAAATTGCCACGATTGACGCAGCCACTTTCATCTTCAGCGAAGACGAGTCCATCTTGCCGAGCCAGCTGAGCTTTTCCTTGCTTTCATCGATGTCCAGTTGCGAGACGAAGTTCTCGTAGCCGGAGATCATCACCATCACCAGCAGACCGCCCACCAGCGCCATGTCGATCAGCGACAGCAGCACCAGGATCAGGTCGGATTCGGCCAGGGAAAAGACATTCGGCAGAACGTGGAAGATCTCCTGGAAGAACTTCAATGCCAGCGCCAGCAAGCCCAGCGACAATCCAAAGTAGATCGGTGCGAGCAGCCAGCGCGAGGCGTACATCGCATTTTCGATAAAGCGTTCCATTGAGCTAGTCACCTGAAGGCGGGGGAAAATCGAGCGGGAGTATATCAGCCAGACGTGTGGGAAAAAGCCCGCGACGCGCTGCCGCAGGCACGGGAAAGATCCCGAAGGATTCGGGATCTGGAAGGATCAGACGTCAGCCAACGTGATGCACGTGCCCGCCGTTGACGCGTCGTAACTGTGCCTGGAGGTGAACGCACCAGATCTGCGGATCGTTCGCCACCGTGTAACCGTGGAGGGTCAGACTGTCGACAATCGCATCGAGCACCGACTCGGCCACGAACGGACCGTGAAACGGCCCTTGGGCCTTGATGGCGGAAGGCTGTTCGCCAGCCATGCCGGCGGCGAAAAGCAGCGTCCACATGCCATTGTCTCCGGCCAGCGGACGAATGCTGCACTCAATGCGGGTCACCAGGCCCAGGCATTGGCGGGTAAGGCTGAGGCTGCGCGGCATGGCGACGACCCTCGGAAAGATCTCGTTCAACCTTCGACCACAAGGCTGTTCCGTCCTGCACCGACGACTATCCATGCCCTGAAGAATAGAAGAAAACCGCCGCCGGCAAGCGAGTGCCGGCAAGCGGGCGCCGAATGGTCATGACAACACGGCGCCCGCAATGTTTCCCTCAGGCGGGTTTGACCTCCGCAAGCGCCTGTTCAGCCAGCTCTTTTTCGGCTTCCTTGAGGTCGTCTTCGCTGATCATTTCGGCGATCACCCGCAGACGCTCGACCACCCGGGCGTTGACGCTGCCTTCCGGGAACTGGCCATCGGCATCCGGCTCGCCCGCCGGCTCACCCACCAACAGGCTCAGGGCTTCATCGGCCTGGCTGACGGCGTAGATGTGGAACTGGCCGTTGCGCACAGCCTGCAGCACCCGCTCATCCAGCATCAGGGTGACGACGTTGGCTTTCGGAATGATCGCGCCCTGCTCTCCGGTCAGACCGCGGGCCTCGCAGAGTCGGAAGAAGCCTTCGATCTTCTCGTTGACCCCGCCCACCGCCTGGACTTCACCGAACTGGTTGATCGAGCCGGTAATGGCGAAGCACTGCTTGAGCGGGGTCTTCGACAGCGCCGAAATCAGCGTGCAGGCCTCGCCCAGCGAAGCGCTGTCACCGTCGACATAGCCGTAGGACTGTTCCAGGGCGATGCTCGCCGAAATCGCCAGCGGGAATTCCTGGGCGTAACGACTGCCCAGGTAACCGGTAAGGATCATCACACCCTTGGAGTGGATCGGCTGGCCGAGATTGACCTCACGCTCGATGTCGACAATGCCGCTGCCGCCCGGGTACACCGTGGCGGAAATCCGCGCCGGCACACCGAAGGCCGAATCGCCCACTTCCAGCACGGTCAGGCCGTTGCACTTGCCTACCGCCGCGCCTTCGGTGTCGATCAGGATGATGCCGGCCAGCATGTCGTCGAGAATCCGCGCCGAGACCCGCCCGGTACGCGTAGCCTTGGCCTTGAGCGCGCGTTCGATGTGGCCGACGTCGGTCATCTCGTCATTGGCCAGGTGGCGAATGAAATCCGCTTCGCTGACCAGCTGGAACAGGTCACCGATCCGCGCCGACAGACGCTTCTGGTTTTCCGCCAGGCGCGCGCTGTAGGTCGCCAGGCGGGCCACCGCATCGGCGGTCAGCGGCGCCATGCCTTCTTCACTGGTACGGGTTTTCAGCAACTGGGCGAACTGTTCCAGGCTCTCGTTGTGCATCGGGATCTCTTCGTCGAAATCCACCAGCACGCGGAACATCTCCTGGAAGTCCGGATCATGGTCCTGCAGCGCGTAGTAGAGCTGGCGAGAACCGATGATGATGACCTTGACCTGCAGCGGGATCATCTGCGGCGTCAGCGTCACCGTGGCGATGCGGCCCAGCTCGCCCAGCGGCGATTCCATCTTCAGCTTGCGCGATTGCAGGGCGCGCTTGAGGGCATCCCAGACGAAGGGCTCGCCGAGCATTTTCTCCGCTTCGAGAATCAGGAAACCGCCATTGGCCCGGTGCAGCGCGCCCGGACGCAGTTGCCGGTAGGTGGTGTACAGCGCGCCTTGGTCGGTGCTGTATTCGATGCGGCCGAACAGGTTGTCGTAGGTCGGGTGCGGCTCGAACACCACCGGCGCGCCGCCGCTGGCCGGATGCCCCACCACCAGGCTCGGTGCGTATTGCTCTTCGAGCAGCTTGCGCGCCACGGCGTCGGTCTTGGCGTCATCCACCAGTTGCTCGACCACGGTGCGCAGCAGGTTGACCTGCATGGCCTGCAGGTAGGCGCAGACCTCAGCGTTTTCCGAGTACTTTTCCGACAGCGGCGCCAGCAATGGCTGCAGCGCCAGGGTGATGGTTTCTTCGTTGAGCTGGCGCAGTTGGTTGTTCGATTCGCGTTTCCACTGCGGGAGGCTGGCGAGTTCTTCGTTCAAGCGCTCTTCGAGGATTGCGATGTCTTCGTGGAAACGCTCGCGCTCGGCTTCCGGCAACTGGGCGAACTCCGCTTCGTCCAGCGCCTTGCCGTCGCTCATCGGGGTGAAAGCGACGTTGGTGCTGTCGCGGTACAGCGCCACATCCTTCTCCAGCGAAGCGCGCTCGATCACGTCCAGCGCACGGTCATAACGCTGGTTGAACGCACGGTCGATGGCGCTTTTCTTCTGCTGGTAGGACGGGTGCTCGAAGACCGCCGGGAAGGTCGCCAGCAGGTTGTCGATCAGGCCGCCGATGTCGGCGATGAAGGTGTTCGCGCTGCCGGCGGGCAGTTCCACCGCGCGCGGCTCGCGCAGTTCGTCGAAGTTGCTGACGTAGACCCAGTCCGACGGCGTGTGCAGGCGCTTGCCTTCGGCTTTCAGGTAGCGTTTGACGAACGAGAAGCGGCCGGTACCCGGCTCGCCCATGACAAATACGTTGTATCCCGGACGTGGCATGGCGACGCCGAACTGCAAGGCTTCGACCGCACGTTCCTGGCCCAGCACACCGCGAAATGGCTCCAGATCATTGGTTGTGGAGAAGGCGAACTGTTCAGCGGAAAACGGCCGGGTCAGGGCTTCTGGCGCAAGACGCAGGCTCGCAGCGACAGGATCGGGCATCGGGCTTCCTTACTTCGGCGGGGCAGATGTCAGCATTCTGGCGCCGCCCGCGCCCGCGTTGCAAGGCTCTTGGCGCATTTGCCTACAGGGCTGAATGAGCCGTGCACACGTGTGTTAAAGCAATATTTCGCAATTAATCACGGAACCGCGGGATCGTGCCTAAACTCTACACTGCGCGGCCGGGTAGATAACCGGACCCGATCTGGCACCGCCAGTGCTGGCAGGCCAGACAACCCTGACCTTTGGTTTGCACATCAAAAAGAGAACAAAGCTATGAAACGGATTCTTCTGGGTACTCTGTTCACCGCGGTTTCGATCAACGCCATGGCCCAGGCGCCAGGCGGTCCGGACTGCGGTTGGGGCAACATGCTGTTCGAAGGCCAACGCGGCACTCCCGCTCACTTCCTCGCATCCACCACCAACGGCACTTCCGGCAACGCAACCTTCGGCATGACCTCGGGCACCAACGGCTGCTCGACCAACGCTGCGCTGACCTACGGCGGCAAATCCTGGATTGCCATGAACGGCATGATGAACGAGCTCTCCGAAGACATGGCCAAGGGCCAGGGCGAAGCCCTGACCACCTACGCCGTGGTTCTCGGTGTAGCACCGGAAGACCGCGCGCACTTCGCCGCAGTCACCCATCAACACTTCCAGGACATCTTCAAGACCGCGGACGCCACCGCCGAAGACGTCCACACCAACACCCTCGCCGTACTCAAGTCCGACACTCGCCTGGCCAAGTACGCTACCCCGGCCTAAGCAGCGTCACCCCGCCCCTCACCGGGGCGGGTTGTTCATCCCATTCGGCTTCATTCAGACGTAGTTGCCCGACATGCTCAAACGCCTTGCCTACCTGGCGCTCTGTGCCTGCGCCCCGCTGCACGCCGCACCTTTCATGGACGATTCGCGCCTGCAACGGCTGGCCGCTGATCCCTACTGGATCAGCCTTGGCCACTACGAAACAGGCAAGCTCGGAGGCTGGCGCAGCTATGTCGACGACAAGCGTTTCTTCCTCGCCGAAGACGGCGCCCACCACCCCGACCGGGAACTGGCGGCCACGTACAAGGCGCTCTATGACCCCGTCAGCAAGGGCGAGCAGCACGCGCAGTGCGTCTTCCCGGCACGCACCCGCTGGCTGCGCGAGCAACTGCAACTCAATGACCTGCCAGCGCCGGACTGCAAGGAGTATCGGCAGTGGTTCAAGGACGTCTCGCCGCACAGCGCGGTGCTGATTTTCCCCGCCGCCTACCTGAACAGCCCGTCGTCGATGTTCGGCCACACCCTGCTGCGCATCGACCAGGCTGATGTGCAAAGCAACGAGACCGCCCTGCTCAGCTACGCGGTCAACTTCGGTGCCTATATCGAAGGCAACGACAACAGCATTCTTTATGCCTGGAAGGGCCTGATGGGCGGCTACCCCGGGCTGTTCGCGCTGGTGCCCTACCAGGAAAAACTGTCCGAGTACCGTAGCCTGGAAAACCGTGACCTCTGGGAGTACCGGCTGAACCTCACGCCCGAGGAAACCGGGCGAATGGTCGAACACATCTGGGAGCTCAAGCAGATCCGCTTCGACTACTTCTTCTTCGACGAAAACTGCTCCTACCGCCTGCTGGAACTGCTGCAGGTGGCACGCCCGAGCCTGGACCTGACGTCGCAGTTCCCGCTGACGGCGATCCCGACCGACACAGTCAAGGCGGTCAAACACGCCGGGCTGGTGGAGCGCACCGACTACCGTCCGTCCCGCGAGCGCGAACTACTGGAACGCGCCGCACCTCTGGAAGAAACCGAGCAACAGCAGGTGTTGGCCCTCGCCGCCGATACCGGCCATCTGCAAAACAATGAATTCACCGCCCTGCCCCGTGAACGTCAAGCGCTGGTACAGGATGCCGCCTACCGCCTGGAGCGTTACCGCGCCAACGGCCAGGAGCGTGATCCGGCACAAGCCAAACGCAGTTTCGAACTGCTGCGCGCAATCAACCGCAATCCACCACCGCCGTTGCAGGTTGAACGCCCCGGACTTCCGGAGGACGGCCATCAGTCGCGGACCTGGCAACTCGGCGTCGGCACCCGCGAAGACCGCGCCTTCGCCGAATATGGCCTGCGCATGGCCTACCACGACCTCAACGACAACCTCTACGGTTTCCCATTGGGCGCGCAGATCGAGATCCTGCAGCTCAAGGTCCGCCAGTACGAGGGCAACGACTGGCAGGTGCAACGCCTCGACCTCGCGACCATTCGCTCGCTGACCCCGCGCAACGACCTGTTGCAGCCCTGGTCATGGCAGGTGGCGGGCGGCCTGGAGCGGGTGCCAGGCAAGCATGACGATGAAGTGCTGGTCAGCCATGTCAACGGCGGCGCCGGCGGCACCTGGGCATTGACCGACGAGATGCTCGGTTTCGCCCTCGGCACGGTGCGGGTCGAACACCACAACGACTTCTCCCAGTTCATCGCACCCGCGGCGGGCTTCAACACCGGGCTGCTATGGCGCAACGGGCTGGGCAACCTGAGCGTTGAGGCCAAAGGTGATTACTTCATCAACGGCGAAGTGCGGCGCAGCCTGAGCCTGAACCAGCAGTGGGAACTGAGCGACAGCCTGGGCCTGCGCCTGAGCGCCAAGCGCGAGTTCAGCCAACTGGCGACGGCGCAGAACGAAGTGATGCTGGAATTGAAGTGGTACAACTACTGAGCCCTTGAGGGCCTCATCGCTGCGGTTCGGCGCCCCGACAAGTCAGCGATTGGCCCGCAACGCCTGCAACAGTTTCACGGCCTTTTGACAGCACACTGACATTCCCCCTCCTAGACTTTCCTTATCTTGTGGAGAGTCTTGTCATGCGGCGGTACTGGCTGTGTTTTCTGTTGTTACTGGCGGGTTGCGAATCAACCCATCAGCAATTGATCAATCAGGGTTATCCAGCGCCCTACGCCGATGGCTTCCAGGATGGCTGCAGCAGCGGCCGCCAGGCTGCGGGCGTGATGGCTGGGGATTTTCGCAAGGATGTCCCGCGCTACCTGCACAACCACCAGTATGAATCCGGCTGGGACGACGGCTTCCGCCAATGCCAGGCGATGCAGCAGAACCAGGAGCAACAGAACTACTACAACCGCCACTGGGACGAGCGCGAAGAACAATGGCAACACGAAAAGGACCGCGATGCCGCGCGCGCCTATCGACGCTGAAAGGTCGCCTGTGGATAACCATTGAAACCACGGGCCTGTCAGCATGGTCTTCTGGCAAAGGAGACCCTTCATGAGCCGTGCATTCGTCAACGAAGACCAGGCCGCCGCCCAGGCCAGCCAACCGGTGGAGCGCAAGGTCAGCGACCAGCCCAACTACGTCACCGCCCAAGGCCTGGCGCACCTGCAGCAGCGGGTGGCGCACCTCAATCGTCTACGCAGCGAACTGCTCGCCCAGGGTGAGCAGGCGGATAAACAGCGCATGGCCGATATCGAACGCGACTTGCGCTATTTCAACGCAAGGCAACACAGCGCCCAGGTGGTGCCACCGGCGTTATCGCGCGACAAGGTACAGATCGGCAGCCGGGTGACCTACCTCGACGAGCAGGACCGGGAACACAAGGTGCAACTGGTGGGAGAAGATCAGGCCGACATCGCTGCCGGCCTGATCAACTGGGGTTCCCCGCTAGGCCGGGCGCTGCTGGGGGCAGGCCCGGGTGACGAGGTGGTATGGCGACGGCCTGTGGGTGATCAGTCGATCGAGGTCATCGCCATCGAGCCGGAGCCCGATGCTTAGACCACGCCTTGAGCCAGCATGGCGTCGGCGACTTTCACGAAGCCGGCGATGTTGGCGCCTTTGACGTAGTTGATGCGGCCGTTTTCTTCACCGTAGTGAACGCAGGCGTGGTGGATCGACTGCATGATGTTGTGCAGCTTGCTGTCCACTTCACCGGCGGTCCACAGCAGACGCATGGCGTTCTGCGACATTTCCAGACCGCTGACCGCGACGCCACCGGCGTTGGAGGCCTTGCCCGGAGCGAAGAGCGTACCGGCTTCGATGAACAGGTCTACCGCTTCCAGCGTGGTCGGCATGTTCGCGCCTTCGGCTACACAGATGCAGCCGTTGGCCAGCAGGGCGCGAGCGTCTTCCAGGTCCAGCTCGTTCTGGGTCGCGCAAGGCAGCGCGATGTCGCACGGCAGGGTCCATGGGCGCTGGCCGGCACGGAATTCCAGACCGTACTGGGTAGCCAGTTCGCTCAGGCGGCCGCGCTTGACGTTTTTCAGCTCCATCAGCGCGTCCCACTGTTCGTCGGTCAGGCCGGATTCAGCGAACAGCGTGCCTTCGGAGTCCGACAGCGAGATCACTTTGCCGCCCAGGTCCATGACCTTGCGCGCGGCGTACTGGGCGACGTTGCCCGAGCCGGAGATGGCTACGCGGCGGCCGTCGATGCGCTTGTCTTCACGCTTGAGCATTTCTTCGGCGAAGTACACGCAGCCGTAGCCGGTGGCTTCCGGGCGAATCAGGCTGCCGCCGTAGTTCATGCCTTTGCCGGTCAGCACTGAGGTGAACTGGTTGGCCAGGCGCTTGTACTGGCCGAACATGAAGCCGATTTCCCGCGCGCCCACACCGATATCGCCAGCAGGAACATCGAGGTCAGCACCGATGTGACGGTACAGCTCGCTCATGAACGCCTGGCAGAAGCGCATGACTTCCGCGTCGCTCTTGCCCTTCGGATCGAAGTCCGAGCCGCCCTTGCCGCCGCCCATGGGCAGCGAGGTCAGGGAGTTCTTGAACACTTGTTCGAAGGCGAGGAATTTCAGAACGCCGATGTTCACCGACGGGTGGAAGCGCAGGCCGCCCTTGTACGGGCCGATGGCGCTGCTCATCTGGATGCGGTAGCCGCGGTTGACCTGGACCTTGCCGTTGTCATCGACCCAGGAAACGCGGAACAGAATGGCGCGCTCAGGCTCGACCATACGTTCGAGGATGCCGGCTTCGAGGTAACGCGGGTTGGCTTCGAGGAAGGGCCAGAGGCTACGCAGGACTTCTTCCACTGCCTGGTGGAATTCGGGTTGGGCGGGATCGCGTTGCTTCAGACGTGCGAGGAAGTGGTCGACAGATTCGATCATGAGTAGACATCTCACCGAGGGAGTTGGACTTTTTGGTTTTTTCGGGACTTTACCAAGAAGCAATCGCACTGGAACAGGGCAAAATGTCGTTTTTATGAAATTATTTGGTGCATTTCTATAAGTGTATACACCGCAGGATGGTCGAATCGCTGGCAAGCCAGCTCCCACAGGCGGCGCTGCAGGCCACACGAATAGTGCTTTGTGGGAGCTGGCTTGCCAGCGATTAGGGCCAATAGGGAACTCGAATTCAAGGCACAAAAATGGGGCCTTGAAGGCCCCATTCCTGTGCATCAATTACCGGCTCACTGAGCCAGCTTCTTGTGCCGTACGCGGTGCGGTTGCGCCGCTGCTTCGCCAAGACGCTTCTTGCGGTCGGCTTCGTACTCGGTGTAGTTGCCTTCGAAGAACACAGCTTGCGAGTCGTCTTCGTACGCCAGGATGTGAGTCGCGACGCGGTCCAGGAACCAGCGATCGTGAGAGATCACAATGGCGGCGCCCGGGAAGTCCAGCAGGGCTTCCTCCAGCGAACGCAGGGTTTCCACGTCCAGGTCGTTGGACGGTTCGTCGAGCAGCAGGACGTTGGCGCCCTCTTTCAGGGTCAGCGCCAGGTGCAGACGGCCACGCTCACCACCGGAGAGGTCCTTGACGAACTTCTGCTGGTCGCCGCCCTTGAAGTTGAAGCGGCCCACGTAGGTACGCGACGGGATCTCGTAGTTGCCGATGCGAATCTGGTCGGAACCGTCGGAGATCTGCTGGAACACGGTCTTGTTGCCGTCCAGGTCGTCACGGCTCTGGTCAACGCAGGCCAGTTGCACGGTTTCACCGATCGAGATGCTGCCCGAGTCCGGTTGTTCCTTGCCCATCAGCATGCGGAACAGGGTCGATTTACCTGCGCCGTTACCACCGATTACGCCGACGATCGCGCCTTTTGGCATGACGAACGACAGGTTGTCGATCAGCACGCGGTCGCCGTAGCCTTTGCTGACGTTCTTGAACTCGATGACATTGTCACCGAGGCGAGGACCGGCCGGGATATAGATCTCGTTGGTCTCGCTGCGCTTCTGGAATTCCTGCGATTGCATTTCTTCGAAGCGTTGCAGACGGGCCTTGGACTTGGACTGGCGGGCCTTGGCGCCTTTGCGCACCCACTCCAGTTCTTCCTTCATGGCCTTTTCGTGAGCCGACTGCTGCTTGGACTCCTGGGCCAGACGGTCGGATTTGGCTTCCAGCCAGCCAGAGTAGTTACCCTCGTAAGGGATACCGGCGCCGCGGTCGAGTTCGAGGATCCAGCCAGCAACGTTGTCCAGGAAGTAACGGTCGTGGGTGATCGCGACCACAGTGCCCGGGAAGTCGTGGAGGAAGTGCTCCAGCCAGGCGACGGAATCGGCGTCCAGGTGGTTGGTGGGTTCGTCGAGAAGCAGCATGTCCGGTGCGGACAGCAGCAGGCGGCACAGGGCCACGCGGCGTTTTTCACCACCGGAGAGGTGCTCGACCTTGGCGTCCCAGGCCGGCAGACGCAGCGCGTCGGCGGCGACTTCCAGTTGGCGCTCCAGGTTGTGACCGTCGCTGGCCTGCAGGATGGCTTCCAGCTTGGCCTGTTCGGCGGCCAACTTGTCGAAGTCGGCATCCGGTTCGGCGTAGGCGGCGTAGACCTCGTCCAGGCGGGCCTGGGCGTTCTTGATCACGCTGACCGCTTCTTCGACCACTTCACGTACGGTCTTGGCCGGATCCAGTTGCGGTTCCTGCGGCAGGTAACCGACGTTCAGTTCCGGCATCGGACGGGCTTCGCCGTCGAACTCGGTGTCGACGCCAGCCATGATTTTCAGCAGGGTGGATTTACCCGAACCGTTCAGGCCGAGCACGCCGATCTTGGCGCCGGGGAAGAACGACAGGGAGATGTTCTTGAGGATTTCACGCTTGGGCGGAACAACTTTGCTCAGCCGGTGCATGGTGTAAACGTATTGAGCCAAAATGCGGACCTCGCTCGAATCGTTGGAAAAGCCCCGTCGCCAGGACAGGGCTGGAACAAACCGGGTGTCAGGGGAAGGTGTCACTGGCCTGCGTCGCGGCGCTGCCGGTGTTTTCGCGGGGCAGGTGCGCGGCGGGCTCAGGCAACGGCCTCACCCTTGTCTATCTGGTAGTCGGAACCCGTAAGGTTACCCGAACTGGACGGCGGCGGGCAGGGGCTTCCCCGTTCAGCGTATCCCGGCGGTCGTGACGACCTTTCGTCGGGTCGAATCTTTGCGACGAAGAGGACTGGCACTTTGCCACAACTCAAGGCATGCTAGCCGCCCTTCGGGCGTCAGGCTTATAGTGCAGCCCTGGATCGCCGCCCGTGTGGCCGGCATTGCTCTCGCGCTGCTGGACCACGGCCAGCCATACCGCAGGATCACCGTTTGACCAATCTCACTCAGCCGTCCTCCTTGCGCAAAGCCTCCGCTGCGTCGGGTCAGTCCCTACGCGGGTCGCTGAAGGGCGCACTGGCGATCCTGGTGCTGCTTTTGCTGGCCCTGTTGTTCTGGCAGATGCTCGATCAATACCGGCACATCCTTGGCGATCGCCGCCAACACAGCGTCGATGCCGCCGCCGAACTGGCCGACCGCCTGAACCTGAATCTGGCCCTCGATGCCCAGTCCGCGCTGAACCTGCTGCAAGCCAATGCTGCGGTCCCGGACGAAGACGCCGTCCCCGCCCTGTTCACTCGCCTGCATAAACAGTTGCCGGCCCTGCACAGCCTCGCCTGGCTGAACGGCGATGGGCAGATCCTGCGTGACAGCATGGACAATTCCCCCGACCAGCCGGCGATGGCCGAGTTGCTCCGGCAGAACCGCGACAGCACCTACCGTTTCAGCAATGCTGACGACAATGCCTTTATTTATCTGTTGCTGCGCCAGCCGGGAGAAACCAGCAGCGGCTACTGGCTGCTGCGCCTGCAGCCAACCTGGTACCAGCAACTGGCCAGCCGCCTGGAGCATGCGGTCAAGCCGCAGTGGCAACTGGAAAACAGCCGGACCGGCGAAATCATCAGCACTCACCTGCAACCACGCCCGGAGACCTCGCCAAACAGTGAACAAGCGCCGCTGCAAAGCGTGATGCTGGCTTTCCTCGATAACAGCGACTGGCAACTGCGCGGCCTCTATGACGCCGAACGCAGCCGCCGCGACCTGCTTCCGGCGCTGGTCGGCAAAGCCATGCTGGTCGTGCTCTGTGCCCTGCTGCCACTGCTGGCGCTGATCAACATGCGTCGCCGCAATCGCGTTTTGCAGGAAGGCCGTCGGCGCTATCAGGACATTTTCGAAAGCACCGGTGTCGCCCTCTGCGTCCTCAACCTTTCCGGCCTTACCGCGATCCTCGAACGCCTGCGCCTGCGCAGCCGCAACGAACTGGAGCAACGCCTGGAGCTGGATCCGGCGCTGCGCGAAATTCTCCTGCACGAACTGAAAGTCACCGAAGTGAACCAGGTCGCCCTGCAACTGCTCGGGGTGGATTGCTGCGAGGGTGCCTGGCGGCAATTGGTCGCCGGCAGCGCGCTGGAAAACGATGGCATCGGCCTGCAACTGCTGGGAGCGGTGCTGGACAACCAGACGCAACTGGAACTGGAAGTGCGCCTGCCGACCGAGCAAGGGCTGGAGCAGCACCTGTGGCTGATGGTGCGGTTCCCGGAGGCGCGTCGCGATTATCACGCGGTGATCCTCAGCATCAGCGATATCACTAGCCGCAAACGCGTCGAACTGTCGTTGCTGGAACGCGAGAGTTTCTGGTCCGACGTGGTCCGTACCGTTCCTGACCAGCTCTACGTCCAGGACGTGCAGAGCCTGCGGATGATCTTCAGCAACCGCCACCTCGGCCAGACCCTGGGCTACGCGCGCAACGAACTGGCGCAGATGGGCGAGTTCTTCTGGGAAGTCCTGCTGCATCCGGAAGACGCCGCGCTCTACAACGACCTGCGCCAGCAGCAGCGTCTGAGCGGCTACGTCGAGCAACTGCACTGTCAGTTGCGCTTCCGCCATCACGATCAGCGCTGGCGCCGCTACGACATCCGCGAACAGGCGCTGACCCGCGACGTGGCCGGCCATGTCACGCGGATCATCGGCGTGGCCAAGGACGTCACCGACCAGCTCGAAGCCAGCGAATCGCTGCGCGACAGCGAACAACGCTATCGCATGCTCGCCGAAAGCATCAGCGACGTGATCTTCTCCACCGACGATCAGTTGCGCCTCAACTATGTCAGCCCGTCCGTGCGGGCGGTATTGGGCTATGACGTCGAGTGGATCTTCAACAATGGCTGGCAATCGACCATCGCCAACCCGGCGCAACTGACCGGGCTGTCCGCCCTGGTCGAGCGGGTCAACCGCGCCCTCGGTGACGCCGCGCAACTGGAAGCCCTGCGGACCCAAGTGCCGACCCAGTTGTTCCTGTTCGACTGCCTGCGCGCCGACGGCCGCAAGATCCCCATCGAACTGCGTCTGGTGCTGGTCTGGGACGAGCACGACCAGTTCGGCGGCATCCTCGGCGTCGGCCGCGATATCAGCCAGCAACGCCGCGCGGAAAAAGACCTGCGCATGGCGGCAACGGTCTTCGAGCACTCCACCTCGGCGATCCTCATCACCGACCCGGCCGGCTACATCGTCCAGGCCAACGAGGCGTTCAGCCGGGTCAGCGGCTATGCCGTGAGCGACGTGCTCGACCAGTTGCCCGGCATGCTTACCGTCGACGAACAACAGGAAGCGCACCTGCGCTACGTGCTCAAGCAACTGCACCAGCGCGGCACCTGGGAAGGCGAAGTCTGGCTCAAGCGGCGCAATGGCGAGCATTACCCGGCGTGGGTCGGCATCACTGCGGTGCTCGACGACGAAGGCGACCTGGCCAGCTACGTGTGCTTCTTCACCGATATCAGCGAGCGCAAGGCCAGCGAACAGCGCATTCACCGCCTGGCCTACTACGACGCCCTGACCCACCTGCCCAACCGCACGCTGTTCCAGGACCGCCTGCACACGGCGCTGCAACAGGCCGAGCGGCACAAGTCGTGGGTGGTGCTGATGTTCCTCGACCTCGACCGCTTCAAGCCGATCAACGACTCCCTCGGCCACGCCGCCGGCGACCGCATGCTCAAAGACATGGCCGAGCGCCTGCTGGACTGCGTCGACGACGACGACACCGTGGCCCGCATGGGCGGCGACGAATTCACCCTGCTGCTGCAACCACGGGCGACACGGGAAATGGCGCTGAACCGCGCCATCAATGTGGCTGAGCAGATTCTTGGCAGTCTGGTACGGCCGTTCGTCCTGGAAAACCGCGAGTTCTTCGTCACCGCCAGTATCGGCATCGCCCTCAGTCCGCAGGACGGCAGCGAACTGAGCCAGTTGATGAAGAACGCCGACACGGCCATGTACCATGCCAAGGAACGCGGCAAGAACAACTTCCAGTTCTACCAGGCGGACATGAACGCCAGCGCCCTGGAGCGTCTGGAACTGGAAAGCGACTTGCGCCACGCGCTGGAGCAGAACGAATTCATCCTTTATTACCAGCCGCAGTTCAGCGGCGACGGCAAGCGCCTGACCGGCGCCGAAGCCCTGCTGCGCTGGCGTCATCCGCAGCGCGGGCTGGTGCCGCCGGGGGATTTCATCCCGGTGATCGAAGAACTCGGTCTGGTGGTGGATGTCGGCGACTGGGTCATCGCCGAGGCGTGCCGCCAGCTCAAGTCCTGGCATCAAGCGCGGGTGCGGGTGCCGAAGGTCTCGGTGAACATCTCCGCACGGCAGTTCTCCGACGGCCAGCTCGGCACGCGGATCGCCAACATCCTCAAGGAAACCGACCTGCCGCCGGCCTGCCTGGAACTGGAACTGACCGAAAGCATCCTGATGCGCGAGGTCAACGAGGCGATGCAGATCCTCGACAGCCTGAAAAACCTCGGCCTGAGCATTGCGGTAGACGACTTCGGCACCGGTTACTCATCGCTGAACTACCTCAAGCAGTTCCCCATCGACGTGCTGAAGATCGACCGCACCTTCGTCGACGGCCTGCCGGAAGGCGAGCAGGACGCGCAAATCGCCCGGGCAATCATCGCCATGGCCCACAGCCTGAACCTGGCGGTAATCGCCGAGGGCGTAGAGACGCACGAGCAGTTGGAATTCCTGCGCGAGCACGGCTGTGACGAGGTCCAGGGCTACCTGTTCGGGCGCCCGATGCCGCCTAACCAGTTCGAGGCGCAATTCAGTAACGAAACCCTGTTCATGCTGGAGTGATCCTGCGTGAATCCCATTTGTCTGCCAGATGATCCCCTTTCATATGCCAGACAAAAGTCTATGGGTTAGAATGCCCGCCTATTTCACCCCGATCCTTGAGGACCGCCATGTTCAGCCGTGATTTGACCATTGCCAAGTACGACGCCGAGCTCTTCGAAGCCATGCAGCAAGAAGCTCAGCGCCAGGAAGAGCACATCGAGCTGATCGCTTCGGAAAACTACACCAGCCCAGCCGTGATGGAGGCCCAGGGTTCGGTGCTGACCAACAAGTACGCTGAAGGCTATCCAGGCAAGCGCTACTACGGTGGTTGCGAGTTCGTCGACGTGGTTGAGCAACTGGCCATCGACCGCGCCAAGGAACTGTTCGGCGCCGATTACGCCAACGTCCAGCCGCACGCGGGTTCGCAAGCCAACAGCGCCGTTTACCTGGCCCTGCTGCAAGCTGGCGACACCATCCTCGGCATGAGCCTGGCCCACGGCGGCCACCTGACCCACGGCGCCGCCGTGAGTTCGTCGGGCAAGCTGTACAACGCTGTTCAATACGGCATCGACGGCAATGGCCTGATCGACTACGACGAAGTCGAGCGTCTGGCGGTCGAGCACAAACCGAAAATGATCGTTGCCGGTTTCTCGGCTTACTCGCAGGTCCTGGACTTCCCCCGCTTCCGCGAAATCGCTGACAAGGTCGGTGCCTACCTGTTCGTCGACATGGCCCACGTTGCCGGTCTGGTTGCTGCTGGCGTCTACCCGAACCCGGTTCCATTCGCCGACGTCGTCACCACCACCACCCACAAGACCCTGCGCGGTCCACGTGGCGGTCTGATCCTGGCTCGCGCCAACGCCGACATCGAGAAGAAACTGAACTCCGCCGTCTTCCCGGGCGCACAAGGTGGCCCACTGGAGCACGTGATCGCCGCCAAGGCCATCTGCTTCAAGGAAGCGCTGCAGCCTGAGTTCAAGGCTTACCAGCAACAAGTCGTGAAAAACGCCCAGGCCATGGCCGGCGTGTTCATCGAACGCGGTTTCGACGTGGTTTCCGGCGGTACCGAGAACCACCTGTTCCTGCTGTCGCTGATCAAGCAAGAGATCTCCGGTAAAGACGCCGACGCCGCCCTGGGTCGCGCTTTCATCACCGTGAACAAGAACTCCGTGCCAAACGACCCACGTTCCCCGTTCGTCACCTCCGGCCTGCGCTTCGGCACCCCGGCAGTGACCACTCGCGGTTTCAAGGAAACCGAGTGCAAGGAACTGGCTGGCTGGATCTGCGACATCCTGGCTGACCTGAACAACGAAGCGGTGATCGACGCTGTTCGCGAGAAAGTCAAAGCCATCTGCAAGAAGCTGCCGGTTTACGGCAACTGATTGACCGATGAGCGCCCGGCGGCTTGATTGCCGGGCATGAAAAAACCGATGCCGGGTGACTGGCATCGGTTTTTTTGTGGGCGCTGCTAGCCGGGAGTTTTTGCGCTCTTCAGATCAAGCGCCGCCCGCGCGGCGCATCGCGAGCGAGCTCGCTCCTACATCGGTTGCAACGCGCCTATGTCTGTCAGGCCATGGTTGACCGCCTTGTTTGCACGACGCGGTATCGAGCCTACTTCAACAGCTTCTCCGCGATTCATCGCCAAACGCCAAGGGCGGACAACACCTCTCCGTCAGGCCATGGCACGTTGCAACCGATGTAGGAGCGAGCTCGCGATGCGCCGCGCGGGCGGCGCTCGGTTTCAAGAACGCTGAAAGTCTGTAGGCATGCGCCTGCCAGCATCAACCACCACTCAACGCCGCAAACCCCGCCCGGATTTTCTCTTCCGGCAACTGATCGGCAATAAACACCATCACGCTCTCCCGGGTTTCCCCTTCGGCCCATTCGGTGTCCCAGTCGAAACCATAGAGTTTCAGCACGCCCTGGAACACCAGCCGGCGATCTTCGCCGGCGATGTTCAGCACGCCCTTGTAGCGCAGCAGTTGCTTGCCATGCTCTTCCAGCAACTCGTTCATGAAGTCGCTGAGGCGGTCGATGTCGAGCGGGGTTTCGGTGCGCAGGACCATGCTGGAAATGCGGTCCGGGGTCGCCGGCCCCGTCACCGGGCGCAGGCTCAAGCCGCCACCGAGGTCGGCATTGAGGTTGAAACCCCGTACATCCAGCAGTTCGGCAAGGTCGATGCGGCCGTTATCCACAACACGAATGGGCGCGCGGCGATTGATCCGGCCAAGCCTGGCGCTCAGGGCTTCGACGGACTGGCTGTCCGCCAGATCAGTCTTGCTCAACAGCAGCCGGTCAGCGAAGCCGATCTGGGCCTGGGCGATGGCCTGGGTCAGGTGCAAGTCGGCGTGGACCGCGTCCACCAGGGTGATGATGCCGTCGAGGATGTAGCGCTCGCGCAGTTCCTCTTCGATGAAGAAGGTCTGTGCCACTGGCGCGGGATCGGCCAGGCCGGTGCATTCGATCACCAGCCGGTCGAAGGCGATTTCACCGCTGTCCAGGCGCTCCAGCAGCAGGAACAGGGCCTTGGTCAGGTCGGTGTGGATGCTGCAGCAGACGCAGCCGTTGGCCAGGGTCATGACCTGAACCGGTTCGTCGCCGAGCAATTGGCTGTCGATACCGGCATCACTGAATTCGTTTTCGATGACGGCGATTTTCAGGCCGTGCTCGGCCTTGAGGATGTGCCGCAGCAAGGTGGTCTTGCCGGCACCGAGGAAACCGCTGAGCACGGTCACGGGAATGGGGGACTGCACGGGGAATTCTCCTGACGCTGAAAATGACTGTGGGAGCCCGGCGCGCCGGGCTCCCACAGGTTTGTCATTGACGCCAAGCGCTGTGATTCAACAGCACTTGGGCCCACCCTTGCCGCCGTAACGGGCTTCCTGGCGTTCCCGGAAGAACTCCTCGTAGCTCATCATCGGCTTGTCCGGGTGCTTGCTCTTCATGTGTTCGACATAGTTGTCGTAGTCGGGCATCCCGACCATCAGGCGGGCTGCCTGCCCCAGGTACTTACCCAGTCGACCCAGGTCGTTGAACATGACGGCATTCCTCGGTTAGGCGTCCGGCTGCGCCTGGAAAGGCGTTTCCTTGTCGGTGCGTTCTTTCTTGCCGAAGGCGGCGATGCCGACCTTGATGGCGAAGAACAGGACGCTGAACACGACGATCAGGAATAGCACAGTCAGGGTAGCGTTGGTGTAGGCGTTGAAGATCACATGCTGCATTTGCCCGATGTCCTTGGCCGGAGCCAGTACCTGGCCGGCGTCCAGCGCGGTGCTGTACTTGTTGGCCAGGGCCAGGAAGCCGACAGCCGGGTTCGGGTCGAACAGCTTGATCAGGCCTGCGGTGGTGGTACAGATCAACAGCCATACCGCTGGAACCAGTGTGACCCACATGTAGCGCTGGCGCTTCATTTTGATCAGGACCACGGTGCCGAGCATCAGCGCGATACCGGCCAGCATCTGGTTGGAGATACCGAACAGTGGCCACAAGGTGTTGATGCCACCCAGTGGATCGATCACGCCTTGATACAGCAGATAACCCCACAGCGCTACGCAGCCAGCCGTGGCCAGCAGGTTGGCGCCCCAGGATTCGGTGCGTTTCAGCGCCGGAACGAAGCTGCCCAGCAGGTCCTGCAGCATGAAGCGACCGGCACGGGTACCGGCGTCTACCGCGGTGAGGATGAACAGCGCCTCGAACAGAATCGCGAAGTGGTACCAGAACGCCATGGTGTTCTCACCTGGCAACACCTGGTGGAGGATCTGCGCGATACCCACCGCCAGGGTCGGCGCACCACCGGCACGGGCCAGGATGGTGTGCTCGCCGATGTCACGGGCGGTCGCTTCGAGCTGCTCCGGCGTGATCGCGAAGCCCCAACTGCTGACGGTCTGCGCCACCGACACGACGTCGGCGCCGACCACTGCGGCCGGACTGTTCATGGCGAAGTAGACACCCGGCTCGATCACCGACGCGGCAACCATGGCCATGATGGCGACGAAGGACTCCATCAGCATGCCGCCGTAGCCGATGTAGCGGGCGTTGGTTTCGTTGTCCAGCAGCTTGGGCGTGGTGCCCGAGGAGATCAGCGCATGGAAGCCGGACACGGCGCCACAGGCGATGGTGATGAACAGGAACGGGAACAGGGTGCCTTTCCAGACCGGACCGGTGCCATCGGTGAACTGGGTCAGCGCCGGCATTTTCAGCTCGGGCGCGATGACCAGGATGCCGATGGCCAGGGCAATGATGGTACCGATCTTGAGGAAGGTGGACAGGTAGTCGCGCGGTGCCAGCACCAGCCAGACCGGCAGCACTGCGGCGACGAAGCCGTAACCCACCAGCATCCAGGTGATCTGCACACCCGTGAAGGTGAACGCCGGGCCCCAGACCGGATCAGCGGCAACCTGGCCCCCCAGCCAGATCGACAGGAGCAGCAGCACCACGCCGATCAGCGAAATCTCGCCGATATGGCCCGGACGGATGTAGCGCATATAAATGCCCATGAACATCGCGATCGGGATGGTCGCCATCACCGTGAACATGCCCCATGGACTCTCGGCCAGGGCCTTGACCACGATCAGCGCCAGCACCGCGAGGATGATGATCATGATCAGGAAGCAGCCAAACAGGGCGATGGTCCCCGGGATCCGGCCCATCTCCTCGCGCACCATGTCGCCCAGGGAGCGACCGTTGCGGCGAGTGGAGAGGAACAGGATCATGAAGTCCTGCACCGCGCCGGCCAGCACCACACCGGCGATCAGCCAGAGCGTTCCAGGCAGATAGCCCATTTGCGCGGCGAGAACCGGACCGACCAGCGGGCCGGCGCCGGCGATGGCGGCAAAGTGGTGACCGAAGAGGATGTGCTTGTTGGTCGGGACGTAGTCCAGACCGTCGTTGTTGAGGACCGCCGGAGTGGCCCGACGCGGGTCCAGTTGCATCACCTTGGTGGCGATGAACAGGCTGTAGTAACGGTATGCAACCAGATAAATCGCCACCGAGGCGACGACAATCCACAAGGCATTGATGGCTTCGCCACGCCGCAGGGCAACCACCCCGAGCGCACAGGCCCCTATCACTGCCAGCGCCAGCCAGGGAATATGGCGGGCCAGGCTATTATTGTTGTTCATGGTTCGCTTCCAGCTAGTGGATAAAAGGTAGCTTTTCGAGTCTAGCGATACTGGCCGGAAAGGCCAGCCCCAACGTTGGTCTAGAGCCTCCAGAGCCCATGGCCACCATCGCAGATTGCGCCCCTTGCCTGGCGCTGGCAAGCACTGCGCTATAGTTCAGAACAACCGTGGAGGGCCGAGTATGAGCGAGCAGAACGAACGCCGACGCTTCAAACGCATTGCCTTCGATGCACCTACCGAACTGATCCAGGACGAGCGGCGCTGGCCGGTCAAATTGCTCGATATCTCGTTCAAGGGCCTGTTGATCGAGTCTCCCGAGTATTGGGACGGCGACGATAAACAATTTTTCGATGCCGCCGTGCACCTGAGCGCGGACGCCGTGGTCAGGATGCAGGTGGAATTGCGCCATGTAGAGGGCCCGTATCTGGGCTTCATTTGTAAACACCTCGACTTGGAGTCGATAGAACACCTGCGCCGCCTTATCGAGCTTAATCTCGCAGACCGCACCGAATTGGAGCGGGAATTCGAAAAACTCATCGAAGTTTAAGATCGTTTAGCCTGCTACCCACCAGAACCTGACGACCTGATCAGCTTTAAATCCTGCTAATCCCACACACCTGAAGGGCCTTTTCATGGCCTTTCAGCGTTTTGGCGCGCCTGTTGGAACGAAAGCTGCAAAGGTGATCGTGTTCAAGTCAAGGGCAGAGTGTCCCTGAGACAATCAAAAAATTGTATACAATTGTGCTGGCAATCTTATGTAGCAGTTGTCTACAGTGGCGGCACAACAATAAAACAGAGATCACGCTCCCATGAACACGTCCTCACCAAGCACGTCTTCAGTTCCGCGTCCTGAAGACGAAAATCTCGGCCTGGGTCCCAACCTGGCCTATGGTCTGCAACACGTTTTGACGATGTATGGCGGTATCGTTGCTGTCCCCCTGATCCTCGGCCAGGCCGCGGGTCTAGGGCCTGCGGAGATTGGTCTTTTGATCGCCGCGTCCCTGTTCGCCGGTGGCCTGGCCACCCTGCTGCAAACCCTTGGCCTGCCGTTCTTCGGTTGCCAGTTGCCGCTGGTACAGGGTGTGTCGTTCGCAGGCGTTGCCACCATGGGCGCCATTCTTTCCACTGAAGGCGGCGGAGGCCTGCCGGGGGTATTGGGCGCTGTGATGGCGGCCTCGTTCCTGGGCTTCCTGATCACACCGATCTTCTCGCGCATCACCAAGTTCTTCCCGCCACTGGTGACCGGTATCGTCATCACCACCATCGGTCTGACCCTGATGCCGGTCGCGGCCCGCTGGGTGATGGGTGGCAACAGCAAGTCGCCAGAATTCGGCAGCATGGAAAACATCGGCCTGGCGGCCCTGACGTTCACCTTCGTGCTGCTCCTGAGCAAGCTCGGCAGTGCGTCGATCTCACGCCTGTCGATTCTCCTGGCGATGGTCATCGGTACGTTGATCGCCTGGTCGCTGGGCATGGCCGACTTCAGCAAGGTGCTGGAAGGCCCGATGGTCGCCCTGCCCTCGCCGTTCCACTTCGGCATGCCGACCTTCCACATCGCCGCGATCCTGTCGATGTGCATCGTCATCATCGTGACCCTGGTGGAAACCTCGGCGGACATCCTTGCGGTCGGCGAAATCATCGACACCAAGGTTGACTCCAAGCGTCTGGGCGATGGCCTGCGCGCTGACATGGCGTCGAGCATCCTGGCGCCGATCTTCGGTTCCTTCACCCAGAGCGCTTTCGCCCAGAACGTCGGCCTGGTGGCCGTGACCGGGGTCAAGAGCCGCTACGTGGTGGCGACCGGTGGTGTGATCCTGGTGGTCCTCGGCTTGCTGCCGATCATGGGCCGGGTCATTGCCGCAGTACCGACCTCGGTACTCGGTGGCGCCGGCATCGTGTTGTTCGGCACCGTGGCTGCCAGTGGTATCCGTACCCTGTCCAAGGTGGAATACAAGAACAACATGAACCTGATCATCGTCGCCGCCTCCCTGGGCTTCGGCATGATCCCGATCGCCGCACCGAACTTCTACGATCACTTCCCGAACTGGTTCGAAACCATCTTCCACTCGGGGATCAGCTCGGCAGCCATCATGGCGATCTCGCTGAACCTGCTGTTCAACCACTTCAAGACCGGCAACTCGGACCAGCAGTCGGTATTCGCGGCAGGCTACGAGCGCACCCTGAACTACTCCGACATCTCCGTGCTGCGTGATGGCGACTACTTCAAGGACGGCAAGCTGTTCGACGCCGAAGGCAAGGAAGTGCCAGTGGTGGACCATGACGGCAACCCCGACACGGCCCCGCGAAGACAGGCCGTAGCGGAACACTGATAACGCGGAAAACCCGAAGGGCCGGTGCGAAAGCACCGGTCCTTTTTTCGTTTTTAGTGTCCGCCGTCAGTTTCGTTCAACATTTCGACACAGGGGCATGGCACATTGCCGTCACTGGACTATCGTCATCGGTCCGTATGGAACCCCTTCACATGGAAATGGAGAGCGTGAACATGACGTATGTGCGTAAGGATCTGTGGGACCTGGGAGAAGGCTGGAACGACACCATGCTCTGGTATGCCAAGGCCGTCCAGGAATTGCAGAAGCGGCCGATCACCGACAACACCAGTTGGCAATTCCTCGGCGCCATCCATGGTTTCAAGAAAGACCTCTGGATAAGCCACTGGCAAATCACCAACGACACGCCTCTCCCTTCACAAGCGGAGCAGGACACGTTCTGGAACCAGTGCCAGCACCAGAGCTGGTACTTCCTGCCGTGGCACCGCGGCTACCTGCAAGCCTTCGAAAACATCGTGCGCGACACCATCACCAAGCTGGGCGGCCCCTCGGATTGGGCCCTGCCCTACTGGAACTACAACGAGATAGGCACCCGGCTGCACAGTGTCACCCTGCCGCACATCTTTTACGAAGCCAAGCTGCCCGACGGCAGCGACAACCCGCTGGCCCTGCCGAAACTGCGCTTCGGCAATACCATCGACCACCGGGTGGTCATCGATCCACTGAAAATCAACCTCAAGTCGCTGGACATCGCCCTCTTCACCGGCGGCTCCACGGGTGGTACGCCGGGCTTCGGCGGCCCGGAAACCGTCTTCCATTTCGACGGTGACGTGCAAGGTGGCCTGGAAAACAACCCGCACAATCCGGTGCACATCGCTGTTGGCGGTCACATAAACAGGCACGGCGAGAAACAACCGTTCGAAGGCCTGATGTCGGATCCGCAGATGGCTGGTCTGGACCCCGTGTTCTGGCTGCACCACGCCAACATCGACCGCCTCTGGCAGGTATGGCTCGACCGTAATCCTGCGCACAAGAACCCGGTCAATGATTCAGACTGGGTCGAAGGCCCGCCGTCAGGTGGTCGTCCGTTCATCATGCCGGCTCCGGATGGCAGCACCTACACGTACATCGTCTCGCAGATGCTCAGCCTGGAAGAGCTGGGCTATACCTACCAGTACCTTCCCAAACCACGCCAGGCGCACCTTGCCGCCGCGAAGGTGGAGGCAACTGCCGTGACCGATACCAAAGTCACTGAACTGCTCGGCGCCAATGCCCAGCCGATCAAGCTGCTCGGCAGCCGCTTCGAAAGCCCGGTGCGCCTGGACAAACCCGGCATCGCCAAGGTCACGCGGAACCTTTCCGCACGCGGGCTACTGGGCGCCGGCAACGCCGCCCCGCTGCCCGATGAGCGGGTGTACCTGAACGTGGAGAACATCCGCGGCCAGCTCAACGCCGTGATCCTCTCGATCTACGTCAACCTGCCAGACGGTGCATCGCCAGAGAGCTACCCCGATCTGTACGCCGGTGACATCGGGCTGTTCGGTGTACGGGTAGCCAGCCAGAAGGATGAAGGTCACGCCGGCGCCGGTCTGACCGCAGTCCTCGACATCACCGACATCGTCAACCGCCTGAACGTCAATGGTCATCTGGACCTGGATCACCTGCACATCAGCGTGGTCGCCAACGTCGACCTGACCCCGGCTGCCGATATCTCCATCGGTCGCATCAGCGTCTACCGCCAGGGCCAGTAAGGATGTTCAACCGGCATTTCGCAGAGAAGCTGCTGCGCGGTCCATGGCCGTGGCTGGCCGTGGCCAGTCTCGCCGGTTGGGCGGCAATGCTCGGAGCACCAGCCCAACTGATGCTCCCGGCATTCTGCGGTTCGGTGGCCTCGCGGGTCTCCGACGGGCTGTGGTCCGCCTGGACCCTGGCCCTGACCTTCGACCCGCAAGGCCTGCTGTTCGCCTGGCTGCTGATGCTGCTGGCGATGATGCCGCTGCTGCTGGGCGGGCCGCTGGTCTATCTGTGGAAACGCAGCCTGCGCCGTCGCCGCCCTCTGGCCCTGGGTCTGTTCCTGCTCAGCTATTGCCTGGTATGGACTGCAGCCGGGGTGGTGATCGCCCTGCTCAGTGTCACCGCGCAATTGCTCGGCAGCGACAGCCCGTGGCTGATGCTGGCGCTGGTGCTGGGCCTGTGCCTGCTCTGGCAGGCCTCACCGGCCAAGCAGCACTGCCTGAACAACTGTCACTATCCGCCGCGGATTTCCGCCTTCGGCTGGCCCATGGTGCGGGATTGCCTGCGCTACGGGCTGACCAACGGATTCTGGTGCATCGGCGCCTGCTGGCCGGCGATGCTGCTGCCCAGCCTGGTGCAACAGGGGCATAGCCTGCTGATGCTGGCGTGCATGGTCTGGCTGGCCTACGAGCGCCTGCTTCCGGCGCGCCAGGCCCGCTGGCGCTGGCCGCTGCCTGCTGGTCAACGGCTGGTGGAGACCCTGGCATCACGGCTGGCGAAGTACCGGTCGAGCCGTCGCAAGTCGCTCGCCTCCAGGGTTCCCGCCAGATAGTGAACCTGCAACCAGGCCCGCAGGTATTCGTGGCGGGCCTGGGCCAGGTCGCGCCGCGCGGTGTACAGCTGCTGCTCGGCATCCAGCACATCCAGATTGACCCGCTCCCCGCCCGCCACGCTCTTGCGCGTCGCGTCGATCAAACGGTCCGCCGACTCCACCGCCAGCTCATAGGCGCGCACCTTGGCCACGCTGCTGGCGCACAGGTTGAACTGCTTGCGCAACTGATTGAGGGTGTCGGCGGTACTGCCGTCCAGCTGATATTGCACCCGGTCCCGCTCGGCCCGAGCCTGACGAGTCGCCGCCGATACTCCGCCACCGGCGAACAACGGCATGCTCAGTTGAATACCGACACTGTCGGTGTCGTAACGCTGGTTGTAGGTGCTCTCCGAGCTGGAACTGGAGCGCCCGGTGCTGGCGTAGGCGCTGAGGCTGGGCAGATGCCCGGCGCGATTGCGCTCGACGCCTTGGTCCGCCGCCTCCACCGCGTGACGCTGGGCGATCAGCTCGGCGTTGTTGGCGACCGCCAGGTCGCGCCAGTGCTCGAACTTCGCCGGCGCCAACGGCTCCACCCGGAATCCTGCGGCCAGGGGCGCCAGGTCTTTCACCGCCACCGGCTCGCCGATGATCGCCTGCAACTCGCGCAGGGCCGCATCCTGACTGTCCGCCGCCTCGATTTCCTGGGCCTCGGCCAGGGAATAGCGGGCGCGGGTTTCCAGAACGTCGGTGCGGGTGCCCTCACCGCCCTTGAACAACCGCTCGTTCAACTGCAACTGCTCGGCGTAGGCCCGCCGCTGGGCCTGGGCCAGCGCAATCTGCTCATTGGCGAACAACGCTTCGCTGTAGGCCTGGAACAGGCGCACCACCAGTTCCTGCCCGCGCCCGCGAAACTGCGCATCAGCCAGCAGCGCCTTGGCCACACCCTGGCGGTACTGGGACCAGGCGGCGTAATCGAACAAAGGCTGTTGCAGGGTCAGGGTCGAGGAATAGCTGCGGTAGTCGCGCTGGCTGGTGAGCGTGCCGGCGGTGGTGGACTGGGTCACTTCCGAATCGTTGCGCGCACTGTTGTAGCGGTACGACAGGTTCGGCAGCAACGCAGCACGGCCGATGGCACGGTTCTCCAGCCCGGCGTCGCGCTCGGCGATGGCAGCGTGAAAGGTCGGGTCGTTGCGCAGCGCCAGGGCGAAGGCATCACTCAGGTCGAGGGCGGCAGCGGGAAGACTCAGGCCCATCAGCATCACGCAGGACAACAGACGCATCATTCCTCCGCCAGGGCGACATGGGCCCGGTCGGTCAACGGCTTGAACAGGTAGTTGAGCATCGAGCGCTCGCCGGTGCGGACAAAGGCTTCCACCGGCATGCCGGGGCGGATGTCCTTCCCGGCCAGTTGGCGCAAGCCGTCTTCGCCGACCCGCACGCGGACCTGGTAATACGGCTGACCGTTGTGTTCATCCAGCAGGCGGTCGGCGGACACCAGAGTGACCTCGCCCTCGACCCGCGGCGTGGTGCTCTGGTTGAAGGCGACGAACAGCAGTTCCACTGGCAGGCCGGGGCGCAGGCGGTCCACCAGTTCCACCGTGGCGCGGGCGTCCACCAGCAGCGGCACGTCCCGGGGGACGATCTCCATCAGCGACTGGCCGCGGGTGATCACCCCACCGTTGGTGAAGACGCTGGACCCGACCACGGTACCGCTGGCCGGCGCCTTGATCTCGGTGCTGTCCAGGTCGAAGGCGGCGCTGCGCAGGCGGTTGTCGAGGTCGGCAGTGTTGGATTGGGCCTCGGTGAGTTGCTGCTGCACCTCACGCTGATACTCCTGCTGGCGCTGGGCGACGCGCAGCTTCAGTTCGCCAAGCTGACGACGGGTACGACCAACGGTGCCGAGGTCTTCGGAGATGGCGCCGTTGACCTGGGCGTACAGGCGTTCGCTGTCCAACAGGCGGTTGCGCGGAATGTAGCCATCGCGGGCCAGCTCACGCAGGCCCTGCAACTGCTCTTGCAAGGCGGCACGTTGCTCCTGCTTGGCCGCCAGCGACCCCTGCACGCCGTCGAGGCTGGCCTGGGCCCCGGCGCTGTTCTCGCGCAACCCGGCCAGTTCCATTTCCAGTGCCTGCCTGCGACTGAGCAGGAGCTGTCGCTGGGTGTCGAGGATCGCCGCCAGCCAGGGCTCGCTGGCGTCCTTGAGTAACGCCGGGGAAAACACTACGCCACTGGCGCCGTCGCGCTCGGCCAGCAGACGCTCCTGCATGGCCCGCGCCGTCAGGTACTGCACCCGCAGCGACTCGTACTGGGCCTTGGCCTGGGTAGCATCGAGACGCACCAGCACCTGCCCTGCCGTGACCTGATCGCCATCACGGACCAGCAGTTGTTCGATCACGCCACCATTGAGGTGCTGTACCGCCTGACGGCTGCCGGCCACCACCACGTTGCCGCTCAGTGGAACGCCCTTGTCCAGGGGCGCCAGGGCGGCCCAGAGCATGAAGCCGCCGAAACCGGCCACCACCAGCCACAGGCCGAGCCGCGCCGGACGGCGCTCGTCCATGTTCAGTACGTTATGGGGCGGCCGGGTCGTGTCGACCGGGCCGGATAGCGGTGCGGAGGCATTCATGGATCAGGCTCTCGGTGTGCCGTAGCTCATGCTGACGGAGGTGGGACTGCGCGGCGCGGTAGGCGTGGGCACCACGGTAGGACGGGCGGCCCGTTGCAGGTCCTGGAGCACCCGTGCGGTCGGGCCGAACCCCTGCAACTGGCCGTTCTGCAGCACCAGCAGTTTGTCGAGGCCGCTCAACAGGCTGGGCTTGTGGGTAATCAGGATCAGCGTGCGGCGCTGTTCGCGGACCTTGGCAACCGCTGCCAGCAGCGCCTGCTCGCCGGCCTCGTCGAGGTTGGAGTTGGGTTCGTCGAGGACGATCAGTGCCGGCAGGCGATACAGCGCGCGGGCCAGGCCGATGCGTTGGCGCTGGCCGCCGGACAGCCCGCTGCCGCCCTCGCCAAGCACCGTGTCGTAGCCCGCAGGCAATTTGAGGATCATCTCGTGGACCCCGGCCAGTTGCGCCGCCGCCACCACCACCGCCTCGGCATCAACCTCACCCAGACGGGCGATGTTGTCGGCGATGCTGCCGGCGAACAGCTGCACGTCCTGGGGCAGGTAGCCGATGTGCTGGCCAAGGGCATTCCTGTCCAGGCGTTGCAGGTCGGCGCCGTCCAGGCGGACCTTGCCGTCGAAGGGCTTCGCTGCCCCGACAAGCAAACGGGCGAGGGTCGACTTGCCGGAGCCCGAAGCACCGATGATGCCCAGCGAGTCGCCGGCATCCAGGGCGAAACCAAGGTTGCTCAGGCAGGGCTTGCCGCTACCCGGCAGCAACGCGGTGACCTGCTCCACCGCCAGGCGACCGCTGGGGGCTGGCAGCGGCATGCCTTCGGGGCGTGGCGGCTGGGCTTGCAACAGCGCGGTCAGGCGCTCATAGGCCTGGCGTGCCGAACCCCACTGGCGCCAGACCGCGATCACCTGATCGATCGGCGCCAGCACCCGGCCCATGAGGATGGAGCCCGCGACCATCATCCCCGGGCTCACCTGCTTCTCCAGCGCCAGCCAGGCGCCAAGGCCGAGTACCAGCGATTGCAGGGTCAGGCGCAGGCACTTGGATACCGCAGTGACCGCCGCAGCGCGCTCGCTGCCGTGGTTCTGCTGGCCGAGAAAACCATGGTGCAGGCCGGTCCAGCGCTGGCGCACCGCATCGAGCATACCCATGGCTTCCATCGCCTCGGCATTGCGCAGGTTGCCACTGGCCTGCAGTCCGGCCTGCTGGGCCAGTTGGCCGGCGTCGGCGAAGGGCTTTTGCGTCAGCCGTTCGTTGAGCCAGGCCAAGATCATCAGCAGCACCGCGCCGACCAGCGCCATCAGGCCCAGCCAGGGACTGAACAGGAACATCACCGCGAGGTACACCGGAAACCACGGCACATCGAAGAAGGCGAACAACGCCTGGCCGGTGGCGAACTGGCGCAGGCTGGTCAGGTCCGCCAGCACCTGGCCAGCGGCGCCCTTGCTGCCCGCCAGGCTCGCTTCATAGGCCGCCTGGAATACCCGTGGGTTGAGACGCAGGTCCATGTGCGTGCCCAGGCGGATCACCACCAGGCTGCGCACCCACTCCAGCAGGCCCATGAAGGCGAACACCCCGACGATCATCAGGCTGAGCATCAACAAGGTCATTTCGTTGCCCGACGACAGCACCCGGTCGTAAACCTGCAGCATGTACAGCGCCGGCGCCAGCATCAGCAGGTTTATCACCGCAGTGAACACACCGACATTGGCGAAGCTGGCGCGACAGGCCTTGAGCGCCAGCCGCACTTCATTGACCGAAACGGGAGCGGTTCCCATTGCTTGGATTCCTCGCAGACAGCGACGGCGGGTGATTGCTTTCACTCCGCCCTCGCCACAGAATTCGCACCACCGCAGCCTGGGCCCGGCAAAGACACGGGCTGCGGGGTAAATGCAGCAGATCTGCGAATGCCAGGGTGACCTGACATTCGCTTTTTTATGTCGCGATCACGCCGCCAGAGCGAGATCTTCCGGCAACGCCTGGACGCCGACGGCGGTGGCCGGGGACGAAGCCAGGGCAGCGCTGATGGCAGCGAAGGTGCTGTCGGTGGAGACGCCGTAGCTGGACAGCAGGGTGTCCAGTACGCCTTCCAGGGCGGAGGTATTGCCCTGCATCAGGCCGAAAATGGTCTGGTGGACTTCGTTTCCGGTACGGCCGGCACCCAGTACGGAATCCAGGTCCAGGCCGGCGAAGGTCACCACGTCCTGTTGCAGGGTGAAGTCGCTACCCTGACCGCCACCCAGGCCGTAGCCCAGCGACACCTCGTCCAGAGCACCCCACAGGTAGTGGTTGAAGTTGCTGCCGGACGGAACCCCAGGGGTGAAGACATAGTGCAGGCCATTGGCGGTATCGCTACCGGCGATGAACGCGTAGTCGGAGCCGTTGGCACCATGGGTGGCGTACTCGCTGCCGTCATAGGTGCCTGTGTTGAAGCCACCCGTGTTGCTATTGCCATGACCTGCGGTAGCGAATCCGGTGGCCCACTCCGACAGGTACTGGTCGACGGTGTAGTTGGCGAAGACGGCATCGTAAGTAACGGAAATACTCATAACTGTTCCTCTGAACGTTTTGGTGGTTTGACGAAGGCTCCTGCCCTCGTTTTTGTCCTGAAGGACAAAATCGTTGATTGCAAAAAATCAGAACTTGTATTCCAGCATCCCGCTCAAGGTACGACCGCGAGCCAGGGACAGGTTGTTGACGTCACCCATCGCGACGAAATAGGCCTGGTCGGTGGCGTTTTCCAGGGCCAGCGTCAGGTTGACCTGCGGGGTCATCCAGTAGCTGGCGAACAGGTCGTAGACCTTGTATTTCGGCCATACCGCCTGATCGAGCGTGGCGTAGGTCGGGGTATCCAGATTCGCGCCATTGCCCTTGCTGTAGCGCAAGCGGGTGCCGACATCGAGGGTGTTGTCGAGAAAGCGCATGCCCAGGGTCAGCGAACCACGGTCGGCCGGCATGTAGGTGGCGTTGCCCATGATGTTGCCGCAGTTGATCTGGTTGCTCATGGCGTCGTTGGGGACCGCCTGATTGACCGCGAACTGACGCATCACGATGCGGTTGCCCACCTGGACCGCGCGGGTCACCGTACCGACGCGCACGGTGCTTTTCGCACCGCCCATGTAGAACTGCTGCGAACAGAAGTCGTTGGTGCCGATCATGTGGGTGTAGGAGAGCCGGCCGTAATAGCGGCCTGCGTCGTAGTCCAGGGAATACTCGACCCCCCTGAAGCGCGTGGTCTCTTCGTTGTTCTGGTAAGCCATCCGGCCCAGACCGATGCCCGAAGCGGTTTCGTCCGGCAGGCTGACGTTGACATCGAGGAACGAGAAGTTGTCGATCCGCGTGTCGAAGTACGCCACTTTCAGACCGAAGCGGTCGCCATCACGCAGCAGCGATTCCTTGAAGATATTGAAGCCGAGCTCCCAATCGTGAGACGTCTCCGGCTTGAGATAAGGGTTGGGATACACCATCTCGGCGCCGCCGCCGGCGTGCGGACGACCGGTCATGAACACTTCGGTGACCGCCGGCGCACGCCAGCCACGTCCCCAGCGGGTGTAGAGCTGCAACCAGTCCACTCCCGGCTTGACGGCGATGCCGAAGGTCGGCGAGAAGCGGCCCTGTTCGGTGGTTTCATCGAAGATCAGGTGTTGCTGGCTCTTGACTATCCCGCCTGCCTCATAGGGGCCTTCGGGAAACATCCAGAGCGTCATGCCACTTTCGCCACTCAGTCGATACCGGTCATAGCGCAGACCGGCGTCCAGGGTCAGCCAGTCGTCATGTTCATACTGCGCCTGAGCAAAGAGGCTAGCCGTCAACTTCTTGCCTTCCGGGGTAGCCCCCTGCACATACGGATAGGCCTGTTCGTTGACCGCCGGAACACGATCAGTCGCCGGCTTGAACTCGTCCTGGAACAGCTCGGTGCCGTAGTCCAGGGTCAGCTTGTCCGTGGCGCCAATGTAGAAACGCGAAGTGTTCTGCAGTTGCAGGCCCCAGGTGTCAGTCTGGAAGCGGTCATTGTAGGCCCCGTACCAGTTTCCGCTGCCAATGCTCGCGGTGCTGCCGGCGTTCCAGCGGTCCATGCGGGTCCGCACGAAATAGACTTTCGCCTTCACATCGATCAGATCGTTGTCAGGGCTGAAGCTGTAGTCGATCGAAGCATTTTTCGCGTTGAGGTCGGTAGCGCCGCTTCGCTGGTAGTAGAACGAGTCACTCTCGTAATCGAACCAGGTCCAGGAGTCCTTGCTGTCCGTGTCGGTCTCGATGTAGTTGAACTGCACACGCTGGTCCTGGGGCAGATTGACCCCGACCTTGAACAGGCGCGAGCGGGTCACGCTGCCCATGTCGCCGACTTCGCTTTCCACCCAGTCGTTCCAGGCCTTCGGCCAGACTTCACGGGCGCGAATCTGGGTGCCCAGGTTGTCCTTGTCATTGGTACCGGCACGATAATCACCGAAGTGCCGCTCGCTGACACCCAGCAACAGGTCGCCCACTTCGTTGCCGAAGGCGAACAGCGCGCTGCCGTTGAAGTAGGTGCCGTTACCCAGCTCGCCGATGCCGTGACCAGCGCGGATGCGGCCGCCGTATTCCTTGTCGGGCCCCAGGAATTCGCTGGCCTGCACGGTGTTGAAGCTGGCGATACCACCCAGCACCCCTGCCCCGCCCATGCCTGACTGTGAGCCCTTTTCGATCTCCACCGAACTGATGAACTCGGGGTCCACCACCATGATGCCGTTACGCTGCTGGTGACCATTGACGTTGAAGTTCTGGCGCATGCCATCGATGTTCATGTTCACCCGGCCATAGTCCTGCACGCCACGGATGTTCACCGACAGGCCCGGATCGCGCTGGTTGACTGCGGTGTACACACCGGCGGTTTCTTCCAGCATGTCGGCGGCGTGACGTGGCGGGCGCTTGTCGATCTGGTCGCGGGTGATCACGCTGACCGAACGCGGCGCGGTGTAGACCCAGTCGCCATCGCCTTGGGAGCGGATGCTGGTGGTGTTCAGTTCCAGGCTTTTGCCATCGCCGCTCAAGCGTTCCAGACCAACCCGGTCATTGCCGCTGAAGCGGTAGCGCACCGGGTTGTCCTGCAGCAGGATTGCCAAGCCGTCCTCGGCGCTGTGCTCACCACTCAGACCAGCGCTGCGCAGCCCGGCCAGCTTGCGGCTGTCGAAGAACACCTGAACCTTGGCCTGCTCGGCGAAGGCGATGACGGCGCTGTCCAGAGACTGGGCCGGGATATCGAAACGGATCAGGGCGGTGCGCAGGGAAGCGCCGGTGTTCTGCTCTGCCGCATGCACCGAGGCGATCCCCATCGGCAAGGTACACGCACCCAGCATCAGGCTGCTGGCCAGGGCAACCCGGTTGAACCGGGTACGTCGTTGTTGTGGAGTGGTCACGTGTGCTGCTCGCTGTGTTGGCGTTTTCTAGTAATGAAAATCAATCTCAACAATCAGACGAGTGGGGGCGGAAAAGTCAGTAAATAAATTTTCGGGGATGTGAGAAAAGGTTCGGGAGGGGCTTCCCGGCGCTCCCACGAGGGTGCATGCAGTTGCCCCCAACTGGAATTGAACCGGGCCTCAAAAATGTTCAGTAGATCAAGGTAAGACCAGGCAGATCCACGCGCTTGACCTTCAGTTCATCGGTAAGCATCACCAGTGACTGATCGAGGTTGTCGAGACGGAACATGCCGCTCACCTCACGCCGAGCCAGCGACGAATCGCCGATCAGCACATGGCCACCGCGATAGCGGTTGATTTGCGCCACCACATCGGCCAGCGGTTCGCGCTCGAACAACAGCAGGCCGCGCTGCCAGGCGCTGGCCCGCAACGGGTCCTGCTCCGGCCAAGGGCGGATGCCCTGGGCATGGTCGTAGCGCAGGCTCTGGCCTTCTGTGAGCACCTGCTCCGCGATGCCTTTGAGTGGTCGCTCACCCAGGCTGACCCGGGTGCTGTGTTCGAGCATGCCGACCCAGCCGCCCTGTCCTTCGCCACCCACCACGAAACGCGTGCCCAGCGCCCGGGTGCTGGCACCGGCGTACTCGACCACGAATGGCCGTTTTTCCCGCTCACTGATCGGCGCCGCGTCGAACACCGCATCGCCCGCCAGCAGCTTCACCCGCCGCTCGCTGTCGCTGTAGGCCAGGCTGATAGCGCTGCCGCTGTCGAGATCGACCTTGCTGCCGTCGGGCAAGGTCACCTTGCGCACCTCGCCGACACCTGCCACGTAGTCGGCGCTCATGTGCAGGACCAGTTCCGGCCCACGATCGACGGCGAACACCGCCAGCAACAGCACCGCCGCGCTGTTGGCGACCCAGCGCAGACGCGAGCGACGCCGGCGCCCGCTGACCGGCCGCACCACGGCCGCAGCCGCTCGCGGCGCGCTGCTGGCAGGCCCGTCCAATGACCCCAACCGCCCCAGGTCGGCCCAGGTGCTGCGGGCAAACTCCAGCGCACGGGCATGGCGCGGATCGCTGTCGCGCCACTCGGCCAACGCCTGCATCTGTTCGGGGCTCAGGCATCCGGCATCCAGCAACACCGCCCACTCGGCGGCCTGCTCGCGAATTGCTTGCTCTGGCGGGATCTGGCTGGTCACACGGTTCTCTCGAATTCTGGTTATGTAAGGGCTGACGTCTGAAGGCGCATTTCCCAGTAAACCGTTCGTCATCTGGGCTCCTGCAAACACTGCATCACATAGGCCAGCGCCTTGGAAAGGTGCTTCTGAACCGAGCTGTCGGAAATATCCAGGCGTTGGGCAACCTCGGCGTGGGTCAGGCCCTCCAGGCGATTGAGACGGAAGATTTCGCGGGTTCGCGGTGGCAACTCGTTCATGGCGGCACGCAACCGGCGCATGTGTTGCTCGGCAGCAGCGGTGTCCTCGAGGCCAGGACTGTCTTCGACGATGCCTTCGAAGGCTTCGTGAGGCACCAGGTCAGTCTTGCGCCGCTGCTGCTGGCGCAGATGGTCGATCATCAGATTGTGCGCCGTGCGGTAGAGATAGGCCGGCGTGTTGTCGATGCGTTCAGTGCCCTGCTGTTCGGCCAGGCGCAGGAAGCTTTCCTGCACCAGGTCGGCGGCCAGTTGCGGGTCGCGCACCTTGCGCGTGAGCAGGCCTTGCAGGGTTTTCGCGTGCTTGAGGAACAGGCGCTTGAGGTCGGACTCCGCCACGCGAACTCCAGAAGGCTATCGGAATGGAGGCGCCATGCTACTCGCTAGTGAGAATCACTTGCAAGAAGCCCCGAGCCTGCACCTCACTCCTCGAACAATGCGTCCAGTGCCTGTTCCAGACGGGTCACCGCCACCACTTGCAAGCCCGGCGGAGCTTCTTTCGGCGCGTTGCCCTTGGGCACGATGGCGCGCTTGAAACCGTGCTTGGCCGCTTCTTTCAGGCGCTCCTGGCCGCTCGGCACCGGGCGCACTTCACCGGACAAGCCGATCTCGCCGAACACCAGCAAACCATGGGACAACGGTTTGTTGCGCAGGCTCGACATCACCGCGGCCATCAGCGCCAGGTCCGACGCGGTTTCCAGCACTTTCACGCCGCCAACGACGTTGAGGAACACGTCCTGGTCGTGGGTCGGGATGCCGCCATGGCGGTGCAGCACCGCCAGCAGCATGGCCAGGCGGTTCTGATCGAGACCGAGGGTGACCCGCCGCGGATTCGCCAGGTGGCTGTCGTCCACCAGCGCCTGAACTTCCACCAGCATCGGCCGCGTACCTTCCCACGTAGCCATGACTACGCTGCCCGGCACTTCTTCCTGGGCCCGGGTCAGAAAGATCGCCGAGGGATTGGACACTTCCTTCAGGCCTCGATCGGTCATGCCGAACACGCCCAGTTCGTTGATCGCGCCGAAGCGGTTCTTCACCGCCCGCAGCAGGCGCAGACGGCCGTCGGACTCGCCTTCGAAATACAGCACGGTGTCGACCATGTGCTCCAGCACCCGCGGCCCGGCCAGCGCACCTTCCTTGGTCACGTGACCGACAAGGAAGATCGCCGTGCCACTCTGCTTGGCGTAGCGCACCAGCAGCGCGGCGCTTTCGCGAACCTGGGCGACGCCGCCGGGAGCCGATTGCAGTTGCTCGGTGAAAATGGTCTGGATCGAGTCGATCACCATCACCTTGGGTTTCTCGACCCGGGCGGTGGCGATGATGGTTTCGATGCAGGTTTCGGTCATGACCCGCAGTTTGTCTTCCGGTAGCCCCAGGCGGCGGGCGCGCATGGCCACCTGCTGCTGGGATTCCTCGCCGGTGACGTACAGCGCCGGCATGCGCGTGGCGATATTGCAGAGGGTCTGCAAAAGGATCGTGGATTTGCCGATACCGGGGTCGCCGCCAATCAGCACCACCGAGCCGTCCACCAGGCCGCCACCGAGCACGCGGTCCAGCTCGGCGCTGGCGGTGGAGAAGCGCGGGATTTCCTCGACCGAGACTTCGGCCAGGGTCTTGATCTTCGCCTGCTCGCCGGCCCAGCCGCTGCGTCCGCTGGGGGCCGCGGCGCCGCCGCTTTCGATCATGGTTTCGGTCAGGGTATTCCAGGCACCGCACTCGCCGCACTGGCCAGCCCATTTCGGGAATGTCGCGCCGCACTCGGTGCAGCCGTACAACCGCTTGGCTTTGGCCATGGGGCAATCTCCGGGAAAAAGTCGCCATGATAGCCGCCGCACCGGCAAAGGTGCCAACGCGACCAAACCATTGGCTATGAGCGAGGTCATTTGCAAGCGGCGCAGCGCATGAAGCGGAAGGCTGATTTACACTGCGTTCACCCCTTCAATTGTTACAAGGAATAAACCATGGGCATGATCAATGAATTCAAGGCCTTCGCGGTCAAGGGCAATGTCGTGGACATGGCGGTCGGTATCATCATCGGCGCAGCCTTCGGCAAAATTGTTTCGTCTTTCGTAGGCGACGTGGTGATGCCACCGATCGGCCTGCTGATCGGCGGCGTCGATTTCAGTGACCTGGCGGTAACCCTGAAGGCAGCGGAAGGCGACATTCCGGCGGTGGTCCTGGCCTACGGCAAGTTCATCCAGACCATCATCGACTTCGTGATTGTGGCGTTTGCCATCTTCATGGGCGTCAAGGTCATCAACCGCCTCAAGCGCGAAGAAGCCGTGGCGCCAAGCGCTCCACCCGCACCAACGCCGCAGGAAACCCTGCTGACCGAGATTCGCGATCTGCTCAAGGCACAGAACGACAAGCCTTGAACCCAAACATAAAAAACGGCGCCCCAAGGCGCCGTCCTTTTTTATTGTCTGGCCTGATCACTCACCAATAGGTTTCAACCGCCACCTGCCCTGGCCGCCGGCTCAGGCTCAGGTTCATCCCGCGGGCTTTAAGCACCTGCCGGGTGTCATCGATCATCTGCGGGTTGCCGCACAGCATCACCCGCGAATGCTCCGGGGTCAGCTCCAGGCCGGCGGCGCGCTCCAGCTCGCCGTTTTCGATCAGCGTGGTGATGCGCCCGTTAAGCGCCCCCGGGTGCTGTTCGCGCGTCACCACCGGAATGAACTGCAACTTGCCGGCGTACTCGGCCAGGTACTCGCGCTGTTCCAGGCCAGCGATCAATGACTGATAGGCCAACTCGCAGGATTCGCGAACCGAATACACCAGCTTGATGCTGTCAAAGCGCTCCCAGGCCTCGAAGTCCTGCAGGATCGACAGGAACGGAGCGACCCCGGTGCCAGTGGCCAGCAGCCACAGATCACGCCCGTCGACGAAGCGATCAAGGGTGAGGTAACCGAACGCCTGGCGGTCGATCAGCAGCTCATCGCCTTCGCGCAGACGGCTCAGTTCACTGGTGAACTCACCGCCAGGGACCACGATGGAATAGAAGTCCAGGTGTTCGTCGAAGGGCGACGAGACCATGGAGTAAGCGCGCCATACCACACTGCCGTCGGCCTTGGTTACGCCAAGGCGGGCAAACTGCCCGGCGCGGAAACGGAAACCGCTGTCGCGCGTGGTGCGCAAGCTGAACAGGCTGGGGGTCAGCGGCTGGACGTCGAGCAGGGTCTGGCGGGTGTATTTCTCCGCGCTGGCAGTCATGGTTGGCTCCGGAAATCAGGTATGCCCAGTTTCGCGCAAAGCCGCACGAATAAACACCGCCGGTTTGTGATGACTTATCGGAGGCAAACCAAACATTTTGTTAATCCAAATAGCCTTTTGAAGCCATGACACAGATCAACTTATAGCGAAAAAAACCAATTGGCTTGTAGGACAATTCCTATACTCAGCGTGCACTGATGACTAGTTGGATCCATCTCAAGGAGTGCCACCGAAATGCCGCATTGGAAGCAGGATCAACTTGAGCAGTTAATCAGGGAGCAAAATCCCGGCCAGTTGTTCAAGCAAGCCCTCTCGCTGGCGCAGCAACTCGATATGGAATACCTGAGCCTGGTGGTACAGAGCCAGGCTAGCGGCCTCACACCACAGACCCTCATCCTCAATAACTACACGACGCAGTGGAACGACCACTACCGGGATTGCAACTACCTGATCCAGGACCCGACCTTCACCCATTGCCGCCATTCTTTGATCCCGCTGCTCTGGGAAGACGAGGTGTTTCAAGAATCCCCGCAACTGCGCATGGACGCCAAGGCTCACGGTCTGGTCTACGGCTGGAGCCAGGCGGCCCACGATATGCGTGGCAACAACAGCGTACTGAGCCTGGTACGCAGCCGCGAGGTCGTCAGCGTCGCCGAGTTCTATGACAAGACCGGCCAGGCACTGTGGCTGTGCAACGTTATGCACACGCTAATGCTGGAGCAGATCAACCCGCTCAAACCCAACGGGTTCGGCTTGTCCGACCGGGAGCGGGAAGTGCTGAAATGGTCAGCCGCCGGCAAGACCGCCTCAGACATCGCCTGCATCCTCACCCTCTCGCAGAGCACCGTGAACTTCCACATCCGCAGCGTCATCACCAAAATGAACGCCAACAACAAGGCCGGCGCCGTGGCCCTCGCCGCGCTGCATGGTCTGCTCTGACCCCATTGGCCAATAAAGCCCTGTAGAATCGGCACCTGTCTGTCACCCCGCCTGCCCGGAGCAGCGCGGTGCACACCCATGCCCCAGAGCCCTCGTACCATGCCCCTGCTGAACAGCCCCTTTGCCGACCTCGACCTGATCCGCCAGCCCGAATACGCCAACGATCCCCTGCAAGCCTTCGACGCCGCCGACGAATATTTGCTGGAGCACCTGGCCGAGCTGGCGCTGCCCGCCAGCACGCGGGTGCTGGTGCTCAATGACAGTTTCGGCGGACTGGCCATCAGCCTGCGGTCGCACTTCGCGGTGACCAGCAGCGGCGACTCGTTCCTCGCCCGCCTGGGCCTGGAAAAGAACCTGCCGCGCAACGACCAGCCGTGGGACAGCGTGCCCTTCGTGCCGGCCAATGAAGCCTGGCAAGGCCCGTACGATCACGTTCTGGTGCGCGTGCCGAAGACCCTGGCCCTGCTCGAAGAACAACTGATCCGTCTGCAAGGCCAATTGGCGCCGGGCGCGCGGGTGGTAGCTGCGGCGATGATCAAACACCTGCCGCGGGCGGCCGGTGAATTGCTGGAAAAATACATTGGCCCGATGCAGGCCTCGCTGGCCCAAAAAAAGGCCCGCCTGCTAATCGCCACCTACGAAGACAAGCCCCGCGCCGTCTCGCCTTACCCGAGCCGCTATCGCCTCGACAAGCCGGCGCTGGAACTGCTCAACCACGCCAACGTGTTCTGCCGCGAAGGCCTGGATATCGGCACCCGCGCCTTCCTTCCCCACCTGCCGCGCAACCTCGGCAGCGCCCGGGTCGCCGACCTTGGCTGTGGCAACGGCATCCTCGCCATCGCCAGTGCACTGGACAATCCACAGGCGCACTACACGCTGGTGGATGAGTCGTACATGGCAGTGCAGTCGGCGCGGGAGAACTGGCAGGCGGCGTTGGGCGAGCGCGATGTGGAGGTGCGCGCGGCGGATGGTCTGGCCGGGCAGCCCGAGGATTCGCTGGATATCGTGCTGTGTAATCCGCCGTTCCACCAACAGCAGGTGGTGGGTGATTTCATCGCCTGGCGGATGTTCCAGCAGGCACGGGAAGCGCTGGTCACCGGCGGTTCGCTGTATGTCGTGGGCAACCGCCACCTGGGTTACCACACCAAGCTGGCGCGGTTGTTCCGGGGCGTGGAACAGGTGGCGGCGACGCCGAAGTTCGTGGTGCTCAAGGCGCGCAAGTGATGTCGGCGATCGCGACGGTTCGGTGAACCGTCGCGAATAGCGGCAAAGCTAGTGCGTGGTCAATCCCGCCGCACTCATGAACATCCGCATCAACCACGCCACTACCGCGAGGGTCGCGACGCTGGCGGTCCAGATCAGGGCCAGCCAGCCTAGCCGCTGCCACAGCGGCTTTTTCTCGGCGTCGACGGTGTCTTTACCGGTCATGTCCTGAGCCCTCCTAGTGGTAGCCGTCTTCGTGGGTCACCTTGCCGCGGAACACGTAGTAGCTCCAGTAGGTGTAACCCAGGATGAACGGCAGGATGAACAGCGTGCCCACCAGCATGAAGCCCTGGCTCTGCGGCGGGGCGGCGGCCTCCCAGATCGAGATCGACGGCGGGATGATGTTCGGCCACAGGCTGATGCCCAGACCGCTGTAGCCGAGGAAGATCAGCACCAGGGTCAGCAGGAACGGCGTGTAGTGCGCATTGCGCGCCACCGCCCGAAGCAGGCCGTAGAACGTCACCATCACCAGCAATGGCACCGGCATGAACCACAGCAGGTTGGGCATGCTGAACCAGCGTTTGGCGATGTCCGGGTAGGCCAGCGGTGTCCATAGGCTGACCACGCCGATCACCGCCAGCAGCACCAGCGCCAGCGGCCGCGCCAGGTTGTGCATCTGCTCCTGCAACTTGCCTTCGGTCTTCATGATCAGCCAGGTGCAGCCGAGCAATGCGTAGGCAACGATCAGGCCCAGGCCGCTGAACAGCGCGAACGGCGTCATCCAGTCCAGGGTGCCGCCGACGAACTGGCGGTCCACCACCTTGAAGCCTTCGATGAAGGCGCCCAACGCCACGCCCTGGAAGAAGGTCGCCACCAGCGAGCCGCCGATGAACGCCTTGTCCCACAGGTGGCGCTTGTCGGCCTTGGCCTTGAAGCGGAACTCGAAGGCCACGCCGCGGAAAATCAGCCCCACCAGCATCAGCATCAATGGCAGGTACAGCGCCGACAGCACCACCGCGTAGGCCAGTGGAAAGGCCCCGAACAACGCCGCACCGCCCAGCACCAGCCAGGTTTCGTTGCCGTCCCAGACCGGCGCGACGGTGTTCATCATCACGTCGCGGTCGCTTTCGCCCTTGACGAAGGGAAAGAGGATGCCGATGCCGAGGTCGAAGCCGTCCATGACCACATACATCATGATTCCGAAGATGATGACCACAGCCCAGATCAGTGGAAGATCAATACCCATGATTCAGTGTCCTTTGTTCAGGCTGGCGCCTTCTTCGTGATCGTCGTCGGCAGCCGACAACGGCCGCGCCGGCGTACGTGGCTGGCCAGGGCCGCCCGGATTGGTTTCCTCGCCTTCACCGGTCTTCGGCCCTTTGCGCACCAGGCGCATCATGTAGCCGAGGCCCGCACCGAACAGGGCGAAATAAACCACCACGAACATCACCAGGGTGATTCCCAGTTGGGCGTAGCTGTGATTGGACACGCCGTCGGCGGTGCGCATCAGTCCGTAAACCACCCACGGCTGGCGACCGACTTCAGTGGTAAACCAGCCAGCAAGGATGGCGATCAACCCGGACGGGCCCATCCACAGGGTCAGGTAAAGGAACGGTCGCGAGCTGTACAACGTGCCGCGCTTGCGTAGCCATACGCTCCACAGCCCCACCGCGATCATCAGCATGCCGAGGCCGACCATGATCCGGAATGACCAGAACACCACCGTGGAATTGGGCCGGTCTTCTGGCGGGAAGTCCTTCATTGCCGGCACCTGCTTGTCCAGACTATGGGTCAGGATCAGGCTGCCCAGCGCCGGGATTTCCAGCTTGAAGCGGGTGGTTTCGGCCTTCATGTCGGGGATGCCGAACAGGATCAGCGGGGTTGGCTCGTCGCCGACGTTCTCCCAGTGCCCTTCGATGGCGGCGATCTTCACCGGTTGGTGCTTGAGGGTGTTGAGGCCATGGAAGTCACCGATCACTGCCTGGATTGGCGCAACGATCAGGGCCATCCACATGGCCATCGACAACATTTTGCGGATCGCCGGGTTATCGCGGCCGCGCAGCAAGTGCCAGGCCGCCGAAGCGCCGACAAAAAATGCCGTGGCGACGAACGCGGCCGTGGCCATGTGCATCAGGCGGTAGGGGAATGACGGGTTGAAGATCACCGCCAGCCAGTCCACCGGGATCACCCGGCCATCAATGATTTCGAAGCCCTGGGGCGTCTGCATCCAACTATTGGACGCGAGGATCCAGAACGTCGAGACCAGCGTCCCGATGGCCACCATGATCGTGGCGAAGAAGTGCAGGCCGCGGCCCACGCGATTCCAGCCGAAGAGCATGACACCGAGGAAACCGGCTTCGAGGAAGAACGCGGTGAGCACCTCGTAGGTGAGCAAGGGCCCGGTGACCGCGCCGGCAAAGTCGGAGAAGCGGCTCCAGTTGGTGCCGAACTGGTAAGCCATCACCAGCCCGGAGACCACCCCCATGCCGAAGTTGACGGCGAAGATCTTCGACCAGAAATGGTAAAGATCGCGGTAGACGTTCTGGTTGGTTTTCAGCCACAAGCCTTCGAGCACCGCCAGGTAGCTGGCGAGACCGATGGTGATGGCCGGGAACAGGATGTGAAAGGACACGGTAAACGCGAACTGGATTCGGGCGAGATCGAGTGCCTCTGATCCGAACATAGTGCTTCCTCTTTCAGGTAATCCGGCGTCAGGGTCCGTTGCCTTGGCGCCAACTGCCCCTACGGTGGTTGAGTGCGGCAAGTTGGAATTGTTCTGAAAACTTTCGCACCACAGGGATTTCGGCCCGAGGGCCCATCGCTGACGCATCAACCGTTGCAAATACAACTATTGATCCAGATCAATGACAGGGAGAAAGGATAGTCGCGAAGACGCCGCACGGTTGTGTGGTGCGTTGCCGCGTGACCGGTTGCCTCACCCCCCTTTACGAAAAGGTGAATCGGTGCGCTGACCGCACGACTACGGCGCACTCTGCAACCTTTTGTTACAGCCCGGTGTTAACCTGCAACGCCCCTCCCCTCATGAAGGCCCGGCAGTCCGTCATGTCAGCACACGCACCGTTGTTGCTTCGTCATCACCGTCCGTTTCTTTCGTTCTGGCTGGCCCGGGTATTCACCGCCAGCGGTTTCCAGATGCTCACCGTGGCCATCGGCTGGCACCTCTACCAGTTGACCGGCAACGTGCTGGACCTGGGCCTCGTCGGCCTGGTGGAGTTCGCGCCGCGGGTGCTGTTCATGCTGCACACCGGGCATGTCGCCGACCGCTACGACCGCCGCCGCGTCGCCGCGCTGTGCCAGAGCCTGCAGGCGATGATCGCCCTGGCCCTGGCGATCGCCAGCAGCACCGACTCGGTGAGTCGCGAATTGATCTTCGTGCTGGCCTTCCTGCTCGGCAGCGCCCGCTCCTTCGAGATGCCGGCGACCCAGGCGCTACTGCCCAACGTGGTGCCGGCCGAGCTGTTCCCGCGGGCGGTGGCGGCGTCGGCCTCGGCGATGCAGTCGGCAACCATCGTCGCGCCAGCGGCGGGCGGCTTTCTTTACGCCTTCGGCAGCGTCTGGGTGTATGGCCCGACCGTGTGCCTGTACGTGATCGCCTGTTGCCTGACCCTTGGCCTGACCTCGCGCCAGACGCCGCTGGCCCAAGGCCGAGCCAGCCTGGAATCGCTGCTGGCAGGGATTCGCTTTATCCGCAGCCGCCCGGACATCCTCGGCGCCATCTCCCTCGACCTGTTCGCCGTGCTGCTCGGCGGCGCCACCGCGTTGCTGCCGGTGTTCGCCAAGGACATCCTGCTGACCGGACCGTGGGGCCTGGGCCTGCTGCGCTCGGCGCCAGCGGTGGGCGCGCTGCTGATGTCGGTGTGGCTGGCGCGCTTCCCGGTGGAGCGCAAAGTGGGCCGGGTGATGTTCACCGCGGTGGGCGTGTTCGGCGTGGCGACCATCGCCTTCGGCCTGTCCACCTCGTTCTGGTTTTCCCTCGCGGTGCTGGCCGTGCTCGGCGCGGCGGACATGATCAGCATGGTGATCCGCAGTTCCTTCGTGCAATTGGAGACACCGGACGAAATGCGCGGGCGGGTGAGCGCGGTGAATGGCCTGTTCATTGGTGCTTCGAACCAGTTGGGCGAGTTCGAATCGGGGGTGACGGCGCACTGGTTCGGGACCGTGCCGGCGGTGGTGATGGGCGGTGTGGGAACGCTGCTGGTGACCGGGGTGTGGATCAAATTGTTCCCGACACTGGCAGGGCGGGACCATATGCACAGCCGGCGCTCGGACACCTGAGTCGAGATCGCCAAGCCCCCGCCCCGCCGGCGGTCCGGCGCATTACCCTCGGCCAATCATGCTGGTATGATGCGCGGCTTTTTTCCGACCAGTAAAAATCACGGAAAGGCCGGGAGCTTTGTGCTTTTCTGACTGGGTCGACAATTTTTGGCGCCACATCGCGCCACGGGGAGCAGGGCATGCTGGAAAGGCTGTTTCAACTAAAAGCACACAACACCAATGTGCGGACCGAGATCCTGGCGGGCGTCACCACGTTCCTGGCCATGGCCTACATTCTCTTCGTCAACCCGAGCATCCTCGGCGAGACCGGCATGGACAAAGGCGCGCTGTTCGTCGCCACCTGCCTGGCCGCAGCCATCGGCTCGACCACCATGGGCCTGATCGCCAACTACCCGATCGCCCTGGCGCCGGGCATGGGCCTCAACGCCTTTTTCACCTACACCGTGGTGCTGCACCTGGGCCACTCCTGGCAGGTAGCGCTGGGCGCGGTCTTCATCTCGGCAGTGATGTTCTTCCTGCTGTCGATCTTCCGGATCCGCGAATGGATCGTGAACAGTATCCCGCTGCCACTGCGCTCGGCGATCGCCGCCGGTATCGGCCTGTTCCTGGCGCTGATCGCCCTGCATAACGCCGGCATCGTCGTCGATAACCCGGCCACCCTGGTTGGCCTGGGCGACCTCAAGCAACCCGCGCCGATCCTCGCCACCCTGGGCTTCTTCCTGATCGTCGCGCTGGAAGCGCTGAAGGTCCGTGGCGCGGTGCTGATCGGCATCCTCGCCGTGACCATCACCTCCATTGTCCTGGGCGTCACGCCCTTCGGCGGCGTGGTGTCGATGCCGCCGTCGCTGGCGCCGACCTTCCTGCAACTGGACATCAAGGGCGCACTGGACGTTGGCCTGATCAGCGTGATCTTCGCCTTCCTGTTCGTCGACCTGTTCGACAACTCCGGCACCCTGATCGGCGTCGCCAAGCGCGCCGGCCTGATGGGCAAGGACGGCCACATGCCGAAGATGGGCCGTGCACTGATCGCCGACAGTACCGCCGCCATGGCCGGTTCGCTGCTGGGCACCTCGACCACCACCAGCTACATCGAGTCGGCAGCGGGCGTCAGCGCCGGCGGCCGCACCGGCCTGACCGCCATCGTCGTCGCCATCCTGTTCCTCCTGGCACTGTTCTTCGCCCCGCTGGCAGGTAGCGTGCCGGCCTTCGCCACCGCGCCTGCGCTGCTGTTCGTCGCCGTGCTGATGGCCTCGGGCCTGGCGGAAATCAACTGGGACGACATCACCGAAGCCGCCCCCGTGGTGATCACCGCACTGGCCATGCCGCTGACCTACTCCATCGCCAACGGCATCGCCTTCGGCTTCATCTCCTGGACTGCGATCAAGCTGTTGTCGGGCCGCCGTGGCGACCTGAACCCGGCGCTGGTGATCCTTTCCATCCTGTTCGTCATCAAGCTGGGCTGGTTCAACGCATGAGTGCTGTCTTCGACCCTTCCACCTACGACCAGCAACTCGCGGCCAAGGTCGAGCGCCTGCGCGAGTTGCTGGCGCCGTTCGACGCGCCGGAGCCGGCGGTATTCGATTCGCCGCGCGAGCATTACCGCCTGCGCGCCGAGTTCCGCCTGTGGCGCCAGGACGGCCAGCGTCATTACGCGATGTTCGCGCCAGGGGAAAAACACACGCCGATCCTGATCGACGACTTCCCTATCGCCAGCCTGCGGATCAACGAACTGATGCCACGCATGAAAGCCGCGTGGCAGGCCAGCGAGGCCCTGAGCAACAAGCTGTTCCAGGTGGAATTCCTCACCACCCTGGCCGGCGACGCGATGATCACCCTGTGCTACCACCGCCCGCTTGACGCGCAGTGGGAGGCAGCGGCGCAGCAACTGGCCGCCGACCTGGGCGCAAGCATCATTGGTCGCTCCAAGGGCAAGCGCCTGGTGATCGGTCGTGATTACGCGGTGGAAGAACTGCAGGTGGCGGGTCGCAACTTCCGCTACCGCCAGCCGGAAGGCGCGTTCACCCAGCCCAACGGCCAGGTGAACCAGAAAATGCTGGGCTGGGCCTTCGATGCGCTGGGCGAGCGTGAAGATGACCTGCTGGAGCTGTATTGCGGCAACGGCAACTTCACCCTGCCGCTGGCGACCCGGGTACGCAAGGTGTTGGCCACCGAGATCAGCAAGACCTCGGTGAACGCGGCGCTGCACAACCTGGACGACAACGGCGTGGACAACGTGCGGCTGGTGCGGCTGTCGGCCGAAGAGCTGACCGAAGCGCTGAACGAAGTGCGACCGTTCCGCCGCCTGGAAGGCATCGACCTGAAAAGCTACGCGTTCGGCAGCGTATTCGTCGACCCGCCGCGCGCCGGCATGGACCCGGACACCTGCGAACTGACCCGGCGCTTCGACAACATCCTGTACATCTCCTGCAACCCGGAGACACTGGCGGCCAACATCGCCCAGTTGCAGGACACCCACCGGATCGAGCGGTGTGCGTTGTTCGATCAGTTCCCGTACACCCACCATATGGAAAGTGGGGTGTTGCTGGTTCGGCGGTGATCAAGGTCGGGCCTGCTCTGCAGGCCCGACAGCTATCAAGCCATCAACAACGGCACCAACTGATCCGCATCGGTCAACGCCCCATGGTGCCCCTGCCAACGACTGGCATCACGCTCCATCTCGCTGCGAATGATCCCGCCCGCCCCGGTCGGGATCACGATAAGATCGCCGATCCGCGCCTCCGCCTGACTCAACACCACAGCGCCGAACAGCCCACTGCCAATCGCATCGGCCTTGCTCAACACCTGATAACCGTCACCCAACCGTCCACGCCAACGCTCCTGCACCCGATCCTGATGGAGCCCGCCGGTGTAGACATGCCGTGCGCGAATATCCCCGGCCAGCGCCAGCACATCCTCCTGCAACCCCGGCTCGCGGTCGAAATCCACCACTGCGGCGCTGTCCAGCGCCAGCATGCCGTGGTCCGCCGTCACCAGCAGTTGCGCGCCAGCGGGTAGCTGGCGGTAGATGCTTTCGGCCAGCCGGTCGGCGTTGCGCAGTTGCACCAGCCACTGTTCGGTGCCAGGGCCGCAGAGGTGCCCGACAAAATCCAGGTCGCCAAAATAGGCAAAGCAGAACGACGCCGCATCCAGCGTCAGGGCCTGACGCACCAGCGCCGGGTACGCCTCGTAGCCCGGCGCGCCGAGAATCTGTGCGCCTTTGTAGATCGCCCGGGTGTAGGGAGAATCGGCAAAGCGCGCCGACATCACCGTGCTGATCCGCACGCCCTGTTCGATGGCCTGTTCCCAGGCGGTTTGCGGAACGATGAACTGTTCCGGCGGCGGTGGCGCCGTGACCTGCCGTTCAGACGCGAAGGGCGAGCAGGTCCAGCTCAGCGGTGAAAACTCGCTGCCGGCATCCAGGGCAAAGCTGCAACCGACAATGCCATGAGCACCGCTGCCCAGGCCCGAGGCCAACGCCGCCAGGCTTGACGCGGTGGTCGCGGGAAAACCGACGCGGAACACCCCTTCCGGGCGCATCAGCGAGGCAAGGAACGGCGCATGCCGGGCATGCTCCTGAAGCAGGTGCTGGCCCAGCCCGTCGATCAACAACAGGCAGGTGGCGGGCGACGGCGCCAGACCGAACGGATTGCGGAAACCCTCCGCCCCCAGCCCCGACAGGATCGACTGAGTCAGACTGGCCAGCCCTGGCCACGTCAGTTCATCCGTCACTTGTGCTTGAAAAGCCATCCCTCGCCCCTCCTCCTCTGGTGAACCACAAGGTTTAGCACAGCCTGTTCGATCAGCGAACACTTATGACGCTGGCCGATTGATTCCTGTTAACCAACCGGTACATTTTAGCGGGACACTCCTCCCCGACTTTTTCCCAAGAACAACAACGGAGTCTTTACCGATGAATCTGGCCAAACCGCCCGGCATTCTCGCCGGCCTTATCGGCGCGGGCATCCAGGCCTCGCGCACCCCCGCGCTGCACGAGCACGAAGGCGCCGCTCAGGGCTTGAATTACCTTTACCGGTTGATCGACCTGGACCAGCTCAAGCTCGACAGCACGGCCCTTGAAGAACTGCTGACCGCCGCCCAGTACATGGGCTTCACCGGCCTGAACATCACCTTCCCGTGCAAGCAGGCGATCCTGCCGCTGCTCGATGAACTGTCCCCGGAAGCCCGCGGCATCGGCGCGGTCAATACCGTGGTGCTCAAGGACGGCCGCCGCATCGGCCACAACACCGATTGCCTGGGCTTCGCCGAAGGCTTCCGCCGCGGCCTGACGGATGTCTCGCGTCAGCGCGTGGTGCAGATGGGCGCCGGTGGCGCCGGCGCGGCAGTGGCTCACGCCCTGCTGAGCGAAGGCGTAGAACAACTGACGGTGTTCGATGTGGAAATCGAACGCGCCCAGGCCCTTGTGGATAACCTCAACCAGCATTTCCCGGCGGCCCCGGCGAAAGTCGGCCACGACCTGGAAAGCGCCATGGCCCAGGCCTGCGGGCTGGTCAACACCACGCCGATGGGCATGGCCAAGCTGCCGGGCATGCCGGTGCCCAAGGCGCTGCTGCGCGCGGAGTTGTGGGTTGCGGAGATCGTTTATTTCCCGCTGGAAACCGAACTGCTGCGCGAAGCCCGGGCGCTGGGCTGTCGCACGCTCAATGGCGGCACCATGGCGGTGTACCAGGCGGTCAAGGCGTTCGAGCTGTTCAGCGGCGTGCAGCCCGATCCTGAGCGGATGACCGGGCACTTCCACAGCCTGGGTAACTGAGGATCATCGCGGGCCGCGCCCGCGATGAACACATCAGGCCTGCAGGTAACGCAGGACCGACTCGCAGATCATTTCCTTGTGCCGGGCCTTCACGGCCTGGTCCTCGAAATCGATCTGGAAGATTTCACCGAAGGTGTGGCGGTTCGACACCCGGTAGAAACAGAACGAACTGATCAGCAGGTGCACATCCAGTGCATCCAGCCCCTCGCGGAACAACCCTTCGCTTGCCCCCCGAAGCAGAATCTCGTTCAGCGCCTTGAGCACCGTGTTGTTCATCGAGCGAATCGCCGAAGACTGCTTCACGAACTCGCCGTGGTGCATGTTCTCGTTGCACACGATGCGCACGAAATCGACATTGCGGTCGTGGTGATCGAAGGTGAACTCAATCAGCCGGCGGATGCCCTGGCGCGGTTCCAGTTCAGCAAGATGGAGGCTGCTTTCGGTGCTGCGGATATCGCCGTAGAGCTTCTCCAGCACCTCGACGTACAACTGCTCCTTGCTGTTGAAGTAGTAATAGATCATCCGCTTCGAGGTCTGGGTGCGCTCGGCGATGGCGTCGACGCGCGCACCGGCCAGTCCCTGATGGACGAACTCGGTGATCGCCGCCTGGAGGATGTTCTCGCGGGTTTTTTCCGGATTGTTCTTGCGACCTTTGCGTGGCGCGGTTTCGGGCGCGACGTAAAGTGCTGGAGTGGTTGTCATACGCAGCTCATGGCCTTCGATTAACCGCGCAATTATGGGCCTCGGTTGCGTCAGAAGAAAGCCTTGCAGGTGTAGGGGATTTTGCATTGACCCCATCGCGAGCGAGCTCGCTCCTACAGGGGTAAAAGGCTGTAGGAGCGAGCTTGCTCGCGATGAGCGCTCAATCGAATCAGAGCTTGGCGTGTCGCAGCCCGCCCGCCCGGGCCTTGGCCATCGCCGCCAGGCGCACCGCCACGTTCGCCGCGCCATACCCGGCATAACCATTGCGCCGCTGAATCACCTCGAAGAAGAAACGCTCCTCGAACGGTTCGGTGTAGACGTGGAACAGCTCGCCACCGTTGGCATCACGGTCATACAGCACGTTGTAATACGCCAGCTCGCTGAGGAACTCGTCGTCGAAGTCGAAACGCGCGGCCAGGTCGTCGTAGTAGTTCAGCGGAATGTCCAGCAACGCCACGCCGGCTTCCTTGGCGCGCTTGACCGCGGAGAAGATGTCCTCGCAGTCGAAGGCGATATGGTGCACGCCCGAACCACGGTAGTTGGACAGCGCATGGGAGATCGCAGTATTGCGGTTCTCGGAGATGTTCAGCGGCAGGCGAATGGTGCTGCACTTGCTGCGCAGGGCACGGCTCTTCACCAGGCCATACGGGTCGGGCAGCACCACTTCGTCGTCGGCGGTGAAGTCCAGCAGGCTCTTGTAGAACAGCACCCAGTTGTCCAGGCTGTCGGCCGGCAGGGCCATGGCCATGTGGTCGATGCGGGTCAGGCCGAGGCTGGTCGGCGCCGGCTGGCCGTTGAGGCTGAAGTCGGTGTCGTAGATGGTGCGGCCATCGACATCCTGGTCCACCAGGTAGATCAGGCTGCCGTCCGGCGCGCGCACTGCCGCCAGCTCACGCTCGTTCGGGCCGACCAGGCCGCGATAAGGTTGACCGTGATAAGCCACGGCGCGGGCCAGGGCCTTGGCGCTGTCCTTGACCCGCACGGCCGTGGCGCACAGCGACGGGCCATGGCTTTCGAAGAAGTTGTGGGCGAAAGAATAGGGCTCGGCGTTGAGGATCAGGTTGATATCGCCCTGGCGCAGCAAGCTGACGTTCTTCGAACGGTGCTGGCCAACGCGGGCGAAGCCCAGTCGCTCCAGCCAGTTGCCGAGCTTGGCGCCCAGCGCGTCGTCCACGGCGAATTCAAGGAATTCGATGCCGTCGTAAGCGCCGACCGGCGGCGTGCTGAACAGCAGGTCCGGCTCGACGGCCACTTCGGGCGCGATCTGGGCCAGACGCTCGCGGGTCTTCTCTTCCAGGTACAGCAGCGAGCGCAGGCCGTCGGCGGCGTTGGCCCGTGGCGGCGCGGCGCGGAAGCCATCGTTGAAGATTTCCAGCGACAGCGGGCCGCGATAACCGGTCTGCAGGATCGGTGCGAGGAACGCCGGCAGGTCGAATTCGCCCTGGCCGGGGAAGCAGCGGAAATGCCGACTCCACTCCAGCACGTCCATCGCCAGAATCGGCGCGTCGGCCATCTGCACGAAGAAGATCTTGTCGCCCGGAATCCTGGCGATGCCGCTCGGGTCGCCTTTGATCGAGTAGGTGTGGAAACTGTCGAGAATCATGCCCAGGCTGCGATGATCGGCCTCACGCACGATGTCCCAGACCTGTTCCCACTGGTTGACATGACGCCCCCAGGCCAGGGCTTCGTAACCGATGCGCAAATCACGGGCGCCGGCACGTTCGGCCAACAGGCGCAGGTCGTCCACCAGAATCTGCCGCTCGCCCAGAGCGTCGGCGGCGACGTTGCTGCAGACCAGCACCAGGTCAGTGCCCAGTTCCTGCATCAGGTCGAACTTGCGCTCGGCGCGGTCAAGGTTGCGCGACAGACGGTCGCGACGGCAGCCTTCGAAGTCGCGGAACGGCTGGAACAGGGTGATCGCCAGACCCAGATCAGCGCAGCGCTGGCGGATTTCCCGGGGGCTGCCGTCGTAGTACAGAAGGTCGTTTTCGAAAATCTCCACGCCGTCGAACCCGGCGGCGGCAATGGCTTCGAGCTTTTCTGGCAAAGTGCCGCTCAAGGACACGGTGGCAATCGAACGCTGCATCTTCAGTCTCCAACGGGCAGGCAGTGCCCCAACTGTGACGAATTATTGGCCGGCGCGGAAAACACCTCAACCAAAAGGTACGAACCGGTTAGTTTTGTGTGCGATTATCGCCCGAAATGCGCTGTGACGAATTGACCCTTTTTTGAGCAGTGCGCACCATTTCCATCCATGAAGCGGGTACTCATCGGCCACCTGACCGGGACGATCCTGCCAAGTAAATCAACATGCACTACGTTTTCTTGCGTCACCCAGGCTCGACCCATAAACATAAAAATACGGGTAACCCACGATGATACAAAGCTCCAGCAATCCCATTGCCCAGCCTCTGGGCAACACCCCGCACGCAGGAATGGGCGACAAGATCCGCGGCGCCATGGCCGTCGGCAAGACCCGCTGGGTCATGCTTGCCCTGGTGTTCTTCGCCACCACCCTGAACTACATCGACCGCGCCGCCCTCGGCGTCATGCAGCCCATCCTGGCCAAGGAAATGAGCTGGACGGCGATGGACTACGCCAACATCAACTTCTGGTTCCAGGTCGGCTACGCCATCGGCTTCGTGCTGCAGGGCCGGTTGATCGACAAGGTCGGCGTGAAGAAGGTGTTCTTCTGCGCCGTACTGCTCTGGAGCCTGGCTACCGGCGCCCACGGCCTGGCCACCTCGGCGGTCGGCTTCATGGTCTGCCGGTTCATTCTCGGCCTGACTGAAGCGGCCAACTACCCGGCCTGCGTCAAGACCACCCGCCTGTGGTTCCCGGCCGGTGAACGCGCCGTCGCCACCGGTATCTTCAACGCCGGCACCAACGTTGGCGCCATGTTCACGCCGATGCTGCTGCCGCTGATCCTCACCGTGTGGGGCTGGCAGGCCGCGTTCATGGCCATGGGCGCACTGGGTCTGGTCTGGGTCACGTTCTGGGGCCTGAAGTACTTCAACCCTGAAGAACACCCGACCGTGAGCAAAGCCGAGCTGGCTTACGTCCAAGGCGAAGCCGAACCTGAGCAGAAAGGCGTACCGTTCTCGCGCATCCTGCGTATGCGTGGCACCTGGGCCTTCGCCCTGGCCTACTCGATCACCGCGCCGGTGTTCTGGTTCTACCTGTACTGGCTGCCACCGTTCCTGAACCAGCAATACAGCCTGGGCATCAGCGTTACCCAAATGGGTATCCCGCTGATCGTGATCTACCTCAGTGCCGACTTCGGCAGCGTCGGCGGCGGCATCCTCTCCTCGTTCCTCATCGGACGCGGCGTGGCACCAGTCAAAGCGCGCCTGATGTCGATGGCCCTGTTCGCTGCCACCATCATCGGCGTGATCTTCGCCGCTGGCGCCAGCAGCCTGTGGGTCGCGGTACTGGCCATCTCCCTGGCAATCGCCGCGCACCAGGCCTGGACCGCCAACATCTGGAGCCTGGTGATGGACTACACGCCCAAGCACATGATGAGCACAGTGTTCGGCTTCGGCGGCATGTGCGCAGCCATCGGCGGCATGTTCATGACCCAGATCGTCGGCTACGTGCTGACCGTCACCAACAACAACTACAGCATCCTGTTCACCATGATCCCGGCGATGTACTTCATTGCCCTGACCTGGATGTACTTCATGGCACCGCGCAAAGTGCCTAAAGTCGACGTCTGATCCAACCGCTACATGACGCGGGGCCTGCCCTCTCCGGCAACGGAGCGGGGCCGGCCCCGCGGTCGTTTCAGCGCCGCCGCTGCAACCAGGCCGCCGCCAGACCGCTCAAGCAGACCACCGCGATACCGGTCATGCCCCACAGGTCCGGTCGCTGGCCGAACAGCACGATGCCCATCAACCCGGCAAACACGATCTGACAATAGCTGAACGGCGCCAGCATCGCCGGTGGTGCGTGGCGGAACGCCTGGGTCAGGAACAGGTGGGCGAGCATGCCGAAGGTGCCCAGAGCCAGAGTCATAAGGCCGTGGGTGAGGCTCGGAACGGTCCAGAAGAACGGTACCAGCAGGCTCATCACCAGAGTGTTGAACACACCGGTGAAGAAATTGCTGACGGTCGGGCTGTCGACGTCGCTGAGCTTGCGGGTGAGGATCTGATAGAAGCAGAAACAGGTCGCCGAACCGAGCGGCAGCAACACCGCCGGGGTAAACAGCGCACCACCGGGGTGCACGATCACCAGCACGCCGATGAAACTCGCCAGCACCGCCAGCCATTGCCCGCGTGTCACCCGCTCCTTGAGCAGCGGCATCGACAGCGCCGTGACCATCAGTGGCGCAAGGAAGTTGACCGCCGTCGCCTCGGCCAGCGGCAGGTACTGCAACGCCTTGGTGAACAGCAAACTGCAACCGAGCAGGCACAACGCCCGCGCCGCCTGCAGACCCGGCCGACGCGTGCGCAAGCCGCGCAAACCGGCCCGCGGCAGGAAAATCCCGAGCATCAACAAGGTGTGTACGAGGTAGCGCGCCCAGACCACCCAGACAATCGGGTAGAACCCCGAAAGGTACTTGGACATGGCGTCATGGCTGGAAAACAGAAAGGTCGCGACGACGACCAGGAGGATGCCTTTGAACGGCTGGCTGAGAGGGGGCATGGACGGGCTCGGGTCGATGATTTCGCGAAGGGCTCGGCCGAGCAAGGGTCAGGCCAGGCGGCGCCCGACCTCACCGATGCGCGGGTGACTACAGCACCTGACTGAGAACCTGGCGCGTCTTGTCCAGCGCCCACTGCGCGCGCTCCAGCGCCGAGACGCCCTGCTCCAGCAACTGCCGGGTGGGGATTTCCAGGCTCAGCGGAATGTCGGGGGAAACGCTGGTCAGCAGCCCGCGCAAGTCGCAATCGCCATCACCGGGGAAGCGCCGCTCGTTACGCGCCTGGCGCAGGATCTCGGCCATATCGTCCGGCCGCGGCCCGGCCACGTCGCACAGTTGCAGGTAGCGCATGCGCGAGGCCGGCACCTGACGCAGGTCTTCCAGGCGCGAGGCGGAACGGTCGAAATGGAAGGCGTCGACCAACACGCAGCCGTTTTCACGCCCGGCGTTCTCGACGATGCGCAGCGCCTCGGTGAGGTTCTTCGCGTCGGTCCAGGGCATGAATTCCAGGTGCGGGTAGATGCCGTATTTCGCGGCCAGGTCGCAGAGGGCGGCGAAGTTATCGGTCATCCGCGCCGGGTCCGGATCATTGCCGGCCACCAGCAGTTCGGTGGCGCCGAATTCGGCTCCGACCGCCAGCAGCGCATCGAAATCAGCGACGCGGGTTTCCGGCTTGAGGCGGAGGATTTCCACGTCCATCACCTTGATCCCGGTGTCGCGCAGGCGCTCGGCGGTCTGCCGGCGCAAATCGGCATCGCGGACCAGCGGGAAATGATGTTCTTCCGGCGTGGCCGGCTCCAGGCGCAGGCCGACATGGCTGTAGCCGGCGCGGGCGGCGACCTCGACCATTTGCGGTGGCGACAGTTCGAGGACAGTCAGGGCGGCCAGGGACAGGACTCGTTGGCTCATTGGCGGGCATCTCTTGGGGTTGTTGTTCTGGATGCGAATATTTAGAACTTGGTTCCAGTTTCAATGCAAGCAGAAAAAAGCCCATGAGCTAACAGGTCTTTCGGGCCTAATCGCTGGCAAGCCAGCTCCCACAGGGTTTTGTGGTGTGCACCGTCACTGTGGGAGCTGGCTTGCCAGCGATTAGGCCCGAAAGACCAAAGCAGAATCAGACAAACAACTCAGACGCCGGACTCGCCGCCGACAACTCCCGCGTCGTCGCCAGCAACGCCGCCGACAGCTCATGCATCCGCGCCTCGGTCATCCGCGCTGTCGGCCCGGCAATGCTCACCACGCCCACCGCATGCCCGTCGCGCGGATCCGCCACCACCGCCGCCAGCGCCGACATGCCCACCGCAGAACTCTCCACCACCCAGGCGTAGCCATGCTCACGCGCCACGCGCAGGCGCTCCAGCAGTTCGGCATTGGACTTCGGCGCGCCCGGCCCGAAATCCTCGCGCGGCCCCACGCCCTGGCGCTCCACCAGCAATAGCGCCTGGGCATCGCTGAGGCTGGCCAGCCACGCATGCCCCGACGCGCTGTAGAACAACGGCGCATCACGGCCCATGTCCGGGTCGTAGCGCAGCCCGGAGCGAGCGCCCTGGGACTTGGCGATCCAGGTCTGCCGCTCGCCGTCGATCACGCCCAGGCGCACCAGTTCGCCGCTCTGTCGCGCCAGTTCATCGAGGATCGGCTGGACGATGTCCGCGCCGCTGTTGGCCAGGTAGCGGAAGCCCTGGGCCACCAGCCGGGTGCTCAGCAGGTAGCGGCTGTTCTCCGGGTTCTGCCGCACGTAACCCAGGCGGATCAGTTCGGCGAGCATGCGGTGGGTCGCGCTTTTCGGAATGTCCAGTTGCTCGGCCAGGGCCTGCATCGGCAAACCGCGAGGTTCGCGGGTAAGGCTTTCGATAAGGCTGAGCGCGCGTTCGATCTGACTGCCGGCCATGGTCATGGTCCCTGAAAATGTTGCCGAATTCTAAAGAGCGCCGGACAAAGCGCAAACCACTGTTCGATCTTCGCCCAACTTCGCGACACAACGCTTGGCAGCGCCGAGGCGATCAGTGAATATGGAATCATGTTCCAAAAATAACAATCCAGCCTTTTCTCCGAGGACGCTCCATGACTGCCCTTCCCTTACACGCCCGCACAGTGGACTGCGATGTCCTGGTGATCGGTTCCGGCGCCGCCGGCCTCAGCGCCGCAGTAACCGCCGCCTGGCATGGGCAGAAGGTCATCGTCGTAGAGAAAGACCCGGTCTTCGGCGGCGCCACCGCCTGGTCCGGCGGCTGGATGTGGGTGCCGTGCAACCCGCTGGCGCGCCGCGCCGGCATCGTCGAGGACCGCTCGGCGCCGCGTACCTACCTGGAACACGAACTCGGCGAGCGCTTCAACGCGCCGCTGATCGACGCCTTCCTCGAAGCCGCGCCGAACATGGTGAGCTTCTTCGAGAAACACACCACCCTGCAGTTCGCCGACGGCAACGGCATTGCCGACATTCACGGCGACACGCCCGGCGCCGGCACCGGCGGCCGTTCGGTGATCGCTGCGCCCTACGACGGGCGCAAGGCCGGCAAGTTGCTCAAGCGCCTGCGCCGGACCATGCGTGAAACCTCGTTCTGGGGTATGCCGATCATGGCCGGCAAGGACCTCGGCGCCTTCCTCACCCTGACCCGCTCCTGGCGCTCGCTGCTGCACGTGACCCGGCGCATCGGCAAACACCTGATCGACCTCGCCACCCACGGTCGCGCCCTGCACCTGGTCAACGGCGTGGCCTTGATTGCGCGCCTGGCGAAATCCGCCGAAGACCTCGGCGTGCTGCTCTGGGAGTCGGCGCCAGCCCGACGCCTGCTGCATGAGAATGGCCGGGTCAGCGGCGCGGTGGTGCAGACCGCCAGCGGCGAAGTGACCATCAACGCCCGCGCCGTGGTCCTCGCCGCTGGCGGCTTCCCCAACGACATCGAACGCCGCAAGGCAATGTTCCCGCGCACGCCCAGCGGCCACGAACACCTGGCCCTGCCGCCGCTCGCCGCCAATGGCGACGGCCTGCGCCTGGGCGAGAGCGCCGGCGGCCGGGTCGCCGACGACCTGCACTGCGCGGTGGCCTGGGCGCCGGTGTCGAAGGTGCCGTACAAGGACGGCAGCGCCGGGCATTTCCCGCACATCATCGAACGCGGCAAGCCGGGGATTATCGGTGTGCTGAGCAACGGTCAGCGCTTCGTCAACGAGGCCGGTGGCTACTACGACTACGTCAGCGCCATGGTCGCCGCCGCGCTGGGCGAGAAGGTCGAGTCCTGGCTGATCTGCGACCACACCTTCCAGCGCCGCTACGGCCTGGGCATCGCCCGCCCGTTCCCGCTGCCGACCTCGGCGCTGGTGCGCAACGGCTACCTCAAACGCGCGGACAGCCTGCACGACCTGGCCAACCAATGCGGCATCGACGCCCGCGGCCTGCTCGACACCGTCAGCGAATACAACCGCCACGCCGAGCGCGGCGAAGACCCGCAGTTCGGGCGCGGCACCACCCTCTACAACCGCAAACAAGGCGACGCCCTGCACGGCCCCAACCCGTGCGTGGCGCCCATCGAGAAAGGCCCGTTCTACGCGGTCAAGGTCGAGCCCGGTTGCTTCGGCACCTTCGCCGGGCTGCGCACCAACGAACACGCGCAAGTGCTGGACGCCAGTCAGCAGCCCATCGAAGGCCTCTACGCTGCGGGTTGCGACATGGCCAGCATCATGGGCGGGCATTACCCCGCCGGCGGCATCAACCTCGGCCCGGCGGCGACCTTCGGCTACATCGCCGCACGCCATATCAGCGGCGTCAGCGCCTACGAGTGATCAGTTGAAGCGCTGCCCGGAAATCGCCGGGTGATAGATCGGCTGAACCTTGTTCCCCGCAGGGTCCAGCAGGTGGAAGCTCCAGGTGCCATCGCCATGGGCGAACGGCGTGTCCAGCAGGGTCACGCCGCACTCTTTGAGATAGCCGTACCAGGCGTGCAATTCGTCCAGGCTGTCGACCACGAAACCATAATGATCCACCGCCTGTGCCCCGCTGCTGGGTGCGAAGGCGCGGCCCAGCGACAGGTTGTCGTTACCGCAGGTGAGGTAGACCAGGTCTTCGTGAGCGCGGTGCAGCACCTCCATCCCCAACACATCCACATAGAAGCGCTCACAGACTTCAAGGTTCGGCACCAGGATCGCGATATGACGCAGGCCGTTGAGGCGGCTTGGACGAACAGGCATGGTTTCGGCTCCGTTTTTGTATACAATTTTTCGCAAATATAAGACAAAACGGAGTTCGACGTGTACAGCCTTCTACTCAAGACCCAGCTTCAGCCCGGTAGCCTGGAGCAATTCATGGATGCGATGAGCGTCAATGCCGCCCGTTCGGTGCGCGACGAACCGGGGTGTCTGGTGTTCGATGTGGTGCGGGACAGGAGTGCGCCGGATCTGGTCTGGCTGTATGAGGTGTACACGGATGAGGCGGCCTTCGAGGCCCATCTGCTGACGCCGCATTTCCTCGCCAGCCGGCCACTGGTGGACCCGCTGATCGTGCGGCAGGAGGTAATCGAGGGGGATGTGCTGGCGTTCAATGCCACGCGGGGATGACAGGTATTTGGGACCGCAAAGCGGTCCCAAAAACGAAGACTCCGATCAGAAATCGAAGAACACCGTCTCGCCCTCACCCTGAATCCGGATATCAAAGCGATACGCCGTCTTCCCGTTCAGCTCGCAACGCTTGGCCACCAGGGTGGCACGACGCTGTGGCTGCTCGATCAGGTTCAGCACCGGATCCTTGGCGTTCGCCTCGGCTTCGTCATCGAAGTACAGGCGGGTCTGCAGGTGGATGTTGATCCCCCGGGCAAACAGGCTGACGTTGATGTGCGGCGCCATCGGCACGCCGGCGGCGTTGTTCGCTACGCCCGGCTTGACGGTGTGCATGGTCCACTCGCCTTCGTCGAAGGTGGTGGCGGTGCGGCCGAAACCGTTGAACGCATTTTCCAGGTTGTAATCGGTGTTGTAGGCGCCGGTGTGGTCGGCCTGCCAGAACTCCACGAAGGAGTCGCGGACCAGGTGACCATTACCGTCATAGACGTTGCCGAACACCACGATGTGCTCGCCCGGCGCGCCTTCGCGGGCCATCTGGCTCCAGATTTCCTGGTTGCGGGGCGGGTTACCGGCGGCCGCCAGGGCCAGGCCGATGTGGACGTAAGGGCCGGCGGTCTGCGAAGGGGTTTCCGGCAGCAGTTCGATAGGCATGACTGGACTCCTCTCAGCGGTTTTCGAAGTGGGTCTTGCGCTCGCCGCGCAACACGATGTCGAAGCGGTACGCCAGGCAATCCATCGGATTGGCGTTACCCATGTCCAGGCGCGCGATCAGGCGCTGGATGGCGTCCGGATTGGCGATGGACTTGACGATCGGGCACAGCGGGATCAGCGGGTCACCTTCGAAATACAGCTGGGTGATCAGACGCGTGGAGATCGACGGGCCGCTGATCGACACGTGGATGTGCGCCGGACGCCAGTCGTTCGGGCCGTTGCGCCATGGGTACGGGCCCGGCTTGATGGTGCGGAAGCTGTAGAAACCTTCGCTGTCGGTCAGTGCACGGCCAACACCACCGAAGTTGGGGTCCAGCGGCGCCAGGTAGCGGTCGTTCTTGTGGCGATAGCGGCCGCCAGCGTTGGCCTGCCACATTTCAACCAGCGTGTTGGGAATCGGCTTACCGTATTGATCGAAAACACGACCAGCAACGATGATTCGCTCGCCGACAGGCAGGCCGCCGTTGTTGAAGTTCAGCAGCAGGTCGTTGTCGTGCTCACCGAACCCCAGGTGGGAAAAGTTCGGGCCGGTGCTTTCGCTGATGGACTGCGGAATGCTGACCAGCGCCTGGCTCGGCGAGCGGGCGATGGAGGTTTTGTAGTCCGGGGTGAAGGCTTTTGGATGCCAGTTTCGATCACGGATAACGAAGCGACTGGTGTCTGTAGCAGACATGCCGTTCTCCTGTTCTTGGATTTATGGAGAGCCCGATCAGGACGGGCGAGGTGGTGTGACAAAGTGTCTCGCGGACCCGCCCCGGCGAATACTGAAAAGAACACTGACAGACATAACCATTTGGTTATGAATAGCGACAAGGCTCCCTCGACCAAGGGCCGTGGGCTAACCTTTCATGGCAATAAATCCACCGGGAGACACAACCCATGCAATGGCGAAAAGGCAGACGCAGCGACAACGTGGTCGATGCACGGGGCGACAGCCCGGGCGGCGCGCGCTTCGGCGGCGGCAAGGGCCTCACCCTCGGCGCGGTGGTGCTGATCGTCGGTATCGGTCTGCTCACCGGGCAGGACCCGATGCAGATCCTCGGCCAGCTCGCCGGACAAATGGAACAAGGCGCCCCGACACAAACCCGGACCGGCCAGAAGCCGGCGGCCAATGACGAAGGCAGCCAGTTCGTCGCCAGCATCCTCGGCGACACCGAAGACACCTGGCGGGCGCTCTTCGCCCAGGCCGGCAAGCAATACAAGGACCCGAAACTGGTGCTGTTCAGCGGCCAGGTGAAATCCGCCTGCGGCTTCGCCACCTCGGCCACCGGCCCGTTCTACTGCCCGGCGGACCAGCAGGTGTACCTGGACATGAGCTTCTTCCGCGAAATGGAGCAGCGCTTCGCCGCCGCCGGCGACTTCGCCCAGGCCTACGTGATCGCCCACGAGGTCGGCCACCATGTGCAGACGCTGCTGGGCGTCTCGGCCAAGGTCGACGCGGCGCGGCGCAGCGGCCAGCGGGTCGAGGGCGCCAACGGCCTGCTGGTGCGCCAGGAGTTGCAGGCCGACTGCCTCGCCGGGGTCTGGGCCTATCAGGCGCAACAACGGCACAACTGGCTGGAACCGGGCGACATCGAAGAAGCCCTCAACGCCGCCAACGCCATCGGCGACGACCGCCTGCAGCAACAGGGTCAGGGCCGCGTGGTCCCCGACTCGTTCACCCATGGCACCTCGGCGCAGAGGGTGCGCTGGTTCAAGGCCGGTTTCGGCAAGGGTGATATCAACCAGTGCGACACCTTCAACGCCAAGGCGCTCTGATAATCCCCCCCGGAAATACCCCTTCTTTTTCCATCCACAGCCCCGCACTTGCGGGGCTTGTCACATTTTGTTGAGTGTTTTTGTCGGTTTTACTGAAAAAGCGTTTCAGCTCCCCGTCTTATCGCCGATAAAAGCTCCTCAACATCCGCTGGCCTCCAAGAAAAACAAATCATCAGCGACCCGATTACACCTTTTCCTGGAGGGAACCCATGAATAGTTGGTTTGCCAACATCAGCGTCAACCTGAAACTCGGCCTGGGCTTCGGCCTGGTCCTGCTGCTGACCGCCTTGCTTGCACTGACCGGCTGGAACAGCCTCGACAGCCTGATCCAGCGCAGCAACTGGATGAGCGACATCACCCGCCTCAACAGCGACCTGACCAACCTTCGGGTCGCGCGCCTGCAATACATGCTGGCCAACGGCGACGACGACGCCGCCGGTAATGTGCAGGTCAAGCTCAATGAGTTCAGCCAGCAACAGCAACGCCTGCTGAAGACCTTCAAGAGCCCGGAAAACGTCAAGCTGCTGGAAGAACAGGCGCAGATCATCAGCGCCTATCAGGTGTCGCTGAACAAGATGCGCGCCACCTACAAGGCCAGCGCAAGCGCCCGCGGCGACCTGGAAACCACCGCCGCCACCGCCCTGCAACTGATCGAGGGCATCAACCGCGACGTGCTCGCCCAGTCGGACAGCGACTCCGCCCGCCTGGAGCAATACCGCGCCGCCAGCGCCGCCAAGGAGCAACTGCTGCTGGTGCGCCTGGAAGTCCGCGGCTACATCGCCGACAACACCGCACAAAGCGAACAGACCGCCCTGCGCCAACTGGACAGCGCGCTGGATCAGGCCCGCCAGTTGAGCCGCGCCCTGCCCAACGAAACCGCGCGTATCCAACAGTTCGAAGCGGCCTTGAGCGGCTATCGCGATGCCCTCAACCGCTACAAAAACGCCATTGCCGACATCGGCGTGGCGCGTCAGGAAATGACCGCGCAGGGCTACGACATCGTCAATCGCAGCGAAGCCCTCTACAAGATTCAACTCGAGCGCCGCGACGCCGAAAGTGCCCAGGCCAGCACCCTGCAACTGATCGCGACCCTGCTGGCCCTGCTCACCGGCATCGTTGCCGCAGTACTGATTACCCGCCAGATCACCCGTCCGCTGCGCCAGACCCTGGACGTGGTCGAGCGCATTGCCGCCGGCGACCTGACCCACGAACTGCGTGTCACCCGCCGCGACGAAATGGGCGTGCTGCAACAAGGCATCCAGCGCATGGGCACGACCCTGCGCGAGTTGATCAGCGGCATCCGTGACGGCGTCACGCAAATCGCCAGCGCTGCCGAAGAACTCTCTGCTGTGACCGAACAGACCAGCGCCGGCGCCAACAACCAGAAAGTCGAGACCGACCAGGTCGCCACCGCCATGCATGAAATGGCGACCACCGTGCAGGAAGTCGCGCGCAACGCCGAGCACGCGTCCGAAGCCGCAACCGACGCCGACAAGCAGGCCCGGGCGGGTGATCAGGTGGTGTCGCAAGCCATCGCCCAGATTGAGAAACTCGCAGGCGAAGTGGAGCGCTCCACCCAGGCCATGGCGCAGTTGCAGCAGGAAAGCCAGAAGATCGGCAGCGTCATGGACGTGATCAAGTCGGTGGCTGAACAGACCAACCTGCTGGCTCTCAACGCCGCCATCGAAGCGGCCCGTGCCGGCGAGGCCGGACGTGGTTTCGCGGTGGTCGCGGATGAAGTCCGCGGGCTGGCCCAGCGCACCCAGAAATCCACCGAAGAAATCGAGGAACTGGTCGCGGGCCTGCAGAGCGGTACCCAGCAGGTGGCCAACATCATGCTCGGCAGCCGCAGCCTGACCGACAGCGGCGTCGAACTGACGCGCAAGGCCGGCACCTCACTGGAAAGCATCACCCGCGTGGTGTCCGACATCCAGTCGATGAACCAGCAGATCGCCGCAGCAGCCGAACAGCAGAGCGCCGTGGCCGAAGAAATCAGCCGCAGCATCCTCAGCGTGCGGGATGTGTCGGAACAGACAGCGGCGGCGAGCGATGAGACGGCGGCGTCCAGTGTCGAGCTGGCGCGGCTGGGGAATCAGTTGCAGTTGATGGTGAGTCACTTCCGGGTGTGAGTCATAGGGCCGCTTTGCGGCCGCTATCACTCAATCGCTGCGGTTCGGCGCCCCGACAAGCCAGCTCAAATCCCTGTGGGAGCTGGCTTGTCGGGGCGCCGAACCGCAGCGATTGAGGCCCAAAAAATCAACGCTGATTTCAGGGCCTTTCCGCTTACTTGACCACCTGCCCCACCCCTCTCCCGCGCGGATCCGAAGCCGTCTCCAGCGTGCTCCCGATCACCCGGATCGCTTGCACATCGCCCATCTCCCAACCCTGGTCCTCAAGGGTGTAGCCCATCTTCTTCAGCTCTTGCGCCACCTCACCGGTGAGCGGTGCATAAGCGTCGAAATAGATGGTGTCCTTGGGCAGCAACTGGTGATGCACCCGCTGCGCCGCGACGGCTTTTTCCAGCGGCAGGTTGAAGTCATACAGGTTGTTCAGCACCTGGAAGATCGAGGTGAAAATCCGCGAACCGCCCGGCGTGCCCAGCACCAGCGTGACCTGTCCATCGCGGGTCACCAGGCTCGGGCTCATGGACGACAGCATGCGCTTGCCCGGTTCGATGGCATTGGCATCGCCGCCCACCACACCAAAGGCGTTGGCCACTCCCGGCTTGGAGCTGAAATCATCCATTTCGTCGTTGAGCAGGAAGCCCGCGCCCTTGACCACCATGCCGCTGCCGTAGTCCCAGTTCAGGGTGTAGGTGTTGCTCACCGCGTTGCCCTGGTTGTCGACGATGGAGAAGTGGGTGGTCTGGTGCGGCTCCAGCCCCGGACGGACTTTCTCGGTCTCGGAAATCGCATTCGGGTTGACCTCCTTGGCCCGCCGCGCCAGGTACTCAGGCGCCACCAGTTCCGCCACCGGCACCTTGGCGAAGGCCGGGTCGCCGAGGTAATCGGCACGGTCGGCGAACACCCGTTTTTCGATCTCGGCCAGCAGGTGGATGTAGCGCGCCGAGTTCAGCTCAACGCCTTTGAAGTCCGCCGCGCGCTCTTCCTTGATGCCCAGCAGTTGGGCCAGGGCGATACCGCCCGAGCTGGGCAGAGGCGCGGTGTAGACCGTGTTGCCACGCCAGTCGATGCGCATCGGCTCGCGCCATACCGCCTTGTAATCCTTGAGGTCGTCCTTGCTGATCAGGCCGTTGCTGGCCTGCATCTGCGCCACCAGCAGGTCGGCGGTCTTGCCCTGGTAGAACTCGCTGACGCCCTTGTCGGCGATGCGCTCCAGGGTTTGCGCCAGCTCCGGCTGCTTGAAGGTCTCGCCGACCTTCATCTGGCCGAAGTAGTCGTTGAAGTTGGTGCTGTCCTTGAACAACCCCAGCGCATCTTCGCGGTACTGGTACTGCTTGGCGGCGACCTTGAAGCCGTTCTTCGCGTAGCCCACCGCCGGGGTCAGCAATTCGGACCAAGGCAACTTGCCAAACTTCTGGTGCGCCTCCCACAAGCCCATCACCGTACCCGGCACACCAGCAGCGCGGGCGCCGACCAGGCTCAGGTTTTCGATGATCTCGCCCTTCTCGTCCAGGTACATGTTGCGCGTAGCGGCCTTTGGCGCCACTTCGCGGTAGTCGAGGAAGTACGCTTTGCCATCCACGTACAGGGTCATGAACCCGCCGCCACCGATGTTGCCCGCTTCGGGGTAGGTGACCGCGAGGGTGAAGGCCGTGGCGACTGCGGCGTCTACCGCGTTGCCGCCCTTTTTGAGGATGTCGGCGGCAACCTGCGCGCCATATTGATCGGGAGCGGCAACGGCGCCGCCTTCGAGGGTGACTGCATAAGCCGATGCGCTGGCGAGAATCGCCGCACCGAGGCCCAAGGTTCGAAAAATCACAACGCGCATAAAACGTCCTTGGTGTTGTTTTCGTTGAACAACCAGTAAGGACTATGCAGGAAGAGTTTTCAAACGCGGACTGACGTTTCTTCGGCAGGCGTCACGCTTCAGCAAGCGTAGGCCGCAAGCTTGCGCTGGATGAAATCGAGGAAGCACTGGATGCGCAGCGCCAGTTGCGAGTTGCGGTAATACACCGCGTTGATCGGCTGGCGATAACCGCTGTTGAAATCGCCGAGCAGCACCTGCAGACGACCGCTGCGGATGTCCTCGTGGGTCATGAAATGCGACAGGCAGGCAATGCCATCACCGGCCAGCGCCAGCGCACGCAGGGTTTCGCCGCTGGAGGCGGACAGATCCGGGCGGATCAGCAGGCGGTCGCCTTCGACATGACGCAGCGGCCAGTGGTTGAGGGTTTCGGTCTGAGTGAAGCCGAGCAGCGTGTGCCCGGCGAGGTCTTCGACCCGTTGCGGGGTGCCGTGGCGTTCGAGGTATTCGGGGCTGGCCAGCAGGTTCAGCGGGCTGCAACCGAGCGAGCGGGCATGCAGGCTGGAGTCGGCCAGATCACCGATGCGGATCGCCACGTCGGTGCTCTGTTCCAGCAGGTCGATGATCAGGTCGCTGGTGTTCAACTCCAACTGGATCTGCGGGTAGAGCGCGCGAAACTCCGCCACCCACGGCACGATGGCATGCAGCATGAACGGCAGCGCGGCATTGATACGCAGGCGCCCGGCCGGAGTCTGCTGATGCCGGGAAAGGTGGTCTTCGAGATCGTCCATCTGTTCGAGAATGGACTTGGCCCGCTCGAAGAAATACCGCCCCTCTTCAGTCAGGTCCATGCGCCGCGTGGTGCGGTTGATCAGCGTGGTGCCAAGCTTGGCTTCCAGCCGCGACAGCGTGCGGCTGATCGCCGAGGGCGTCTGCCCGCCCTGCTCGGCGGCGGCGGAAATCGAGCCGCACTCGATCACCGAGACGAACACCTGCAATTCATCGGACCTGGCTTTCACGGGACTACCTCACGACACACGACGCGCAGAGTGATAGCCCTTCACAGCCGGCGACGCAAGTCGCATCAGGCCTCGACGCCAAACACCTTCGCCAGATGCGCTTCATACGCGGCGACTGCGGCCGGCACGTTCGGGCGCTTCATCACATCCACCGCCAGGTAAGTCGGCAGGCCGCTCATGCCAAGGAACTGGTTGGCCTTGTGGAACGGGAAGTACACCGCGTCCACGCCCTTGCCTTCGAAGAAGTCGGCGGGATCATCGAACGCCTGCTGCGGCGCGTTCCAGGTCAGCGAGAGCATGTACTGCTTGCCGTGGATCAGACCGCCGCTGCCGTACTTCTGCGAGGCATCGGAGCGGGTCCGGCCATCGCTGGCGTAAAGGCTGCCGTGGCCGGCGGTGAAGACTTCGTCGAGGTACTGCTTGACGGTCCAGGGCGCACCCATCCACCAACCGGGCATCTGGTAGACGATGACGTCGGCCCAGAGGAATTTCTCGACCTCTTCCTGATTGTCGTAGCCGCCGTCGATATAGGTGGTCTTCACGTCGAAGCCGGCGCGGTCGAGAAAGGCCAGGGCCGTCTCGTGCAGGGTTTCGTTCAAGCGGCCATCGGAGTGGGCGAATTTCTTGCCACCGTTGAGTAACAGGACCTTTTTCATCGTTTGCCTCATCTGTCGGGGTCCTGCCGGGCGTCTGGCCTGGGGACCGGGATAACTGGATGGCGGCAGATTAGTGAGGCCGGGTCTACGGAAAAACCCACCTGCGGGCAAAATACTTTTGCCTTAAAAGCACGAATTGACCACTTATTAATGAAATAAAATCAGCATCACATTCAACGGAGGTCATCCCATGAGCGAACCCTACGGCTTTATCCTCAAAGCCAAGACCCGCCCGGAAAAAGCCGAGGCTTTCGAGGCGCTGTTCCGGGGCTACGTCGAGCCAAGCCGTGCCGAACCTGGCTGTATCGAGTACCACATGCTGCGCGACAAGGAAGACCCGAGCCTGTTCGTGTTCTACGAAATCTGGGCCAGCAAGGCGGCGCTGGACGTACATTCGGCCCTGCCGCACATGCAGCAGTTCTCCGAGCAGCGCATGGACTATCTGGAGCGGGATTTCGACATCCAGTTGATCGAGATGCTCAGCGAGTCTTCGGCTAACCGTTGAGCATCAGGTGCGCGCCGAGCAGCCCCAGGCCAATGAAGAAACAGCGCTTGAACAGCGCCGCGCTGATGCGTTGCCGTAACCATTGGCCGAACAGCATGCCCAGCAATGCCGGCGCCAGCACCAACAACGAGGCCCCCAGCGCCTCGCCGCCCAGCGCATCCTGCCCGGCCAGACCGATGGCCAGCGCCAGCGTGGACACCGTGAACGACAGGCCGAGGGCCTGGACCCGCTCATCGCGGTCCAGGTCCAGCGCTTGCAGATAAGGCACCGCCGGAATCACGAACACCCCGGTCGCGGCGGTGATCAACCCGGTCACGGCGCCACACAGCGGCCCCAGCCAGCGTTCCTGACCCGGCTTCAGGCTGAACGGCGGCAACCACAGCCCGACCAGCGCATAGAGCAACAACGCCCCGCCCAACGCATGCGCCGCCCACGCCCCGCTGCTGATGCCCAGCCAGGCGCTGCCCAGCAACGTGCCGAGAAACACCATCAGCAGCATCGGCCACAGCCGTCGCAGCAACGCACGCAAATGCCCGCCGCTCGCCAGTTGCCAGACGTTGGTCACGGTCGACGGCACGATCAGCAACGCCGCAGCCTGCGCCGGCGCCATAGCCAGACCCAGCAGGCCCATGGCGATGGTCGGCAGGCCGAGCCCGATCACGCCCTTGACCGCGCCGGCCAGGAGGAAGGTCGCTATCACCAGCATTGAAAGGGCTGGTCCGATGTCTTGGTAGAAGCCGATAAGTGTGTTCATGAAGCCATGTTGCGTTGGGCGAAACTCGTTGAATAGTCGCGATTAGTTGAGACAGCCTATCGCTAGACAATAGGCTGAGCGGTCTATACTTCGCCGACCTTCACGTTGGCCCCGCCCATGCATTTCGACCTCATCGACCTCCGCCTTTTCCTCCACACCGTCGAGTGCGGCAACATCACCGCCGGGGCTCAGCGCAGTCACCTGTCGCTGCCGGCGGCCAGTGCGCGGATCCGGGCGATGGAAAGCTCGCTCGGCATCGCCCTGCTGGAGCGCAATCGCCGTGGCGTACAACCGACCCCGGCCGGGCAGGCGCTGGTCAATCATGCGCGGCAGATTGGCCAGCAAGTGGAGCGCCTGCAGTTCGACCTGGCGCAATACGCCAGCGGCCTGCTGGGCCAGGTGCGCCTGCTGTGCAATACGGCGGCGCTGACCGAGTACCTGCCGGAACTACTCGCCGACTTCCTGCGCCAGCGCCCGCACATCGATGTGGATATTCAGGAACTGCCGAGCCTGCGTATCGTCCAGGCCCTCGGCCAAGGCATCGCCGACCTTGGCATCGTCTCCGACGCGGTGGTCACCGCAGACCTGCAGACCCGCCCGTTCCGCGACGATCCGCTGGTATTGATCATGGCCCCGAACCATCCGCTCGCGGCTGTGGATAACCTCGACTTCGCTCGCTCGCTGGAGCACGGTTACGTCGGCCTCGGCGCCGCCAGTGCACTGGCGTTGCATCTGGAAGAACAGGCGCTGCACCTGGGCCGGCGGATGCAGGTGCGGGTGCGGGCGGAAGGTTTCGATGGGGTGATTCGCATGGTCGCCCATGGTGCGGGGCTGGGCATCGTGCCGCTCGCTGCGGTGCAGCGCTGGCAAGGTGTGTTGCCGCTGCGCAGCGTGGCGTTGCGCGAAGGCTGGGCCGAGCGCCGGCTGCTGCTCTGCGCGCGGGATTTCGCCGCGTTGCCGGGTCAGGCCACGGCATTGCTCGATGCACTGGCGCCGCGCGTTTAGACAACTCGACGTCGAGTACAGGCAATTGCCGGATGGACGGGCTCGCTAGGCTGCGGGCTCTTTCTTCTGTCTGCCGGAGCCTGTTATGTCCAAGCCAATCGTCGTCCTTCGCGATACCCATCCGCTGCCGGTCCTCGACGCCTGCAAATGGGAAAAACTGGCGGGCGACCCGCACACCGTCAACCTAAATGCCTACACCAGCGAAGACGGCAGCAAGATCATGGGCACCTGGATCTGCACCCCGGGCAAATGGCGGGTGAACTACGAGAAGTGGGAGTACTGCCATTTCCAGGAAGGCTACTGCGTGATCACGCCAGATGGTCAGGAGCCGATTCATCTGCGGGCGGGGGATATCTTCATCGTCGAGCCAGGGATGAAGGGCACCTGGGAAGTGGTTGAGACGGTGCGCAAGTATTTCGTGTTTGCCTGATGTTCAAAACCCAATCGCTGCGGTTCGGCGCCCCGAACCGCAGCGATTGTTTCAGCATCACTCCGGCTTGCGATAACTCTCCACAATCGCCGAAAAGTCTTTCCCGCCATCTCCGCGCAGGCTCATGGCCTGATACAACTGCTGCGCCACCGCGCCGAGGATCACCGGCTGGTGCGCCTGCTTCGCCGCTTCGGTCGCCAGGCCCAGGTCCTTCAGCATCAACTCCGCACCAAAGCCACCGGTATACCCACGAGCAGCCGGCGCCGTCTCGATGATGCCCGGCCATGGGTTGTAGGTATCAGAACTCCAGCAGCGCCCGGTGGAACTGTTGATGATCCCCGCCAGCACCTTGGTGTCGATGCCCAGCGCGTTACCCAGGGCCATGGCCTCGGACACGCCGACCATGGAGATCCCCAGCAGCAGGTTGTTGCAGATCTTGGCGATCTGCCCGGTGCCCACGCCACCGCAATGCACGATGTTGCGGCCCATCTGCGCCAGCACCGGCTGCAAGGTGGCGAACAGCTCATCACTGCCGCCGACCATGAAGGTCAGGGTGCCCGCCGCCGCGCCGCCGGTACCGCCGGACACCGGCGCATCGCCCATGTCCACGCCCTGCTTCGCCGCAGCGGCGGAAACGTCGCGGATGGTCTGCGGGTCGATGGTGCTGCAATCCACCACCGGCGTACCGGCGCGCACGCCGGCCAGCACACCGTTCTCGCCGAGGTACACGCCGCGCACATGCGCCGCGGCCGGGAGCATGGTGATCACAAGCTCCGCATTGCTCGCCGCATCACGCGGCGAGTCGCTGATATGCCCGCCCAGCTCGGCGAGCTCGGCCAGGATGGTGGTGTTGAGGTCGAACAGATTGAGGCTGTGGCCGGCCTTGATCAGGTTGCGCGCCATCGGCGCGCCCATGTTGCCAAGACCCACGAATGCAATACGCATGATCAACTCCTTAGCGCAGGCTGATGGTGGTGTTCACGCCATCGTTGACGCTGTCGTCATCGAACCAGCGAGCGGTGACGGTCTTGGTCTGAGTGTAGAACTGCACCACCTGCTTGCCGTAGGGGCCGAGGTCGCCCAGCTTGGAACCGCGCGAGCCGGTGAAGCTGAAGTACGGGACCGGCACCGGAATCGGGATGTTGATACCGACCTGGCCGACATCGATTTCAGACTGGAACTTGCGCGCCGCCGCACCGCTCTGGGTGAACAGGCCGGTGCCGTTGCCGAAGGGGTTGCGGTTGACCAGGGCGATGGCTTCGTCGAGGGTGTCGACTTCCAGCGTCACCAGCACCGGGCCGAAGATTTCCTGGGTGTAGATCTGCATACCGGTGGTCACCCCGGAGAACAGGGTCGGTCCAACGAAGTTGCCGTTCTCGTAGCCCGGCACCTTCACGTCACGGCCGTCCAGCTCCAGCGTGGCGCCTTCACGAATACCGCTTTCGATCAGGCCCAGCACACGCTCCTTGGCGCGCTTGGAAATCACCGGGCCCACGTCGGTGCCCGGCTCGCTGCCGGCATTGACCTTGAGTTTCGAGGCCAGCTCTTTCAGCTCCGGCAGCCACTCGCGGGACTTGCCCACGAACACCGCCACCGAGGTCGCCATGCAACGCTGGCCTGCCGCACCGAACGCGGCACCCGCCAGGGCGTTGAGGGTCTGGGTGCGGTTGGCATCGGGCAGGATCACCGCATGGTTTTTCGCGCCCATCATCGATTGCACACGCTTGCCGTGCTTGCCAGCCAGGTCATACACGTGGGTACCGACTTCCGTGGAACCAACGAAAGACACCGCCTTGATATCGGTGTGAGTGCACAGGCCGTCCACCACCTGCTTGCCGCCGTGCACGACGTTGAGCACACCGGCCGGCACACCGGCCTCGATCGCCAGTTCCACCAGCAGCATGGTCGACAGCGGGTCCTGCTCGGACGGCTTGAGAACGAAGGTGTTACCGCAGACGATGGCCATCGGGAACATCCACAGCGGGATCATCGCCGGGAAGTTGAACGGGGTGATGCCGGCGCAGACGCCGATCGGCTGGCGCAGGGTGTAGGTGTCGACGCCGCCGGCGACGTTCTCGGCGAACTCGCCCATCTGCAGGGTGCCGATGCTGCACGCATGCTCCACCACCTCCAGGCCGCGGAAGATATCGCCCTCGGCATCGGCGATGGTCTTGCCCTGTTCGGCGCTGAGGGTCACGGCGATACGTTTGGAGTGCTCACGGATCAGCGCCTGCAGACGCAGCATGATGCGCATCCGCGCGCCGATCGGCGTGTCTTTCCAGGTCTTGAAGGCGCGTTGCGCGGCGGCCACGGCGGCATCCAGCTCTTCGGTGGTGGCGAAAGGGACGCGGGCCAGGACTTCCTGGGTCGCCGGGTTGACCACGTCACGCCACTCGCTGGTTTTCGACTCGACCCATTGGCCGTCGATCAGCAGGCGGACCTGGTCGACCTTGGTCTGGCCGGGGGTAAGGGATGCGTTCATGGGGCTTCTCCTGGAAATTGTTTTTAGCGAGAGAATTGCCGGCGCGGCAGCCGCGACGGGGCTTGGGGCCTGGGCTGTTTTCGAGTATAGATGTGCAAACTTCCAACAAAAACGCACATAAAAGCCGGTCCAACATGCAAAAAAACATCACCTCCCTGGGTTCTCTGAACTGGGATGACCTGAAGTTCTTTCTTGAAGTGGCGCGGACCCGCAAGGCCAGCAGCGCGGCCAAGCGCCTGAATGTGGATTACACCACCGTGTCGCGGCGCATCAGCTCGCTGGAGCAGGCGCTGGGCACCTTGCTGTTCGAAAAGTCCCGGACCAACGGCTTCGTCCTGACCACCGAGGGACAACGCCTGCTGAGCTACGCCGAGTCGATCGAAAGCACGCTGCACATGGCCTGCGAACAGGTTTCCGGCTCGGGCGTGGCTCTTTCCGGGCATGTGCGCATGGGCTGCACCGAAGGTTTCGGCAGCTTCTTCATCACCCCGCAACTGAGCCACTTCGTCGACACCTGGCCAGCCATCTCGGTGGACATCCTGCCGCTGCCGCACTTCATCAGCCTGTCCAAGCGCGAGGCCGACATCGTTATCGCCCTGGAGCGCCCGGAACACGGCCCGTACGTGTGCTGCAAACTGTGCGACTACCGCCTGCGCCTGTACGCGACCCAGGACTACCTCGACCGCCATCCGCCAATTCGGCGCAGCAGCGACCTGGGCGAGCACCCGTTCATCAGCTATGTCGACGACCTGGCGTTCAGTTCCGAGTTGCTTTACCTAAACAACCTGCTGCCCAACGCCACCGCGCACCTGCGCAGCACCAGCGTCATCGCCCAGTACGTCGCTGCCCAGCAGGGCCGCGGCCTGGCCATCCTGCCCTGCTTCCTCGCCGCCCAGGACCCGCGCCTAGTGCCGGTGCTGCCGGACGAAGTGAGCATCACCCGGCAGTTCTGGATGTACTGCCGGGAGGATTTGCGCAAGTTGAAGCGGATTACGTTGTTGTGGGATTACATCAGGGATGTGACGGAGAAGAACAGGCCGCTATTGATGGGGGAATCGCGGGAGATGGTGTTTCCGGAGTGACGGCCGGGCCTCGTCGCTGATGAACGAGGCGCCGAGCCGTCGCGAAGCGGCCTACACCGTTTCCAGCATCAACCCCGAAATCCGCTTCACCTTTCTGCCCACCGCCTCTTCCAGCACACCCTGTCGCGGTTCGATCAGGCTGAACCAGTCCCGGGCCCGGGTAATCCCGGTGTAGATCAGTTCCTTGGTCAGCACCGGGTTCAGCGCATCCGGCAGCACCAGCGCGGTGTGGGCGAACTCCGAGCCCTGGGATTTGTGTACGGTCATCGCGTAGACGGTTTCCACCTCGCTGAGGCGGCTTGGCAACACGAAGCGCACACCCCCTCGGCCATCGTTGCGCGGGAAGGCCACCCGCAGCGGCGCGATCTCGGATTGGCCGTCCGGAACCCGCAGGGCGATGCCGATATCGCCGTTCATCAGGTTCAGGCCATAGTCGTTGCGGGTCACCAGCACGGGACGACCTTCGTACCAGGGCTGGTCGCCGTCGATCAGGCCGGCAGCGGTCAGCACCCGGCTGACGCGCTGATTGAGCCCTTCCACACCCCAAGGCCCCTTGCGCACGGCGCAGAGCAACTGGAAACGTTCGAAGGCTTTCAGTACCTCAAGCGCCCACTCACTCCAGCGCGGATCATCAGCCGGCAGGTCCGCTGCCGGGCGGCCCTGGCGGATGGCGTGCAAATAGTCGCGGTAGCCCAGCGGCCCTTTCGGCCCGCGCTCCAGGCCGTCGAGCACCAGCTTGTCGAGGGCGCGGTCCTGTTCGCCGCGCAGGGTCAGGCCGAACACGTCGGCGTATTGCCCTTCGCGCAGCAACGCACGCGCATCGCTCGCCAACTGGCGATTGACCAAGCGCGCCAACTGGCCGATACCGCTGCCTTCGCCAAAGCGCCGCGAGCGCCGCAACATCACCACTTGCTGCGCCAACGGATGCCGCCCGGCATCGCCCGCCTGCAAGCCGCTGGCGCTCAGCGATTCACCGCTGACCTGCTCCAGCCAGCCTTGAGTCTCGTCACTGTAACGGCCCTCCTCGGCATCGCGACACAGGTCGCCGAGCACCGCACCGGCCTCCACGGAGGCCAGTTGGTCCTTGTCGCCCAGCAGAATCAGCCGGGCATTTTCCGGCATTGCCGCCAGCAGGTTGGCCATCATTTCCAGGTCGATCATCGACGCTTCATCCACCACCAGCACGTCCAGCGGCAGCGGGTTGCCAGCGTGATGACGGAAGTGCCGCGAGTTGGGCCGACTGCCCAGCAGACGGTGCACGGTGGAGACGTCGCAGGGAATCTGCGCCCGCACTTCTGCGCTCACCGACAACCGCTCGACCTGCTGACCGATGGACTCGGTCAGACGCGCCGCGGCCTTGCCGGTGGGCGCCGCCAGACGAATACGCAGCGGACGCCCTGCCTCCACCGCCGGCGCCTGCAACAACGCCAGCAGTCGCACCACGGTGGTGGTTTTGCCAGTGCCGGGGCCGCCGGTGATGATGCTGAACGCCGCACGCGTGGCCAGGGCACAGGCGAGTTTCTGCCAGTCGATCTGCCCGGCTTCGGCGCCGTCCTTGAACAGGTTGTCGAGGCGCGCGCGCAGGTCGGCGGGCGTTGCTTCGGTTTGCTGTAGCCGCTGGCGCAAAGCGTGGTCGATCTGCCGTTCGTAGGTCCAGTAACGGCGCAGGTAGAGTCGGCCGCCGCTCAATACCAGCGGTCGCGACGCGTGCTGCGGCTGGTCGCCCGCCGCCACCAGCGCGCTGCGCTCCAGGCGCTCCAGCCAGGTGTCGCCGGTGAGTCGTTCAAGCAACTGAGAAGGTAGTAACAGAGGCCCGGCCAAGGCATCGCCTTCCGGCGGCAGCGACAGGGCGAAGTCCGGTTCGGCGAGGGTCTTTTCCAGGTCCAGGCAGACATGCCCGTGCCCCAATTGATGGCTGGCCAGGGCCGCGGCCAACAGCACCAGCGGATCGCCGCCCGGCTCCCGCTCACGCAGGAAACCGACGAAGGCGCGGTCCAGCGCCCGCAGCCAGCCTCGCTCGACCCAGCGATCAAGCAACGCCAACAGGTCGGCGCTGTCGCTCAAGGGCGCGAGGGATGCCAGGTGCTCGGCGTCCAGCGGCGTCGGCAGCAAATCGTTGAACGTGCGGATCATTGGACTTCTCCCGAGAACAGGTCCTGCTGCGTCACCTGCGGAACACCGCGGAACAGCGCATCGAGTTGCTCGATCAGCGCCCGCGGCGGCTTGGCGAAATACACGCCCTGAGTCGATGAATGCACACCGCGCAGGAAGATATACACAGCGCCGCCGACGTGCTGGTCGTAGTCGTAGTCAGGCAGGCGCGCGCGCAGTTGCCGGTGCAGGGCCAGCAGGTAGAGCACGTATTGCAGGTCGTAGCGGTGTTCGAGAATCGCCGACTCCATGGCCGCTTCGCTGTAGGCCAGGTCATCGGGGCCAAGCCAGTTGGACTTGTAGTCGGCCACGTAATAGCGACCGTCGTGCTCGAACACCAGGTCGATGAAGCCCTTGAACATGCCGTTGAGCAGCGCCGCCTGAGCGGCCGGGCGCGAGGCGCCCTGGTGGGTATGCTGGGCCACCAGCCGGTCCAGACGCAGCACATCGACGCGATGGCTGGCGAACCAGAATTCCATCTCGATCTGGTACTGACTCAGCCCACCGAGTGCCACTGGTGCGCTGTCGTCACCCAACCGCAGAGGCGACTGCAACAGGTGCTGCAACCAGTCGCTCAGGGTGTTGATCCAGCCTTTCCAGTCGCGGCGGTTGCAGCGCTGGCCAACCATCTCGCGCAGTTCTTGCGGCGCGGCGGCCACCTGTGCGAAACCTTGCTGCCCAGCCCACTCCAGCAGGCCGTGGAGGAAGGTGCCGGGATTGGGGCCGCGCGGGAAGCGATGGATATCCCCGGCGATCGCCGCGACTTCGCGCAGGGCATTCGGATCAGGACGTTCGTCATCGAGCAATTGCTGGGCCTGGGGCACATCGGCGTCCAGTTCCAAAGCATCCTCGCCGATGCGCAGGGCACTGTAGGAGGCGATCCACCAGTTCTCGGCAGCGCGGCGCTTGGGCTCGCGCGCGGCGAGCAATTCGGCGGTCTGCCGGGGCGCGACGTAGAGCTGTTCGTCGGCCTCCGGCAGCGCCTGGCTGTGGATGGCGTCGCAGTCTTTCTGCAGGGCATCGAGCCAACTCGTCAGCGCCGCGGACTCCGCCAGCCGCTGGCCACCGCCCAACAGGTACCCGAGGGCGCTGCGGTGCAGCAGCGAGTCCTTGCCGGTGCCGCGCTTGAGGTCGGCCACACCCAGCCAGCAGGCGTGCCGTGCCCGGGTCAGGGCGACATAGAACAGGCGAAGGTCTTCGGCGAGCCGCTCGTCATCGGCCTTGGCGATCTGCTCGTCGGTGGGGCTCAGGGTCAGGTGCGCGGCACCGTTTTCATCGTGCCAACCCAGCGGCAGGCGCTTGCCGTCCACCGGTTTGGCGGTGCAGATGAAGGGCAGGAACACCAGTTCGTATTCCAGGCCCTTGGATTTGTGGATGGTCACTACCTTGACCAGTTGCTCGTCGCTTTCCAGGCGCAGGATCTGTTCCTCTCCCGCTTGGCCGGATGCGGCGAGATGCTCGCCCAGATGACGGATCAGCGCCTGCTCACAATCCAGTTCAGTAGCGGCCTGTTGAAGCAATTCGGCGAGGTGCAGCAGGTTGGTCAGCACGCGTTCGCCGTCGGTACGGCCGATCAGTACCTGGGGTAGCTCGAAGTCGTGCAGCAGGCGTCGCAGCATTGGCAGCACGCCCTGGACTCGCCAGATCAGGCGGTACTGACGGAACTGCATGACCCGGTCTTCCCAGCGCATTTCGTCTTCGTTCAGTCGCGCCAGTTCGCGCAGTGGCTGAGCGAGGGTGCCGCTGGCCAGCGCCGCCTTGAGCAGGCGCTCGTTATCCGGTTCGGCGCAGGCCTTGAGCCAGGCCAGCAGGTCGCGGGCTTCCTGGGCGGCGAAGACCGAATCCTTGTCCGAGAGGTACACACTGCGCACGCCGCGAGCCGCCAGTTCGGCGCGAACAAGCTGTGCCTCGCGGCCATCACGCACGAGGATGGCGATATCCGATGGCTGGCATCCGCGCAACTGCTCGCCCTGGACGAATCCGCTGCTACCCTGCTGCCCACCGTTGAGCAAGCTGACGATAAGGCTCGCGCAACTCGCGGCCATCTTCTGCCGGTAGACGGTGTTCGACACCGGCTCATCGCTCGCCAGGTGCCACAAGTTCAGCGCCGGCACCGCCTCGCCATCGACCTGCAACTGCTCTTTGTGCCCCCGCGCATGCACCGAGACGAAGGGCACCGGATTGTCGCCGTCCTTATCGCGAAACAGGAAAGCACCACGGCCGGCGGCACGCTGTTCGGCCTGCTCGAATACATGATTGACCGCAGTGACCATCGGCTGGGTAGAGCGGAAGTTGGTGTCGAGGCTGTGCAGGCGCCCAGTGGTGGCGCGACGAGCGCCGAGGTAGGTGAAAATGTCGGCGCCGCGGAAGGCATAGATCGCCTGCTTGGGGTCGCCGATCAAGAACAAGCCGGTATCACGCACGTTTTCTTCGATGCGGTAGATGCACTCGAAGATGCGGTACTGCACCGGGTCGGTGTCCTGGAATTCGTCGATCAGCGCGACCGGGAACTGCTCGCGGATCAACCCGGCCAGTCGCTCGCCGGACGGCCCGCTCAGGGCGCTGTCGAGGCGTTGCAGCATGTCGTCGAAGCCCATTTCCGCGCGGCGGCGCTTCTCTTGTTCGAAGCGCTGCGAAACCCAGGCGGCAGCGTGTTCGAGCAGTTGCGCGTCCGGCGTCGGCAAGCTTTGCAGTTGCTCACGCAGGGCGACCATGGCCTCCAGCGCCGGGTGGCTCGGCGGATCGACTTTCCAGGCGACGGCTACGCCTTCCGGGGTCAGGCGGGTGAAACCGGTGCCAATATCCAGCTCTTGCGCCTGCTCGTCTTCAGCCCAGTTGCGCAGCTTCTCGCACCAGGGTTTGAAGTAACGCTCCTGGATCATGCTGCCATTGACCTGCTTCGCCTTCACGCCCTCGCGACAGAGTTGCAGCAGTTCATCCGACCACTGCGCCCAAGGCGCTTTCAGTTCGCGTAACTGCTCGGCCCGTTGGCGCAGAACGTCGGCGATGACCTCTTGCGGCTCTTGCGTGCGCACCTCACCGGCATGCCGGCCAAACAGTGCGCGTACCCGTGGCAGCAGGTCGTCCGGGCTGCCCCAGTTGTTACGCACCCAGGCCAGCGCCTCGCCTTCCATGCCGTAGCAGAAGCGCCGCCAGTAGTCGCGCATCACCTGGCCGAGCAATTCGCTGTGGTCGGTTTCCAGTGTCTGGGTGAACAGACTGCCGCTGTCGAAAGCGTGCTCGCGCAGCATCCGCTGACACCAACTGTGGATGGTCGAGACGGCCGCCTCGTCCATCCACTGGGCGGCGACTTCCAGACGATTGGCGCAGGTCGGCCAATGGGCAGGGTCGTATTGCTCGCGCAGTTGGGCGAGCAGCGGATCCGCTTCGGCCAGGTCACCGCGGAAGAACCGCGCCGCCTCGGCCAGACGGGTGCGGATTCGCTCACGCAGTTCCTTGGTCGCGGCGTCGGTGAAGGTCACCACCAGAATCTGCGGCGGCAGCAGTTCGCGGCCAAAGCCCTGCTCACCACCGTGGCCGAGCACCAGACGCAGGTACAGGGCAGAAATGGTGAATGTCTTGCCGGTGCCGGCACTGGCTTCGATCAACTGGCTGCCGTGCAGGGGAAAGGTCAACGCCAGTGGCGCCTGGGTTACTGCAACGCTCATGGACGCACCTCGTCGCTGGCCAGTGTTTGCCATTTGGCTTCGAACATCGGCTTGTACAGGGCTTCGCACCAGCCCTCGAATTCTTCGCTCGCGGTCATCGCCGCGAACTCACTGAACTGGCGCAGCAACGCCGCGTTTTCGCTGCGCTCGCCGTCTCGCTGGCCATCGCCATCGTAGGTTTTGGCGGCGTCGGCCAAGGCCCTTTCCGGGTCTTTCTCATGTTGGGCGAGCCAGGCGAATGCGGTCTTGATCGCAACTGGCAGCGGCGCATTCATGCCGGCCTGACGCGACAGCAGCAGGTGGGTCAGCAGCTCGGCTGCGTCCTCTTGAGGAAGAGGCTCCAGCATCAGCGTAATGTCGGTGGCGACCACCGCGCTGTGCAGCGGATGGCCCACCGCGCAGGCCGCAAGGTGCATGACCCAGGTCGCCGTCAAGCGATGCCACTTCAGCGAGCGACCGCTGCTGATGCCGTTAGGCAAGGTGGTGATGCTCAGAAGTGCCTGGTCGGCACGTTGCTGGACACGACCGAGCCAGCCTTCCAGTTTGAGCGCGCCGGTTTCGAAACGGATCGGCAAGGCGCTGTCGATGCGGGTCGGCCACTGTTGCAGCAACTGGCGGTGGCGCTGCAACAAGTCCGGTAACGGTTCAATCAGTTCTTCGCGCAGGCACTCGCCGAAACCAGCCAGCGGCAACAGGCCACTTCCCTGCAAGCGATGCGCCTGACCGAGCAGCGCCGCATCGCTTTGCGCAGGATCGGCCAGCGCAGCGTTGAGCAGGCTTTCGCTCAGGCTGTAGCGTTGCAGGGCATCGAGCACGAAGGGTTCATCATCGGCCAGTGGCGCTTCGACCGCCTCGAAGAACACCTTCAGCCGATGTCTGAAAAAGTGCCGGACCGGGTGACGAACAAAGTCCTGAAGCAATGCCAGAGCCAACGGCTCGTCGGGTTCATAGCGTTCAAGTTGATCGTGCTCCTGCGCTGCGGCATCAGCCGGCAGGTGCAGGCTGCGCCACTCACGGGCGTAACTGAACAGGTCGCTGCCACGGTGGTAGTAACGGGCACTGAAGGGCTGCAACGGGTGTTCGGTGGTGAGCTTGTGCAGGAGTTGCTCGCCAGCATTGTGCTTGCTGTCGCCGGCGGCGCCTTTGAGTCGCCAACCCGCGGCGATATGGTCGCGCAGTTGACCAATCAACACCGACGCCGGGCGATCGCTGTTGTCACGAATGCTGCGGCCGACCCAACTGACGTAAAGCTGTGCCCGGGCCGACAGCAGCGCTTCGAGCAGCAGGTAGCGATCGTCCTCGCGACGGGAACGGTCGCCAGGGCGGTAGTCACTGCCCATCAGGTCAAAATCCAGCGGCGGCTGGGCGCGAGGGTAGTCACCGTCGTTCATGCCCAGCAGGCACACCACCTTGAACGGAATCGCGCGCATCGGCATCAGGGTGCAGAAGTTCACCGAACCTGCGAGGAAACGCTGCGAAAGACGGCCTTGGTCCAAACCGGCCAACCAGGCTTCGCGGACCACGGTGAGCGGCAGCAGGTCTTGCAGACCGACGGACTCACAAGTCCCGAGCCAGGTGTCGCAAAGGGTCTGCAACTGGACCAGCAGGTAGTCGTCGTGCTCGCTCTCAGCCAGGAAAAACACCTGCAACAGGGCGTTCAGGCGCTCGCCCCATTGTGCTGCGGGGGCGGGACGGGACAGTTCGGCGTGAGCCACTTCCAGGGCGTCGAGCAAGGCGACTAGCGGGCCGATCAACGCGGCGTCGAGGCCGCCGATTTCGTCGTATGGCTCGATGCCGTCGCAGCTCTCGCCCGCTCCCACCGCATAGCCCAGCAACATCCGACGCAGGCCGAAACGCCAACTGTTCTGTTCCAGGTCGTCCGGCAAACCGAGGCTGGCACGTTGCTCGGCATTGAGGCCCCAACGCACGCCGGCACCTTCGATCCAGCGATGCAGAGTCGGCAGGTCGCTTTCCTTGATGGCGAAGCGGGCGCGCAAGGCCGGCACGTCAAGCAGATCGAGGATTTCGCTGACCGGGAAGCGGCTGTCGGGCAGTTTGAGCAGATGTTCCAAGGCGATCAGCAACGGGTCGCGACCGCGTTGGCCCTGGTCGGTGAGGGTGAACGGAATGTAACGGGTTTCGCCGCGATCGAGCTGGCCAAATACCGCACGGATGTGGGGAGCGTAAGCGTTGATATCCGGGACCATAACGATCACATCGCGTGGGCGTAAGCCGGGGTCGGCGCTGAAGCGGGCGAGCAACTGATCGTGAAGAATCTCCACTTCGCGCTGGGCGCTGTGGGCGATATGGAAGCGCACGGAACGATCTTTTGCCGGGTCTACGTCGGGCCATAGCTCGCGGGTTTCGTTCAAGGGGCGCAGTTCGAGAATGTCGTCCTGCAATTGGCCGAGCAGGTGCTGGGGCTCATCTTCGCTGAACAGGTCGATGCGACCATCGCTGAAAGCGGTGCGGTAACTGGACGGGTCATCGTAACTGTCGAGCAGGTTTATATAGTCGCGCCCCTGCTTGCCCCAGGCGGCGAGCAACGGGTGAGCATGCTGATGCAGGCTTTCCGCATCGATCGGGCCAGCCATGCCTTGCTTGCGCTGCTGACGCTTGTATTGGTGGCGGAGCAGGTCCTTGTCGGCAACGATATCGGCCCAATGGTGGCGACAAGGGTTATGCACACACAGCAACACCTGGCTGAAGCGAGCCAGGCCGGCCAACGCTTCGAGGGCCTGGGCCGGTAGTGAAGAAATACCGAAGACGATGACGCGGGATGGCAGCCCGGCCGGGGCCTGCTCCAATCCGTTGATACGCTCGATAAAGCGCTGATGCACACCTGCGCGGCTCTGCGCCATTCCAGCTTCGCCAACATCCAGCAGCAATGCTCGCCAAAGCTCGGCCTGCCAGCAGTTGGCCGGGGACAGCGGGCGCGACTCACCGCGAGCGTTGATCAGCACATGGCGACCGGCGGCCCACTCCTTGAGCCAGTCGGCGCGATAGACCTGATATTGGTCGAACAGATCGGCCAGGCGCTCGGCCAATTGATAGCGCTTGCGCAAGTCGCTGTCATCGAGAAGGAAGCGCTGCAGCGGTTCGAAGTGCGGTTGATGAATCAGTTCGGGGAGCAGGCGCATCAGACGCCAGGTCAGCGGGGCTTTGTCGAGGAGCGACGTTTCCGGAATCTCTTCGCGACCGAGGACCTTCCGGTAGAGCTGCCACATGAAACTGCCAGGGAGTTGTACCTCGATGGCAGCAGCGATTCCGCTGCCGCCCGTATCGTCTTCTTCGGGGTCCTCAGCCAGAGCGAGCTTCAGCCACTGGGCGATGCCGTTGCTCTGCACCAGGACAATTTCGTTCTCCAATGGAGCCAGGGGATAACGCCGCATCCAGCTCACAACCAGGCTTCGCAGCTCATCCAAACGGTTGCCGTGAACAACCATGAAACCTGGAAGAAGCGTGCTTGCATGCGACATAAGGCATCCCTGTGGCAGTCGAGAAAGGAAAGGAACATAGCACGGCGCCTGCGTCGAACGACAAGGCTGGATCCGTGAAAGTTAGACCGTTATTTTCGGACGC
>NZ_QKVL01000150.1 GCF_003231275.1 Pseudomonas huaxiensis
CTCACGGCTCATGTAAAACACCACTTCCTTGCCCACCATCAAAGAATTGATCGGCATGTAGTCGCTGTAGTTGGGTCCCTCGCTGGCCTTCCAGATCATATGCACCGTTTGCCCCTCCGCCATGTCGGGATAAGGCGGGACCACGATTTCCAACTGGGCGGGCAATGTCTCCGGATCAAGCATCCCGTTCTGGGCCGCTGGGCGGGTGGAGGGTGCCGGCAATTCGAACTGCGCCTCGCCCACCATCAGCAGTTCCCGGTCGGACTCCAGCAACTGACCGTCGCCGGCCTTGCCCAGCGAGTAATAAACGCTGACATTCCCCGCGTTCAGGGGCTTGATATAGGCGTCTCCGTCAATCGTGAAACTCATCGGCTTGCCCGCCGTTCCACCACTGACGCCGCGCTGGGCGGTATACAACAGCGGGCTACCGTTGGAGCGGGTACCCAGCCAGGTCAGGATTACGACATCACCCGCCTCCAGAGCAGCACCCGGAACAACCACAGTGGCCGCACCCAGTTCCGGATCGAGTACGCCGCCCTCAGCTTCCGTCACCGTGGGTTTTGGCAAGCGTTGCTCCACCCCGAGAAAGGTAACGAAAGCGCGCTTGGAAACTCCGGCCGGGCTGCCGGTGCGGGTAACCGTATAAGAGGCAAACCCACGACCAAGGGCCAGTTGCCGCACCTCGGCGTTGGGGATATAAAACGTCAAGACTGCCGGGATCTTGTTCACCGTCCGCGGGTCCGGCTCAACAATGACGTCCT
>NZ_QKVL01000151.1 GCF_003231275.1 Pseudomonas huaxiensis
ATCAGTGGCCGCCGAGGTACGCGTTCCTCACCTCCTCGTTCACCAACAATTCCTGCCCCGTCCCGGTCATGCGGATCTGGCCGTTGACCATCACATAAGCCCGGTCCGACAGTTTCAGCGCATGGTTGGCGTTCTGCTCCACCAGGAAGATGGTCATACCGGTCTTGGCCAGCTCCCGCAGGGTGGCGAAGATCTGTTTGACCACGATCGGCGCCAGCCCCAGCGAAGGTTCATCCAGCAGCAACAGTTTGGGCCGGCTCATCAGCGCGCGGGCGATGGCAAGCATTTGCTGCTCACCACCGGACATGGTCATGGCGCGCTGATTGCGTCGCTCCTTGAGCCGCGGGAACAGCTCGTACATGCGCTGCATGTCTTCGTCGGCATGTTTGTCGCCGATAGGGATGGTACCCATCATCAGGTTTTCCTCGACGCTCATGTCGGGGAATACCCGCCGCCCTTCCGGCGACTGGGCGATGCCGTTGGAGGCGATGTAGTGCGAGGACTTGTGGGTAATGTCGGTGCCGCGATAGATGATCTGCCCGGACGCCGCCCGCGGCTGGCCGAAGATCGACATCAGCAGGGTCGACTTGCCGGCGCCGTTGGAGCCGATCAGGCTGACCGTCTCGCCCTCGTTGATGTGCATGGAGACTTTCTTCAGGGCCTGGATCGGGCCGTAGAACACGTCCAGGTCCTTCAGTTCGAGAATGGGTGCGCTCATACCAGTTCCTCTTCGTCAGCACCCAGGTAGGCGGCGATCAC
>NZ_QKVL01000152.1 GCF_003231275.1 Pseudomonas huaxiensis
CGAACAGGCCGGTGCCGACCTCCACCGCCACAAACGCACGTATCGACCAGCCGGTGGATTTGTTATGCACCTCATCCATCACCCGGTAGACCAGCACCACCTTATCGCTGTCGCCTGCGGCCAGTATTATCTCTTCGCTGACAAGGATATCTACCGAGCCGCTTTGTGCTTCGGCCACGGTTACCTCATGTACAACCAGCTGTCCACCCCAACTCAGGGTGATCTTGTCGTACTCACGCATATTGGGATAACGGTCGATAGTGACCTTGACCCCGTTTTTCGCGACATCCTCATCGATGATTCCGTTTACTGGCAGCACCGGTTTCGGGGCCAGCAAGTTCTCATGAGTTGGAGTATCCGGCTCCGGGTCAGTCCCGCCTGGAAATTCCGTGCGCACGAAAACGTTGATTGGCAAAGAGCTACCACCGTTGCTACCGCCGGCCCGGGTTACCGTGCAGTACAGGCTGTTCACACCCTCCGGTACTTTGCTGGCCGCGACGAACATCGAGAAGTTCTTGCCAACATCCCCCTGCAGCACCACATTCGACGCCACCGGAATCTTGTCATCACCCCAGAACACACTGATCCAGTCGCCCTCGAACATATTGGGATACTGCTGGATCACCACCAGCAAGCCCGAGGCATTGACATGCACCATGTGATGGTTGACGCCGCCATCCGCATCGCCGGTCATTACCGGTGTGATCAGGCCAGAAATATAAATGGGGTCGAGATTGGCAC
>NZ_QKVL01000153.1 GCF_003231275.1 Pseudomonas huaxiensis
GTGGCCCGCCGATATGGACCGGGAATCGAGGACGGCGCCATGAGCAATATGCCCATGGAGTTCGTGGTTCTCGATATTCAAACCATCAAGCACGAAGTGTTTTATTGGCCCGACAAAAAAGATGAATCCGGCGTAGCTCAGTTGATCGTGAAAGAAGACAAGACTCAGAGAGCGCGGGAACGGGGTTTCATATGAAAAGGCCTGGACTGGTTCCGCCTTGCTCGGGGTGGCAGGAAGATCTGCACCATCCTGACCAGCCTCCGGTTGTGGTTCCGGCGCTTGGATTCGACACGCCTAATCATCAGAGCTCTGTCTTTTTGGAGCTACCACGGGCATCGGCGCTGGCGAGAGGATGGTTATTCTGGCTTGCATCGATTCAGGGCTTCCTGACGGCGGACTTATTGTGGAGCCATTTATCAATCGGACTGATGCTCAGCTTCGAAGAATGGGCCATGTTCATCTTTAGTGCTTTCGTTGGTGTTTGGTCATTCCTGTTCTGCATGAAACTTGAGCTAGTCCCCCCTCGAGATATGCCCCTGCGCTTCAACCGCCCCCGCCAACGCCTCTACGCCTACAACTTCAACTATCGCTGGTGGAACCCCTTCGAACGCTGGCGGGTCGAGCCGGTAGCCTACGACTGGTCTCAGGTCCGGGCCGAGCGCTGGCTGAAGCGCGGCGCGACTTCGCATGGAGTCGTTATCAAGGGCGGCGTGGTGCTCTCCATCGTCAGGCCG
>NZ_QKVL01000154.1 GCF_003231275.1 Pseudomonas huaxiensis
AGACCGCCCATCCACACTGAACTTGTTGATCGCCCAATGGGTATGGTTAACCCCCTTAATGATTCCGGCCTGAGCAGCAGGGATAAACAACGCGCCAGCCAATCCACAAATGACAAGGCGCCTTGCTTGAACCAAGAAACTCATCATGAAGCGTCTCCCGTGGATGAATCTCCGGTCACAGGGCATGACTGCGGCTTCGGGAGTTTCAGCGGGGTCTTGATCGGGTACTCAGGGCTGCCATAGCGATGACAGGACGTGGTGAGCTGGATTTCATCGCATGGCAGGAAATGCACGGTCAGGCCACAGGTGGACTGGCCGGTGTAGTCGGGGACGGGAACCTCTCTACTGAGCTGGCGTTTTTGAGCTCTTAGTTTCGAGGCCCAAGCCTCATATTTCTGATCATCACCAAAACCGGGGAATCCTTTTGTTCCTGCGACACCCGTTTCCCAATCAACTTGTACTGTCATTCCGGCTTGCCACTTTCCGGTAATGCTGTAGTGACCACCTCCACCGCCCTGCCAAGGCCCAATCGTGTCCATACCTGAGCGCCCATCGACACTGAACCGATTGATCGCCCAGTGTGTGTGATTGACCCCCTCAAGAATTCCCGCCTCTGCGCTCCTTCCCATCGGCATGCAAAGCAATCCGCACAGCATGACCGTCGCCGCCAGGCCAACGCGCCCGCTGCAACTCTGCGTCTGGTTCTCAAG
>NZ_QKVL01000155.1 GCF_003231275.1 Pseudomonas huaxiensis
CCGGAGGGGGCGCTGGCGTCAAGAGTACCGGCCACCTGCACGCTGCCGCCGTCGAAGCTGCCGAGCAGGACGATCTTGCCGTTCTTCTCGCCGACGGTCTGCGCTTCGATCGCGCCGGTGTTGTTGACCACGGTGTTGATCAGCGCTTCGCCAGCGTTGGCGGTGAGCAGCACCTGCCCGCCGTCGGCCTTGATCAACTGGTGGTTTTCCACCAGTGCATCGACCACCGCCTCGTCCACCTGCACGTTGAGCAGGCCGTCACCGGCGAAGTCGAGGGTGACCTTGTTGCCCGCCGCCAAAGCCACGCTGCCCTGGTTGGCGACGATCACGCCGTTGTTGCTGACCGTGCCGCCGAGCAGGGCCACGCTGCCGCCGTCAGTCGCCGAGATCTTGCCGCTGTTGGTAACGGCGGCGTTCTTGCCGTTGCCCTTGAAGGCATAGTTGCCGGCTTCGAAATCGCTGTTGCTGATATCCAGCGTCGAGGCCACCAGACCGCCGACATTGACCTGCGCACCCTGGCCGAACAGCACGCCGTTGGGGTTGACGATAAACACCCGGCCATTGGCATCGAGCTGGCCCATGATCTTCGAGCCATCGGCGCCGAGTACGCGGTTCAGCGCAATCGAGTCACGGCCGGGCTGGTTGAAGGTCACTTTGTTGCCCGCCGCGACATC
>NZ_QKVL01000156.1 GCF_003231275.1 Pseudomonas huaxiensis
ATTCTCGATGCTCAAACTATCAAACACGAAGTGCCCTATTGGCCGGACAGAAACGATGAATCCGGGGTCGCCCGACTGATCGTAAAGGCAGACAAGATTACTGGGGACGCGAAGTAGTGAGTCGTATGAAAACACCGCGACTCGTTCCCTCTTGCTCTGGATGGCAGGAAGATCTGCCTCATCCCGATGAAGTGCCGATCGTAATGCCTGCTCTTGGGTTCGATACACCCAACCATCAGGATGGTATCTATCTGGAACTACCGCGTGCATCTGCGTTGATCAGAGGTTTGATGATTTGGTTCGTCGCTGTTTGCACTGTGGGCCTGGGAATTTTGTTTTGGCTTTTTTTATCAGACTGGCAAGCGCTGAGTTTTGAGGAGTGGATAATATTTCTTTCCACTTTGTTCATTGGAGTCTGGTCTACCTTTATCTTCTGGAAGTTCGATGTGGCACCTCCTAGAGATCAGCCCCTTCGCTTCAACCGCGTCCGCCAACGCCTCTACGCATACAACTTCAACTATTGCTGGTGGAACCCCTTCGAACACTGTCGGGTTGAGCCGGTGGCGTACAACTGGTCACAGGTCCGCGCCGAGCGCTGGCTGAAGCGTGGCGCGACTTCGCATGGGGTCGTCATCAAGGGCGGCGTGGTGCTCTCCATCGTCAAGCCC
>NZ_QKVL01000157.1 GCF_003231275.1 Pseudomonas huaxiensis
GGCCAGGGTGATGACCAGTGGTGCGCCGGTTACTGGGGCTGTTACCGAAGCGGTGTAGGTGACGACGCCGCCTTCAACCGCGCTAGCAGTAGCAGTCAGAGTCACAGTACTGGTGTCGATGCTGTCGGTAACCGCAGTCACGGCGGCAGTTGGGCTGACCTCAAGGTGCTCGAAGTCACCACCAGTGGTGCCGGTGATAGTCACGCTGACGCTGCCGGCATCCACGTACACGGTGTCTTTTGGCGCTGCGAGGGTCACGGAACCTTCGGTGGCGTCCTTGGCAATGGTGATGGTTTCACCGTTGCTCAAGGTGATCTTCATTTCAGTGCCAGCTGGGTTGGTCAGCTTGGCGGTGTAGACGATGTTGCCGCCTTCCTGCACTGAACCGGTGGCGGACAAGGTCAGGCCAGTGGTGTCGAGGCGAGCTGGATCATCGGTGACGACGGTGGTCGGAGTACCAGCAGTTTCCAGGTGCTCGTAGTTGCCGCCGGTGACGCCGGTGATGCTGTTGGTCAACGGCGTGTTGGTGTTGAGCACGTTGTTCGGTGCGATGAAGTCGACCGAGCCACTCGAGGCGTTAACCGGAATGGTGATGCTTTGACCGTTGGCCAAGGTGATGACCAGTGGTGCGCCGGTGACCGGAGCTGTGACGCTT
>NZ_QKVL01000158.1 GCF_003231275.1 Pseudomonas huaxiensis
AAGCGAAGGACGGTTGTGGTAACCACGAGCCAGACCGACACCACCCAGGTACAGCTCGGCAGCGGTGCCTGGTGCAGCGGGCAACAAGCCGTCTTCCAGAATGTGGGTTTTCAGGTTGTCGATTGGCTGACCGATCGGAACGCTCAGTTGGTCGTTAAGAGTGCAGGTCCAGTGGGTGACGTCGATCGCCGCTTCGGTAGGGCCGTACAGGTTGTACAGGCCGGTGTGTGGCAGGCGTTTCAACACCTGGGCGGCCAGTTCGGCCGGCAATGCTTCACCGCTGCAAACGACGCGCTTCAGAGAACCGCACGACTCGACCAACTCGCTGGTCATAAACGCCTGAAGCATCGACGGCACGAAGTGCAGCGTGCTGACGCCGTACTCGTTGATAGTCGCCACCAGACGCTCCGGATCACGGTGATCGCCCGGCAATGCAACCGCCAGACGAGCGCCGGTCAGCAGCGGCCAGAAGAACTCCCACACCGACACGTCGAAGCTGAACGGCGTTTTCTGCAGCACAGTATCCGTGCCGTCCAGACCGTAAGCCTTCTGCATCCAGTGCAAACGGTTGACCAGCGCGCGATGGCTGTTGCCCGCCCCTTTCGGCTTGCCGGTGGAACCCGAGGTGTAGATCACATAG
>NZ_QKVL01000159.1 GCF_003231275.1 Pseudomonas huaxiensis
CAGCGAAGGACGGTTGTGGTAACCGCGAGCCAGACCGACACCGCCCAGGTACAGCTCGGCGGCGGTGCCCGGTGCGGCGGGCAGCAGGCCGTCTTCGAGGATGTGGGTCTTGAGGTTGTCGATCGGCTGACCGATTGGAACGCTCAGGTGGTCGTTGACGGTGCAGGTCCAGTGGGTGACGTCGATCGCCGCTTCAGTCGGACCGTACAAGTTGTACAGACCGGTATGTGGCAGACGTTTCAACACTTGGGCGGCCAGCTCGGCCGGCAATGCTTCACCGCTGCAAACGACGCGTTTCAACGAACAGCACGACTCGACCAGTTCGCTGGTCATAAACGCCTGAAGCATCGACGGCACGAAGTGCAGCGTGCTGACGCCGTACTCGTTGATGGTCGCCACCAGACGCTCCGGATCACGGTGATCGCCCGGCAATGCAACCGCCAGACGCGCACCAGTCAGCAGCGGCCAGAAGAACTCCCACACCGACACGTCGAAGCTGAACGGCGTTTTCTGCAGCACAGTATCCGTGCCGTCCAAACCGTAAGCCTTCTGCATCCAGTGCAAACGGTTGACCAGCGCGCGATGGCTGTTGCCCGCCCCTTTCGGCTTGCCGGTGGAGCCCGAGGTGTAGATCACGTAA
>NZ_QKVL01000016.1 GCF_003231275.1 Pseudomonas huaxiensis
CCAAGACAAAATGGACCCGCCGTAGAGGCGGAAGGGGCCGGCAGCCTCGCCAAATCGAATGGATAAGCTCACAGCACCAAAGCCCAAGCCCAAGCCCAAAGATCATCACCCCCACCATTCCGTGAAGAACCGAAAAAAGCCCCGGCAACATTGCCGGGGCTTTCCTGAAGACCTCAAACCGGAGAAATCGTCCCCAACGCGCCGATCACGATCGCCAGCACCAGAAACCCGAACAGAAAAATCGCCATCTTGCCCATCACTGCCTCCGATTACCTGAACAACGGTTCAGACGGGAGCAACGGAACAGCCGCTGCCAACCACGCCTTTACGGGGCTTATTGTCGGCAAGCAGCTGTTTGCATAACAGATGCAGAAAGCACTGAAAAATACGGATCAGATGCGTCCGCACAACACACCTCAGAAGCGGAAATGCCCAACCATCCCATGCAGTCGGTTGCTCAGGTGTTTGAGCTCGGTGCTCGCCGCGGAAATTTCTGCGCTGGCAGTAGCAGATTCCTCGGCAGTTTCCCGCACGCGGGTCACGCTCTGGTTGATTTCCTCGGTCACCGCCGCCTGTTCTTCCGCTGCGGTGGCGATCAGTTCGCTCATCTGCTGGATATTCGACACCTGACGAGTGATGTGCTCCAGGGCCATGCCGGTATCGCGCACGCCGGTAACCGAGGCGCTGGTCTGCTGCAGGTTGGTCTTCATCATCCCGGTGCTTTCGTCGGCGATGTGTTGAAGGGTGATGATCAGTTGCTCGATCTCGCTGGACGACGCCTGAGTCCGTTGTGCCAGGTTGCGCACTTCGTCCGCGACCACGGCAAAACCACGCCCGGCCTCGCCGGCCCGCGCCGCTTCGATGGCGGCGTTGAGCGCCAGCAGGTTGGTCTGTTCGGCCACGGCCTTGATCACGTCGAGGATCGCGCCGATGCGCCCGCACTCTTGCTGCAAGCGCCCCAGGGATTCGGCCGAGGTGCCGACGCCGCTGGCCATTTCTTCGATCTGGCGGATCGCCTGTTGCGACATCGCCAGCACACTGCTGACCTCCTGATCCGCGCCCTTGGCCGCACTCGCCGCTTCTTCCGAGTTTTTCGCGACTTCCTGCACGGTCATGGCGATCTCGTTCATCGCGGTGGCGACCATATCGGTCTCGTTGCGCTGGCTGTCGATGCCTTCCTGGGTGGTGCTGGTGATCGCCGCCAGTTGCGAGGCCGACGCCGCCAGTTGCTGTGAACCGCAGCCGATCTGCGAAATCACTTCGCGCAGGCTGGCGTTCATGGTGTTCAGGGCACCCAGCAGCACGCCCAGTTCGTCACTGCGCTCGACCTTGATATCGGCGGTCAGGTCGCCGCCGGCAATACGCTGAGCGGCCTGCACCGCCTGGCGCAGCGGGTAGACGATCTGCCGGCTGATCAGCAGCGCGACGGCAATGCCGCAGAGGATCGCCACCAGCGTCACGATGGCCAGGCGCATATGCGTGCTGTTCACCTGCTCGGAGGCACGTGCCTCTTCGGCGTAATACAGTTCGTTGACGCCGGCCTGCAGCCGCGACAGCAACTGGTTGGCCGCAGTCAGTTCGGCCACCGAGCGGGCCTGGTCGCGGGCTTTGGAGTAGGTGTCCAGGTCAGCGCGCAGCTTCTGTGCGGCACCCAGGTCCTGGGCCGGCCAGCGGCCCTCGCGGGCATCCAGCACCAACTGGTCGAAGCCTTCCTTGAGCTTGGCGTGGTGTTCCTGGTGCAGGGCCTGATGCTGGGCATCGCTGCTCAGGGCGAAGTTGTAGTTGGCTTCCCGGGTGAAGACGATTTCGTCGAACAGGCTGCTGATGAAGCTGATGCGCTGCAGCGATGCACTGCTGTTTTGCAGCCCGAAGCCCCCCAGCAGCGACAACAGCAAGGCAAACGACAACAGCAGGCCGAAACCCAGGCCGAGTTTGCGGGTAACGCTGAGGTTCTTCAGCGTGAATGCCTGTGACATACCTTTCTCCAACCTGTGAATTCATCCTCGCCGGTCCGCAGGTAACGGTAATCGGCAAGCCCAAAAAACCGGGAGTAATGTCATGACGCTGAAGCCGTGGGGGATCAGGTCGTGTACGAAAAGCCCGTACAGACCCAGGTGCGCAGAGGTGTTCCGGAGGGATTCACACTGGCATCCATGCAGTTCCCCGCGAGTGGGAACCGGGTGTATCCGGGCATCCGTTGCCCTGTTTTTGCCCATACTTTAAGTAAGGGGATAGTAACATTCGCAAACGATTGATCTCAATATGACACTAATGTCTGTTTGCCGCTATTGGTCCCCCTGCCCTGAGCCGAATGCAGTTGCGCCCAGCGTCTTGAAGACCGGCCCGCACAACCTTCGGAACTGTATGCCGGCGGTGCACGAACAGCACTCACGAAAGAGGCAAAAGACCTTATTGATCATGGCTTTATCGATACACGTAAACACGCGAAACGAGCTGTTTCCAGTGCCCTTGAATGGAATGCCCCGCTGCTCGTCCATAGTGGATGGATCGCAGAAACAAGTGCTCCAAACAACGGCGTAAGTCTGGGAATTTCCAGTGAGCTCGGAAAAGAGTTGCAACAATTACCCAGCTCAGATGACCACGCAGTTGCTCAGATGCCGCAGAAACACGTCGGCCCACTGGGGATCAGCGAGCATCCGCTGCAGCAGACCACTGTGGAGCGCACCCGGGACTACCCATAGCGAGCGCCATTCGGCATTCACCGCCGCATCATGCAGCCGTTGCGGAATCTCCAGCGGCACCACCTCGTCGTCGCCTGCGGCGATCACCAACAGGCGGCCACGAAAGCGCGAAAGCGTCGACCAGGCATCGCTGTCGGCCCAACTGCGTGGCTGGCGGATCAGCTCCGAAAACGCCGGGCCGAATGGCACGTCGTAGGCTTCGGGACAATAAACGCCGGGGACTACCAGCACCAGGGCGCGCAGGTCGAAGATTTCACTGAGACGGATGGCGTTATAGGCACCCATGCTGGCGCCGATGATTGCCGTCGGGATCTGTGTCGCCTCGATCACTGCCTGCGCCTGGACGGTGCGGTCCTGTAACGAGGTGCCGAGCTTGTCGCCCGCGGTCCGGCCATGGCCGATGCAATCGAACGCGGTGGAACCCACGCCGTGCCGCGCCAGCTCCGCGCGCACACCGTCATAAATCCCCGAATGCGCGGCGCCGCCGCCGTGAATTGCCAGCAGATGGGCGGAGCCGGCGCCGGGACGATGATCGGCGAACAGCCGGGCAGGACCGTAACTGACCTGGAGCGCGACGGGGGACTGTGTGGACATGGCGATAGATTTTCTACTGGGTTGGCGATGGAAAACTGACTCTCTGGGCGGACGCGTGCCTGCTAGCCTTGGTCAGCTTAAACCTCGAACCACGGGAGCACGATCAATGACGGTAGAAAAAGTGGCGATCATCACCGCCGGTGGCAGCGGCATGGGCGCAGCGGCAGCACGACGGCTGGCGGCGGACGGCTTCAAGGTCGGCATCCTCTCCTCCTCCGGTAAGGGCCAGGCGCTGGCCGAGGAACTGGGCGGCATCGGCGTGACCGGCTCCAACCAGTCCAACGACGACCTGAAACAACTGGTGGAGCAGGTGCAGGCGCGCTGGGGCCGCATCGACGTGCTGGTCAACAGCGCCGGTCACGGCCCGCGAGCACCGATCCTGGAAATCAGCGACGAAGACTGGCACCGCGGCCTCGACACCTACCTGCTCAACGTGATCCGCCCGACCCGCCTGGTGACGCCCATCATGCAGCGCCAGCGCGACGGCGTGATCATCAATATTTCCACTGCCTGGGCGTTCGAGCCGAGCGAGATGTTCCCCACCTCCGCGGTGTTCCGCGCTGGCCTCGCTTCGTTCAGCAAGATCTTTGCCGACACCTACGCCCGCGACAACCTGCGCATGAACAACGTCCTGCCCGGCTGGATCGACAGCCTGCCGGCCACCGAAGAACGCCGCGCGAGCGTACCGTTGCAACGCTACGGCAGCAGCGAGGAAATCGCGGCTACCGTAGCCTTCCTCGCCTCGCCGGGCGCCGCCTATATCACTGGCCAGAACATTCGGGTCGACGGCGGGATTACCCGCTCGGTGTAAGCCCAGCCGGTCCCGCAGCGGGGCCGGCGCGCTTCAATACACCACGCCCACCGGGTAGACGAAGGCGTTGACGTCATAGAACGGCGTGCGCTGATAGAACCAGCTCAAGCGCGCCTGCGGATCGGCGGCGAACGCCGGGTCGGCCTTCAGCGCCTGTTCGAACTCGGCCTTCAGCGCCGGACTCTCTTCCAGCATTTTCCGCGCCATCGGTTCCATCACGTATTCCTCGGGCTCTTCCGCTACCACCAGGGTCGAGTTGAAGAAGCCCCAGGCCCAGAACGAGTCGGGGCTTTCCGGGTACAGCAGGTTGACCGCCAGCACACCGAGCGGCTGATCGAGGTTGATCACCATCGAGCCCGCCGGGAAGGTCTGCAAGCGTTCGAAGGGTTTCGCCACGCCGCTGACCAGCAGATGCCCTTCGTAGCCGGGAATTTCGTTGGACTTGGCCCGGTCCGGCTCGAAGCCGCCCGCCACTTTCACCTCGTCCATACGGAACAGGGTCACGGCCACGGCAGTGGGTTTGTCCAGCGTGCGCATGTCGATGCCATGGGCCTTGAGCCGGGCGATCACCTCGCGCCACTGGGCCGGCACGATGTACTGCTTCGGCCGCTTGGTGATCAGGTCCGGCTCGGTGTTGCCGGTGACCGGCACGTCGAGGCTCTTCGGCTGGTTGCTCCAGACGATGGTCCTGGCCCCGGTGATCGGCGAGGTGTCGTAGCGGTAGTCGCCCACGGTGAACGGCACGGTTTCAGCCTTGCCCGCCTTCCAGGTCAGGATCACGTCTTTCTGCGCCGCCAGACGCGCGCGGTCCTTGGCGATGGCGGCGCGCAGCGAGGCCGACTGCTCGCCGATCACCTGGAACATGCTCTTGAGCATCACGTAGTTGCCCAGCACCTGGGTCTTGTACGGATGCAAGGCGTGCTGTTCGATCAGGATCGACGGCACGTTGCGGATATCACCGTACTGGTTGGAGAACCGCGCCAGGTCGGTGCGGTACGGGTAGTAACCCTGGGTCGGGTCCTGGTTGTCGTTGAAGCTGATGCACTCGTGAACCACATGACCTGCGTCCTGCAACGCGCGGTACACCGGTGCCCGCATCACCTCGTCCATCCACGCGCTGCTGGCGGGCGACCAGCCGTTGCCGTTGTGGCAGTACGAACTGTCGTAGGGGTACATGGCGCCGTCGGTGGAATGGGTGTCGGCGAAGAAGCTCAGTTCATAGGTGTTGAACACCCAGGCGACGTTGCGGATCTCGGCGCTGTCGAGCTTGGTGAAGTCGCGGTTGAGGTTGTAGTTCAGGCCATTGACCCGCCAGCCGCTGACATCGGGGCCGTTCTGGTTGATGCGGCCGTAGGGGCTGCGGCGCACGTCGCCGTCGATATTGACGGTGGGAATGAACAGGATATTGACCCGTTCCAGCAGCCCGGCCAGCGCTTTGTCGCCACTGGTCATGTCGCGCAGCAGCATGAACATGGCGTCCTTGCCGTTGGACTCGCCGGGGTGGATCTCGGCTTCAACGAAGATCGTCGGCTTGCCGGATTTTTTCAGCCCGGCGGGCGACTTGTCGGCGCTGGTGGAGGCGACCGCCAGCAGCATCGGGTAACCTTCGGCGCTCTTTTCCGGCAGGTCGGTAAGTACCACCCGGCCACCGGAGGCAGCGGCCAGCTTTTTCAGCCAGGCGCGGGTTTGTTCATAGGTGCTGGTCTGGCGGAAATCGCTGGATTCGGCCACCGTGATCAGCGGATTGTCGGCCTTGGCGATGTACTGCGTGCTGGTGATCTGCTGTTCGAACATCGCCGGCAGGATGCGTTGCTTCGCCGCTTGCAGGTAACCGCTGTCATCAATGTAGGCCGGCGCGCCGGGCAAGGCGGCCTGGACCGGCAGACTGGCACCGAGCGACAGCGCGGCGAAAAGCAGGTGCGGGTGCTTCATCATGAGTTCCTTCTCTCACAGGGACTGGCAACCTTAGAACACATTGCAAGACGATACGAGGGCGCTTTTACCTTGATAGTTGCAGCGTTCTGTAGATCGAGCGCCGCCCGCGCGGCGCATCGCGAGCAAGCTCGCTCCTACATAGGTTGCAACGTACCTATGTCTGTTAGGCCATGGTTGACCGCCTTGTTTGCACGACGTGTTATCGAGTCGACCTCAACAGCCTCCCCGCGATCCATCGCCAAACGCCAAGGGCTGGCAACCCAAATCTTACAGGCCATGGCACGTTGCAACCAATGTAGGAGCGAGCTTGCTCGCGATGCGCCGCGCGGGCGGCGCTCGATCTCAAGAGCGCTAGAAAATCCCAGACGTGCGCCTAGTGGCCATTACTAGGTCCTTTGACAAGCGACCTCCGGCCATCACATGACCGAAATATGTGTAGATACCCATGCGCATCGATCTCAACTGCCACTACCCCGCCTTCGCCGCATCCAGCATGCCCCGATCGACAATGAAGTCGATCAGCGTCTGCAAGCCATGCCCGGTCTTGAGGTTGGTGAATGCCCACGGCCGCTCCGGGCGCATGCGCTGGGTGTCGCGCTCCATCACTTCCAGCGACGCACCGACATACGGCGCGAGGTCGATCTTGTTGATCACTAGGAAGTCCGACTTGGTAATCCCCGGCCCGCCCTTGCGCGGGATCTTCTCGCCTTCGGCGACGTCGATCACGTAGACCGTGAGGTCCGCCAGTTCCGGGCTGAAGGTGGCGCTGAGGTTGTCGCCGCCGCTTTCGACAAAGATCACGTCGAGGTTGCCGAAGGTGCGCGCCAGTTCTTCCACCGCCGCCAGGTTCATCGAAGCGTCTTCACGGATCGCGGTGTGCGGGCAGCCACCGGTTTCCACGCCAACGATGCGCTCCGGTGCCAATGCGCCGGCTTCGGTGAGGATGCGCTGGTCTTCCTTGGTGTAGATGTCGTTGGTCACCACGGCGATTTCATAATGGTCGCGCATGGCCTTGCACAGCGCTTCGAGCAGCGCGGTCTTGCCGGACCCGACCGGGCCACCGACGCCGACACGCAGGGGTTGCTTGTAACTTTGCATAGGGGATTCCTCAGGATCGGAACAATCGGGTGTATTGGGTTTCGTGCCGGGACGAGGCAATCGCCAGCAGCGGCAGGCCGCCGCCGAGCTGGTCGTCAGGCACGGCCAGGGCCTTTTCCAGGACGGCGGGCAGCTCTTCAGACAGATCACGCAGCAGCGTCTGCGCCGCCTGCTGGCCGAACGGCACCAGCTTGACCCCGGCCATCACCGCGCCTTCCAGCCAGATGAAGCCATGCCCCAGGGCCAGGTCGCGCAGCGGAATCTGCCAGTGCACCGCGAGCCACGCCATGCCGCCGAGCTGGCTCAGCTCCAGGCTGGCGCGCCACGCAGGGTCCTGGCCCAATTGCCAGCCATCCAGCAGGCGCATCAGGGCCTTGCCGCGCTGGCGTTCTTCGGTGCGTAGCTCGGCGGTTTCGCGGTTGCTCAGCAGAAATTGGCTCCACTGCGTGAACGCGGCGACATCGCCGGTCTCGCAGGCGCGATACAAGCGCGCCAACAACGGCCAGTCGAGGTAGCCGAGGGTGTCGTGCAACTGCTGGCGCTGCCAGTCGGCAAAGCCCGCAGCACCGTGCACCCAGCCGGCCTCCACCGCCCATTCCAGCCCCTGCGAGTAGGTGAAACCACCCACCGGCAGGTTCGGGCTGGCCAGTTGCAGCAGGCGCAGCAGCTTCAGGTCGGCGCTCATCAGCCCGCCAACATCACAGCGGCGCCGGCCAGCAGACCGCCGCCGAAGGCTTGTTGCAGGCGGGTGTGGCGACGCAACAGGCAACCCACGCCGAAGCCGGCCAGCAACAGCAGGCCGCTGACGGTGACAAAGCCCGCGCTGAACACCCAGAACGCACCCGGGCTGGATTCAACGCCGTGGGCCCAGCCGTGGAACAGCGCAAACACCGGCATGACCAGCGACAGCAGCACCTGGCGGCGCGGCAGCAACAACGCGGCGCCCGCAACCAGCAGCGAGCCGAGGATCATGGCTTCCATGCCGATCACGCCGCCGAACAGATGACCCAGCACCGCGCCGCTGAACATCGCGCACAAGGTCAGCAGCGGCAGGGTCAGGCGGCTGCGGGTCAGCGCGGCGAGCACGCCGGTACCGATCAGCATCAGCAAGTGATCAAGACCGGTCAGCGGGTGCAGCAGGCCGTCCTGCAGCGGGTTGGCGTCGTGGCCGGGGTGAGCCAGGGCGGGTACGGCGACCAGCAGCAAAGCCAGGGCGAGGTATTTCTTCATGGGGTGCTCCTTGTTGGAATCAGTGGGCCTGGGCAGGCAGGCGAATGAATGGATGGTCCTGAACCTGACCATGACTATGTGCATGGCTGTGCGGCGCACTCTGGTAGGCGCCGGCCTCGGGCTCGAACGGCGCCTGCTCCAGCGTCACTTCCAGGCCGAAACCGCGAACCATGTCGTCCAACACATAGTCATGCTGGTAGCGCACGAAACCGGCCTCGATCTGCAGCGGCACATGGCGGTTGCCCAGGTGGTAGGCGGCGCGGGCCAGCAGTAGCGCGTCGTCGCAGCGCACCGTCGAGACGTCCTCGGCGGCGGCGATGATCCGCACCACCTCCCTGCCCTCGCCATCGGCGAGCAATTCACCGCCGCGAATCAACTGACCGCGCTCCAGCAGCAAGCCGGCGTCGCGGCCGTCATCGAGGGTGATGCGCACCCGGCTCTTGATCCGCGTGTCCAGGTTCAGGGTCGCCGTGGCGGTCGTCACGGCATCGGTTTCGGTCACCCGGCGGGTCAACAGAATCATGGGTTCTCCTTGGGGTTAGAACAGGAAGTAGCGCTGGGCCATGGGCAGCACGCTGGCCGGCTCGCATACCAGCAGCTCGCCGTCGGCGCGCACTTCATAGGTCTGCGAATCCACCTCGATGTTGGGCATCAGGCCGTTATGCACCATGTCGCCCTTGCGCACCGTGCGGCAGCCGTGGGCCAGGCCGATCAGGCTGCGCAGCCCCAGTTGCTGGTGGATGCCGCCATCGAGGGCGGCCTTCGACAGGAAAGTCATCCGGGTGGCATGCCGCGCCGCGCCGAGGGCGCCGAACATCGGCCGGTAATGTACCGGCTGCGGCGTAGGGATCGAGCCGTTGATATCGCCCATCGGCGCGGTGGCGATCATCCCGCCCTTGATCACCAGCGCCGGCTTGACGCCAAAGAAGGCCGGCGCCCAGAGCACCAGGTCGGCCAGCTTGCCGGCTTCCAGCGAGCCCACTTCATGGGCGATACCGTGGGTCAGCGCTGGGTTGATGGTGTATTTGGCGATGTAGCGCTTGACCCGGGTGTTGTCGCTGTACGACGAATCCCCCGCCAGCGGCCCGCGACGCAGTTTCATCTGGTGCGCCACCTGCCAGGTGCGCAGCACCACTTCGCCGACCCGGCCCATGGCCTGGGAGTCCGACGAGGTCATGGAGAAGGCGCCGAGATCATGCAGGATGTCCTCGGCGGCGATGGTCTCGCGACGGATCCGCGATTCGGCGAACGCCACGTCCTCGGCGATGCTGGTGTCCAGGTGGTGACAGACCATCAGCATGTCGAGGTGCTCGTCCACCGTGTTGACGGTGTACGGCAGGGTCGGGTTGGTGGACGACGGCAGCACGTTGGCGAAGCTCGCCGCGCGAATGATGTCCGGCGCGTGACCACCACCAGCACCCTCGGTGTGGAAGGTGTGGATGGTGCGGTCGCCGATGGCGGCCAGGGTGTCTTCGATGCAGCCGGACTCGTTGAGGGTGTCGGTGTGGATCGCCACCTGCACGTCCATCTCCTCGGCCACACCCAGACAGCAGTCGATGGCCGCGGGGGTCGAACCCCAGTCCTCGTGCAGCTTCAGGCCCACGGCGCCCGCGGCGATCTGCTCGCGCAGGGCCTCCGGTCGCGACGCATTGCCCTTGCCCAGCAGGCCGATATTGATCGGCAGCTCATCCGCCGCCTGGAGCATCCGCGCCAGGTACCACGGCCCTGGTGTGCAGGTGGTGGCGTTGGTGCCGGTGGCCGGCCCGGTACCGCCGCCAATGAAAGTGGTGATGCCGGAGGTCAGCGCCTCTTCCACCTGCTGCGGGCAGATGAAGTGAATGTGTGAGTCGATGCCACCCGCAGTGACGATCTTGCCTTCGGCGGCGATCACCTCGGTGCCCGGCCCCACCGGCAGGGTCACGCCGGGTTGCACATCAGGGTTGCCGGCCTTGCCGATGCCGAAGATGCGGCCGTTCTTCACGCCGATATCGGCCTTGACGATACCCCAGTGGTCAATGATCAGCGCGTTGGTCAGCACCAGGTCCATGGCTTCGGCGGCGAGCATCTGACCCTGGCCCATGCCGTCGCGGATCACCTTGCCGCCGCCAAATTTGACCTCTTCGCCATAAATCGTGAAGTCCTTCTCGACCTCGACCCACAACTCGGTATCGGCCAAACGCACGCGGTCGCCCACGGTGGGGCCGAACATGTCGGCGTAGGCCCGACGGGAAATCCGACTCATGCCTGCACCTCCAGCTTGCCCATGACCTTGCCCTGGAAGCCGTAGACTTCGCGCTTGCCGGCGTAAGGCACCAGCGTGACGCTGCGCGACTGCCCCGGTTCGAAGCGCACTGCGGTGCCGGCAGGAATATCCAGGCGATAGCCGCGGGTAGCCTCGCGCTCGAACACCAGGGTGTCGTTGACTTCAAAGAAGTGATAGTGCGAGCCGACCTGCACCGGCCGGTCGCCGTGGTTGGCCACGCTGACGCTGACTGTCTCGCGTCCGGCGTTGAGCTCGATGTCGCCAGCGGCGACCTGTATTTCTCCGGGAATCATCCTGCTCTCCTGTTGCACCGCTCAGACGATCGGGTCATGGACGGTGACCAGCTTGGTCCCGTCGGGAAAGGTGGCTTCCACCTGGACGTCATGGATCATCTCGGGCACGCCCTCCATCACCTGCTCACGGGTCAGCACCTCGCGACCCATGTTCATCAGTTCGGCGACGGTGCGCCCGTCGCGGGCGCCTTCCATCACCGCCGCGCTGATCAGCGCCACCGCTTCCGGGTAATTGAGTTTCAGGCCACGGTCACGGCGGCGCTCGGCGAGCAGCGCGGCGGTGAACAGCAGCAGTTTGTCTTTCTCTCTCGGGGTCAGCTCCATGGTCGCTCTCTCAGGTGGCCCAGATACGCGGCGGGCACGGCGCCAGGCCGGTGATGGCCGGACGCAGCGCGTGCCAGAGCCGCGCCAGTGTGGATTGAAGACGCTGGTTGTCGTGGTCCAGCAGGCGGACCACCAGCAAGTGGCCGAGCAGGGTCGCCCCGGCCGGTACAGTGAGTTCGTCAAGCAACGCTCGCGCCTGCTCCAGCAGCTCGGCAGTGGCGGGCGCGGCACAGAACGTGGCTTGCAGCGGATACCCGGCGAGCTTGTGCAACTGCCCGCCGTCGATGCGCAGGCGTTCGTGCAGGCCGGGATCGTCCGGCATGTCGATGAGCAGACGGCTGTCCAATGTGCCGCGGTTGAAACGCTCGCCCATCACCGGACGGCCCAGGCACAGGGTTTCCCATGCCAGCAGGCGCGCGCCGGGCGCCAGGCTGAAGCGGCTTTCCAGGCTGAGCCGGGCGCCGTCGAAGCAGATATTGCCTTGAGGCAGCCACTCCAGGGTGCTGCCTTCGGCCAGGTGAAAATGCTGCTTGAGCACCGAAACGGGGCCGGCGCTGCGGTAAAACTTGGTGGCGCCGGGCATGGTCAACAGCGCGTGGCTGCCGGACTCCAGGTGCACGTCGAGGGTCAGGCGATCACCGCCCACCACACCGCCGGGCGGGTGCAGCACATAAACGTGGCACGGCGCGCCCTCGGGGTAGAACGGCCGCTGCACCAAAAGAGGTCCGAAATGACGTCGCGCACCAATACAGGTCTTACCGCCTCGTTCAACGAAGCGCAGCATCAACTCGGCGCTCCAGCCCGCAGTGGAATTCGCGGGCGGAAGCTGTTCGGGTAGGGACATTCCAGCGGTTCCGGCAAACACCGCGTTTATTGGGACTGACGGGCAGTCCCTGGCACACGCGGCGGTTAAAGAACGTCTGCGCGGGCACGGGTTAAGGGCCGTCGCGCAGACCTGATCGATCGATCAGTAATCGATGGAAGATGTAAGTGCACATTGCGGGCCAGAATGGCGCATGTAGGGCGATTCGTGCAGTTTTGTGCACTGATTTTGGATCTTGCTCACGGGGCACAGGAGTCGCCTTCGGCCTCATCATGTCCCGAGGCCCGGCAAGACCGGCGCCCACAGGTTTGAGGGCGATGGCTTGTCGGGGCGCCGAACCGCAGCGATGAGGCCCGCCAGAACAACGGTATTTCGCCCTCTCAGGAAGCCACCACCCCCAACACCTCCAGCAGCCGCTTCTTCTGCACCTTCCCATAATGCGAACGCGGCAGTTCCTCGATGAACCACAGCCGCCGCGGCACCTTGTAGCGGGACAGCAATTCGCGACAATGCTCGACCAACAGTTCCACCGACGCCGACACCCCGCCCTCCAGCACTACTGCGGCACACACTTGCTCGCCCCACTCCACATCCGCCAGGCCGAACACATGGGCCTCGCGCACGGCGGCATGGCTGAGCAGCGCCTGTTCGACCTCGCCAGGCTGCACCGATTTGCCGCCGCTGCGGATGATGTCCTTGCAGCGGCCCAGTACTTCAAGCTGGCCGTCTGCGCGCAAGCGGCCCAAGTCGCCGCTGCGCAGCCAACCGTCCGCCAACACGTCGCCGGTCAGGCCAGGCTGCTGCCAATAGCCCGCCATCAGTTGCGGACCCGCCAGAAGAATTTCGCCAATACCGTTGGCATCGGCGCGGTCGATGCGCAAGGCAGCGGCGAACAATGGTCGGCCCACCACGCCCTCGGCGCTTTCGCCGGAATGACGCAACGCTTTCATCTGCGCCGCCGCCAGATAGCAGCTCCACGGTGCTTCGGTCATGCCATAGAGCACGGCGATGCGCCCGTCGAACAGGCTGAAGGCGCCGTCCAGTACCTCGCCGGTCAGCGCCGCCGCACCGATGTCCAGGCTCTTGAACAGCGGCAGGTGCGCCGGCGCGCTGCCGCTCTCGCGCAGCAGGCGCAGCAATTGGGTGGGCACCAGCGAACTGAAGGCCACTCGCTGCTGCGCCAGTTGATCGATAAAGGTCTTGCTGTCGAAGCGCCCACCCAGCACCACGTGACCACCGCTGAGCAGATGGGCGAGCACCGCCACCGCGGCGATCGGCCAGAGCGGACGGACATTGAGCAGCACGTCCCCCGGCACTGCGCCGCGGGCCATGACGATGTTCTGCAACACCGCGCACAGGCTGGCATGGCGGTGCATCACCGCCTTGGGCACGCCAGTGGTGCCGCCGGTGTAGTTCAGCGAAGCCAGCGACTGCGGCGGTCGCGCCGGGCGGTCGGGCAAATCCACGTCCGCAGCCACGGTCAGCTCTTCCAGCGCGCAGCAGCGAATACCTTCGCCACGCAGACCATCGGCGACATCGGCGTACTGCGGAGAGAACAGCAACAGCGCCGCACCGGCATCACGCAACTGGGCCAGCAGTTCGACCGGGGACAAGGTCGGGTCCAGCGGCACCCGCACCCGGCCGTTGGCCATGCAGCCGTAGTCGGCGATCAGGTAGTCGAGGCCGGCATCGGCCAGCAGCGCGACCCGCTCGCCTTCGCCCACGTCGAGCCGCTCCAGCGCCTGGCCGAACGCGGTCAGCGCCTGATCCAGTTGCCGGAACGTCAGGTGGCGATCCCGCGCAGGCTCGCTGAGGGCCGCGGCTTGCGGCCATTTGCTGGCGGCCTGGGCCAGCAGGGTACTGATGTCCATGCTTACCACCCGCTCAGGACGATACGTCCGCTGACCTGGCGCGATTCCAGCAGCGCATGGGCCTCGGCCACCCGAGGGAACGGCAGCACGCGGTCGATCAATGGCCGCACCTGCCCGCCATGAATCAGCGCCAATGCGGTGCGCAGTTGCTCAAGCGTGGCACTGCCCGAGCCCTGGACCTTGAGCCGACGACCGATCAGCAGGCCCGGATTCACCGCCACGGCGCCCGGCTGCACATTGCCCAGCACCACGACGCGACCGCCGAGGGTCATGCTGCGCAAGGTGTCTTCGAGGGTGTGGCCAAGGTTTTCCATCGCCACGTCGACGCCGCGCTTGCCGGTGAGTTTCCACACCTCGGCGCTGTAGCCGGCGCTCGCCACCACCACATCGTGGGCGCCCAGTTGCTGGAGGAATTCGCGCTTGTCCGCACTGCCGGTGACCGCAATCACCCGCGCGCCCAGCGCCCGGGCCAACTGGATCTGGTGCGCGCCCAGGCCACCACTGGCGCCGTTGATCAAGACCGTCTCGCCGGGCTGCAAGCCGGCCTCGCCGTACAGCGCACGCACGCTGGTGGCAATCGGGCAGGACGCCAGCGCCGCCAGGGTGTAGTCCAGGCCGTCGGGCAGCTCCACCGCCGAGATCGCCGGGATTCGCAGGTATTCAGCGTAGGCGCCCTCGGTGTCCACCGATGGCAGGCCCAGTGCCCGGCACAGGTCCTGGCGACCGCGCAGGCAGTCGCGGCACTGACCGCAGAAACGCCGCTGATAGACCACCACCCGCGCGCCGACCTTCAGTTGCAACACGCCCGCGCCCACTTCGACCACTTCGCCAGCCACTTCATGGCCCAGCACGACCCCGGTATGCGCACCCGGCAAATGGCCGGCGCGGTGCAACAGATCGTGATGGCAAACGCCCGCGGCGTGCACGCGAACCAGTACTTCACCCGGACCGGCCGTCGGCGTAGGGACCTCTTCCACCTGCAATTGCTCCGGCCCGCCGAAGGCTTTTAGTACTATCGCTTTCATTTTTTATAACCATTTTCTAATTGCTAAGAAGATGTTCATATAACAAACATGTTGTTTGCATTGTGAACATCAATTAAGTTTTCCCCACTTTGACGCCGACCTGCAAGAGGCAAAGCGTCTTTCTTTCACTCTTAGCGAAAACGAAGTCATGACAGTCGAGTATCAACACCTGGGTGACGGGGTTCTGCAGGTCACGCTGAACCGCCCCGAGCGCCTGAATGCGCTGGATGGCCAGGCCAAGCGCGAGCTGGCCGAGGCCTGGGCCCATGCCGCAGAAGACGACGCGGTGCGCGCCATTGTCCTGCGCGGTGCTGGCGAACGCGCCTTCTGCGCCGGCTCCGACCTCAAGGAAATCGAAGCCACTGGCGAAGCCGTGCCCAGCGACCTGCTGGCCCGTGCCCTGCCCGGCGTCGGCCTTGAACTGAACAAGCCGGTGGTCGCCGCCTTGCACGGCCACACCCTCGGGTTGGGCATCAGCCTGGCGATCCACTGTGATTTCCGCATCGCCCGTCCCGACACTCGCTTCAGCTTCCCGGAAGTGCGCCACGGCATGCTCTCCGGTTTCAGCGCGATCACCCTGCCGACGCTGATTGGCGAGGCGGCCGCGCTGGACATCATGCTCAGCGCCCGCAGCTTCGATGCCGAAGAAGCGCTGCGCCTCGGCCTGATCAACCGCATCGCCGAAGACCCGCACGCAGCGGCGCTGGAGCTGGCGGCGCAACTGGCCGCACATTCGGCCAAGGCCATGGAATGGACCAAGGCCCTGCTCCTGGCGCAACGCAAGCGCCATTTGACACACCACATGGCTCTGGTCGACCAGGCCCGCCAGGACGTCATGCGTTACCGATAACCAGAAACTGCCAACACAACATCGCCTCGCCAGTACTGTCAGGAACACCCACCACCAGGAATGGAAAGCGGCACCTCACCGGAGCCTCACCATGTCTCGCCCCAACACTTTCCATCCCAGGCTCAACCTGCTGACCGCGGGCATCCTCGGACTGTGCGTCACCCCGCTGGCCTTGGCCGCCGAAACCCCGAGCAGCGACACCGCGCTGCAGACCGTCGTCGTCACCGGCGCCCGTGACAGCGGCCGCACCGTGGCCAAGAGCCTGGCGCCGATCGACGTGATCAGCGCCGATGACCTGGCGCGCTCGGGCAAACAGAACCTGCGCGACGCCCTCGCCGCCAGCGTGCCCTCCTACACCAATGCCGCCGGCTTTACCGGCGGTACCGGGCTGTCGGTGAAGTCCGCAACCCTGCGCGGGCTCGGCGGCAACCATGTGCTGGTGCTGGTCAACGGCAAGCGCCGGCACAACACCTCGCTGATCTTCGTACAGACCGCCGCCACCTCCAGCGGCCAGTCGCCAGCCGACCTCGACCTGATTCCGGTCAGCGCCGTCGACCATATCGAAGTGCTGCGCGACGGCGCCGCTGCGCAGTACGGCTCGGACGCCATCGCCGGGGTGATCAACATCATCCTCAAGAAGAACGACTCCGGCGGCAGCGCCAGCGCGCTGTACGGCCAGTACGAGAACCGCGTCGGCGGCAAAGGCAACTTCGGTGCCCGCGGCCAGGGCCAGATCAACCAGGGCTTTGCCCTGCCCAACGACGGCTTCTTCAGCCTCAGCGCCGATATCGGCATCCAGGAAAGCTCCAACGTCGCCGGCGCCGTGCCGGACCGCACGCGCATCTATTTCCCGGTCAACGGCGCCGCCGACCCGCGCGAGACCAGCGAAAGCCGCTACCGCCAGCAACTCGGCCAACCGCGCTCGCAAACCTACAACTTCGGCTACAACGCCGAGTTACCGCTGAACGACACCGTCAGCCTGTATTCCTTCTCCACCCTCAGCCACCGCAACTCCACCAGTTGGGGCACCTACCGCACCGCCAACTCGCCGCAGAACATCGTCTCGGTGTACCCAGAAGGTTTCTCGCCGCGCTTCGTGGTGGAAGAGGACGACTTCCAGACCGTTGTCGGCCTGCGCAATGACGACGTGGCGGGCTGGAAACTCGACCTCAGCACCAGCTACGGCCGCAACGACGCCAACACCCGCAACGAGAAATCGCTGAACCCGTCCCTCGGCCCGGACAGCCCGCGCGACATGGACGGCGGCCATCTGATCGCCAGCCAGTGGACCAACAACCTCGACCTGAGCCGCGCCTTCGACACCGGCCTGTTCGCCAAGCCGCTGAACGTCTCCACCGGCGTGGAATTCCGCCGCGACGGCTTCGAGATCGAAGAAGGCGAATACGCCTCCTACGCCGATGGCCGCTACGTATTCCCGGCCGGCCACCCGCTCGCCGGTCAGCGCCCGAACCCTGGCGCCCCGGGTCTGGTGGGCTTCACCCCGGCCGACGCACACAACTATTCGCGGACCAACACCGCCGGCTACATCGACCTGAGCCAGAGCCTCACCGATCAGTGGGACGTCAGCCTCGCCGGCCGCTTCGAGCACTACAGCGACTTCGGCGACACCGGCAGCGGCAAGCTCTCCACCCGCTACGCCTTCACCCCGGCGTTTGCCGTGCGCGGCACCATCAGCAACGGCTTCCGCGCGCCGTCGCTGCAGCAGCAGTACTACTCGTCGTCGCTCACCGCCTGGCGCACCAGCCCGCTGACCGGCGTGCTCGAACAGGCCACTACCCGCTACGTCACCGTCGACGATGCGGCCGGCAAGGCCCTCGGCGCCAAGCAGCTCAAACCCGAGAAATCGCTGAACTACAGCCTCGGCTTCGTCGCCACGCCGACCGACAACCTCAACGTCACCGTCGACCTCTACCAGATCGACATCAAGGACCGCATCCTGCAGACCAGTAACCTGCAAGGCACCGCAGTCTCCAACGTGCTGGCGGCCAACGGCCTGGACCCGAACCAGATCGTCTCCTACTTCGGCAACCTGGCCGACACCCGCACCCGCGGCATCGATCTGGTGGCGGACTATCGCTACGACCTGGGCGAGTACGGCAAGACCAAGTGGACCCTGCTGAGCAACCAGAGCCTGCAGACCATCGAGAAGATCAAGGAGCCCGAAGCACTGGCCGGCACCGGCGTCAGCGCCGTGGGTCGCGACCGCCAGGGCAACCTGACCACCGCCTATCCGAAGAACGTCACCTCGCTGACGGCGGCCTGGCAACTGGGCGACTTCGACGTGACCCTCAAGGGCACGCGCTATTCGAAAGTCACCGGTCGCAACCAGATTTCCGCCAGCCGCGACGAAGAAATCCGTCCGGCATTCCTCACCGACCTGAGCGTTGGCTACTGGCTGAGCGATGCAGTGAAAGTGACCGTCGGCGGCGAGAACATCTTCGACCGCCGTCCGCAACAGCTCAACGACGAGGCCAAGCGCTTCTACTTCTTCCCGACCGACAACCCGACCTATAGCTGGTACTCGCCGTACGGGCTGGAAGGCGCGTATTTCTTCGGCAAAGTCGACGTGAGCTGGTAATCCCATGAACACGCCCGGCACCCTGTCCGCAGCTCAGTCCACAACCCCGTCCGCCGCCTTCGACCAGCGCCTGTACCGCAAGCTGGCGTGGCGCATCATGCCGTTCCTGTTCCTGTGCTTCGTGCTGAACTGGCTCGACCGGGTCAACATCAGCTTCGCCCACTTGCAGTTCAAGGCCGACCTGAACATCAGCGATGCCACCTTCGGCATCATCGTCGGGGTGTTCTCCATCGGCTACCTGCTGTTCGAGATCCCCAGCAACCTGCTGCTGGAGAAGTTCGGCGCGAAGAAGACCATGACCCGCATCATGATCCTCTGGGGACTGGTGACCATTGCCACCGCGTTCGCCCAGACGCCGGGGCAGTTCTACGTGTTGCGGATACTGCTGGGAGCGGCCGAAGCCGGCTTCTTCCCCGGGGTGATCCTGTACCTGACCTACTGGTTCCCCGCCGCGTACCGGGCCCGGATCACCTCGCGCTTCATCATGGCCATCGCCGTCTGCGGCATCGTCGGCGGGCCGCTGTCCACCTGGATCATGGGCCACTTCGGCGGCGTCGGCGGGTTCAGCGGCTGGCAGTGGCTGTTCGTGGTCACCGGCATCCCGCCGGTACTGGCCGGCTTGTTCGCCTGGTACTGGCTGGACGACAAACCGGCCAACGCCAAATGGCTCAGCGAGGACGAGAAACGCGCCATCGAAGCGGCCCTGGCCCATGAAAGGGCGAGCCGCAAACCCGGTGGGCACCAGCGTTTCGTCGAGGCACTGAAAGACCGCAAGGTCTGGTTCATCACCCTCGCCTACTGCCTGACCATCATGTGCACCGGCAACGTCACCAACATCTGGGCGCCGTCGATCATCCGCGACGCCGGGGTCAGCAACCTCGGCCAGCTCGGCCTGTTCTCGGCGCTGCCTTATGTGGTCGGCGTCGGAGTGATGCTCTGGGCCTGCCGTCACTCCGACCTGCACCAGGAGCGCCGCTGGCACTTCGCGGTGGGCGGGCTGACGGCGGCGCTGGCGATGACCCTGCTGCCCAACCTGATCGCCGGCCCCTGGTCGGCCATCGCCCTGCTGACCTTGATGACCAGCGGATACCTGGTGGCCACGGCGGTGTTCTGGACCATTCCCACGTATTACCTGTCCGATCGCGCCCGCGCCGCTGGCCTGGCGCTGGTCAACTGCTGCGGGCAGATCAGCAGCCTGCTGACGCCGATCATGATCGGCACGATCAAGACCAACACAGGCGAAATCAGCCTGGCGCTGTACATCGTCGCCGCCCTTGTGGCCTGCGGCACCCTGATCCTGTTGTTCGGCGTTCCTCGCCAGGCCTTGCGCGATGCACCCTGATTCCACTTTCGAGACTGACTCATGACCGATTACCTGGCACTGGCCAATGAACTGGCCACCCACATCCAGCCTGGCGCCGCCGAACGCGATGCCCGGCGCATCCTGCCCCACGAGCAACTGGACCTGATCCGCGAATCAGGCCTGGGCGCTGCGCGGGTCCCGGTCGACCTGGGCGGCGGCGATGTCAGCCAACTGGACGTGGCGCGGATTTTCATCACCCTGGCCAAGGCCGACCCGAGCGTGGCCCAGGCGCTGTTCCCGCACTTCGCTACCGTCGAGCACCTGCGTCTGATCGCCGATGAAGACCAGCAACGGCGCTACCTCGGCGCCTTCGCCGAACGGCAACTGTCCTCCGGGGCCATCGCCGAACGCAGCGGCAAATTCCGTGGCGAAATCCATACCCGCCTGGAGCGCCAGGGCGAGCGGCTGGTGCTCAACGGCAGCAAGTTCTACAGCACCGGCTGCCTGTTTGCCGACCTGCTGAAAATCCAGGCGGTGGACGAGGACGGCCACGCGGTCTACGTCATGCTGCCGGCGAACACCCCCGGCATCACCCTGCTCGACGACTGGGACGGCATGGGCCAACGCATCACCGCCAGCGGCACCACCTTGCTGGAAAACGTGACGGTGCTGCCGGAGCAGGTGATCCCCCTGGCGCAGTGGTACGAGCGCCGCAACTACATCGGCGCCAGCGCGCAACTGATTCACTGCGCCATCGATATCGGCATCGGCCTAGCGGCGCTGGACGATGCGGTGGCGTGGTCGCGCACCGGCGCCCGTCCGGTGCGTGAAAGTGGTGTCGACCAGGCCCGCAACGACCCGTACATCCTGCACACCGTGGGCGATCTATCGGCGGCGATCCATGGCGCCGAAGCACTGGTGGAAAAGGCAGCGCTGACCGTCGACCTGGCCGCCCGCACGCAACTGCAAGGCTTGCTCGCCGGCGAAGAGCTTGACGCCCTGCTGGCCCGTTCTTCGATTGCCGTGGCCGAAGCCAAGATCGCCTCGACCCGCGCCGCGCTGCTGGTCTGCGAGCGTCTCTATGAGGTCGGCGGCGCCGCCACCACCCAGTCGCGCTACAACTTCGACCGCCACTGGCGCAACGCCCGCACCCACACCACCCACGACGCCGTGGCCTACAAGTACAAGGCCATCGGCGACTACCTGGTGAACGGCAACTACCCGCCGATCGCCTTCACTTACTGACCACGGGAACTCCCCATGCCGCCGTACCGTAAAACGCTGGTCGCCCTGTTCCTCGGTTTGTTCGCGGGGCCGATCAGCGCCGCGCCGACGGCGGACTGGGGCGACCTCGATGCCCGAATCGCCAAGGCCCTGCCCGGAGTCATCGCGCTTCGCCACGAAATCCACCAGCACCCGGAACTCGGCAACCGCGAGGTCGAGACCGCCAAGCGCATCGCCAAACGCCTGCGCGAGCTGGGCCTGGAAGTGCAGACCGGCGTCGCCCACACCGGCGTGGTCGGCATCCTGCGCGGCGGCAAGCCGGGGCCGGTGGTGGCGATCCGCGCCGAACTGGACGCCCTGCCCCTGACCGAACAGACCGGCCTGCCCTTCGCCTCGACCGTCCGCGTGCTGGACCAGAGCGGCGACTTGCGCACCCGCGGCAAGGAAATCGGAGTGATGCACGCCTGTGGTCATGACGCGCACATGGCCATGGCCCTGGGTGTGGCCGAAGTGCTGGCGGCCCGACGCGACGAGTTGCCTGGCACCCTCAAGCTGATCTTCCAGCCTGCCGAAGAAGGCCCTCCGCTTGGCGAAACGGGCGGCGCGAAGCTGATGATCGAACAAGGCGTACTGCAAAACCCGGCGCCGGCGGTGATCTTCGGTATCCACGTCACGGCGGGCACGGCCGGCACCTTCACCCTGAGCCGCACCCGCACCACTGCGGCGGCGGATACCTTCGTCGCCCGGATCAAGGGGCGCCAGACCCACGCCGCGTTCCCCTGGACCGGCATCGACCCGGTGCCAGTGGCAGCCCAGACCATCCTCGCCTGGCAGACCATTCCCAGCCGCCAGTCCAACCTCAGCGTGCTGCCGGCGCCGGTGATCTCGGTCGGCCGCATCGAAGCGGGCGACCGGCACAACATCATCCCGGCTGAAGTGCGACTGGAGGGATCGATTCGTACCGTCAGTGACGAGCAGCGCGAAGACGTGTTGCAGCGCATGCGTCGCACTGCGGAAAAGATCGCCGAAGCGTCCGGGGCCAGTGCCGAGATTGATTATTTGCCCGGCAACTACCGGGCCGGGCACAACGACACGGCCCTGGTGGACAGCTTGTTGCCGGTGCTGGAGCAGGTTTCCACCACCCCGGTGAAGCTCGACAACGGGACCTATGGCGCGGACGACTTCGCTGAGTACGCCCGGGAGATTCCTGGCATCTTCATGCGTATGGGCATCACGCCGCCGGCCTTGGCTGACAAGCCGGTGTGGCCGACCCATTCGCCGGGGTTTCAGGTGGATGACCCAAGTCTGGCGGTAGGGATTCGGGCGTTGAGTCGGATGACGTTGAGTTATATGCAACGGCAGTGAGCCTAGAGGCCGCTATCGCTGCGGTTCGGCGCCCCGACAAGCCAGCTCCCACAAGGTTTGTGCCGCACACAAGTTATATGGCTGACCACAAAATCTGTGGGAGCTGGCTTGCCAGCGATGCGCCGCGCCAAGCGGCGCTCGATTTCAAGGACGCTGATACTGCCCCAGATACCGATCCAGCACCGCCTTGTCGCCACTGCCATCCCCCGCCACCTGCCACAACCGCCTCTCGATCCCCTGGGCCAGCAAATGCCCCACCGCCGACTCGATCGCCGACAGCACGCAAAGCTGCGCCGGCTCGTTGGTGGTGTAGCCCACTTCCGCTTCCAGCAGTTTCTTGAATTCGATGAACTTGAACACCCCGGCACTGCGCCCCACCGAGTAGATGGTCTTGCTGGTCATGACATTGGCCAGCACCTGTCCGCTGCGCACATCCACCGCCCGCAGGTTGACGGTGACCTGGTCCACCCGGTACTCGCGGGAGATGTCGATGCCGAGGTAGCGAGCCCCTTCACCCCCGCTGCGCACGTTGGTGTCGTAAGCGATGATGCCGCCTTCCAGCATCAGGTTGGCCGCTTGCAACGGCGGCAACTCGGCCTGGATGTTCACCGGAGTATCCGGTTTTTTCTGCGAGGCACGGATGATCTTGCGCTCGGTCAGCAGGTTCTGCAGCCCTTCGCGCTCAAGCACCATGAACCAGCCGCTGGCCTGCAGCGCATCCATCAGCATGCTCGCCGCCCCTTGGGTGACGCTGGTGGAAAACGAGCTGGCCGGGGTCGGCTTGTATTGCCCGGTCTGGTCGCGAAAGCCGTACACCACCGCCATCAGCCGGCCCTTGGGGCGCGGCATGTTCAGCAGGTCGTAATAGGTCGAGGCCCGCGGCGTCAGGGTCGGGGTCTCGGTGTCTTCAGCCGACATCGGTTCACGCAGGCCGCAACCTTGCAACGTGGCGAGAATCAGCAGGGTGCCCAGTAGACGTTTCATGTTCATCACTCCCCTTTCGGCACGGCTCAAGGATTCAGCCCGTTGACCTGGATTTCCGACACTTCGCCCGTCGCTCGATCAGTAACCTGGATGCTCAAGGCCCCGGAGTCGTCGATCACGTTGATGATGAACGAGTCGGTGGACATGCTGCCGCTGTTGCCATTGGCGATGTTGTCCAGCAACTGCGAGAGCATCCGCGACTCCAACTGGTTGCTGAAGCGTTCCAGGGCGGTGGTGCCGGCGTAGGCCGAGCGGCCGCCGATGGACGGGTCGTCATGGTCGTTCTGCGCCTGGGCGTTGTTCAGCAACCAGGTGCCGTTGAGTGGGTTGCCGCCAAACGACGGGTTGATCGGCGTGTGCACCAGTTCGGTGGCCGACGCCTGAGCGCAGGCTGCGAGGAGTACGGCGCAGGCCAGACGGTGGGCGATGGTGGTGTTCATAGCTCGTCCCTCTCCAGATCGGTGGTGTCCTGCAGCAGCGACTCCAGCTTGCGCTGGATGACCTGCGCCTTGACCAGATCGGCAGCCTCGTAGGCCGCGTCTTTGAGTTCTACGGTGTTGGGTGGCAGGAACCGCCGGTACACCACCCGTTGCTGATACTCGACCGACACCAGGCTGCCCCAGCGCGGGTCCGGCTTTTCCCGTACCACCAGGTTGAAATCCAGGCGGCTGGTGGCACGCAGCCGCTCGGCGAAGCTGTAGTAGAAGTCGTGGCCGATATGGCTGATGGTGGCGTCGACGATAAAGCCCATCATTTCGTCCTCCTCGCCGCCCCGCGCCGGCGCGCCGATCAGGGCCAGCGACAGCACGGCGACCCGCAGCCAGCGATTCATGGCGCCGCCCCTGCTGCCACTACGGCCGCGGCACGCTGGGGCGTCTCGCCGGTAAAGGCCCGCTCGGCAACGAACTGCCAGTCGGCGTAATGCCCAAGACCCTCGAAATCCGCCCACTGCGCGGCAAATCCGGACTGTTTGCGCGGTACACCTTGGGAGCGGCTGTAGACCCCGGTGATGCGGCCGTCGATGGAACGCACCAGGCCCCAGTCGTCGCTGCCGGTGATCGGATCCGGATACAGCCTGCGGATATGCCGCTTCAGGTTGGGAAAGCGCGAATCCTCCAGCAGTTCGTCCAGCGCCTGCGGGTACTGGGCCAGCCCCGGCGAGGCGCGGTAGTAGCTACGCAGGGCCTGGGCGTACTGGCTGCCGACCCACAGCAATTCCTGCTCGCGTTCGCGCAGCACCTGACTCGACCACAGTTGCCCGGCGGCGCCCAGGGCCATGCCGCTGACGGCGATCAGCAGGAGCACACCCAGGTAGGTAAAGCCGGCCTCGGCCGCCTTACCACTCGGCATAAAGACTGCCATCACGCGCCCTCCCGGTTGCTCCGCTCTTGATATCGCCCACCGCACCGGCCACGCCTTCAGGCGGCGGCAGCAGTTGCCAGAGGTCCCGGCGCTGGGTGATCGGGTCCAGCGGCGCGGCGCGCAGGTAGCGCTGCTCCACCAGTTGTTCCAGCGACTCGGGGTAGTGCCCGGTGTCGCCGTAGTAGTGATCGAGGGATTCGCGCAACACCGCCAGGCTCTGGCGCAGGGTGGTTTCCTTCGATTGCTCCAGGCTGGTGAAGTAACGCGGCATGGCGATGGTGACCAGGGTGGCGATGATCGCCATCACCACCAGCAGTTCGATCAGGGTAAAGCCCTTGCTCTGGCGCATTGTCGTCACCACTGGCTGTAGGCGATGCCGTTGAGGCCCTTGCCGGGGGCCTGGGAATACACGTCGAACACATCCTCGCCGGGGCGTGGGTTGTCCGCGCCGCTGTCGTAGGCGCGCAGGCCCCAACCGCTGTCGTCGTCACGCCCGGCCGGGCGCAACGGGTCGCGGGGGATGCGCCGCAGGAAGTAGAACTTCGCGCCCTTGGCGCTGCGCACGTCGCGCACGCCTTCCACCAGCACCTCGAGGCTCGGCGGATAACCGCTGGCGTTGAGGTTTTTCTCGATGTAGCCGGCGTCCCAGGCGCGCTTGTAGGCATCGATACCGTCACGCAGCTGGGTCAGGGCCGTCTTCAAGGCCTGTTCCTTGCCGCGGCGGATCACGGTTTCGGTCAGCGGCGCGGCGATGGCCGCCAGCAGGCCGATCAGGGCCAGGGTGATGACCACCTCGATCAGGGTGAACCCGCCTTGCGCGCGTTTCATGGCTCAGGGTCTCCCGGCGATCGAGGTGTTGCTCACCGCCGCATCCGGTGCCGGCTCGGCCACGTCGCCGGCACGGTTGAGGTTGCGGATCTGCAGGCTGGTTTCGGTGCCGGTGGCGAACTCCATGTCCGACGGGCTCTGGTACGGCAGGTTGCGCACGATGCGCGGGGTGATGGACAGCACCAGTTCGGACTTGCCGACATTGTCCTTGTTGCTGCCAAACAGCCGGCCCAGGCCGGGGATGTCGCCAAGGCCGGGGATCTTGTTGCCGCTGGCGCCATGGTCGTTGCGCACCAGCCCCGCGAGGATCTGCGTTTCGCCATCGTGCAGGCGCAGGCTGGTCTGGGCGTTGCGGGTATCGACCTGAACCGGGATGGTGCCCTGACGGGTCGGTTCCAGCGGCGTGGCGTTGCTGACTTCAAGGGCGATCTTGATCGCCACTTCGTTGTTCAGGTGCACCACCGGGGTCACTTCGAGTTTCAGACCGACATCCAGGTAGGTGACGCTTTCGGTGATCACCGGGCCCTGGGTCGACGGCACCGAGGTGGCGCTGATGATCGGCACCCGCTGACCGATGTGGATGCGCGCCTGCTCGCGGTTGCTGACGCGGATCACCGGGCTGGCCAGGGTATTGATGTCGTTGTCCTGGGCGTTGATCTTCAGTTGCGGCGACGGCGCGATGGAAATCCGCGAAGAATTGATGCCGCGCAACTGGTTGAGCAGGCCCACGCCAGTGCCGTCGCTGTTGACCACACCGAAGGTGTTGGGCCATTGCAGGCCGAGGTCGAGGATCCGCGAGCGGGCTACTTCCATCACCTCCACTTCCAGCACCACTTCGGGGTTGGACTGATCCTGGGACTGCAACAGCTTCTCGGCCATGCGCACAGCGTCGGGGGTGTCGCGCATGGTCAGGGTGTTCAGGCGCTCATCGACGAACACATCGCGGGTCTTGAGCATGGTCTTGACCATGTTCAGCGCAGTGTTGGCATCGATGCTGGTGAGGTAGAAGGTGCGCATCACCAGCTCCTGGTAATCCTTGGTTTTCTGCGGCGAGTCCGGGTAGATCAGCAGGGTGTTTTCATTCACCACTTTCTGGTGCAACTGGTTCTGTTCCAGCAGCAGCGCCACGGCGTCTTCGATGCGCACTTCGCGGACGAAGATGGTTGCCTTCATGTCCGGACGCAGGTCCTTGTCGAAGATGAAGTTGAGCCCGGCGACCTGGGACAGCACCTCGAAGATGGTCTTCAGGTTGGCGTCGCGAAACTCCAGGGTTACCGGCCGCTCCAGCTTGCCGCGCAGTTGCGGATTGGGCTGGGCGGTACGCGCCTGCACCAGCTCGATGTCCTTGCGCAGGGCCAGGCCGCCCTGGTTCTGTGGATCGAGCAGCAGCACTTCACGCATATGCCGTTCGGCCCCGAACAGGTCGCCCTGGCGCAGCGCCGCCTGGCCGAGGGCAGTGCGTTCATTGATGTTGCGCATCTGCTCGATCTCGCGCACCGCGTCCTGCGCGCGGCGGTTGTTCGGTTCCAGGGTCAGCACCCGGCCATAGGCCATTCGCGCTCCGGCGAAATCGTGACGCGAGCGGTCGCTGTCGCCCTGGGTCAGCAGCGCTTCCACCGCCTTGGCCCGGCCCTGGGCCAGGGCGATATTCAGCTCGGTATCCCGTGGCGACTCCACCAGCGCCTGTTCGATCACGGCGATGCCGGCTTCGTACTGCCCTTCGGCGATCAGCGCCTGACCGTCCTTGCGCACGGCACTGGTGCCGCACCCAGCGATGGCGACGAACAGCGCCAGCAGCAGAAATGGCGCGGATTTGTGAACGACTGGCGAAATCATGGTGCGCTCCCTACAGACAAGGTCTGGGACAGGTGCATGGGCAGGTAGACCAGGCTCAGCTCGGTGGCAGAGATCTGTTCGATCCGGTAGGTGTCGTCGATCACATCGCCGCGACGCACGACGTAGAGTTTTTCCCCGGCTTGCAGGAACACGCGTTGGTCGTCGCGATCATCCAGGCGCCCGACGAACTGGAACGGCAGCGCCGGCGCCACCGGGAGCACCTCCAGCGGCGCCACTGCCAACGGCTGCTCGGTGACCGTCGCCAGTACCGTGGCCGATTTCCACTGCTTGCTGGCGAACAGGTCGCGCAGCGGCGTCTTCACCGTCTCGCGCACTGCGCTCTGGGCCTTTGCCGCAGTGGCGGCGCTGCGCGGGGCGGCGGTTACCGCAGCGTCAGCGTTCGGCTCCTGCGTTTCGAAGAAAAACCCCGGTGCCCAGGCCAGGGCGCCCGATACACCGAGAAAAGCGGTCCAGCCCAACAGCCGCTGAGTGTTCATCACGACCTCGACAGGTAAAGAGTCATGCGGATGCGCCCGGTCAGCTCGCTGTCGCCGATCCGTTTGCGTTGCAGGTCGATGTCTTCCAGCACCAGCGCCGGCATCTGCGCCAGCAAGGCCTGGAGAAAGCGGCGGATCTGCAGGTAGCTGCCGCGCAGCGGCAGGAGAATCTGGTAGCGCGCAAGCTTGGTGTCCGGGTCCACGCCCAGAGCGTATTCACCGCGGGACAGGCTGATCTTCTCGTCCCGGGCCAGGCGGTACAGGCGTTCGATAGCCTCGGTGGCTTGCGGTTGAGCCGGCAATTGCTGCTGCAGGCCCTGTAGCGGATCGACGCTGACGACGGCGGCCGGACGTTCGCCACGGCGGACCTGGGCAAGCTGCTCACTGACATCCTCGCTGCGCGCCTGCAGGGCTTGCAGGTCTTGCCACTGGCCGATCTGGCCGGCACCGTGCAACGCCGCACCGAGCATCAGCACGACGCCGGCCAGCGGCGCCCAGCCAAGCTGGCGCAGGTATTCATGAACTCGCAGGCTAGAGACGCGCATCGCCGCTCTCCCAGTGGGCCGACAGGTTGAACAGGACCGGACGCTCCGGCTGTTTGACGAGGATTTCGTGGTTGAGCAGCGACACGTCGTGCAGCTCGGCGCTGGCTTCCAGGCGTTTGTGGAAGGCCAGCATGGCTTCCAGGTCGCGGGCTTCGGCGCTGATCCGCACCTGCCCTTTGCGGGCATCCGGGCTCAGGCTGAGCAGCGCGATGTCTTCTTGCGGCAGCCCTTCCAGCAGGCTGAACAGGCTGTCCCAAGGGCGCTGCAACTGCTGCGACAGGTTGCGCATCTGCGCCAGTTTCTGCGCCTGTTCGCGGCTCTGGGCCGGGGTCAGCGCGGCAACATCGCGGGCCCGCAGACCCAGTTGCTGTTCGCCCTGGCGCACCTGTTGCTGCAGTTGCGCCTGTTGCGCGTCGAGCTGTGGTTGCCAGGCCAGGCTGGCCGCCAGCAAGCCGGCGCCGAGCAGCAGCGGCGCCCAGCTCAGCGGGCCACGGCGTGACGGGATGAAGTCGAGCTGCAAGCGCCCCATATCAGGCCACCACCCGCGCCATGCTGGGCAACAGCGCGGCGGGCTCATCCAGTTCCAGCAATTCCACCGCGTCCAGCAATGGCTTCGGTTCGCGGCGTGCCGGGGCATGCACGAAGAGGCGCAGATCACCCTCCCCGGCGTGCAGGTTGCACTCGCGGGCCAGCAGCGCCGCCAGTTCCGGGTCGCTGTCGCCAACGCCCTGGCTGCGAATCTGCTGCCAGCCGCCGGCGCGGGCCAGCAGGTAGACACAACGCTGCGGTTCGGCAAGGGCAAACAGGAAGTCGTTGCCCGGCACCTGCCCGGCAAAGTGGTTCCAGGCCGCCATCAGGTACGGCTGTACTGACTCCAACTTCAGGTGGGCGGCGCGGCAACGCGTGGCAAGACCTTGAAACAGCACCTCGGGCAGGGCCGCGGCAATCCGCGCGCAACCAGCCGGCTCTGGCGACAGGACGATGGCCCAGTCATCCAGCGACTGCCCGTAGCAGCGTTCGAAACAGGCCCGGGCATACACCTCGAACTCCTGCGGCCGGGTGATGCCTTCGCTCCACGGCACCAGGCAGAAGCGGCAGTACTGCGCCGCCAGCACCACGCTCAGGCACCCGCCTTTGCGGGTGTGGCTGGTGAGCAGCGTGGCCAGGGCGTCGAGGGCGACCTCGGCGAGTTGTTCGCGTCCGGCTTCCACCGCGACGCTGGCCAGCCAGTGCTGCTGACGGCCCTGGCGACGGCACAGGCCGACACCCTGGGCGCCGAGCACGGCGACAAATCGATCAGGCGATAAACGTGACACGATTGATCTCCTCCAAGGTGGTGCGGCCCTCGCGAACCAGTTCCAGCGCCGAGCCGCGCAACAGGCGCAGCCCGCGCTGACAGGCATGGGCCTTGATCCGGGAAAGGGGCTGACGCTCGACGATCATCTGGCGCAGGTCGTCGTCCAGGTGCAGCAGTTCGGCAATCGCCGTGCGTCCGCGGTAACCGCTGCCGCGGCACTGGCCGCAACCCGGACCCTGAACGAACTGCCAGCCATCGACCGGTGTCGTGCCCAGGCCCGAGGCGGCCAGTTCTTCGGCGTCGGGTTGGTGGGGTTGAGCGCAGTGCGGGCAGACCAGGCGGATCAGGCGCTGGGCGAGTACGGCGTTGAGGGCGGAAACGAAGCTGTAGGGGTCGACCTGCATCTGGCTGAAGCGGCCGATCACATCGAAGACGTTGTTGGCGTGGATGGTAGTGAACACCAGGTGCCCGGTGAGCGCCGACTGCACGGCGATCTGCGCGGTGTCCGGGTCGCGGATCTCGCCGACCATGATCTTGTCCGGGTCGTGGCGCAGGATCGAGCGCAGGCCGCGAGCGAAGGTCAGGCCCTTTTTCTCGTTGACCGGGATCTGCAACACCCCCGGCAACTGGTATTCCACCGGGTCTTCGATGGTGACGATCTTGTCGTGGCCGTGGTTGATCTCGCTGATCATCGCGTACAGCGTGGTGGTCTTGCCGCTGCCGGTGGGGCCGGTGACCAGGATCATCCCGTAGGGCTCGCTCGCCAGCCGGCGCAGGCTGCGCAGGGTCTGTTCCTCGAAGCCGAGGGCCTGGAGCTGCACGCCGCTGACGCGGTCGGCCAGGTCCTGTTTGTCCAGCACCCGCAGCACCGCGTCCTCGCCGAAGATGCTCGGCATGATCGACACCCGGAAATCGATCTGCCGGGCGCTGATGCCGATCTTGAAACGGCCGTCCTGGGGCACGCGTTTCTCGCCGATATCCAGCTCGGCCATGACCTTGATCCGCGAGATCACCTGATCGGCGAACTCGCTGCCGCTGACCTTGCTGATGGCGGTAAGCACGCCGTCGATGCGGTATTTGATCACCAGGCCGCTGCCAGTAACACCGAGGTGGATATCGCTGGCGTGCATTTTCAGCGCGTCGTAGAGCGTCGAGTTGACCAGCTTGACCACACGGCTCTGGTCTTCGCTGATGCTGGTCAGCGACAGGCTCTGCAACGCCTCGGTTTCAATGCCGCTTTCGGCCTCGCTGCCCAGCGAATCGACGGCGTGGAAGTTTTCTTCCTGACGGGCGAGAAACAGCGCCAGGTCCGCCGCTTGCGCCAGATACAGCGGCGCGCCGTGCAGGTGCTCGTCGATCCAGGCCAGGCGCTCTCCATCGAACGGGTCGGCGAAAACGCCTGCGCGCTGGCCGTCCAGCTCGATAAGGATGAATTCGCGCTTCAGGCATTGGGCCAGGCTGACGTGAGTGAACAACGGGGCGGCGGCGAGCAGGCGCTGGCTGTCCAGCACCGGGTAATGCAGGTGGCTGCCGAGCGCCGCGACGAAGTCGGCGGGGGCCAGGGCGGCCAGTGTGCGCAGGCAATCAAGCAGGCGTTCGCCGCTGCGTCCGGCCTGTTCGCGGGCCTGGCCGAGCACAGCGCGGTCGAGGATTGCCGGGGTAGCGGCGGTTGCCGGGGGTACAGCGAGCGACACGGGTTGCATGGCCTGCTCTCCAACGCACTAGGCGCGGCGAGCCGGGATCGGTGTGCTCGCGCCTACTCCCCGGTGAGCAGCTGTTCGTCGTCGGGAGGGGGCGGTCGCGAGCCATTACGCCGTCTATCCGCCAGAACCCAGGTACCGTCGTACAACTGCAAGGGGAAACTCTGGTTTGCGTTCTGGCGGCGTTCGACGAAACCCGTGTCCGTGTTGCTGCCCGCTCTGGACGTGCGCGCGATACCCATCAGGTCGAAGACTGCACGTGCCAGTTCCGCCAGCGGAAAAGGCTTGAACAGGATGTGACTGACTCCGAGCTGGGCGGCGCGCTCACGGACCTCGGCGGTCGGGTGCGCGGTGATCAACACGAAGTGGCAGTCCCTGTGCGAACGCACGGCCTCCAGAACCTGAAATCCCTCCATATCGGGCAAACGATAATCCAGCACGGTCACATCGGGCTGAATGCGCTCGGCCAGGCCGATGGCACTCGTTCCGTCGTGGGCAACATGAACGTTCAGACCCTGTGCTTCCAGGTAAGCCTGGAGATTCTGCGCAAGCGTCTGTTCGTCATCGACTACCAGAACTGTCTTCACCAAGGTCGACTCCAAGAACATGCTGGTGCGGTTTCCCGATCCGGCTGAGTGCGGCCTTGTAGAGGCTTACGCACGCTTCATGCCATACCCGGACCGCAATTTATGACGGTGTTAACCCGTTGATTCTGTTGCCCTTCCCCGTTCATCCCGATACGGCTGTCCCCAACCCCGGGGGCAGTATGGCACTTTGCCCCTGGACTTCCCCCAACAGTGGGGACGCCCTCATCGGGTATCAGCCCGCTCGATCCGGGCTTCTGCCCGCAGACGCTGCAACGCCGCCTGGCGGGCCTGCGCCTGCTGTCGTTCGAAGAGGAGGTTTTGGGTCACTGCGAGTCCCTGCTCTCGTTCGACCGGACTTTCGTCCTGTTGGTTCGAGGCAGTTGCCGCAGTTTGTCGGCGCTCCTGATGGAACGCCAATACCTCTTCATCCGTGGGCGGCGAGACCTGGCCAAGCAGTGAATACACCTGCTGCGCGGCGATCTCATGACGAGTGTAGTCGGCGAACGAAGCCTCATCGAAGCCGGCATCGGCCAGGGCGCGGGTGAAGCCGGCGCTGTCGGGGAAGGCTCGGCGCAGGTCTTCGATCCGTGCCTGCACGGCGGTTTCGTCAACTTCGATGCCACGCCGGCGCGCTTCCTGCCAGAGCAGTTCCTTGGCGATCAATTGCTCCAGCGCCTGTTCGCGCAGGCGCTGGTACAGGCTCGGACTGCGGATGCTGGTGAGGGCGCGGCCCTGGTCTTCCAGGTACTCGGCGAAATAACGCTCAACGCGCAGCGCGCTGATACCCACGCCATTGACCCGCACCGCCGCCTCGCCGCCCTCCTCGGCCTTGAGCAGAAACGCCTGGGCTGCGGCGATCAGCACCAGGATCAACAGGAAGATTTTCATCGCACACCTCTCTTGGCAGATCTCATGGCCGATCGGCCGGACGGGTATAAGGCGCCACCGGGTAGAACAGTGGACCGGGCATCGACAGCGTGACCACATGGGCGCCCGCCAGGCCCTGGCGCCGGCCGGGGCCGAAACCCAAAGGCGGGGTCAGGCCGGTGTCGATGTCGTGCAGGCTTTCCAGGGCGTTGACCAGCTTGTCGTGGCTGGCGTCGCGGCCAGCGCGCTTGAGGCCTTCTTCCAGCAACACCATCGAACACCAGGCGCCGACCTGCAGCAGCGCCTGTCGGCCGTCCAGCCCCTGGCGACGGCGCAGGTCGTTGAGCGCCGCGCGCCCGGCCGGGCTCCAGTCGCCGGGCACGAAGGGATAGGCCAGAAACACTCGCCGCGACCACTGCTCCGGCACCTGCATCAGTTCACCGGCGACCTGGCTGGACGCGGCGAACAGGTACGGCGTGCGCCCCGCCGCCTGGAGCGCGGCGGTCAATTCGCTGAAGGCCGGCGCCAGCCCGAGGAAAAACACCGCCTCGCCCTCCACCGCCCTGCCTTCGAAAGGCTGCAATTGCAGCTGCGTCCAGCCGCGTTGTTGCAGGTCGGCCAGCAGCAGCCGGGCCAACGCGGCGTGTGCCGGGTCGCTGTAGAGGATGCGCGCCGGGCGCTGACGCAGGTCGAGGGACGCTGCGCCGTAGTCGGCCAGGCTCAGCAACTGCTCGTGCAGCCCCGGCAGCGGATCGAAGATCTGCCGGCTGTCATTTTCCTGGGCCTGGGCGCCAATCAGCGGCACCCCGGCCTGTTCCAGGCGCGCGGCCAGCGTATCGTCCAGCGCCGGCGCCAGCGGCATGACCAGGGCGAACACCTGTTCTTCATCCAGCAAGCGGGTCAAGGCCGCCTCGGCGCTGGCCCGATCCGGGCCGGGATCGATCACCGACAACTGCAAGGTGCGGCCATGAATGCCGCCGCTGGCATTGATCGCCTCGATGCGCCCGGAGACGATGGCCCGTACCACCCGCGCCGCATCCGCCAGCTCGCCTTCGGCAGGCAACAGCGTGCCGAGCCGCAGGAACTGCTCTTCGACGCCGGGATCGTGGTCCTCGGCCAGGCGTTTGAGGTACGCGTTGAGGTTGCGCTGGTCGGCCATCGACAGGGAAAAACGCGGCATGGCCGGGTCCAGGCGGTTGCCTGCCGGATCAACGCCTTGCTGTATGGCCCGCGCCAGGCTGGCATCGCTGTAGGCCGGGTAGTGTCGGCCATTGACCTGACGTTCACCGCCCGCCAGCACCAGCCGCTGCCAGCTCAGCTCGGGCGGACGAACCCCGCCTTCCGGGCGCCCGCGGCCATCGCGACCGTGGCAGTTGGCGCAAGGCACCACGCTGGCCGGCACCTGCATGTTCGCCGCGCCGACCAACGCCGTGACCTGCCCATCAGCAGCCGCCACACCCTCGCGGTACAGGCGCTTGCCGGCCAACTCCTGCGGGGTCAGTTCCAGCGCGAGCGCGGTCTGGGCCAGAGTCAGCGCAGCCAGCAGCAGTGTGGCGCACAGGCGGTTCATGATTCAGCGCCCGGCCAGTGGCAGGGTCATCAATTGCAGGCGCTGGGCGATGGCCGTGGGCGGCGCGTCCGGGCGGATCTTGCTCCAGCGCTTGCCAGCGACGTCGCCGGCGATCAACTGGGTGGAATGCTGCTCCGGGCTGGGCAGGATATGCCCCAGGCGCCCCAGCACCCGGTCGATATCGGCCTGAGCGCCGGTGAGGAACAACCAGTTGGGCCCGTCCACGCCCTGTTGCTCGGCGAAGCGCTTGAGCACTGGCGGGGTGTCGTTGCTCGGGTCGCTGCTGATGGAAATGAAGGTCACCTCGCCGGCCTTCTCGCCCAGCGCCTCGCGAACCTCGCGCAGCTTGCGGGTGATCAGCGGGCAGGCGTCGTTGCAGTGGGTGAAGATGACGTTGAGCAGCACCACCTTGTCTTTCAACACGTCGCTGTAAAAGCGCAGGCGCCGGCCGTTCTGGTCCAGCAGTTCGGTGTCGGTGAAATACGCCTGGGCATCGTGGGTGCCGACGCTGGGCGGCGGCGCGGCGGGCACCGACTTAGCGGGCGCCGACTCAGCGGGAGCCGACTCAGCGGGCGCCGATTTGGCATGGCCCTCATGGGCCATGGCGACGCTGGCGAGAATCCACAGGCAGGCGCCGAGCACCAGCCAATCGAAAGGTTTCATGCCGGGGCGACGCACGCTGACTTCACTCATGGCTGTGCTCCTGGGCAATCGCGGTGTGGCGGGCATGTACCCGGCGAGCGCTGAGACGGTCCACTTCGCCGACCAACTTGTCCGGGTCGGTGAAGCCGTAGAACCGCGTCCAGTGACCGGTGCGGCCATCGCCCACCAGAATCAGCGGCGGGTGGTTGCCCAGGTCGGCGCTGAAACTGCCCAGGCCCTTGAGGGTCTCAGTCACCGCGTAAGGCGTGCCGGTCAGCCAGCGCCAGCCCGGCCCGTGCTGGAAGGCCCGGGCGTAATCATTCAGGCGTTTCGGGTCATCGTGCTGGGGATCGACGCTCAGCGACACCAACTGCACCTCCTCGCCCACCCGCCCGCCGAGGCGCTGCTGGACCTTGCCCATGATCGACGACACCACCGGGCACACCGTGGTGCAGCGGGTGTAGATGAAACCGATAACGGTGATGCGGTCGGCGACCAGGTCTTTTTCCAGGCGCACCGGCATGCCGTCCTGGTCCAGCAGGGCGACATCGGCGAAACGCACCTGGGTCTTTTCCTGATGGGCCGCGGGGGCGTCATGGGCACTGTGATCGACGCCACCATGAGCGTGAACCTGGGCAATGGCGCCGGCCAACAGGCACAGGGCCAGGAAACTGCGGGCTTTGACGGATTTCATCGCGCGTTCCTCGTGCTGGGATCATTGCGCCTTGACGGGCAGCACCCGCAGGCTGGTGTAGTTTTTCTCGGCGAAGGCATCGCCCAACGACGGCGCCTGTACATGCAGGTACCAGGCGCCGGCCTCGCCCAACTGCAGCGCGGCCTGGTAGACGCCCTCGCCGACTTCTTCCACTTCACTGCTGCGGGCCCGCGACGACGGCGCGAGGAAGTAGCGCAGCGACAGATCGCGCACGCCCTTGCGCGGCTCGCCGCTGCCTTCGAGCAGGCGGAAGCGCGCCACGAACGGGCTGCCCTGATGGACCACCGGGCGTTCCATCAGGAATTCCACCCGTGGCGTGCGCCGGTGAGCCGCGTCCGGCGCCGCCGCCACTTCGGTGCTGAAGCAATGGATGATCTGCGGCTGGTTGAGCAGGAAGGCGACGTCAAAATCCCCCGCCGCGGGCAGCTTCACCGTCGAGCTGTAGACCCCCGGTGCCACCTCGCGCAGGCTGCGGTCGATGACCAGCGCGGCGCGGGCGTTGGAACCGCGGTTGGCGTAGCCGGACATCGGTGCGTTCATGCCTTCGGCGTAGAAATAGGTGGTGTTGTCCACCGGGTTGACCACGAACACCGAGTTCTCGTCACGGGCCACCGCCAGACCCTGCGCCAGCGGCAGGTCACCGGCCTGGCGCGGCGCGGCCGGGCCGGCGTCGAAGCCCTGGGTGATCGGCGTGCGCCCCTCGCCCAGGCTCGACAGGTTGATCATGGTCACTTTCGACGAGGCCAGGCCACGCACGTAGGCGTAGGCCTGGGTGAAGGTCACCTGATACGGCTCGGCGGAGACGTCGAGGTTGTGCAGCAACCGGTCGCTGCCGGCATCAATGACCACGGCGCGGTTTTCCAGGGTGTTGAGGACTATGCCGTAGCGCCCGTCGCGACTGAAGCGCATCGGCCCCAACCCCGGTTGCGCCTGGATGCGGCTGCGCAGCGCGTGGTTGCGAGCATCGATCACGCTGATGCTGCCGTCGCGACCGTCAGCCACGTACACCGCCTGGGACAGCGCCGAATACGCCACCGACAGTGGGTGCGGGCCGACCTTGAGGGTTTTCAGCAGGCTCAGGTCGCTGCCGTCGATCACGCTCAGGGTGCCGCTGTCGCGGTTGCTGACAAAGGCGTAGCGCGAGTCGTGGCTGAAGGCGATTTCATGATGGCCCTTGCCGGTGGGGATGAATTTGAGCAGCGCGCGCTTCTGCGTGTCGATCACGCTGACACCGCTGTGAGCGTCGTCGGTGGCGTTGTTGCCGACCCACAGCAGGCGCTGGTCGGGCTGCAACGCCACCCGTACCGGTTGCTGCCCGGCGGGCAGGTCTTCGACGTGCTGGAAGGTGGTGGTGTCGATCAACGCCACTTTGCCCGCCGCCGGCATCGACACGTAAACCTGCTTGTCGTCGCCGCTGGCCACCCAGTCCATCGGCGTGTCGCTGAGGCCGATACGCGCCAGGGTGCTGGTGACCCCGCCCACCGAAACCGACGGGTCGATCACGGTGAGGCTGGCGTCCTTGTTCAGCACCAGCAGGAAGTAGCTGTTGAGGTCCATCAGCGGCCGCGCGCCGATGCTGCTCTTGAGAAACAGCGCGACCCGCGCCTTGCAGCTTTTGTCCCGGTCCCGGGCCGCGTCGCCGCTCAGCGCCGGGTCGATCCAGGCCCCCGGCGCCACCCCGGACAGCGGCTGCCCGGAGTTCTGGTCGGTGACCTTGAAGCGGATGCTGGCGTAGGCGCCTTCGGTCAGGCCGCCGCTGCCGCCCAGCGGCGTGGCGTCGAACTCCACGGTGACGCCATCGCGGCTGAGGCGACTGGCGCCCAGGTCGGGCCCGACCGCCAGTGGCGCGCGCGGGTCGCACCACAGGCTTTCGTAGGCAACGCCGATGCCCATCAGCAGCACACCGGTCATCAGCCCCAGGTACAGCGACTTGTTCTTCTTGTTCATGCGCCTGCCCCCTGATTACTGCGCCGGTGCCGTGGCGGGCGGGGTTTCGTTGGTGACCCGGAGGATCCCCCAGAGTCCCGAAGCGTTGCCGTAGGCGGCGTAGTCGCGGAACAGGTAGTCGCCCGGAATGGCGTTGCCGCCACCGGCGCTGGGGTGCATGAAGCTGAAGTGCGCCGCTGGCAACACGCTTTCCTGGGCGCCGATGTACATCGCCATCGGGTTGTAGGCGAAGCGCACCGAGCCGATCCCCGGCAGGCCCATGGGGTAGCCGCCGGTGTCGGATTTCTCCGCTTGCAGGGCGTGCAATGGCCACAGGTGCCCGTCCAACTGATAGGTGACGCCGCGGCTGCCACCGGTCGGCATCAGCACATGGGTGCGGAACGGCTGACCGGGCTTGGCCCACAGCACCGGGGTCTGCGGATCGCCGCCGACCAGCAGGTTGGCGTAGGCCATATGGGCGTTGCCGACGTCAGCCCAGCCGCTGCCATCGGCGTGGCCGAATGGCGCGTCCGGGGCCAGGCCGAAGCGGAACCACAGCGGTTCGCTCTTGTAATTGATGGCCATGCCGGAGTTGTCCTTCGGATCGCCCGGCACGCCATTGCCCTCGGTGTTGATGCCCTCCACCGGCCGACCATCGGCCCAACGCATGTTCAGGGCGCGCTGCCAGACCGTGGCGAAATCACGGTAGGCGGCCTGCCCGCTGACCTGCACAGTGGCCGAGGCACGGCTGGCGCTGTCTTCGGTCCAGGTGGCGTTGAGCGGCAGGATGCTCATGGCGCCGACCAGGCCTTTCTGGCCCTGCTTGATCACGTCTGCGGGGGTGATGTTCAGCCCGCCGAACTCGATCGGCGTGGTGTTGATGTTGTCCACCGCGCGGCCCAGTTGCGACACCGGCTTGCCTTCACGTTCCAGGTGACCGGCGTAGTACTGATAGACCTTGTTCGGCCAGGCACCGCTGTTGCCGGCCCGCGGCGGTACGGTCTGCACCGGGTTCTGGCCGACGTTGACGCCGTCCGACTTGGTGATGTCGTAGGCCAGCAACTGGGCGTGGAAACCGACATGGCTGGACGGCCGCATCAGGTTGTTGTTGAAGGCAGTGGAGCCTTCGCTGCCGTTACGGTCGCGCTTGACCACGTTCTGCATCGAGGCGGTGCTGGCCAGGTCCGGCATCACCAGCGGCAGGCGGTTTTCCAGGGTGACCTTGATGCATTCGCCGGCAGTGGCGCGCAGCACCAGCGGCTCGATCGGCACGCCGGGTTTGAGTTTGCCGGTGCTGACGTCAAGGTCGGCCTTGCGCACATAGAGCACGGCGGTCGGGTCATGCAGCGGCCCGGCGTGGCCACCGATGGTGAAGACCTCGCCGTCTTCCGGGTCCATCACGCTGACCTGCGGGATCGCCGTGGTGCGGGTGTTGTAGGTCAGCGTGCCACCGTTGGCCTTGAGCGGCCCGCCGACATGCTGGGCAGCTCCGGCCGGGTCGGTGATGCTGACCGCTTGCGGGTTGCCGAGGATGTCGTTGGCCAGCGCGGCGACGATTTCGTAGCTGCGGGTGACCGTTGGCCGGGTGCCGATGCCGTTGGTATTGGCGGTGTAGCGCGGGCAGATACCGTCGAACGCCACGGTGTTGCGCGCGGCCATCGGCTGCGGGTTGTTCGGCAAGGCGAACAGGTCGCTGCGGCTGTTGGTGTAGTTGCGCATCACGCCCCAGATGCCGTTCCAGTACCCCTCAAGCGAAGCATCCAGGGAATACAGGTAGTCGCCGTTGGGCGCGGCCGAACTGGAGACCATCGACACGGGTGCCATAAAGCCCAGTTGCTCGGAGATGCCGACCATCTGCGAGGCTTTCCACCCCGAGTTGGAACTGCTGCCGAAACCCGAACCGCTTTGTAGCCACTTGACGCCGTGCAGGGTCACGTTGTGTTCCTCCTCATGACCGCCGGCGTGCATGCGCAGGCGCACATTGTCACCGGAATAGGTGCGCAGCATCGGCGTGAACGGGTCACCCGGCTCGGCGCCGGCCTTGTTGATATGCGGCGGGAATTGCGTGGTGCCGCCGGTTGGGCCGACCGCCTGGGTGATCGCTGCGGGCGACAGGTTCATCGCGGCAATCGCGCGGTCGGTACGGGTTTGCATGGCGAAGGCGAGATCACCAGCCAGGCCGTCTGCCTGCATGCCGCGCTTGCCGTCCGGGGCGACCTTGTTCGGGTCGAACACCCGCAGGGCCAGTGGCTCGTTGCGGTAGTTGACGACGAACATGCCGGGGTCATCCACGGAGATTGCCTGCGGGCATGGCCGGCTTGGGCAGCCTGGGGTCAGACCGCCACGGGATTCCACCACCGACTCCAGCAGGTTCGAGGCTTTCTGCCGCACCGGCGGGTTGATCGCGTAGCGGAAGCTGTCGGCACTGGCCGGATAGGCCTGGGCGTTGGGGATGCCGTTGGGTCCGGCGCCGACATAGACGCCCGCCTCGTAGGCATGCTGGAAGTCGCTGTATTCCAGGAAGAACTCGCGGTAGCTGTCGTTGCGCCCGTCGTTGTCCAGGTCACCGGTGGCGATCACCGCCTGCCACGAGGTCGGCCCGCCGTCTTCGCGTTGCGCGGTGTTGTACAGCGCCTCGCCCGTCTCGGCATGGAACCAGGTGGAGCCGGCCGGCTCGGCCAGCACGGTGGCGTACAGGCCCAGTTGCTGGTGGGTCGATGGGCCGAGGTGGTCGTGGGTGAAGATGGTGCCCAGGCCCCGGTCGACGTTGTTGACGTTGACCACAGGGTCGGTGAACCAGCGCTGCATCTGCGTACGCGCGCCCAGCCAGTCGGCGCGGCCATAGCGGCCGAAGAACGGATGCGCCTTGGCTTTCGGGCATTCGGCGCTGCCGTCGCGCGGGTCACTGCTCAGGCACTGGTTGAACGCGCGGATGGCGTGGATGCGCTCGACCACGGTGCCGGGCGAGAGAATGCCGTCCTCGTAGTTCCAGCCGTTGGCCGAGCCGTCTGCGGCGGTGAGGTCCCACTTGGGCAGGTGGATGTGCTGACCGATCACATCGGTCGGCGTGCGCACCTGATAGTCATCCATCTCGTAGAACGCCGGGATGAGGTTGGTGTGCTGGTACATCACGCAGTCGAAGGTGTTCATCCGCATGACCAGCGGTTCTGGCGGACGCTGCTTGGTGATCACCGGCCAGGCGTCTTCCCACAGGGCGATGATGCGCGCCTGCGGGAAGTGGTAGCCGACCTTGTTGTAGACGGCGTCGAACTGGATATTGGCGCCCTTGTAGATGCGCGGACGGTCAGCGGTGAACGGCGACGAGCCGGTGAAGCTCATGCCGTCCAGACGCTCGCCGCTGTGGTATTCGCCCAGTGGCGAGGCCTGGGTCAGGCGCTTGGCGCGGTCATCCATGCATGGTTCGTAGTACGGCGCGCCGGCTACCGGCAAAGCACCGTTGGTGCGGAACGCCTTGGCCACCACCTGGCGACCCGGCAACAGCGCGTAGCTGGGGTGCTCGGGTTTGGAGTGGAAACGCATGGCCGCCTGTTCGACCTCGGTGCCCTCTTCCGGCATGAATACCGCCTTGGCGCGGGTGATTTCCTTGGAGAAATCCAGCGCTGTGGTGGTGGCATGGGCGACACCGCCCGCCGCCACGCCGTCCAGCGCATGCCGCGGCAGGCCGCCATCCCAGCCGGCGGACTGGGCCGGGTCGAGGTTGGCCCACAGGCTGTTGCCACTGTCGCGCAGGCTGCGCGCCTTGTCGGTGTCGAGCATGTCCAGCGGTGGGGTCGGTGGCCGTTGACCGACGGTGCTTTCCATCCCGCCGATCCAGAACGGATAGCCGGGGTTTTTCAGGCTGCCATCGGCGTTGCGGTTGGTTTCGCCGCGATCGACCAGGACCACCGAACCAATGGCGCGCAGTTCGCCGTCATGGGCCGAATCGTCGTCATCGTCATCGTCTTCAGGCTCATCGTCGTCATGACGGGCGACCAGCTCGGCGGCCATTTTCGGAATCACCGCGACCTTGCCCGGCATCGGCGCCATGGCCTTGCCTGGCAGCGGCACCACGGCGGGAATCGGTGTGCCGGCGACAATCTCGCCATCGGGCAAGGCCCGGGCGCCAGTGGCCGGTTTGCCGCTGCGCAGGGCCCACGGCGTGGTGTGATAGCTGTCGGCGCCCTGCCCCGAGACTTCCAGGCGGGTGCCTTCTTCGAACACATCGTGAACCCGCCACATGCTCCACATGCCCTGGGCGAAGTGCGGATAGAAATGGCAGTGATAGATGGCGTCGCCGGCTACCCGGTTGCGGTTGCCCGAGCCGCCGTTGGCGATTTCGTAGGTGTAGCCGATGCCCGGACCGATGCCCTGGGCATCGACGTAGTCGGAGTTATCGTCATTCGGGTTGAACAGCCACTGATGCCCATGCAGGTGGAAAATGTGCTGCTCGTGACCGTTGTGGCTATTGCGGAACTTGATGAAGTCGCCGATGTAGCTGTGGTTGACGTTGGCCGGTTCCGACGGGTACAGCGCCATCGTCGCCTTGACCCCGGTGTCGCGCGGATCCGGGGTTTCGCCGGGACGGATGTTCTCCAGGCCGACGTTGGCCGGCACATCCACCAGCATCGCCACGTCGCCGACGGTGTGCGAACTGAGGAAGAATTCCTCGTAGGCGCACGACAGGCAATCATGCATCGGCCCCACGCCCAAGCGGTTGGCCACCACCTCGGCGCCCATGCCACCGGAACCGTAGTTGATCATGAACGAATCCCGCGCCGGCTCCAGCACGTGGCCCATCACCGGATCCGACCAATAGCCGGGGAAGGCCTGGGTCGCGGCGGCTTCATCAGTGAAGATCGAGGAGAAATCGCGGAACGCTTCCAGCCGGTTGGGCAGCGCCGGGTTGCGTTTGCCGAGGCTTTCCAGCGGGTAGGTCGAGGCCGGGAAACTGCCGTCGGTGTTGGGGCCCATGACTACGGCGTCGGCTTCGCTGGAAACAATCTCGCTGCCATCGACCATCGCGACAATTGGCGCGCCGGCCTTGCCTTCGCGGATCCACGGTTCGCGCTGCGGGTAGCGCGCTTCGTAATCCACCACTGGCTGACCGGTCGGTGCGCGGCCGGTGGTGGCCATGCGCATTTCTTCCTCGGTCAGGGTGTTGCGGTAGCTGCGCCCGCCCTTGGGCAGCACGATCACCTGGCCGAACAGGCCATTGGCGACGTTGCCCGCAGCGCCTTCGCCACCGAAGGTCGCGCCCTTGCTGGTCGCCGCGAAAGCGCCTTCGCGCTCGGCATACAGGGTGTAGGAGCGGGTATTGCCCGGCGCCACCAGAAAGTTGCCGTTGCGTCCGGTGAAGGCGGCGATGTCCTGGATACCGTTGACCGGCTGCAGGCCATTGACCTGGAAACCGACATGGCGATCGCTGACCTGATCATCGACGATCGGGTCGTGCTCGGCGTCGGTCAGGTCCTTGTTCGGATTGGCCTGGTAGGCCAGCAGGTTCTGCAGATTGATCGTCAGGCAGTCCCCCGCCGCGACCCGCAGCACGATAGGCCGCGGACGCTTGTCCGGGCGCAGCGACACCTTGCCCGGCACCGCCGCCCCGCCCTTGCTCAGTAGCACATCGTGCTCGTCCACCACATCACGGCGCAGGGCGAACATCATGCCATTGGCGTTCTGCGCGCCGAGGCGGTTGAACATCAGCGGCTGGTCCAGCGCGACGACATTCGCCACCAGCGTTCGCTCGCAGCGGATCGCCGCCTGGGCGGACAACGGGATAGCCAATACAGCCAGGGCCAGGGACAACAGGGAGGGCAACAGAGTGCCTTTGACAGTGATCATCGTGGCGCGCCTCGGTCGGGACGTTTACGACGGGATTGCAAGGGCCGCGCCAGAGTTTTTACGTGTTGTTTTTCAAGGGGATAGCGGCGGGTTGTGAAGGGGATTGGGGAAAGGGGCCCGGGGATTACCCGGTTTTTGGGGAATTGGGGGGCTGGAGGGTTTTTGGCAAAAGACCGAGTAATGGCTACCAAGTGCTAGCCGACAGTTTTTCAGCGCTCTTTAGATCGAGCGCCGCCCGCGCGGCGCATCGCGACGGTTCGGCGCCCCGACAAGCTCGCTCCTACAGTTGGTTGCAACGTACCTATGCCTGTCAGGCCATGGTTGACCGCTTTGTTTGTACGGCGCGATATCGAGTCAGCCCTTGTAGGAGCGAGCTTGCTCGCGATGCGCCGCGCGGGCGGCGCTCGATCTTGAGAGCGCTGAAAAACTGGTGGCTAGCGCCTTTGGGCGCCCCGACTTCCCGAATAAACCCCTCACTCCCCCCGCAACAGCCGGTAATGCCGCAACACCTCCGGCACATACCGCTGCGTCTCGGCAAACGGCGGGATCACCCGGCCCCGACTCAGCACCGCATCCGGCCCGGCGTTATACGCGGCGACGGCCAGGGCGATGTCGTTGTTGAACAGTTTCATCATGCGCTTGAGATACCGCGCGCCGCCGTCAAGGTTGGCCGCAGGATCCAGGGCATTGCTCACCCCCAGTTCCTTCGCCGTATCCGGCATCAACTGCATCAAACCCATGGCTCCGGCACCTGAGCGGGCATTGGCGTCGTAGCGCGATTCGGCCTGGACCACCGCATGCAACAAGGCCTCCGGCAGGTCGTTGGCCCTGGCCGCCGCAGCGATCAGTTCAGCGTAAGGCTTGCCGGTCACCAGTTCCGGGCGGGTCGCGGCAAGCCCGGGCTCGGCGACCACGCGCTGGTACTGCCGGCCCGGCCGGTGAACGTTGGACAGGACGTAGGCGCCACTGGCGCTGACGGAGATGTACACGTCGGCCTGGGCCGGCTGGAGGGTGGCCAGCCAGGCCAGCAGTGCGGTGGTCACGATGCGCATGATCGTCTCCTCCCGGTTTTCCCCAGAAAGTGGGGGTTATGCCCCGTTCGGGGCGGGCGTGGAGAGGTCAACGCAAGCACTGTGCCGCCCGCCGGGCCGCAGCGCCACGGGCCCCGGCGCAGACGCGCACGGCCTTTGCATAAGCCCTCGCACACGCTCTGGAGGAGGCCCCGGCCATGAACCGACAACGTCGCACGCAACACGGTTTCACCCTGCTCGAACTGCTGGTGGTGCTGGTGGTCCTGGGCCTGCTGGCCGGGATCGTCGCGCCCCGCTACTTCAGCCAGTTGGGCCGCTCGGAAGCCAAGGTGGCGCGAGCGCAAATCGAAGGGCTGGCCAAGGCGCTGGACCTGTATCGGCTGGAGGTCGGGCGCTATCCGTCGTCTGAACAAGGCTTGCAGGCACTGGTCACCGCGCCGAGCGACGAAGCCCGCTGGACGGGCCCGTATTTGCAGAAGAAGGTACCGGACGATCCTTGGGGCCACCCGTACATCTACCGCTACCCCGGCGAAAACAACGAGTACGACCTGCTCTCCCTGGGCAAGGACGGCCAGCCCGGCGGGGACGGCGAGAACGCCGAAATCGTCAATTGATCACGGGGGATACGCCAATGCGCTACAAGCTCAAGGCCCTGGGCAAGGCCGGGGTGGTCGCCCTGGAGATCGACGCCGTGGACCTCGCCCAGGCCCGCGAACAGGTCGAACGGCAAGGTTTTCGAGTGCTCAGCGCCAACAACGCCGAGCGCTTCGCCCGCCTGCGCCGGCCCCGCCGCGAACATTTCGACCTGCTGCTGTTCAGCCAGGAGCTGGGTACCCTGCTCGACGCCGGCCTGCCGCTGATCGACGCCCTGCAAAGCCTGGCAGAAAAGGAAACCGCGCCTCAGGCCCGCAAGACCCTCGATACCCTGGTGCGCCTGCTCTACGAGGGCAAGTCCTGTTCCCAGGCGCTGACGCAGTTGCCGGCGGTTTTCCCGCCGCTGTTCGTGGCGCTGGTGCAGTCCAGCGAAAAGACCGGTGCCCTGGCCGAAGCCTTGCGCCGCTATGTCGGCTATCGCCAGCGTCTGGATGAGGTGCGGCAGAAGATCGTCAGCGCCTCGATCTACCCGCTGTTGCTGTTGCTGGTGGGCGGCGGCGTGGTGCTGTTTCTGCTGGGCTACGTGGTGCCGCGCTTCAGCGCGGTATTCGAAGGACTGGGCAGCAACCTGCCGTGGCTGTCGCAGTGGTTGATGTACGGCGGGTTGTTTCTGCAACGGCATCAGGTCGAACTGCTGGCCGGTTGCGCCGGGCTGTCGCTGGCCGTCGCCGTGCTGCAACGCCAGCCACCGGTACGGCGCTGGTTGGGTCGCCAGTTACAGCGCTTGCCGGCCTTGCATCGGCGGCTGGTGATGTACGAACTGGCGCGCTTCTACCGCTCGCTGGGGATCCTGTTGCAAGGCGGCATCCCGATTCTCACCGCCATGGGCATGGCCCGCGGCCTGCTCGGCAGCAGCGCCGCCGCCCGTCTCGACCAGGCCGGCGAACGGGTGCGCGAAGGTGTATCGCTGTCGGCGGCGCTGGAAGCGGGCGACCTGGTGACGCCGGTATCGCTGCGCCTGCTGCGGGCGGGCGAACAGTCGGGCAACGTCGGCCAGATGATGGAGCGCAGCGCGGACTTCTACGACGCCGAGATCGGGCGCTGGATCGAGTGGTTCGTGCGCCTGTTCGAGCCGCTGCTGATGACGTTTATCGGGCTGCTGATCGGGCTGATCGTGATCCTGATGTACATGCCGATCTTCGAACTGGCCTCCAGCATTCACTAATGGCCTACTGACATTTCTGTCAGTTTCGCTTCAACGAAGGTTCTGCTGGAATAACCTTGTCCCTTGGGGCCTGCGGAGCACGATCATGGACATCACAAGCGATCCCGAAACACTCATCTATTCCATTGTTGCCGACAAGAAACACCTTCCCCACAGCCAGATGACGCGGGACAAGCGCTTTCGCGATGACCTCGCCGTCAATTCGATGGATGCGCTGGAGATTCTGATCATGGTCGAGGACCAGTTCAGTATTGAAATCCCCGATGAGGTCAGCATCGATTTCGCAACGGTCGGTCAACTGATCGAACATGTGGAAGTCAGCCGTTACCGGCCAATCAAATGATGCAGCGAACATACCGATACCCGATAAGTCAGCCATCGAATGTCGGTCACTGACTTATCGGGTTTTACTTGATCCAAGAACGGTCAGACGCGCGTTAGGCTTTGACGATTTCAATATGGGTCACACCCATCTCGATCTTGGGTTGATCCTCTCCGACGGGAACCAGGATAGTTGCGATACCCGATTTGAAACCCACGGGCGCGGTAAACAGGAACCCGGCCATTCCCCAGGAGGGATAGGCAATACAAGGCTTGGAGATGATGTGTTCGATGCTCCCGTCATTCAACGACAACACCATCAATGCCCTGAGCCAGACTTCCGAAGGCAGTGTCAGCCACTTGGCCGGATCTGTGCCGATGGACGGCAGGCTGGCAGCAGACTCCAGCGGCAGCCTGCTGGTTTCCATCCGGAAGATATAGTTTGTACCGCCTTCAAGGCCGCTGAATTCCTGACGAATCTGGATCCCTTGGCCAAAGAAGGCATAGTGCAGGTCACCGTCCTTGGCGGTATCCACTTCACGATTGGCTTTCCAATGGTTCAGCCCCTCGCGAAAATCACCATTGCGTATAAAGTTTTCCATGTCGCCGGTCCTTGATTGAGTAATTAAGGTCACCAGATAACTCTCAGCGCTGCTGATACTGGCGACACTCAGGCTAGGGCAATGCGAATGTTCCTGATACTGACAGAAATAACAGGTAACCCGGGCAGGAGGCGTTTGAGTAACGACGATTAAACTGCACGTTCAATAGTCATATCGATCCACCGCGCGCCGCCGCTCGTTATCGTCGCGCATGTCGTAGTTCGCGGTGGTCTGGATGTTGCTGTGGTGCGCCAGTTTCTGCGCGATCGACAGGTCGTGTTCTTCAATCACCCGGGTGATGAACGAGCGGCGGAAATCATGGGGCATGATCTTCACCCCGACCTGCTGGCCGCGCTGGCGGGCGATGTAATAGATGGCGTGCTTGGTGATGCGCTCGCGGGTGATGTGACTGCCGCGTCGAATGCGGTTGAACAGGAAGCTGTCGTCTTCCTGGCCTGCGGGCAGTTGCTCACGGCGGAAGGCCAGCCAGGCATTGAGCTTCTCGAAAGCCCAGGCCGGCGCGTACTTGATCAATTGCTTGTTGCCCTTGCCGAGCACCCGCAGGCTGCGTTCGGCGAAATCCACCTGGGCCAGATCAAGGTTGACCGACTCGGATTTGCGCATGCCAGTGCCGTAGAGCAAGCCGATCACCGCCGCGTCGCGCAGCCCCTGAGGCCGTGGATCGGCGGCGCAGACGTCCATCAGTTCGCGGATCAGCGTGCGCTTGAGGTTGCGCCCCACCGGCAGGCGCGTGCCCTGCACGGCCTTGACCTCACGGATGCGCAGCAGGCGCTCCTGGTCGATCAGGCCCAGGCGCCAGGCTTCGTTCATCACCCCGCGAATGGCGTTGACGTACAGCGACGAGCTGTTGGGCGCGTAGCCATCGCTGCGCAACACCGCCACCAGGTCGGTAACGTGCGCGGGGTCGAGTTGGTGCCAAGGGACGTCAACAATATCGATGCCGTCGAAACCGAGGCGGTCGGCGGCGTCCTGAAGGATGTACTTCATGGTCAACTGGCTGGAAGGCGCCAGTCGGGCAAGGTATTGCAGCAGCGGGTTGGGCAGTGACTCAGGCAAACCGTGGGGTTCCTCGACGACAGGGGCGGTAACCGAAGGCGCGCAGGATGACCGAGCACATCGGCTCGGGCAAGCCCTTTTGCCTGACGACAATGCCAGCGAAGGGCTACAGTTGGCGCACCCTTCCCCGCAGCGAGTTCATATGGCACTTCACAAGCTGGTCCATACCCATCCGCGGCTGAGCGCCGCCGCCCTGACCGGAATTCTGGGCGGTTTCTTCATCCCCGCCGGCGACACCGTGCAGCATGTGCTGGCGGGCTGGAACCTCGCGGTCTGGCTGTACCTGACGCTGGTGCTGGTGCTGACCCTCGGTGCAACGCCTGAAAAGGTGCGTCGCACTGCCGATGTCGAAGACGAAAACGCGGCGCTGGTGCTGTTCGTCGTCAGTATCGCCGCCGTGGCCAGCCTTGCCGCAGTGACCCTGCAGCTGGCCGGCAGCCGTGATCTGCACGGGCAGGAAATGGTCCTTCATTACGCCTATACCGGGCTGACGGTCGCTGGCTCCTGGCTGCTGATCGGCACCATCTTCAGCCTGCATTACGCGCGCTTGTTCTACACCAGCGACAGCAGTGAACCGCTGTTGCGCTTCGCCGATGGCGAACGCCATCCCGATTACTGGGACTTTCACTATTTCTCCTTCACCCTCAGCGTCGCGGTGCAGACGTCGGACATCGGTGTCGGCGGGCGCGGGATGCGCCGGGTGGTGCTGGCTCATTCGGTGATCGGCTTTGTCTTCAACACCGCCATCCTTGGCTTTACCTTGAACATTGCAGCGGGATTGCTGAGCTGAAACCGCCCAGTACCGCAGGGTTTCAGCACCCGAAGGCGTCGTCATCACTCAATGGCGAAAAACATGCTGCTGGTGGTATCTCAGGTAATCCAGCATCTCCTTCGGCAGAAATCGCAGCGGACGCGGTAGCCCAAGCGCTTGCCGGTGCGCGGCATCGAGGCGCGCGGAGATCTGCATCTGGCCGTACTCATCGAACGTAATCAGGCCACGATCAAAAAGCGCATCAAGGTTGGCCGACAGCAACAAACCGTTATGCCCGTCGATTCGCTGCCGCGGCGTGGATTCCGACCAGGGTTTCACATGGGACGCCCTCAATACCTCCCGGCAGGCGACGCCGGTCACGGCACAGGCATTGCCCCAGATGCGCATCAGGTTCTCACGGAATTTGTTCTGTCCACGGCGTGCGCGCAGGCTCACCGTGCCTGGCAAAAACACCGCGTTGCCTTGCGCAAGTTCCTCCGCCAGCGCCGCTTCGGTCAAAGAGCGCTGGATAGCGTGGTTGAGGCGCGCCCACTGTTCCTGGCGCTGCGCGACGGGAATGGCATCGAGCATACGCTCCAGCATCGCGCTATCCAGTTCGGTGTAGCTGCTGAACATGCCCAGCAATCGACGCTTGCCGGTGATTGCCCAAGGATCGAGGGTCACCGGCTCGTCGAACCACCAGAACAACTCCTCAGGGCATATCCAGCTTGGCATGCGATTGAGGTCGTTTCGCCAGCGCTTGAGAAACCGTCGTGGATCATTGCGGTAATTCCGCCGGACCCGGGGGACATTCCAGGCCTCTTTCCAGAGTTCATGCAACGACAGCTCCTTGACGATCGCATCACGTTGCGCTCGCTGCGGCTCATGCAGCAGCGACGTTGCATTACCGGCCACGCCGACCAGTTGCTGGATGCCGTTGTGCGACGCGGTCATGAAGATGAAGATACGGCCCGCATGCCGCTCCAGCGGTGCGGCGCCCAGAGCACCGGTATGAAACACCCGATAACGCAGCCCGTCGCGGGTCACGATCATCCGTGCAGCGTTGTTCCATTCTTCCTGTCCATAACCATGCTCCTTGGGATAACCGCCGGTGCCGGGCGCACCGGAAGGCGCGGTGTACTGGCGGGTATTCCAGAAAATGGGCTTTTGAACGAATAGCGCCATTGGGTTGCTCATCCTTGCGAAAACCATGTGCCGAAATAAAGCAATGCCGCAGTCTGTTTCGGGCAGGCGACAACCGTCCCGCCAGTTGAAATCAGCGATATGCAGACCAGGGCATTGACTCGAATGGCTGCCTGTTGACCAGGTCAGCCGACAACGAAAACCCTCGACTCAGTCAGCGAGGCGGGTTCGTTTGAAGCAGGGCGCGTGAATCAGAACCGGGGACAACGGCTCGAAACAGAGGCAAGGCAAGCGGCGGGGGCACAGCGGAATACGTCCTTGAACTTCATGAAAATCCTCGCAATGAAAAGGTTAGCGGACAGGCACACAGCAATGCCGCGGTTGCCTGACAAAACAAGATGAATCGCTACTGAATCGAAACCCGGTTTGGATGCCTCCTTGAATGATTGCCATTAATACGCCACTACAGACTGAGCGAAATCGATCTAGTTCCGCCGAGGCATCATTATTTCCCTACAAAACAGCGGTGTTTTGTCCGAGCCCGTTGCGGATAACAGACCAAAAACGCACCCCGCGGACCAATCGCGCATGCATTTCAGCGCACCCCTTTTCTGTCACATTGACGCCCCGTTCGCCGCTGATAGTAGGCCTCCCCAAGGTTTTCCAGAGGCTACACCGTGTTCCATCGCACCCTGTGTTCGCTGTCCCTGCTCAGCCTGTCCATCGCCGTCGCCCAGGTCCAGGCTGGCGAAGCTCTCGATACACCACGACTGAAGGGCATCGACAACTTCCGTGACGTCGCCGGCACCACCCGTGCCTACACCACCAGTAACGACGGAGTGATGCGCGCCGGGCAGTTCTATCGCTCCAACGCACTGACGCCCACCGCGTCGGACTTGACCATTCTCAACGGCCTGGGCATCAGCAACGTCTACGACCTGCGCACCCCGAGCGAGATCGCCGCCACGCCGGATACCCTGCCCAGCGGGGCGCAGTACCAGAACATCGACATCATCGGCAGCACCACTTCCGGCTCCAATATCACCACCGTTTCCATCAGCAGCGCCGCCCAGGCGGTGGCGATGATGGAGGAAACCAACCGCGCCTTCGTCAGCGATTCCGGCATGCGCGGGCAGTTCTCCGTGCTGTTCAACGAGCTGGCCAGCGCCGACGGCGCCGCGCTGTTTCACTGCACCGCCGGCAAGGACCGCACCGGCTGGACTGCCGCCGTGCTGCTGAGCATCGCCGGGGTCGACAGCGGCACGATCATGTCCGACTACCTGGCCACCAACGACTACACCGCAGCCCGCGTCGCCGCGACCCTCGCCGCCATGCCGTCGAGCATGGCGGCCATCTACGGGCCAATGCTGGGCGTGCAGGCCAGCTACCTGCAAGCGGGCCTGGATGAAGTCACCGCGCAATACGGCAGCATGGACAACTACCTCAAGGAAGGCCTGGGCCTGTCGCAAGAAACGCTCTACGTGCTGCGCGGCAAGATGGTCTATTACAACAGCCTGCCCGGCATGACTGCCCTCGCCGGCAACGCCGCCGCCGGTGCCCTGCTGTTGCAGCAACTGCAGAACAGCGAACTGTCCGGCACCTACAGCGCCTACAACTACTACCTGCAATCGGCCATTGATGCCGGCAGCCTCGGCGGTGTCGAGTCCACCGTCGGCGGCCAGGTGCATGCCGACGCCGCCAGCTACCTGCTGCGCCAGGGCGCGTTGATCGACCGGGCTGCGGCCAGCTACACCAGCGGCCTGGACCTCAAGGTCGGCCAGACGCGCCTGTGGACCACCGCCCTCGCCGGCTACCTCGGCACCGACGGCTCGGCCCAGGCGGCCAGCAGCAACGAACACACCCAGGGCGCGCTGTTTGGCCTGACCCAACGCTTCTCCGAACAGCTCAGTGGCCATGCCGGTTTCGGCTACAGCCGTGGCAGCATCGGGAGTAGCAGTGGGGATGTCGACACCGACCTGACCTTCCTCAAAGCCGGCGCCCGCTATGCGCCGGGCAGCCTGGAACGGGGCCTGTTCATCGATGCCGGCATCAACGCCGGCTGGCTCGACTACAACGGCAAACGGGAACTGGGCGCCGGCCTCGGCAGCGCCAAGGGCGATACCCACGGGACATTGAGCGGCGCCAGCCTTGCGCTGGGCTATCGCATTCCGTTGAACGGCATGACCCTGGAGCCGAGCCTGGGCCTGCGCGTCAGCCACCTCGACCTCTCCGGTTTCCAGGAAAAAGGCAGCGAACTGGCGCTGGACGTCGATGGCCTCCAGTCCACCCGGCGCAGCGCCACGGCAGGCGTGAAAGCCACCTTCGCCGCGGTCGGTCTGAGTGGCGGCTGGCAACTGGTGCCGGGCATCGAGCTGGGTTACGACCATGCCCTCGGCGATCATCAGGTGCAAAGCGACGGCCGCCTGCTCGGGCTGGATATCCAGCAACGCGCGGCCTTTGATAACCGCGACCAGTTCAACGGCGCCTTCAGTCTGACGGCAAGCCTGGATGCCCTGAGCATCGGAGCCGAGGTCGGTGCTATCGCCGGCGGTGAAAGCCACGGCGTCAGTGGCGGCCTCAAGGCGAGCTATCAGTTCTGACCGAAAGCTAGCCCGGCCTCACAGCCGGGCTAGCGTCCCTTCCTGAGTTCAGCCGGACTAACACCATAGGCATTCTGGAAGTACTGACAGAAGCGTCCGACGTTGCTGAATCCAAGGCTCAGCGACAGCTCGCTGATGGACTGGGCGCAATCCCCGCGCAGCACCGCATGCGCCCGCTCCAGACGTACCTGGCGCTGATAGCCGACGATCGAATTGCCCACGAAACGCCGGAACCCGTCCTGCAACGCCCGCAGGCTGACGTTGCTCAGTGCCGCCAGCTCGGTGCCGCTCACCAGCGCATCCGGATGCTCACGGATGTACTCGACGGCCAGCTTCACATGACGCGGCGCAATTTGCGGGGCCGGGGCGCGCAACGCTTCACTGTGGTTGTGCGGCCAGGCCTCCAGCACCGCATCCACCAGCATCTCCTGCAGACGCAGCGGCATCAGCGCGCTGGAGTTGATCAGCCCGTCGAACGCACTGCCGGTGGCCATCGAGATAATCGCGCGGATGCCCTGGAAGCTGTCGGCAGTCAGGTCCACCACCGGCTGGAAGCGCACCTTGTCCATCACCGGCCTGCCGAGCAGTGTCGCCAGCCGCCGGGCGAACAGCTCGCGCCGCACGGAAATGCCGTACTGCTGATGGCCATCGACAAAACTCACCGAACGCACCTCGGCTTTCTCCACCGCCAGGCCATAGCGCGGCGTCCCGACCTGATCGTCGCCCAACTCGAAAACGATTCGCCCCGCCGTAGGAAAGACAAAGGTGATCTCGTCATCCATATCGGGCAATTGCGTCGTGAAATCACCCAGGTAGCTCATCTGCCGAAAGCTGACGCCCTCGTAGCGGCCATAGACCCCGGCGATGACCACCTTGCGGTCCAGGCGTGGCAGATGGGCATAAAGACTGCCGAACATCCGGGTGAAGAGCGCGCCGAACTCGTCGGCACTGAGGTCCGCCGAGCGGATCAGGAACTGCTTGCGGGGTGGGGCGGAAATCACCGGTGTCATCAACCTTTTTGGCGGCGGGCGCCGGGATGCTCGCAGGTGGGGATGACCGTTATGTTTCAGGGCGTTTCCAGTGGCAGCCAATGCGTGCCGAAACGGGCTGGATGTGCACCCAGCCCACGCAACCAATATCAGTGCTGGAACACCTGCTCTCGATGATAATCCAGGTATTCCCCGACCCCGTCCGGCACAAACCGCAACCTGCGCGGCAACCCCAACGCCGCGCAACTCGCCTCGCACAACCGCTTCGACACAAACATCTCCCCGCGTGAATCGAAGCTGATCAAGCCGCGATAAAACAGCGCATCCAGATTCGCCGCCAACAGCAGGCCATTGCTGCTATCCAGCCGCTCCTTCGCCGTCGATTCGGCCCAGGGTTTGATATGTGAAGCGCGCAACACTTCGGTACAGGCCAACCCCGTCACCGCACACGCGCCGCCCCAGACCTCAAGCAAGTCCTGGCGGAATTTACCGCGCCCGCGTCGGGCCTGGATCTGGGCCATGACCTCGGTAACGTGCTCGGCGCCCTCCAGCAACTCATCCCGCTCCGAAGCCGCCACGGGTTCAGTTGGCGCACATTGAATGGCGTCCATCAGCCGGACCCATTTATCGCCGCGTTGCTCCTGCGGGATCGCATCCATGATTCGGCCAACCAAGGCCAGATCAAGTTCTGTGTAGCTCTTCTGCTTGCCGGCGACGATATTCGGGTCGAGGGTCACGGGCTCATCGAACCACCAGAAGTAGTCGTCCGGGCACACCCAGTTGGGGATCCAGTGCAGGTGCTGTTTCCAGTTCTTGAGGAAGTGGTGGCGGTCATCCTCGTGGATCCTGCGGACTTTGGTGACGGACCAGGCTTCTTCCCAGAGGTCGTTCAGGGCCAGCTTCTGGACGATCTCTTCACGCTGGGCCTGGAGGCGTTCATCGAACAGGCCGACGGCGTTACCGGCGATGCCGACCAGTTGCAGGATGCCGTTGTGCGCGGCGGTCATGAAGACGAAGGTCTGGCCGGCGTTGTCGATCAGCGGCGCAGTGCCAAAACCTTCGGTGTGGAAGACGCGGAAGCGCTCAGCGCCACGCCGCAGCAACAGGCGCGGCGAGTTGTTCCACTCTTCGTGGCCGTAGCCGTTTTCCTTGGGATAGCCGCTGGTGGCAAAGGCGCCAGACGGGGCCACGTAGTTGTTGGTGTTCCAGAAAACCGGCTTTTGTACGAATAACGCCATTACCTTCAATCCTTGTGTCAGCAGCCTTCGCGTGCGCAGGCTCTAGTGATGGCAGGATGATAGCAAAAAGACGGCGAGCAATTCATGGGGCGATGGAAACGATGGCGCTTCGTTCTCCCGGAGCTAGCCATACCGATGGATAAAGCGAACCCTGTCAGGAGTCCTTCGAATGGCATCATTCAATTGAGAAACATCGACGTGCACCTCTTCGAGTTCAATATCAATTCCAAAGTTACTCAGGATGCCATATGCGCTTTCCCGGGTAACGGGATGATCCTGACTGTCATCAAAGAACTTGATAATCCCCCCTGGATTATTGATGACGTTGTCAGTGACTGAAACACCGGAGATACCGGTCGCATCAATTTCATACAGGTTACCCTTGGCCTGGCCAACCCGAACGTAATAATCAACACCTGTAATTTCAGTAGACGCAATAAGGGTTTCCTGTTGTCTTCTTATTTCCGCATCAGACCGAGCAAGAGAATCATCTGAATGATTTGAATCCTCAGAGCCGTTTTCATACTGATCAACAATACCCCCATGAAGCATATTCTCTACTGCACTGAAATCAGAACTTGCCCTGAATCCACTACTGAGAATTTCGCTTGGCGAACTCCAGTCCAATCGATAAATGCGACCGATACTGGCCCGCTCAATCAAAGACTGTTCATTGATGTAGTGAGTACCCGGCTGAAAGCGAGCATTGTAATGCTCTGGCGGCTGGTTCAGCATTACGTCTCTTACTTGGCTGACCACAACATCCCTTGCATTTACCTGATTGCCCTGGACTTCAAAAGCATGCCGTTGAGCAAAATCAGCCCACCCCTGCAGGACCTCCATTCCTGCTATTCCCCAATGGCTCTCGGCATTATTCAAACGTTGAGTAATGGGGACACCCACCAGGCCGGACTTATCGATATAGCTGACGGGGTTGCCACCGCAGAAACAGAACGGGTTCAGGCCGTCGACTGCACCCAGGGGATCAGCGGATAACCAGCGGCCCACCCACGGCTGATAGTACCGATAACCGTAGTAGTACAACCCCGTGGCATCACGTTCCTTGCCCGAGTAACGTACTGTTTTATAAGCCACCTCCACGTCACTGGAGGCTGTCAGCACGGAAGTTCCGCCATAAGGGTAATATTCTTCCTGGCTGATGATTCTGCCGTTGCCATCAACTTCCAGGCTACTGCTCCCCTGCAGATTCTCGTAGCAATAACGCACCTGATCATTGCTGATGCCTTCAGGCTTGCCGGTTTCCCAATGCATAACCCGAACCCGTGCACGCCCGGACTCTCCGACCGTAATCACTTGCAGGGCTTCTGTCTGAGCACTTGCGCGGGTTGTGTTACGCAACTCCAGCGTTGGCAAATACACGACTCGCTGCGTCTGCATGATTGAACTGATTTTCTGCGTGCTGAACTTCAATAGCCGTTGGCTGGCGCTGTCGTACCGGTAGCTTTCCACGTCATCCGGCGCCCCGATGCGCGCCACCGGCACCACTCGCTGCAACTCGCCGCGAGGCGTCCAGTCCAGGGACTGTCCCGCCTGCAGCAGCAACTGTCGCCCACCTGCCGTAAACAGAGCGTGTACCTGGGCCGGGCTCTCTGTCAGGGCACTCAATACTCCCCGATTGCTGCGATCACTTACGGTGATGTCCGTTGTGTAACTATTGTTCGTGCCCGGCGCGCTATGGCGTATTCGGGTCAGGTTGCCGCTGCGATCATAGGTATAGGTACGCGTGTAGTTCGCATAGGTCGTGTTACTGAACTCCGTAATGGTCACCAGCCTGCTGTTGCGCTGACCTGCGTTCGCCATCTCTCGTCCAGTGGCGCCGACCAGTTGATAAAGGCTGTCGTAGCGATACACGTTGACCGGCATTACTTTCTGGTTGCGCCAGAAGCGAACGTCCTCGGCCTCATTGTTCATCTTGAGTACGTTGCCTACAGGATCGTATTCATAGCGCAGGTCCTGCAGCACTTTTACTCCAGACGAGGGCTCACCGGCACGCGCCGTTCGAATACCCGACAAGCGCTGTGTCCCTGGCTCATAGGTATACGTGGTCAGTACGCCATTGCCGTGGACCTCGCACAGCTTCTGCCCGGCAGCCGAGTAAGTCAGCGAGCCAACGATGATTTGCTGCGCGCCGCCCGCCACTGTCAGCCAACTGCTCGACAACTGGCCCGTCACGTCGTACGCCACGCGCTGCACGTTACCTTTCGCATCGGTGGTACTCAGGATGGTACCCGTCGCATCCGTGGTGGTTACGGTGCTGAATTTTTCTTCAGCCAGGAGACTTTCCCTGGCCGCCATCCCTTCTGGCAGCCAATTCGCCACCACCGTCGGATTCTCCACCTCGCTCAGCAGGTGGCGGGTTACACAGAGCGAGGTACCGGTGAGCCCCACGCTGTCGGTCTGCAGCAGACCTGCGGTGTCGTAGTGACGAACGCATCGCCCAGCCAGGTTCAGTGCCTGCTCCGCCGGACTGTTTGCCCCATACACAAACCGCTCGGTGACATGAACGCTTCCGTCTGCCGTCACCTCGGTAACGGCAAGCGGACGGCCCGGCATGTCTTCCTCTTCGTATTGCCAGGTACGGGTCACTACCTCGCTCGTGTCGGGCGCGCCGTCTTCAGCCACAGAGAGATTGCTGATAGCCACGCCGGGCCGTCCGGCAGCGTCGTACAAGGCGAGGGTAATGCCGGCGTCGGCGCTGATAGTGCTTAGCACTTTGCCAACGAGGTCAGTCTGGTAGATGAAGTTCGCCAACCCCTTCTCATGAAGGCGCGGGTCAGCGCTGCGGACCAGGAAGCCTTGTGCGTTGAACACATGGCGGCTGATACGCTCGCTGGTGTCATTCGGGGAGTCCGGGTGACGGTGGTACGTGATGTCGCGCACCCTTAGGCCGCGACTGTCGAGCCCTGTGACCGTCGGGGTGTTCCTGAACAAAGACGTATTCATCTGTTATCCGCCGTCATGGCCATTCCCTGCACAGGTTTCAGTATTGTTGAGGAAGGTGCTTCATGCCATTACCGGCACGTGGGGAAACAGCCCGGAAACAGGTCGCGGACACCCTCACAGAAGCGAACGAATGCCCTGAAAAAATAACGAAAACTAATTTTAAGGTTACGGTAAATACCAAACTCACATAATTAGCTTAGAACCAAAAAGCCTTTCCCTCGCGCCGAACGCAGGCATATCGTTCTACCAGACCCGACCCCACTCCTGGCGGAGGCCGTCCCCAACGACCTCTGCAGGAGCCTGCGCATCCATGATTCCCCTGTTTCACAACGCCCCCGCCCCACTCCACCTGCGCGCCGATGTGCTGGTGATCGGTGGCGGCCTGGCCGGCACCTGGGCGGCGGTGGCCGCGGCGCGTAAAGGCGCGAAGGTGGTCCTTGCCGACAAGGGTTACTGCGGCACCAGCGGCGTGACCGCGACCGCCGGCCCCGGCCATTGGTGGGTGCCGCCGGAACAACGCGAAGCGGTGATCGAGAAACGCACCCTCAGCGCCGAAGCGCTGGGCGATCCGCGCTGGATGGCGCGGATTCTCGACACCACCTGGCAATCGCTGCCGCAACTGGACCGCCTGTACGGTTTCCCTCGCGACGAGCGTGGCAACAAGCAGTACCGCGCCCTGCGCGGGCCGGAATACATGCGGGCCATGCGCCAACTGACGCTGGAACACGGCGTCACCCTACTGGATCAGAGCCCGGCGCTGGAACTGCTGAAGAACGATTCCGGCGAACTGGCCGGCGCGCGTGGCTGGCAGCGCCAGGCCAAGCGCGAATGGCAGGTCAGCGCGTCGGCCGTGGTGCTGGCCACCGGTGGCTGCGGCTTTCTTTCCCGACTGCTGGGCAGCCACACCAACACCGGCGACGGTTACCTGATGGGCGTCGAGGCCGGGGCTGAGCTGTCGGGGATGGAGTTTTCCAACTACTACTGCATCGCCCCGGCCGGCAGCACCATGACCCGCTCGATGGTCTACACCTTCGGCCGCTACTTCGATGGCGCCGGCCGCGAGCTGGAGATCACCCAGGGCCCGGGCTTCAATGACGCCCTCGCCCGCGCGCTGTTACAAGGTCCGGTGTTCTGCCGGCTGGACCGCATTCCCGAGGACATCCGCGCGCGCCTGCCGTATGTGCAGCCGAACTTGATGCTGCCGTTCGACCGCCAGGGCATCGATCCGTACCGCGACAAATTCCCGGTCACGCTGCACGGCGAAGGCACCATCCGCGGTGTCGGCGGCCTGCGAATCGTCGATGACGACTGCCAGACCGGCGTGCCCGGCCTGTTCACCGCAGGCGACGCGGCCAGTCGCGAGGCGGTGACCGGGGCGATCTCCGGCGGTGGCGCAGTGAATTCGTCCTGGGCGTTGTCCAGCGGCCAGTGGGCCGGCGCCGGCGCGGCGCGGCATGCCCTGGCGCAGCCGGCGAAAGATACCGTAGTACGTAGCGTGGCACAGGTCGGACTATTGAAAAATGGCAATGCGGGTGACGATCACCGCAAGACCATCCGCGCCATCCAGGACGAACTGCACCCCTACGACAAAAACCTGTTCCGCCATGGCGCGCAGTTGCAGCGCTCCCTCGGCGTGCTGGAAAACCATTGGGACCGCCTGCGCGAACAGCGCAGCGTCGACAGTCCCGAGGCGCTGTTGCACTGGCGGCAAACCGCGGCGCTGCTGGCCAGCGCCCGCTGGTGCTACCAGAGCGCCCTGGCACGCAAGGAAAGCCGCGGCATGCACCAGCGCAGCGACGCACCTGCCCGCCTCGCCAGTTTTGATAGCCATCTGCGCAGCGCCGGGCTGGACACGCCCTGGGTGCGCCGCGATGCCCTGCCGACCCTTCACGCCAGCGAGGTGCCGGCATGATCGAGTTGATCTTCAGTGACCGCTGCAACGGCTGCAGCCAGTGCGTAACGGCCTGCCCCAGCAACGTGCTGGCCGTGGGCAGCGACGGCAAGCCACGGATTGCCGATCAGTCGGCCTGCCAGACCTGCTTCATGTGCGAACTGTACTGCCACAGCGACGCGCTCTACGTGCACCCCGATTGCGAGCAGTCGGTCAGCCTCGACCCGGCGCAGGTGCTCGCCAGCGGCCTGGTCGGCCAGTACCGACGGGACTCCGGCTGGGACGAGTTCGCCAGCGACCCGCGCTACGAAAACCAGCACTGGCGCATGGAGGGCATCTTCGTCCTGGCCCGTGAACTGGCCACCCACTGAACCCGTTTCCCCTGAGCAGGAGTCACCCATGAGTCTTTTCAGCACCGCACCGCTGGGCAACCTGACCCTGGCCAACCGCGTGGTCATGGCCCCGCTGGGCCGCGCCCGCTCCGACGAACAGACGCGCCAGCCGCTGCCGCGGGTCGCGACCTATTACCGCCAGCGCGCCAGTGCCGGGCTGATCATTTCCGAGGCCACCCATGTCTCCAGCGAAAGCGTCAGCCGGCCCGGTGGCTCGGCGATCCACGATGACGCCCAGGTCGAGGCCTGGAAACCGGTGACCGCCGCCGTGCACGCCGAAGGCGGGCGGATCTTCCAGCAACTGTTCCACCTCGGGCGCAAGGCCCATCCGCACCGCCTGCCGGGCAACCTGCTGCCGGTGGCGCCCTCGGCCATCGCCGCCATCGGTGAGATTTCGACGCCGAGCGGCCAGCAGCCCTTCCCGGTGCCGCGCGCCCTTGAAACCGAGGAAATCGCCCAGCGCGTCGAAGACTTCCGCATCGCCGCGCGCAATGCCGGGCGCGCCGGGTTCGACGGTGTGGAAATCCATGCCGCCAACGGCTATCTGATCGACCAGTTCCTGCGTGACGGCGCCAATCAGCGTGACGACCGCTACGGCGGCAGTGTGGAAAACCGTGCGCGCTTGCTGCTGGAAATCGTCGACGCCGCCATCGCCGAGCTGGGCGCCGAGCGGGTGGGCGTGCGCATTTCGCCGAACGTGGAATACGACGGCATCCGCGACAGCGACCCGCTGGCGTTGTACAGCCATGTCGGCCGCGAACTGCAACAGCGCGGTATCGCCTACCTGCACCTGATCGAACCGGACACCACGCCGCCAGAACGCCGCCTGGCGCCGACCCTGCGCGAGCTGTTCACAGGGCCGTTGATTCTCGCCGGCGACTTCGACCGCGACAGCGCGCGCCAGGCCGTCGAGCAGGGCCGCGCCGATTTCGTCGCCTTTGGCCGGCTGTTTATCGCCAACCCCGACCTGGTGGAACGCTTTCGCCGGGAGGCGCCGCTCAATGCCCCGGACGAAGCCAGCTTCTATGTCGGCGGCGACCAGGGCTACATCGATTACCCCTTTCTCGAACCCCGCCGCGAAGCTGTTGCCGGCTGAGCGAAACAGGAGCCTTTCATGAGCGAATCCGTCAATCACCTGCTGGCTGAGCTGCATGCCGAACGCCAGCGCACCTGGGCCCCGGAGGCCCTCAAGGTCAACGTCGACCAACGCCAGCGCCTGGTGGATGAGGCTGATCCCGAGCGCTTCGTCAGCGCCGGCGACATCATCGCGCCGTTCGAGCTGCTCAAGGTCGAAGGCGGTAGCCTCAGCCTGGAGCAACTGGTGAGCAAGGGCCCGGCGGTACTGGTGTTCTTCCGCTTCGCCGGCTGCCCGGCGTGCAACATCGCCATCCCCTATTACGAACGCAACCTGCAACCGGCGCTGAAACGCCGAGGCGTGCCACTGGTGGCGATCAGCCCCCAGGTGCCGGAGCGCCTGAAAGAAATCAAGGACAAGCACCACCTCACTCTGCAAGTCGCCAGCGACAAGGACAACGCCCTCGGCCAGCGCCTCGGCATTCTCTACAGCTTCGACGATGCCTCGCGCCAGGCGGCGCTGGCGAAAGGCCCGGGCATCGGCGCCATCACCGGCACCGGCACCTGGGAGTTGCCGCAGCCGACCGTGGTGGTGATCGGCCGCGACCAGCGTGTGCACTTCGCCCAGGTCAGCCCGGACTGGCTGGTGCGCAGCGAAGCACAACCGATCATCGACGCGGTGGACGCCGCGCTGGATGCCGACAGCCTGCTGGTACGGCACGCCTGGGCCTGAGCCCATCCCCTTCAACCCCCGACAGGACCTGAACCATGAGCACACGGCAGTTGCACCTCGGCGCCATCCTTACCGGCGTCGGCACCGACCCACAGGAATGGCTGGACCCACAGATCCCCGGCACCGCCAGCATCGACATCGACTGGTACAAACAACAGGCCCGCGCCGCCGAAGCGGCGAAGTTCGACCTGGTGTTCATTGTCGACAGCCCCTACATCACCCCGGACTCGGCGCCGCACTTCCTCAACCGCCTGGAGCCGCTGACCCTGCTCTCGGCGCTGGCCGGCGCCACCGACAAGATCGGCCTGGTGGCGACCCTGACCACCTCCTACACCGAGCCCTTCAACGTCGCCCGCCAGTTCGCCTCGCTGGACCAGATCAGTCATGGCCGCGCTGGCTGGAACGTGGTCACCACCGGCCTTGAAGGTGCCGCCGGCAACTTCGGCCGCGAGCACCATATCGACCACGGTGAGCGCTACCGCCGCGCCCACGAACATGTCGCGGTGGTCCAGGGACTGTGGGACTCCTACGAGGACGACGCCTTCCCCCGCGACCGCGCCAACAAGCGCTTCCTCGACCCGGCCAAGCAACACCGCCTCGACCACCGAGGCGAATTCTTCTCGGTTACCGGGCCGCTGAACATCTCCCGTTCCGCGCAGGGGCAGCCGGTGATTTTCCAGGCTGGCGTGTCCGAGTCCGGGCGCGGCCTGGCGGCACGGATCGCCGAAGGGATTTTTGCTGGTGTCGACAACTTCGAAGACGCCCGCGAGTACTACGCCGACATCAAGCGCCGCGCCGCCGAGGCCGGGCGTGATCCAAACCAGGTGCTGGTATTCCCCGGCATCTCGCCGATCATTGCCGACACCGACGAAGAGGCCCAGGCGCTGCTGCTGCAACGCACTGGCGAGCTGGACCTGAAAAAGGCCCTGGTGCAACTGGGCCGGCCGTTCAACTACCACGACTTCAGCCAGTACGACCTCGACGCCCCCTTCCCGGACCTCGGCGAACTGGGCAGCAACGGTTATCGCGGGCATGCCGAGAAGATCAAGCGCGTGGCGCGGGAACAGGGCCTGACCCTGCGTCAAACGGCGCTGCGCTTTGCCCGGCCATTTACCGGCTTTGCCGGTTCAGCACAGACGGTGGCGAACGAGATCGAGCGCTGGTTCACGGAAGGCGCGGTGGACGGCTTCAACGTGCACGTCGGCGCACCGGCGGCGTTTGCCCGGTTTACCGATGAGGTGGTGCCGATCCTGCGTGAACGCGGGTTGTTCCGCAGTGAATACCAGGGACGCACGCTGCGCGATCACCTGGCGCTGGATGTGCCGGTGAATCGGCACAGCGTGAAGGCTGCCGAGGTGGCTTGATTTCAGGCCAGCTTCGCTACACATCCCAAGCCACGCGCCGCAAGGCGCGCAGCTCTATCCCCCATCAGAAATGCGTCGTCACCGACATTCCATAGGTGCGCCGATCACCCCGCGCATCCCAGGCAATATCGAACGGCAGCGGCACACTGTCGGTCTTGTAGCGCTTGTCGGTGAGGTTGTTGACGTAGGCGCTGACGTCCAGGTCATTACGACCGCCGAAGTGGTACGTCAGGCTGGCGTTGCCCAGGGTGTAGCCGCCCTGCGAAACACTGTGGTCTTCCTGCGCAGTCGGCAGGAAAAAGATCCGGCTCTGGTAGCGCCAGCTATTGTCGAGGGTCAGTGCATCACCGCCTGATAGCGGAATGCGGTAGCTCGCCCCCACCGACAGGGTGCGCGACGGCGAACGGGCGATACGGTTACCGGAGTAATCCGGGCCGCCTTCCGAAGCGAAGTCCTTCAGTTCGGTGTGCAGCAGGCCCAGGGAGCCGCGCACTTGCAGGTTCTGGATCGGCAACGCCTGCAGCTCGAACTCGGCACCGCGGATCACCCCGCTACCGCTGTTGGTCAGCAACGACACCACTTCGCCGTTGCTCACCGTGACGTTGTTCACCTGGATATCGGCGTAGTCGTAGTAGAAGACGTTGGCGTTGGCGATCAGGCGCTCGTCGAACCACTCGCTCTTGATCCCCAGTTCGTAGGCATCGACGTTCTCCGGCGCCACCACCGAGGTTTCCGCCTGCACCGTCGCCCCGCCGTTGAAGCCACCAGAGCGGAAGCCCTTGGCGTAGCGGAAGTAGACGCGGGCGTTGTCGTTCAACTGGTATTCGGGGGTGAAGTCGTACGTCAGCTTGCTCCAGGTGCGTTTCTCGTCCTGCACAGCCACGGTGGCCAGGTCGCCGCTGTAGTTTTTCCACCAATGATCGCTGCTGCCGAAAGCAACAGAACCGGCGCCCGGCGCGGAGACGCGGTGCAGGTCGATGTCCTTGGTCTCGCGGGTCCAGCGCAGGCCCAGGGTCAGGCTCAGGTCGTCGGTGGCCTGCCAGGTGCTGCTGCCGAACAGCGCGTAGCTGGTGGTGGTCTGGTCGAGGTCGGTACGACCATAGCTGGCCACCCCGAACGGCGCGTTGTAGGCGGTCGGCAGGATGGCACTGCTGCTGGCGCTGTCGAGGCTCTCGTGGAACAGGTGGGTACCGACGATCCAGCTCACCGGCTGGTTCTTCGGCGAGGACAGGCGCAGTTCCTGCGACACCTGGCGCCAATGGTCGTCGGCGTAGGATCGGCCGAATTCGTAGATGCCCATGTTCGGGCCCTGGGCCTTTTCGTGGACGTCGTCCAGGGCGGTGATCGAGTCCAGCGTCAGTTCGCCCAGTTCCCATTGCAAATTCAATTGCACGCCGTTGTGCTCGACGCGGTCCTCGGCCTTGCCGGTGTATGCCGCTTCATCGTCCTTCAACGCCGGCGCCGGACCGAACAGCGTGGTGCCGCCCGGGCCTGCGCCCCAGGCGCGAGTCGGAATGCCCTGGCCTTTGTAATCACGGGCACGCACCTGCAGGGTGGCCTGCAAGGTGTCGCTCAAGCGCGCGAGGATCTGCGCACGCACCGCCTGGTCGTGGACATCGCCGTAGGTGTGGTCGTCCACCAGATTCTTCAGTTGGCCGTCCTTGCTCTGATCGACGAAGGCCACCCGCGCGGCCAGGCGGTCCTCCACCAGGGTGCCGCCGTAGGCGCCCTCGTAGAGCCGCGAATCGTAGTTGCCGGCGTCTACCTTGAAGTAGCCATTGCCCTCTTCGAAAGCCGGCTTGCGCGAAACGAAGTTGATCGCCCCGCCGGTGGTGTTCTTGCCCCACAGCGTGCCTTGCGGACCGCGCAGGATCTCCACCCGTTCCAGGTCATAGAGCGGACCGCCGGTGGCGATATGCGGGCTGATATAGGTGTCATCGACATAGATGCCCACCGGGTAGACCGTGGTCGACGCCATGTCGCCCGAGCCCATGCCGCGGATGTACCAGCGCGGCCGCTGGTTGCCGGCGAACTCCGGGGCGATGGCGTTGGGCACATCCTGCAGCGCCTTGCCGGCAGTGAAGCCGCCGCCGGTATTGCGGATGCTGTCGCCGGAGACCGCGGACACTGCGGAGGCCACATCCTGCAGCGACTCCTCGCGCTTCTGCGCGGTCACCGTGACCGTGGGCAACGCGTCCTGGTTCTTCACCGAAGCGTCTTCGCTTTCAGCGGCCAGCAACCCCTGGACAGGCAGCACAGCGGCAGCGATCAACAACGCCAGGCTATGGCGGCGGAACGGAACATTCATGTGGGCAGGTCTCTTTTTTCAAGTTTCTGCCCGTATGGCAAGGCCCGTGCCAAGCGCTGCAGGCCTGACGGGCCGCGGGTTTCGGCGAGGTCGATAAAGTTGACTGCTGCGTCAGAGACAACGCGCCAGCAGGATGGTGTTGCCTGGGGTGCAGGTTGCCATCATTCTCTTGAGTCCACACACGGCACGCCGTTAACCTGCGCGTTGCGCCTCGCGGCGAGAAAGCCCCCTCCACTCAGCAAGGACGTGCAAATGGGTCAGCTCAAAGAAGTACTTAACTCGTTTAACGGTGATGCATTTTCAGAGGAACGGGAGCAGGTAGAGACACTGTTTGAACTGGGCGCCGCGCGTGCCGCGCTGATGGAACTTGAACTGAACCAGCACCTGAACGCCCTGCTGGCGAACGATGGCGACAACCAGAGCATTCCTGTGTCGAGCATCATTGGCGCGTACTCGCACGTTCACGCAATGACCTACTACACAGACCCGAATCATATCGTCGCCACCTTCAGAAACGCCCTGGCCAAGGCCGTGACGGTTGGGCGCTTCAGGGCCATCGACAGCATCAGCGCCCTGCTTGCCGAGAGCCTGAAGTCGGCCTTGCAAGACCCCAACACCCACACCGAGGGCAAAGCGCTTTACGTGGTGCTGGCGGATGGGCAGTCGCTGGTGAGGCTGGACATCAAGATGTGGTGCGCCGATGTACCGTCCCACACCCTGCACAAGGCCGCGGAGAAAATCGTGGTCGTCTCCGCAGTCAAATCGACAATCGACGTTACCCGGCTGACGCTGAATACCTTTCTCCACGTCTATCAGCGCCAGTTGAGGGCCGGCTCCGTGGGAGGGAGTGATCTCATGAGAGAAATCGAAGACATTGCCGCGTTGTTCAGGGCATTGAAGCGGATCCATGAAGCGTAGTGGGTGATGCTGTCGCGCATCAGCGCCAACGCCATCATGTGCATCTGGCGCAGGACATCGATACCGCACTTGCGGTAGGCCAGCGCTATGGCAAACCGGTGCTGCTGAAGGTGGATGCGCTGCGGATGCATGAGCAAGGTTGTGTGTTTTTCCAGGCGGACAATGGTGTCTGGCTGATCGAGCAGGTGCCGATTGATTACCTGGAACTGCTGAAAAACTGAAGCTTCGCGATAGGGTTCACTGGCCCCATCGCGACGGTTCGGCGCCCCGACAAGCTCGCTCCCTGTATGTTCTGAGCCAAGCCTTGGCATTGCGGTCGGCTCAAGACTTGTGGGAGCTGGTCTTGCCAGCGATGAGGCCGGAACAGACCAGTGTCGACTGCAATGACCCCATCGCTGCATGGGTATCTACACATCTCGCAGGCAGCCCAAGAGGTCAGGTCACCTCGTACTGTGGGAGCGGATTCATCCCACAGGATCGCAGTTGGCTGGCGGTCTGCGATTGCCTGGGAGATGTGTAGATACCCATGCCCATCGCCGGCAAGCCGGCTCCCACAGGGAGGAGGCGTGCGTGCAGCCAATGGGCAATGTCGTCCCACAGTCGCTCCACCCGCTCTACCCCGAACGCCCGCAACCCGGAATGCACCAGCCCTTCCACCACGCGCACCTCGGCTTGCCCGCCCGCCTCCCGCAACGCCTCGCCATAGGCGACCCCGTGATCCCGCAGCGGGTCGATCCCGGCCACGCCGATAAAGGCCGGGGCCAGGGCGCTGAAGTCGCTGGCTTCGAGCGGCATGGCGCAGGGGTCGAGGCGCTGGTGGGCATCCGGAAGGTAGCCTGCCAGCGATTTGTTCAAGCCCACGGCGTTGAGCATCGGTGCCTGGGCGTGTTGGTGCATCGACGGCAGGTGGGCCCGCGCGGTCAGCACCGGATAGGCCAGCATCTGGCCCAGCGGCTGGGGCTGGGCATCGCGACGCAGTGCCAGGCACACGCTCGCCGCGAGGCTGCCGCCAGCACTGTCGCCGCCGACGACCAGACGCTCGCGACTCAATTCGGCATCGATCCGTCCGTGACGCAGCCCGTGCCACGCGGCCAGGCAATCGTCCAGCGGCGCCGGGTAGCAATGCTCCGGCGCCAGTCGGTAATCCACGGCGACGATGGCGATCTTCACTCGAGTTGCCAGGGCATAGGCGAACCAATCGTGGGTGTCGAGGCTACCCAGGTCCCAGCCGCCGCCATGCAGGTACAGCAGCGTCGGCCAGCCACCGTCGGGCGTCTCGCCCTGCGGTTTGTAGACCCGCAGGCGCAGGCCATCGAGCGAGTGATCGGCCACCCGCAACCCCGCCGGTTTTACCGGGGTGCAGGCCAGGCAGGCGCGCAGGAAAGCTTCGCGGCGGGCGTTGATGTCGTCGCTGACAGGAGCAAAGCGCTGCGCGGCTTCGACGTAAGCACGGATATCAGGATCAAGCGTTTTCATTGGGACTCCGGAGAAGCAGTTGCAAGCAGCAAGCGACAAGCCGCAAGTAAAAGCAGGCCGTGTCGCCGTCTTGCCGCTTGAAGCTTGCAACTTGAAGCTCGCCGCTAGAACAGCGGCAAGGTGTACGCCAGGATCACCCGGTTTTCATCGCGCCGGCCCGTGGCGTCGCCTTGCAACTGGACGTTGCGCCAGCGCAGGGCAAGGTTTTTCAGCGGGCCGTTTTGCACGACGTAGGTGATGTCGATGTTGCGTTCCCACTCGCTGCCGTCCTCGCCCGCCACCTTGAAGTTGTCGCCCTTGACGTAGCGGGCGAAGGCGCTCAGGCCGGGCACGCCGAGGGGCGCGAAGTCGAGGTCGTAGCGGGCCTGCCAGGAACGTTCCTGGGCACGGTCGAAGCGCAGCACCTGGACGGCGTTGGCCGCGGCCGGCAGATCAGTGTCGTGGATGAACGGCAAGGCGCTGTCGCCGGCGTTGTACTGGTAGCCAAGGCGGAAGGTCTGCGGGCCGAGGTTGGCGCTGAGCATGCCCGAGGTCATGCGGCTGTCGAGCTTGCCGGCCTTCTCGGCGCCGGACTCGCCGGTGTCGAGATAATTGAGGGTGCCGCCGAGGGTCCAGTCACCGAGCTTGCGGCTATGGGTGACGGTGGCCAGGTTCTGCTGGTAGACATCTTCCAGACGCCCGCCCCACAGGCCCGCCGACCACTGCGGGGTGATGCGCCAGGTGCCGCCGAGGTAGTCGAAGCGGTCGCTGAACACGCTGTAGTAGTTGCCCACCTGGATATCCCGAGCGCCGGCGAATTCCCGCTGGTTGACCTGGCGCATCTGCCCGGCGCTGAGGTCGAGGTTGTCGATCTCGCGGACATCGAGCATGGCGCCTTCGAAGAACTGCGGCAGCAGCCGCGCATCACCGGAGCTGACCAGCGGGATTTTCGGGAACAGGCCACCGACCTTCAGTTCGCTCTTCGAGTACTTGAGCTTGATGGCCGCGGTGGCTTCGGAAAACTGATCCACCGAACGCGGATCGGCGTTGCGCGGGCCACCGGCGCGGTCGTAGGCGCCGGGCAGCAGCGCGGAGCCGCTGCGCGATGGCGAAGAATCCAGCTTCAGGCCCAGACCGGCGTAGAAGTCCACGCCGACACCGATGGTGCCTTCGGTGTAGCCCGACTCGCCCTTGAGGATAAAGCCCTGGGCCCACTCCTCAAGCTTGGACTGGGCCGGCGCGGTGGAGTCGCGCAGGTCGTGGTTATAGTAGAAGTTGCGCAGGGTCAGGTTGGCCTTGGCGTCGTCGAAGAACGCCGCGTGGGCGCCCAGTGGCGCGAGGCCGAGCAGCAGTGTGAGGGGTTTTGCGGTGCGAGCGAAGCCCGCCCCTTTCGAGGAGTCTTTCATTGTTTTTGTTCTCGTTATGTGGTGTTGGATCAGGGTTGCGCGGCAGGCCTCAAGGGCCTTGCCAGGTAAACGTCAGGGTCGCCTCCAGCGACGCGCCTGGCGCCAGTTCGCGGGTGCCGGTTTCAGCCCAGGTGTCTTGAGGCTGATTGAAGCCGTCGGCCAGGTGCGACACCGGTTCCAGGCACAAGTACGCGGAACCGGCCGGGGCGAAGGCGACGAAGTGGCTGAGCACGGGCGAGGCTTCGACGCTCAACCGACCTTGCGGGTAGTCCAACTCAAGCTGGCCGTCCCAGCGCGACTGGTAGTGCGCCCGTGCGGCGCGGTCGTCGGCGGCGAGGGTCCAGGTCTGCGGCGCATCGTCGAACGCGCCGGTCGCCAGGTATTCCTCGTCGATCCGCCATTCACGACCCGTCCGCCACCGAGCTCGCATTCCCGCATGACGCTGGAAGTACGGGTGCAAACCGAGCCCGGCCGGCATCGGCGTGTCACCTTTATTGCTCAGGCGCAGGGTGACGATCAGGCGGTTGCCGTCCAGAACGAACGCCTGCTCGGCACGAAACGCCCAGGGCCAGTGGTCGCCCTGGTAGTCGCAGCGGATCAGCGCCTGCCCAGCATCGGCGCTCAGCACTTGCCACACTTGCGTATGGCTTACGCCATGCAGGGTGTGCGGTCGCGCCGCCGGATGCGCCGGCAGCGCATGCTCGACGCCGTTGAACGCCAGCCGCGCATTGCGCAGCCGGTTGGAGTACGGCATCAGCGGATAGGCACCCGCCCGTGGCCAGTCCAGCGGATCGAAGGCGTCGCTGGCGATCGGCAACAACAACTCCAGCCCTTCGGCACTCAGCCCGGCGATGCGCCCGCCCCACCCAGGCAGCAGGCGCAGGTTCCAGATCGAATTGCTCAGTACAACGGCTTGCATGGGACCTCCACTACCCGAAATCGGGCATGACGAACCCCTGCCGCCACTGGAAGCCAGTGGCGGAGGTTGACGATGGAATGAAGAGCCGCAATCAGTGGCGGCGGAAGCGCTCGATCACCTGCAGATCGATATCCACGCCCAGGCCTGGGCCCTGCGGGATCTGCAACTGGTGGCCGCTGCGCAGCGCCTCGACCGGGTACAGCCAATCCGCCGGCTCGACGAACAGGTACTCGATCTGCGGCACCCACGGCTGCACCGCCGCCAGGTGCAGGGTAGCGATCAGGCCGGGACCGAAGTACGGGCAGTGCGGCAGCACCACGGCGTCATGTTGGCGGGCCAGCTCGCCGATGCGCAGGGCTTCGGAAATCCCGCCGACCTTGGTCACGCTGGGCTGCACCGAGTCCACCGCGCCACGGGTGATGGCCTGTTCAAACTGCACCGCGGTGCACCAGTTCTCCCCCGCCGACAGCGGCACGCCCTGCCCGCGCAAACTGGCCAGGGTGGCGAAGTCTTCAGGCGGGAAGATCGGTTCTTCCAACCAGGCCAGTTTCATCTCGCGCAGCGCCGGCAACCACTCGCGGGTGTCGCTGACGCTCCAGCCGCAGTTGACGTCGGTGGCCATCGGCACCGCGTCGCCGATGGCACGGCGGCAGGCGGCGATTTCGTCGAGGGTCACTTCGTGCAACTTGATCTCGCGAAAGCCCATGTCCAAGGCTTTCTCGCAGATGGCCGGGGCCACCTCGTTGTCGGCGTAGCGCACCAGGCTGGCGTAGGCCGGTACCTGCTCGCGAATGGACTCGCCCAGCAGGCGGTGCAGCGGCACGCCTTGGCGGCGGGCGCTCAGGTCCCACAGACCGATGTCGACGCCGGAAATGGCGAACATCGTCACGCCGTAGCGCCCGAACAGGTGCAGACGCAGTTGCAGCTCGCGGTTGAACGCCGGGATATCGATAATCTCGCGGTTCAGCAGCAGCGGCGCGATCAGGCGGTCGATCAGTGCCTTGGTCGCGTCGGCGACAAAGTAGCCGAATGCCTCGCCCCAGCCGACATTGCCGTGTTCGTCTTCAAGACGGATCAGCACGTTTTCCAGGCTGTGCCAGGTGGTCGGGGTGATGCCCTGACCCTTGCCGCCATCATGGAAAGGAATCTCGACCACCTGGGTGTCGATGCGGACGATCTTCATACGCGCTCCAGCACACTGGCCAGGGGAACGCCGGCATAGGCACCGCCGACATGGTCACGGCCCGAACCCTCCGGGGCCATGGCTTCGTAAGGCAGGAAATCATCGGCCAGGTGCTCGCCGGCGTTGTCCTGCGGCGCGTAGCCGAGCTCGCGGGCGCGGCGGTTGTGGAACAGCGGGTTGGGGCTTTCCGAGACGCCATAGACGATCTCGTTGCGCACCGCCGGATGCTCCAGTCCGATCAGCAGCAACTGCGCCAGGTCGCGGGCGCTGGTCCACATCCGCAAGCGACGGGCGTCAGAAACGGTGGCGTCGGCATTGCCGATGCGCACGATAAAGGTCGCCAGGTCGCTGCGCAGGGAGAAGGTGGTGCAGGTCGCTTCGCCGAACACCTTGCTCAGGGCGTAATAGCTGTCCGGGGCGACCGGCATGTCGTCGAAGTACTCGGCCTGGTCACTGCGGTACTGACCGAGCACATGGTGGCTGCTGGCAAAGACGAAACGCTTGACGCCAAAGCGCTGCGCGGCTTCAAGCAGGTAAAGGGTGGCATGGTAGTTGGGCTCGACGGTGCTCTGGAAGGCAATGTCGGTGCCGTGGGCGCAGGCCAGGTGGACGATGCCATCGACGCCCTCGACCGCCTGCTGCACGAAGGCCGGGTCGGTCAGGTCGCCGACCAGCGCGCTTTCGCCGCTGACCAGCCCTTCGACGGGCTTGCGGTCCAGCAAGCGCAGTGCGTAGCGCTGGCGCAGGAAGGGCCGCAGCGCGGTCCCGACGATACCGGCGGCGCCGGTGACAAGTAGCGTAGGCATGACAGATTCCTGAAGATCATGTTGCCGCCGGCTCGCGAGCCGGCCATTTACAGGGTCTGGCGGTGATCCACCGCCGTCCCTGTCACCTTGGCCGGCCCGGGTTGGGGTCGGCCTTGCGCGGCGCACCGCGCTACGGGTTCCGGCCCGAAGGCCGGTGGTCAAGTATCAGGCCGCGGCGATAACCACGCCCTGCTTCGCCGGTTTCTGGCCGACAAAGAACGCCACGATCAACGCACCGAGAATGCCCAGCCCGCCCGCCAGGGCAAAACCGCTGCCGTAGGTGCCGGTGGCCTGGATGATGAAGCCGGTAACGGTCGGTGCAACGATACCGGAGAGGTTGGCCAGGCCGTGCATGAAGCCGCCGGCGGTGCCGACCTGATGATCGGGTACGGCGTCCTGGATCAGCGACCAGTAGGCCGGTGCGGTGAGCATCAGGAAGCCGATGGCGACAGTCATCACCGCCACGGTGGCGGTCACGCTCTGTACCTGGCCGGTGAGGCCGATGCACACCGCGGCGATCAGCAGGCAACTGACCAGCACCACCTTGCGCGAGAACAGTTGCTTGCCGGTGCGCTTGAACACCCAGTCGATCAGCAGGCCGCCGCAGATGAAGCCGACGGTGCCCACCAGCCACGGCAGCGCGGTGACGATGCTCATGGCTTTCAGGTCGATGCCCTTGGCGTCGATCAGGTAGCTGGGGAACCAGGTCATGAAGAAATACAGGATGTAGTTGTAGCAGAACAGCGAGACGCCAGTGACCAGCACCGAACGCTGCAGGATGATCTGCAACACCGGGGTGCGCGGCGCCTGCTCGGCAGTCATCACTGGGGCTTCGCGGCCTTCGTTGATGTCGGCCAGTTCTTGCGGCGATACCTGCGGGTGCTCTTGCGGGGTCGAGGTCGCCAGGCGGTACCAGGCGATCGCCCAGAGCACGCCGATGATCGCGATCACCACAAAGGCCACGCGCCAGCCCAGCCACAGCGCGAGGAAGCCGACGATCGGACCGGCCAGGGCGCCGCCCAGCGGGCCGCCTGCCTGGTTGATACCGATGGCGCGGGCGCGCTCCTTGATCGGGAACCAGCTGTTGACGGTCTTGTTGGCGGTGGTGGACACCGGGCCTTCGCCGACGCCGAACAGCGCACGGACGATCAGCAGCGACCAGAAGTTGAAGGCCAGCGCGGTGGAGCCGCACAGCACCGACCAGAAACTCATCGACCAGGTCAGCACGCGCTTGGGCCCGAAGCGGTCGGCCAGGTAACCGCCGACGAAGCAGAACAGCGCATAGCCGAAGAAGAAACTGCTGAAAATCATGCCTTTCTCGGAAGGCGTGAGGTGATATTCCTGGGTAATGAACGGCATGGCGATGGACAGCGCGGCCCGGTCGACATAGTTGATGATCATGGCGATGAACAGCATCGTCAGGATCGTCCAGCGGTAGTTCTTTTTCTTGTTCATGTACGTCTCCGTCCGGCGCCAGTGGCCACCGGATCTTGTTGTTATAGCGCCTGCCCCGAGGCAGCGAAACAGGCGCCTCTGAGGTCTAGACGCTGTAATCCACCGCCACCCACTCGAAGTACTGCTTCAAGTCCGCCACCAGGGCCTGGTGCGCGGGATGTGGCAGGTAACGCTCCACCGCGGCCGCGTCGTCGAAGCCCGCGTCGAGGATGTAGTCCCAGCAGATCGGGCGCTCCAGCTCGTTGGCGGCGACGTTCCAGTCACGGATGAAATCGATCTCCCCTTCCAGCGTGCGCATGCGCTCGACCAGACGGGTTTCCAGCTCCGGCTGCGGCGCGACGCCGGCCAGGCGGCGGAACAGCACGACATGTCGCATCATCGCCCTGCCCTCCGTCAGCCCAGCACCCAGGCCGGCGCATCCTGCAGCGCAACGGGGCGCAGGAAGCGCTCCAGCGCGGCATAGCCGACCGAGGTGGTTTGCGGGGTGGTCGACGACGGCCATGGACCGCCATGCTGCTGGGCATGGCAGACCGCAACACCGGTCGGCACGCCGCCGAACAGCACGCGCCCGGAAATCGCTTCGGCGGCCCGCAGCAGTTGGCGGTTGTCCTCGCTCGGCGCCTCCGCACCCCACAGGGTGGTGGTCAGGCTGCCGCCCACTGCCTGCAGCACCTCGATGATCTGCGCAGGCGACTGGGCACTGACCACCAGCGCGGCCGGGCCGAACATCTCTTCATGCAGGTGCGGATTGGCAATGAACGCGGCCGCCTCGGTCGCGAACAAGCGTGGCGCGGGACCGACGCCATCGGCCGCCGGTTCGAACACCGCGCGGGCATGGCTGGCGACCGTGGCGGCGGCAGCTTCGAAGCCCTGCTGCATGCCCGGCGTGAGCATACGGTGCGTGGCAATCGGCGCAATGGCCGCCGCCAGTTGGGCGACGAAGCGCTCGCTGAGTTCCGAAGCCAGCAGCACGATCAGGCCCGGGCTGGTGCAGAACTGACCGCAACCGAGGGTGATGGACGCCGCCAGGGTCTTGGCCAGGCCTTCGCTGTCTTTTTCCAGAGCAGCGGGCAACGCCACCAACGGGTTGATCGAGCCCAGCTCACCGTAGAACGGCACCGGACGCGGGCGATCATTGGCCGCCTGCCACAGGGCCTTGCCGCCCTGGTAGGAACCGGTGAACGCCACCGCGGCGATCCCCGGGTGCTGGACCAGATAGGTGCCGCCAGCGCGAGAGGTGTTGTCGATCAGGGTCAGCACGCCTTCCGGCAGACCCTGTTGGCGCACCACGGCGGCGGCCAGTTCGAATACCGCGCGGGACAGTTGCGGGTGGCCGGAGTGAGTCTTGACCACCACCGGGCAACCGGCGGCCAGCGCCGAGGCGGTATCGCCGCCCAGCACCGAGAAGGCGAACGGGAAGTTGCTCGCCGAGAACATGGCGACCGGGCCGAGGGCGCGTTGCACCCGCACCAGCGCCGGACGCCCGGCTGGCGGCGCGCCGGCAACGGCTTCGCTGACGACATGGCGGTACGGCACGCCAGCCTCGACTTCACTGGCGAAACCGCGCAACTGGAACGCCGTGCGCGCCACTTCGCCGTTCAGGCGCGCTTCGCCCAGGCCGCTTTCGCGGTCGGCGATGGCAACCAGTTCAGCCTGTTGGCGCTCCAGTGCATCGGCCAGCCCACGCAACAGGCCGGCGCGCACGGCGGCGCTGGATTCGGCCCAGAAACCGGCGGCGGCAACCGCCTTGGCAACGGTCTGGTCGATGATCGCCAGGGACGGGTCTTGATGATCGGTCATGGCAGGCTCCTTCAGCGTGCGTTCGGTTCGAGGTGATAGCCGCGGCCGGTGTAGTCGAAGGCCACCAGTTCGTTGATCGCCACCTCCTTGTCCGCCGGCGAGGCGTAGTAGGCGCGGATTTCCTTGATCAGGCCGGTGGTTTCGTCGAACACGTACCACTCGTCACCGCGCAGCGCGGTGCCTTGTTTGCTTTTCCAGTGGGTCCACTCGATCACCGCTTCAAAGCTGTCGTGGCTGACCAGGATCTTCTCGATGGTCCACTGCGAACCGAGGTTCTCCACGCACCAGACCCATTTGCGGGCGATGGTGTCGGCGCCGCGCCACGGCACTTCGGGCAGGCCGGCGGGGAAGTAATGCACGGCGTCGGGAGTGAAGCAGGACACCAGCTTGTCGTAGTCGGCCTCGTTGCAGGCATCGAAGTAGCGACGGATCAGTTGCGCGTGTTTGTGCTCGGCCACGGCTCAGCCCTCTTTCTTGTCGATGATCGACGGGATCGCCGGGCGGCCGCTGGCTACCCAGGCGTGGTAGTCGGAAACCGACGTCGGGCTCGGCGGGTAAACGCCCCACAGCGGTTCGCCGGACGCGATGCGCATCGCCAGGTAGTGCTCGATGTCGTCCTGCACGGTGCAGACTTCGGCCAGTTCCTCGGCCAGGTGCGCCGGGACCACAGTCAGGCCGTCGGCGTCGCCGACGATGATGTCGCCGGGGTACACAGCAACACCGGCGCAGCCAATCGGCACTTGCAGATCGGCGACGTGGTGGTAGGAGATACGGGTGGTGGCGGTGATCTCGCGGGCATAGGCCGGCAGGTTCATCGCGGCGATTTCGCTGCCGTCGCGCAGCGCGCCGTCGGTAACGATGGCCTTGGCACCACGGGCAAGCAGGCGGGTCACGAGGATATTGCCGGCGGAGGCTGCCGCCGGGTCGTTGCGGCTGTCGATCACCAGCACGTCGCCTGCCTGTACCTGCTCGACGCCGACCCATTGCAGGTTGTCGTCATTGGGCTTGGTGGTCATGGTCTGGTAGGTGTCGATGTCTTCGCGGGCCGGGATGAAGCGCATGGTGAAGGCGCGGCCGGCGAACGGCTTGGTATCGCGGCTCATGGCGCGCAGGCCGACCAGCGCCGGTTGACGGAATCCGCGCTTGAACAACTGGGTGGTCAGCGAACCGCTGCTGCAGGCGGCCAGCTTTGCCAGCGTCGCATCGCTGACTTCGACCTTCTTGCCCGAGGCACTTTCGTGGGCGTCGGAATAGGTGTGGATGACGGACATTCTTATAGGTTCTCCAGGCAGGATTTCATCCGATGGGCGGCCGACAGAAAATCCCACGATGTGGAACAAAGGCCGGCTTCAAGCCCCGCTGAGGTCGATTCTATGAGGGAAAAACTGCCCGCAAAGAGGCAGAATCGACCTCATGACAGTCGCGTTCCAACTGATGGGAATAACCGATGAAAACAGGTGAAGGCACCGCCGCCCTTGAAAAAGCCCTCGACGTGCTCCAGGCCATTGGCGCCATGCCGTCCGGCATCACCCAGGCGCGCCTGGCCGAACAGGTGCAACTGCCGCGCACCACGCTGTACCGGATTCTCGCGACCCTGGTGGAGCGCGGCATGATCCGCCGCGACCCGACGCGCAAGGTCTACCGGCTGGGCTTCAACTACCTGGAGATGGTCCGCAATGCCTACCTGGAACCGGACCTGGTGGCCGCCGCCAGCGCCGAATTGCGGGCCTTGCGCGACCTCACCGGCGAGACCTCCTACCTGGCGGTGCTGGACGGCAATCAGGTGCTGTCGCTGGAGCGCTGCGACGGCGCCCACACCCTGCGCTCAGCCGCCAGCCTCGGCCAGGGCAAGCCGGTGTATTGCACGGGGCAAGGCAAGGCGATCCTGTCCGCCCTCGCCCCGCTTGCCCGCGACGAAATTCTCAAAGGCTTGGTGCTGGAGCCGCTGACACCGCTGACCATCACCGACCGCCGTCGCCTGCTGGCCGAATTGCAGATCACCCGCACCCGCGGCTACGCCCTCGACGACGAGGAAATCCGCCTCGGCGTGCGCTGCGTAGCGGCGCCGATCATCGACAAGCAGGGCGTGGTGCGCGGCGCCCTCAGCGTTGCCGGACCTGCGTACCGTTTGACCCTGGAGCGCCTCACCCTGCTCGGCCCGGAACTGGCCGACGCCGCGCGGCGGGTGGGCGAGCAGTTGCGCCCGGAACCGGCGCAACGCCCGTCCGGGGCGCTGGGCGTGGTGCCGGCGCCCTGGGCGTTTCATGGCGCCTTTGCGCGCTGGCATGCGCCGAGCAAGACGCTGTATTGGGCCGACACCCTGGCCCCGGCGATCCATTGCTGGGACGGACACGCCAGCCGCCTGCTGACCCGCCTCGACATGCCGGTGCGGGCGATGGAATTGCACCGTGACGGTTTGCTGGTGGCCCAGGCCGGTGGCTGGTCATTGATCGACTGGCAGGGTCAGGAGCACCCGATGCAAGACCTGCTCGGCAGCCGCCTGCTGGCATTGGCCAGCCATCCCGGCGGTGGACTCTGGGCCTGCGCGCGGACGGCAGGCGGTTGCCAGATCGGCGAAATGAGCGCTGAAGGCGACCTGCGCCACGGCTGGAACCTGAGCGAGCAGATCAGCAGCTTCCGCTGGGACGCCAGCGGCAGCGCTGTATTTGCCATCGCCCCCGAGACTGGCGACATCCTGCGCCTGCAGCCGGGCAGCAACGCTGTGCGCCGCCTGGCCTCACTGCCCCGCGGCGGCGGCAGCCTCAGCGGCCTGGCGCTGGACGCGCAAGGCGGCGTCTGGACCACCCAGCGCGACGGCTGGAGCCTGGCGCGCTTCGACGCCGAGGGCAATCTGGACCGCATGATCGGCCTGCCGGTGCCCTGCCCGACCGACCTGTGTTTTGGCGGCGAGGACCTGCGTACGTTGTTCATTACCAGTGCCCGGCAGGAGTTGAAGCTGGAGGCGCTGGGCAGTGCACCGGATTCCGGGTGCGTGTTACAGGTGCAGACCGAGGTGAGTGGGCAGCCGGGGGTGGCGGTCAGTGGGGTGTTTTGAGTTCTGGCTGCCAGGTGCTTGCCAGCGCCCACAGGGGTAACCGGCGGAACCCGGAGCCCTGTGGGAGCCGGTCTTGCCAGCGATGCGCCGCACAGGCGGCGCTCGATCTCAGGAACGCAGACCTCCTCCCGCCCGGCTCCTCATAGCCTTGCCCCCTGAACATCAATTCCATAAAGCTATTAATAAATACGAATTCATTATTTCTGGTTCTAACCGGAAATCCGTAGTCTCCGCTCATGGCCCCACGCTTCAGACCAAGGAATTCTCCATGAGCCACGCCGCCAACATCGTCGACTTCACCCTCTACCGCAAACGCAAGCACGCGCAACAAACCGGTCGTCTGCTGTGGGCGATGTACGCGCAACAGGCCGGCTTCGCCGCGCAACCAGGGAGCGTCGCGGTATCCGCCTCGAAAGCCCCGCGCCAGGCGTGAGGCGATGAATACACCCAACCGTTTTCTGGTGACCTCGGACGAGCCGCCGCTAAGCCTGCCGGAAATTCCGGGCCAGGACGACGATGGTGTCGGCTTGCGGGTCGCACGCAATCTGCAGCGGCTGCGCAGCAAGCGTCAGTTGTCGCTGGATGCGCTGGCCAGGGCCAGTGGTGTGAGCCGTGCGATGCTGGCGCAGATCGAGTCCGGGCGCAGCGTTCCGTCCATCCGCGTGCTATGCAAGATTGCCCACGGGCTGAAAGTCTCGGTCGCAGCGTTTCTCGAACAGCGGGAATGCGAAGGCGTGACGCTGTTGCCGGCACGGGACAGCAAGCGCCTGGTCAGCGCCAGCGGTGCGTTCGTCAGCCGCGCGCTGTTTCCCTACGATGCCGCGCATCAGACCGAATTCTACGAGTTGCGGATCAGTCCGCTGGGAGAAGAGCACTCCGAGGGGCATGGGCCCGGGGTGCGGGAGAACCTGGTGGTGGCCCAGGGGGCGCTGGAAATCAGCGTCAACGAAGAGCGCTTTCTGCTCTCCACGGGGGATTCGATCGTTTTCTACGCCGACCAGCCCCACCGCTACCGCAATCCGGTAGACAGTGAGGCCGTGGCTTACCTGGTGGTGACCCACCCCGAACGCCGCGACTGAACCCCGCGGCGGTGCTGCATCAGCAGGTGCAGCACATCATCGGCATGCCGTTGCAGCTCATCATCATCGGCATGCTGCAGTCGTTCATCATCTTCATCATCAGCATGCAGCAGTTGTTCATCATTTCCATGCTCATGCCGGCCATCGGCATCATCTTGCAGGTCATGCAGTCGGCCATCAGGGTGCATTCCATCATGCACTTCATCATCGGCATGCCGTTCATTGGCATCATGCCCATCATCGGCATCATCATGCCCATGGCCGCCTGGGACATCCCCATCATCGACAGGTTGCCGCACTGCATCATCATCGGCATGCCGCAGTTCATCATCATCTGCATCATTTCCGCGCTGTTGCGGAACATCGCCATGTCCATGCCGGCAGCAGGCTTCATGGTGCACATCATGCCGTCTTCGACCATCTTGCAGGTCATGGTCGCCATCATCATCGGCATGCCCATCATTGGCATCATCGGCATGTTGGCGCTCATCGGCATCTGCATCTGCATTGCGTTCATCATGGTGAAATCCTCTTCAAATTCGACGATAGGGTGTGGAGTTGATGGCGCCGATTCTAAGCCGGCCCGGCGGCGAGGCAAGATGACAGCCTAGCAGCGCCGGGAGCTGCCAGAGCGGGCTAATAACCCGCAATCACATAGTTCAAAAACGCCATGACGCCGCTATCGAAGCAATAGCAGACACAGGCTCCCGTTTCGTGACGAAAGCGACGCGATGGATATCGCCAACGCTTCCATGCTCATAACCCAGATGCATATTTGATCTAAGCCCCGGCAAAAAATCTCCGAACGCAGCGCAGCTCCCGTACTACGCGCCTCTTCACCCCGCCACGGATCACGGCTAACCTTGGCGACCGGCCAGGACGGCATGTCGCGCCGACCGTTCACCCAGCTTTCGGAAACCACTGTCACGATGGAAATTTCTTCGACTCAACCCGCGCACAGCAGCAAGGACAGCGGCGGGCGCGTTCAGGTCATCGACCGCTCGATCGTGCTGCTACGCACCCTCGCCGGCCTCAAGCACGGCGCCAGCGCGCTGGACCTGGCCCGGCTGACCGGCATCGAACGCTCCACCATCCATCGTCTGCTCAAGACCCTGACGTACTGGAGCCTGATCGAATCCCGTGGTGCCACCTACCACATCGGCCCGGAAAGCCTGATCTACTCGGCCGCCTACCTGAACCGCCTGAACCTGCGCCGGCTCGCCCTGCCCTACGCCATCGAGCTGCAACGGGTGATTGGCGAAAGCCCGGCGATCGTCTCGCTGTCGGTGCCGGTGGGTGACCAGGTAGTGCTGATCGAACGGATGTGGACGCCGGCCACGCCGCTGAACGTGATCGTCGACCTGGCGGACCAGTTCCCCATCGAAGGCAGCCCCAGTGGCCGCGCGGTGCTGGCCACCTACAGTGAAGCGACCGCACGGGGTGTGCTGGGTGATGAACGTTATGCCAAGGCGCTGCCGGCGCTGGAACTGATCCGCAGCCAGCAGGATTTCGCCTTCGGCCATGGCGAGTTCAAGCCGGGGCTGTCGTCGGTGGCCTTCCCGATCCGCGTCGAAACCGGTCAGGCGCTGGGCGCCGTGGTGGTGGCGGGGCTGGGTATGGAAGAAGAAACCCACCCGGCCTCGCCACTGGCAGCCCATGTGCGGCGGGCGTGCGAGGGGATTGCGGCACAGTTGGGGAATCTCTAGAGCCTGTAGAGATTGGGGCGCGGCTCAGCCCCCTGAGGGAGCTTGCCGGCGATAGCGTCTGATCCGGCAACGGTGTTGTTCCGAGCGGCCTCATCGCCGGCAAGACCGGCTCCCACAGGATCCTGCGCCAGACAGCGAACTTGCGTTCCGCCAGTGCCTCCTGTGGGAGCGCCCTCAGTAAATCCCGCGATAAATCGCCTTCACCTCCTCCACCGTCATATCCCGCGGATTGCTGTCGATCAAACGCTTCAATCCACCCACCACATCCTCGGCCATCGCCGGGATCGAGGCTTCATCGATCCCCAGTTTCGACAACCTTGTCTCCAGCCCGCTATCGCGCACCAGATTCTCGATCGCCCGGACGAACGCCTCCGCCGCTTCCGCCTCGCCAGCAAACACTTCGCCCGGCAACAGGTGCTCCGCCAACTCGGCGTACAGCCGCTGCGCCGCACTCAGGTTGAAGCGGATCATCGGCGCCATCACCAACGCATTGGCATGCCCATGGGGAATGTGGAATCGCGCACCCAACGGATACGCCAGCCCATGGATCGCCGCGACAGACGCATTGACGAAGGCCATGCCGGCCATCAGCGAACCCTGCAACATCGCTTCCCGCGCCGCGACATCGCTGCCGTCGGCGAGAACCTTGCGCAGGTTGCCGCCGAGCAGGCGCAAAGCGGTGGTGGCCAGGCCGTCGGAGATGGGGTTCTTGCGGGTGCGACTGGTATAGGCCTCGATGGCGTGGACCATGGCATCCAGCCCCGTCGCCGCGGTGACCTGGGCCGGCAGGCCGAGGGTCAGTTGCGGGTCGAGCACGGCGACGTCGGGCATCAGTTGCGCCGAGTACACCGCCTGTTTGCGCTGCTGGGCATCGGTGATCACCGACACCCAGGTCACTTCCGAGCCGGTACCCGCCGTGGTCGGCATCAGCACCAGCGGCAGGCGCTGGCCGCGCGCCTTGTCGGTGCCGTAGAGGTCGGCCAATGGCTGCTCGCTGTTAATCAGCAACGCCACCAGCTTGGCCGCGTCCAGCGAGCTGCCGCCGCCAAGACCAAGCACGCCATCGGCCTCGAAGGCGCGGCCCTGGCTGACGGCCTGTTCGACCACCGCCGCGGGCGGGTCAGCCACCACCTGGTCGAACACCGCGACAGTGCAGCCTGCCGCTTCCAGGGCGGCGCGGGCCTGGTCGGCGAAGCCAAGCTTGACGATGCCGGGGTCGCATACCAGCAGCACGCGACGGGCCGAAAGGCCAGCGAAGACCTGGCCGATGCCCTGCAAGGCACCCGCCTCGCAGACGATACGCGGAACACTTCTGAATTCGTGGTTCATGGCGATTTCCTCACAGCACCGAGGCGTAGATAGCGCGGGCGTCTTCCCGGCTGACCGGGCGCGGGTTGTTGATCAGCAGACGCTCGACCTTCATGGCGTCGTCGCTGAGGCGGTCGAGGTCAGCCTCGGTCACGCCCACGTCCGCCAGGCGCTGGGCGAACGGCATGCGTTCCACCAGCGCGGTCATGAAGCCGATAAACGCCTCGCAGGCCTGCACCGGCGTGTCGAAACGCTGGCCGGGCAGCACGGTCGCCGCCAGTTCCGCGTACAGCGGCTCCGCGGCGCTGCGGTTGAAGTTCAGCACCGGCACCAGCACCAGCGCATTGCTCAAGCCATGGGGTACATGGAAGTGCCCGCCCAGCGGATAGGCCAGCGCATGCACCGCCGCCACCGGCGCGTTAGCGAACGCCATGCCGGCGAGCATCGAGCCCAGCAGCATGTCGGACCGCGCCTGCAGGTCGCCCGGCTCGGCCAGCACCCGGTCGAGGTTGCCACCCAACAGGCGCAGGGCCTGCAAGGCCAGGCCGTCGGACAGCACGTTTTTCTTGTGTTTGCTGGTGTAGGCCTCGATGGCGTGAACCATGGCGTCGACGCCGGTCATGGCGCTTACCGCTGCTGGCAGCCCAACAGTCAGGCGGGCATCGAGCAAGGCGATGTCCGGGTAGAGCAAGGCGCTGACCACGCCTTTCTTCTCGTGGCTGGGAGTGGTGACGATGGCCACGGCGGTGACTTCCGAGCCGGTGCCAGCGGTGGTCGGCACCTGGATCAGCGGCAGGCGCGGGCCTTTGGCCAGGTTGATGCCGTAGATATCGGTCAGTGCCTGGTCATGGCCGCAGAGCAGCGCCACCAGCTTGGCGGTGTCCAGCGAACTGCCGCCGCCCAGGCCAATCACCGCCTGGGCCCGGCAGTTGCGCCCCGCCGCTACCGCGTCGAGCACCGAGGCTTCGGGCGGGTCGGCCTGGACGTCGCTGTACAGGGTCACTTCAACCCCGGCGTCGCGCAGCGCCTGCATCGGCGCCTCCAGCAGGCCGGCGCGTTGCAGGCCAGGATCGCTGACCAGCAGCACGCGTTCAGCACCGAGTTCGCGGCACAGGGCGCCGAGGCGCAAGGCGCCATCGACTTCGCAGATCACCCGTGGCGTGGTTTCAAAGGTAAAGGTCGACATGGCTTTTTATCCTGCTCGCACGCTGCCGCGTTCGATGCGGTAAACGGCATCGACCAGGTCAGCGGAATGGGTGTCATCGGATTCGGAGATCAGCACGCACAGGCCTTCCTGTCCGAGCTGGGCGATCACTTCGCTGAGGCGCCGCGACAGCACCGGCGCCACGCCCTCGAACGGCTCGTCGAGGATCAGCAGGCGGTTGCCCGGCATCAGCGCCCGGGCCAGGGCCACCAGCTTCTGCTGGCCGCCGGACAACTGCATGGCGCGGCGGTCGCGGAACTGGGCGATTTCCGGGATCAGGCCGTAGACCCATTCCAGGCGCTCGGCGCTGCCCGGTAGCTTGTTGGCCCACACCGGCAGCAGGATGTTTTCTTCCACCGTCAGCGCCGGGATCAGCCGGCGGTCTTCCGGCAGGTAGCTGATACCCGCCGCCGCACGTTGGTGACCGGGTTGGGCGCAGAGGTCGTTGCCGGCGAAACGGATCGAGCCGGAGGTGGCGTCGAGCAGGCCCATGAGGGTGCGGATCAGGGTGGTCTTGCCGGCGCCGTTATGGCCGATCAGACCGACCATTTGCCCGGCACCGACGTCCAGCGAGACGTCGTGCAGGATCGGCACCGATTCGATGGCGACATTGAGGTTGCGAATTTCCAGGCTCATGCGGTTGCCCCCTTGTGTGCCCGCTGGCCGCCGGTGACCAGTTCCTGGACCCGGGCGTTGGCCAATACCGTTTGCGGCGGGCCGTCGGCCAACACTTCACCGCTGTAGAACGCGAGGATCCGCGACACGTAGCGGCGCACCACGTCCATGTCGTGCTCGACAAACAGCACGGTGACCTGATGCCGCGACACCACCTGCATCACGGTGTCCATCAACTGGGTCTTCTCTTCGGCGCTGACGCCGCTGGTGGGTTCGTCGAGCAGGAGCATCTGCGGATCGCCGATCAGTGCCATGGCGATGTCGATCAGCTTGCGCACACCTTGCGGCACTGCGGTGACCTTGCTGTCGCGCCAGGCGAGGATGCTGAACTCGCTGAGAATCGCCTCGGCGCGGGCGATCCGTGCGTCATTGCGCAGCGGTCGCAGCAGCGACGGGAATGGCGATTCGGCGGCGGCCAGGGCGATCAGCAGGTTGTCCAGCACGGTCAGTTCGGGGAACAACTGGGCGACCTGGAACGAGCGGGCCATACCGGCGCGGGTGATCGCCCGCGGCGTGCGGCCGATGATCGACTGGCCGTTGAAGAGGATTTCGCCCCGGCTCGGCTTGAGGTAGCCGGTGACCATGTTGATGAAGGTGGTCTTGCCGGCACCGTTGGAGCCGATCACGCCCACCACTTCGCCCTTGCTGATGCTGACGTTGACGTCCTTGGCGGCGGTGACCGCGCCAAATTCCTTGTACAGCCCACGGGTTTCGAGAATGCAGCTCATGCCTTGGCCTCCACTGCCTTGGCCCGGCGGGCCTGACCACTGAACAGGCTCCACAAGCCCTTGGGTAGGAACACGATGATCGCCAGCAAGGTGATGCCGAGGATCATCTGCCAGCTATGGGGCACCAGCTCGATGGCGTAGGTGCGCACCACGGCGAACAGCACCGCCGCAATGATCGGCGCCGCCACGTGGGCCGTGCCGCCGAGCAAGGCGATGAAGACGAACTCGCCGGAGGTGATCCAGTAGGCCATTTCCGGGTCGATGTGCCCGGCGGCCAGAGCCATGAAACCGCCACCCAGTGCCGATACGCCGGCGGCGGCAACGTAGTTCATGTACAGCACCCAGCGCGGCGACTGGCCGAGGTACTCGACCCGCACTTCGTTTTCGCGGATCGCCTCGCACATCGCCCCGGCACTGCTGCGGCCGTAGCGGTGCAGCAACACGGCGAGCACGGCGCTGACCGCAACGATGATGACGAACAGCGCCAGCGGCGCCTGGCCTGACGCCGGGCTCCAGCCAAACAGGGTCCAGGCCTTGACGTTGAAGCCGTCGGTGCTGCCCAGGGCCGGGCTTTTCACCAACATGCCGTAGAGGATCATCGAGAACGCCAGCGACAGCATGGCGAAGAAGATCTCGCGGTAGCGGGTCATCAGCAGGCCGAGGATCATCGCCAGCGCCACGGCGGCGGCGACGCCGATCAGCAGGAGGGTCGGCAAGTCGCTGATGTTCAGGAAATGCCCGCTCATGCCCACCGCGTAGCCGCCGATGCAGAAGTACAGGCCCTGACCGAAGGTCACCAGGCCGGCGCGCATTTGCATCACCACGCCTTGCACCACCATCGACTTGGCAAGCGCCATGGTCAGCAGGAACACCAGCCATTGCGGCGCGATCAGGCCGCTGAGGGCGAGCAGCACGGCGACGCCCAGCAGAATCAGTTCGGTTTTATCCAGGCGCATCAGATTTTCCTCGCAAGCACGCGGCCGAACAGACCCTGCGGACGCACCGCGAGGACCAGCGCCATCACGCCATAGATCACGAATAGTTCGAATTGCGGCGCGTAGTGCACCGCCGCCGCGCGGCTCAGGCCCACCAGCAAGGCGCCGAGGGCGGCCCCTTCGATGCTGCCCATGCCGCCAATCACCACCACGGCGAAGGCCAGTACGATGATTTCCACGCCGATGCCCGGCGCCACGGAAATCGCCGGGGCCGTCAGCGCACCCGCCAGAGTGCCAAGTACCGTGCCGAGCACGAACACCAGGGTGAACACCCGACGCACGTTGACGCCCATCGCCAGCGCCACTTCGCGGTCATGGATCACCGCGCGCAGCACCTTGCCCTGATGGGTGCGCTCCAGCCACAGCCACAGGCTCAGGCCAAGCACCAGGGAAACGCCCACCAGCATCAGGTCGTAGTTGGAGACTTTCAGCCCGGCCAGCACACTGCGGCCCATTTCCGCGTAAGGCTGGTAGGCGAAGTACGGGTTGACGCCCCAGATCATCTTCATGGCGTCTTCGAGGATCAGCAGCAAGGCGTAGGTGATGATCACCATCAGCACTTCATCGCGGCCGTACATGAAGCGCAGCAGGCCACGCTCGATCAGCAGGCCGACCACCAGCCCTGCGGCCAGTGCGCAGCCGAGCATCATCAGGTAGCCGATCCAGACCGGCCCGACCCCGTTGTTGAAATACCAGCCCACCAGCGAGGCGGCAGCATAGGCGCCGATCGCGTAGAAACTGCCATGGGCCATGTTCAGAATGCGCATGACACCGTAGATGACGGTGAGCCCCGCCGCGACCAGAAACAGCCACGAGGCATAGATGGCGCCGTCGATCAGCACCGCGTAAAGACTCAGCATAAGTGTGTCCCAGGCAAGAGTGGCGGCCAGGACCGGCCGCCACGATCAGTCAGGTGTGGGCAATGCGATCAGTTGCACTGCGCGCCAGGGAAACCGGCCTTGATCCAGTCATGGGCGGTGGTGCCATCCGGTGGCGTCACGCACTCGCCGGAGAAGGCGATGACGTTCTGCACGCTGCCTTTCTTGCTGGCCGCGTCGTAGTGGTATTCACCGTAGGCGATGCCCTGCATGGCCTGGTGACCACCGGCGCGCGCCATCTGCACGGTGCCGGAGACCGATTCAAACGTGGCGCCCTTGAACGCCTTGGCGATTTCCAGCGGCGCAGGGATCTTGCCAGCCTCGACCTTGGCGTTTTCGGCGGCGAATTTCAGGCCGAGAATGGCTTGGGCCATCTTGCTTGCCGGGTAGGTCGGCGCTGCCTTGTAGGCCGACTGATAAGCCTCGGTGAACCAGTTGTTCAGCGGGTTTTCCGGGGCGAAGGCGCCGAACGGACCACGGCCGCCGATGATCATGCCGTTGGGCGCCTGGTCCTTGTAGCGGGCCAGGGCCGATTCGCCGCAGGTCAGCACGGCGGTGGCGTCTTCCAGCAGGCCGCGGGAGTTGGCCTGGAGCACCAGGGCCTCCATGTCGCCGCCCCAGAAGCTGGAGTGGATGATTTCCGGACGCTTGACCGACAGCGCCGAGATTTCCGCGCCGTACTGGCCCTGGAACACCTTGGGCATCTGCGATTCGACCACCTGGCTCTTCGGCATGACCTGGGCCATGGACAAGGTGAAGTCGTTCCAGCTGTCCTGGCCCCAGGCGTAGTTCTGCTGGATGCCGCCGACGCGCACGGCGTCCGGACGGGTCTTGGCCAGGTAACGGGCGGCGCCGATGTTGTCGACGGCGGCGTCGAGGCTGGTGCGGAAGACGAATTGCGGGGTCTTGTCTTCGCTGAACAGTTGCGAGGTGCCGCAATCGTAGAACACGGTCATCGCGCCCAGCTCTTCAGCCACCGGCGCGATCGCCAGGCAGTCGCCGGACGAGATGTAGCCGACCACCGCATCGACCTTCTGCCGCTGCACCAGGTTGCGGAATTCTTCCACCTGTTTGGCGGCACCACCGGCCTCATCGATCATCACGATCTCGATCTCGGCGCCATTGATACCCAGCTTGTCGTAGGGCGCGGGCAGCTTGCCCTGGTTGAGACCTTCCACCAGCACCTTGGCGGCGTTGGCCGATGGCTCTCCGAACGGACCAGCAGCCGGGCCGGAGAGGAAGGTCACCACGCCGATGCGGAACTTGCCGTTCTCGGCGGCCACAGTAGCGCCAGTGAAGGCAGTGGCCATCCCCGCCGCGGCGATCGCCAGGGCCAGGGGCAGTGCTTTACGGTGTTGCGGGACGCTTTTCTTATAGTTGTTCATGGTCATTTCCATTGCGGGTTTACAGGTCTAAGGGGCATGCCCTTGGGGATTACGGGTGTGCTGGGCTTGCCGGCGCATGCGCACGGCAGGGTCGGGCAACAGGTCCTGGGCGGAGTACACCGACCACTCGCCGAGCATCAGCTGCGCTGGCGGGTAGTCGTCGTTGCGCACCGGCGTGCCGATGGCCTGGGTCTGCTGGATCTGATGGGTCAGCGGGTCGATGCGCGAGACGAAACCCGGCGGGTCTTCCGGCAAGGCGATTTCCAGCCCTTCGAGGGCATTGACCAGCGACTCGGTGTCGGTAGCGCCGCCGGCCTTCTCGCTGGCCTTGGCCAGCACCATCACGCCGGTGTAGGCGCCTTCGGCGGCATAGGTCGGGTAGCGCCCGGTCAGGGTGTGGAAACGCTCGACGAACGAACGGTTGCGCGGCGTTTGCGGCCAGTTGTTGTGGTGCCGCGCCGAGAGGATCAACCCCGGCGGCGCCTTGTCGCCGAGGGCGACGAGAAAGTCGTAGTTGCCGCCGGTGTCGAAGTTGGCCAGACGCGAGGTTTCGAACAGCCGTGTGCCGGCGGCCTGCTTGACGAAGGCGTGGAAATCGCCGCCCCACAGGGCCGAGACGATGATGTCGGGCTTGGCCTGCTCCAGCGCGGCGATATAGGCCGAATAGTCGGGCTCGTAGAGGCGCGGCCAGAGTTCGGTGACGTCCTCGAACGCCACGTCCAGTTGGCGCAGCGCTTCGTGCAGGTCGTCCCGCGAGACATGGCCGTATTCGTAGTCGGGACCGATGAACGCCAGTCGCTTCCAGCCGGTTTTCGCCTGCAGCGCCTTGAGGTAATGGGCTCCAGCGGCCATGGACGTCCAGGTGTCATTGGTGACGCGGAAGTAATAGCGGTGGCCGTTTTCCAGGGTCATGCGCGACGAGGCGTGGTCGGTGCCGATCATCAGCACCTTCTCTTCACGGGCCAGTTGGCTTACCGCGATCGCCACCCCGGACGACACCATGCCGCACAGCACCTGCACGCCGTCCTTGCGAATGAAGGCCCGGGCCAGGCTGGTGCCGTAAGAGGCCTTGGACTGGTCGTCGTCGATGATCACCCGCATCCGCGGCACCTGCTGCCCGGCTTCGCGCCGGGCCTGCAACTCGCCCAAGGCGACCTGAATCCCGGCGATGCTGTCCTGGCCGTAGATCGCCGCCCGTTCGGTCATCGGGTACAGGCAGCCGAGGGTGAGGTCGGCGTGCGCGGCGGCGGCGCCCAGCTCGACGCGACCGGCCTGGGCATTGCCGACAGGGGCAAGCAGCAGGCCGCCCAGGGCGATAACGGTGGGCAGGTGGGAAAACGGCAGTTGCATAGAATCCCTTTGGGGGCGTTCGTGGACGCCCTCTTGTCAGTTTGCAAAATGGGTTATCGCAAAGGCTGTGCCAGCCTGTGCGCGAACGTGCATAAGAAACCGCAAAAGCGCTCTGGAACAAGGCTTTTCGCGGTGTTGTGTGACGTATTCGATGCGCCGCGACGAGGTCTGCCGCGGCGCTGAAGGAGAGAGGTTGAGCGGCTTGCGCTCAGTGCGAGCGAGCGGTTGAGCGGTTAGCGCTCATCGCCCCGCTCAATGCCCAGGCGCTGCAAACGGCGCTTCAGCGCATGCCGGGAAATCCCCAGCAGGTCGGCGGCCAGGCCCTTGTGGCCGGCGCTGCGGCTAAGGGCATCGTTGACCAGTTCACGCTCGGCGCGCTCGAGCTGGTCGTCCAGCGCCGACAGCGAGGTGGGCGCGGGCCCGCTCGATTGCAGGTGCGCGGGAAGCTGGGCGGCGCTGATCGCCTGGCCCGGCAGCAGGATGGTCAGGCGCTCGATCAGGTTCTTCAGTTCGCGCACATTGCCCGGCCAGCGATGCCGCACCAGCGCGGCGGCGGCATCGGCCTGGAGGTCGATGGGCGCAGCCTTTTCCTCGCGGGCCTGGCGCGCAGCGAAGTGCCGGGCCAACAACAGCAGGTCGTCGCCACGCTCGCGCAGCGCCGGGATGTCGATGGTGATGACGTTGAGGCGGTAGAACAGGTCTTCGCGGAAACGGCCCTGGCGCACATCGTCGGCGAGGTCGCGGTTGGTCGCTGCCACCACCCGCACATCGGCGCTGCTGGCCTGACTGGCACCGACAGCGCGATAGCTGCCGTTCTCCAGGAAGTGCAGCAGCTTGGCTTGCAAGGCCAGCGGCAGCTCGCCGATCTCGTCGAGAAACAGCGTGCCGTTGTTGGCCTGGGTCACCAGACCGACGCGCTTCTGATGGGCGCCGGTGTATGAGCCTTTCTCCGAACCGAACAGTTCGGCTTCGATCAGTTGCTCCGGCAGCGCCGCGCAGTTGACCTCGATGAACGGGTGCGCGGCCCTCGCGCTGTTGGCGTGCAGCGCCTGGGCCACCAGGGTCTTGCCGGTGCCGGACTCGCCCAGCAGCAGGATTCGCGTGGCCGAGCTGTTGGCGATCCGCTGCACCGCCGCTTGCAGGCCGCGCATCGCCGGGCTCTGCCCGAGCAAGGCGCCCTGCTCCGCGACCGCCATCTCGTCGCTGGCCGGCACCGCGAGGGTGTTGTGGATAGTCGCCAGCAGATCGTCCAGCTCGAACGGCTTGGTCAGGTAATCGGTGGCGCCGCCCTTCACCGCCTGCACCGCGGCGCGGGTGTCGCCATGGGCGGAAATCATGATTACCGGCAGGTCCGGCCGGCATTTGCGCAGGCCTTCGAGGGTGGCGATGCCGTCCATCCCCGGCAGGCCCAGGTCGAGCAGGACGATATCGACGCCAACCGTGCTGTCGGCCAGCAGCGCCAGCGCCGCCTCGCCGCTGTAGACCGCGCGGGGTTGCATGCCTTCGCCGCGCAGGGCGTAGCTCAGGGAGCGCACCAGCGCTTCTTCGTCATCGACGATCAGTACATGTATTTCGGACATCGGTCGCTCACTTCAGATAAGTCGCTGCGGGCGTGGGGAAATCCAGGGTCACCACAGTGCCCTCGCCCGGGGTACTCGCGAGCTCCATTCGCGATGCGTTGGCTTCCAGCAGTTGTTGGCAGATGCTCAGGCCCAGCCCGGTGCCACGGGCTTTCAGGGTGAAAAACGGTTGGCGCACCTGCTGCAGCGCGGCCTCGGGAATGCCGCAGCCCTGATCGGCCACGGTCACGCAGACCCGCTCGCCCCAGGCCTGGCCGGCGATGGCCACGCCCTGCCCCGGCGCGCTGGCTTCCACAGCGTTGAGGCAGAGGTTGAGCAGGATCTGCTGCGCCTGGTCCGGGTCGACCCACAAGCGCAGGCCGGTTTTGCAGGTAACGGAAAACCTGATGCCCTTGGCGTCGGCCTCGGGCGCGATCAGCCGCGCCGTGCGCTCGAACAGCGCCGCCAGGTCCACCACTTGCGGATTGGCCGGGTGTGGCCGGCCGTATTCGAGCAGGTCGCTGGTGACGTGGGACAGCCGATCGATTTCCTGGCACAGGTCGCTCAGCAGCAGGCGCCGTTCGGCTTCCTGTTCGCGGCGCAGCAAGGCCTGCACGGTGGTCTTCATGGTCGCCAGCGGGTTGCGTACCTCATGGGCCACGCCGGTGGCGAAGGTGCCGAGCACCGCGAGGTTTTCCGAGCGCACGGTGCGCTGCATGACATCGGCCAGGCGCCCGGCCATGACATTGAAGGCCCGCGTCACCCGGCCGATTTCGTCGTTGTGGGTCTGTTCCGGCAGGCGATAACCGAGGTCGCCCGAGGACAGTTGGTGCGCCCCGTCCACCAGCGTGCCGACCCGCGCCCGCAACTGCCGCGACAGGGTGAAGAACACGATCAGGATGAAACCGATAAACCCGACCGCCGCCAGGTACAGCCACCAGCGGGCGTCGTCCAGCGGCTTGAGCACGGCGTCGGGCTGGACACTGAAAACCACCTGCCAGCCGGGCAGGATCACCGGACCTTCGCGCCAGTCGGCGGGAGCGTCGACCTGGCGCCCGGTGGCATCGATAAAGGCCCCGCCGGGCACCCGCAGCAGCGGCGTGACCACCCCGCCCAGACCGGAACTGACCAACAGCTCGGTGACCGACGCCAGGCGCAGGTGCAAGCCGATGCGCACGCGGTGATCGGTACGGCCATTGCGGATGGTCTTGCGGATCAGCAGCCAGCCCGAGCGCCCGGCCTGGGGCGTGACCGGGCCGATCACCTCGATATCACCGACCATCTGCCGCGACAGGCCGTCGAGCGACCAGTCCTCTCGGCCCCAGTACGGCGCGCCCGAGGCGGCCTGTCCGGGCATGACCTTGAGCAGGCGTTCGTTCTCGTCGAAAAACAGCACGCCGTAGAGAAACGGCAACTCGCCTTCGAGCTTGAGCAGCGCGTCGACGTCGCCGGCCGGGTGCGCCTGGTCGGCGATGAAATCCGGCATGTTGGGGTGATTGGACAGGGCCGAGAGCTGGTAGAAACGGTCGTCGAGAAACGACGACAGCCGGTTTGCCGTGGACAGCGCCTGGGCATCGAGGCGTTCGCCGGTCAGGCGGTTGAGCAGGTCCTTGGCGAGCTGTTCATAGAGCACGGCCAGGGCGATCAGCGCGACGCTCATCACCACGATGGACAACAAGGTATAGCGCGCCACCAGGCTGCGGCGCGGGCGAGCAAGCCGTCGCCAGAAGGCGCTGGCGGGGAATTCGATATCCATGGGATTTGTAATTGTTTTTCATGTGATGGCGGGGAGGATAAGGAGCGCAGGTCGGGGTTGTCCATTGATTCAGAGACCAGCGCCCGCCCCGCTGAACTGTTGATGCGCTGCTCCAGCAGCAACAGCGCACTGCTTGCCTGGCAACAATCACCTGCTGTCTCGCACCTGAAAACCCTGCCCCGCCGGCCTTTGCGGCACATGGCGCGAAACCTGCTCTGACCCGTCGATTGGACAGTCAAAAGGCCCGCTCATGAGTTACGACAACGCCCCCTTCTCCCGTCGCCGCTTTATCGGCAACAGCCTCGCCCTTGGCGGCCTGGCCCTCGGTGGCAGCCTGCTTGCCGGTTGCGGCGACGACAGCCAGCCCGCCGCCACAGGCCTGATCAGCAACGGCCCGCGCCAGGGCGGACGCCTGCGCCTGGGCATTCTCGACGGCAGCAAAAGCGGCAACCTCGACGCCCACAAGCCGACCGGCAGCGGCATCGTTCGCGGCTTCGCGCTGTACAGCAAGCTCTGGGAATGGGACGAAAACATGCTGCCGCGCCTGGCCCTGGCCGAGGAAGCCGAGGTCAGCCCGGACGGCAAGGTCTGGACCCTGCGGTTGCACAAGGACCTGGAATTCCATCACGGCAAGACCATCGATGCCGACGATCTGATCTTCTCGATCCGCCGCCTCACCGACCCGCAACTCGCCTCGCCCTACGCCGCGCTGCTGCACTGGATCGACCGCGACCACCTGGAAAAACTCGACAACCGTACGATCCGCGTTCGCTTCAAGGAGGGCGCCGGCTTCGTGCCGCTTCCGGAAACCTGGGTCAATTTCGGCGGCATCGTGCCGGTGGATTACCACCCGATCAGCAACCCGGTCGGCGCCGGCCCGTACAAGCTGAAGAGTTTCAACCCCGGCCAGCGCTCGCTGTTCACCCGCTTCGAGAACTACTACAAGCCGGGCCGGCCCTATGCCGACGAGCTGGAAATCATCGAGTTCAAGGACCAGACCACCCGCCTGGCCGCCTTGCAGGCCGGGCAGATCGACATGGCCAACGCCCTGGCCAACGAGCACCTGAAAGTGATCGAAAGCGACCCGCGCCTGCAGTTGATCAGCTCGGTCACCGGCAACTGGCTGAGCCTGGACATGAACACCCAGAAGGCGCCATTCAACGACCCGCGAGTGCGCCAGGCCTTCCGCCTGCTGGCCGACCGCGACGAGTTGGTCAAGCGCGTGCTCAATGGTCAGGGCCGTGTGGCCAACGATCTTTACGCACCTAACGATCCGACTTTCGACCACAGTATTCCGCCGCGCAAACAGGATCTGGAGCAGGCCCGGACGCTACTGCGCGAGGCTGGCCAGGAACAACTCAAGCTGGACCTGGTGGCCGAACAGAACAGCGTGGCCCTCGCGTCCGCGCTGGTCTACGCCGAACAGGCGCGCCGCGCCGGGGTCGAGATCAACGTGCGCCAGGTCGATAGCGCCACGTTCAATGGCCCACAACACACCGAGTGGACCTTCAGCACCGGCGGCAGTATCGGCGCGCCGTTCCTGACCTGCGCCCTGCATGCGGATGCACCGGTGTCGGTGGCGAACAAGACCCACTTCGACGACCCGCGCTTCTCCGAACTGTTCCTCAAAGCGCTGGCCGAGCCCGACCTGGAAAAACGCAAACCGTTGGTGCATGAAGCGCAGCGCATCCAGTACGACCGCGGCGGCCTGCTGGTGTGGGGCTATGCCAACCTGCTGGACGGTTTCTCACAGCGGGTGGGTGGCGCGGCGGCGGAGAAAACCCTGTTTCCAACATGGCGATTCGATCAGTTGTGGTTGAAGGAGAAGGCGTGAAGAAGGTCCAGGCCAGTACCTGAAACGCGCCGTTTTAGCCTCCCGGCCCACGGTGTTGGCGCCTGCCTGCTCGGGCGCCCAACCCCGGTGATGAGGACCGAAGCAACGACTGAAATCCTCGCCAAAAATGCAATACTTAAATATCCATCATGATTTTTATTCTGAAAAATAATAATAAAAATAGATCAAAACAGTATTTATCCCCCGTTCGCCCCCCTTGTTACAGTCCCTCTCAGACCCGACCCCTCGCACGGTGGAGGCTCCCGATTCCATCACCTGCGAGTACGCCCGATGAGCCACAGCATCACCACCCTGCCCAACCACAACCACCGCCTGCAACTCAGCGCCCCGCCCGTCCACGCCGACCCGCTCGCCGAACGCCTGCACCGCAAACAACGCCTCGCCGCCTCGTACCGGCTGTTCGCCGAACTGGGTTTCGAAGTGGGCCTGGCCGGGCATTTCACCGCCCGTGACCCGATCGAGACCGACCATTACTGGATCAACCCGCTGGGCGTACCCTTCTCGCAGATCCGTACCAGCGACCTGCTGCGAGTCAACGGCGAAGGCCAGGTGGTGGAAGGCGACGGCCTGCTCAATACCAGCGCCCTGGAACTGCACTACGAGTTGCAACGGGCCCGCCCGGAGGTGGTCGGTATCGCCCATCTGCACGGTTTCCATGGCCGGGTCTGGTCGTCGCTGGGGCAGTTGTTCCAGCCGATCACCGCTGAGTCCTCGGCCTTTGTCGGCGAGCAGGTGCTGTTCGACCGACACGCCCTGCGCACGGCCGAAGGCGGCTTGTTGCAGGACCGCGATCTGGTCGCGCAAGCCTTTGTCGAAACCTTCGCCGACAACAACCTGCTGGTCTGGCAGAACCATGGCCTGTGGGTGACCGGCCAGACCGTGGAGAGCGCCGCGTGGCGCTTCATCCTCGCCGACGATACGGCCCGCGCCCATCTGCTGGCGTATTCGGCCGGCCAGCCACGTATCCCCGAACTGGGCGAGGACAGCTTCAACCCGGCGCAGCGCGAACTGTTCGGCTGGCTGAATTTCCTGCCGCTGTGGGACCGAATCGTCCAGCAGCAACCTGACCTGCTGGACTGAGGAGTCCGTCATGGCGATCCGCATCAGCCGCCGCTCCTTCCTTCAGCACAGTGCCGTCGCCGGCCTGGCCGCCGGGCTCGCTCCCGTCCTGGCCAATGCCAGCGAAGCGCTGCGGGTCTGGCGCTACAAAGGCCAGGCCGCGAGTTTTCTCGCCGACGCCGGCCAGGCCGCGACGCCCTATCCACTGGAGTGGGTGGACGTACCCGGCGGCAGCATGGTGCTGGAAGCCTTCGCCAGCAGCAGCCTGGATTACGCCTTCATGAGCCCGGTGCTGCCGCTGTTCGCCAGCGCCGCCGGCAATCCGTTGGTGTTGATCGCCAGTTATCAGGGCGAGCAGAACCGCAGCAGCCTGATCGTCAAGCGCGACAGCGGCATCGCCTCGATCGCCGACCTCAAGGGCAAGCGCGTGAGTTTTGTCCGCGCCACCGACACCCATTACCTGATTCTCAACCTGCTGCGCGACAACCACCTGACCCTCGCCGATATCCAGGCCCGGCCCATGCCGGCGCGGGACGCGCTGGTGGCGTTCCAGAACGGCCATGTCGACGCCATCGTCGCCGGCGGCATCGGCGCGCTCCAGGCGCAGACCGGCATGGACGGGGTGATTCTCACGCAGGCCAGCCAGTACCACTGCGGCAACTACCTGATCGCCACCACCGAGCGGGTCCTGCAACAACCCGGCAAGCAGGCCGTCATCAGCGACTTCCTGCGCCGGGAACAAGCCACCTGGGACTGGGTCGAGCACAACCCCCAGGCCTGGGCCGAGCGCAACGAAAAACTCACCGGGATTTCCCGCGAGCTGTACCTGCAACAGTTCAACCAGCGCCAGCGCCCCAGCCGGCTGCTGCCTGTGAGCCAGGCCGACATCCTCGCCCAGCAGCGTATCGCCGACCTGTTCCATGACAGCGGGCTGATCCGTCAGTCGCTGGACGTACGCGGCTTCTGGGACGAACGCTTCAACCCCCTGCTCAGCGGCTAGGGATCTGCCGGAGCACAACGCACCGGCGCGCGCCGGACGACCAACAGGCACGCCAGCCACGCAAGCAATGGACCTTGCGCGAGCCCGGCCGCGCCCGTGATGCGTGAAAAACCTATGAGAGCCCGTTCGATCGCACATCCAGGGCCTGATCTGCCAATCGAACCCAAGGAACAATCATGAAGTCTGTGTTCACCCACTTGTCCATGGCGCCGGCGTTGCTCGCCGGCTATCTGCTCACCCCGCTGGCCGTCGCCGCCGACAAAGACACCGCCCTCGACACGGTGATCGTCACCGGCTCACGCGGCAGCGAAGTGCGCACCGTCACCAGCAGCCCGGCGCCGATCGACGTGATCGACAGCGCGCAACTGGAAAAGACCGGCGAATCCAGCCTGCGCGGCGCCCTGCAGAAAACCCTGCCGTCGTTCTCGCAGCGGCCTTCCGGCACCTCCAACGACAGCATCGCCCGGCCCTACAGCCTGCGCGGCCTGAACGGTTCCAACGTGCTGGTGCTGGTCAACGGCAAGCGCCGCCACAACAGCGCGGTGATCAACCTCGACTCCACCGCCGCCTACGGCACCAACCCGGTGGACCTGGACCTGATCCCGATCAGCGCCATCGACCACGTCGAAGTGCTGCGCGACGGTGCCTCGGCGCAATACGGCTCCGACGCCATCGCCGGGGTGATCAACATCATCCTCAAGCAGAAGGACAACGGCGGCTCGGTCAGCACCCAGTACGGCGAATACTACGAGAACGGCGACGGCGGCAACCTGCGCCAGACCCTCAACCAGGGCCTGCCTCTGGGCAGCGACGGCGGCTTCTTCAACTACGCGCTGGACGCCAAGTCGGTGCAGACCGCCACGCGCTCGCGCGAAGCCACCGGCAACCTGTACTTCGCCGGAGACCCGCGCAACGCCACCGCCGACCGCGAAGTGCAGAAAAACGGCCTGCCGAAGATCAAGGCCATCAACCTGTCGTACAACGCCGAACTGCCAGTCAACGACGACCTGACCCTGTACTCGTTCTCCACCTTCAGCAAGCGTGACGCCCGCGGCGGCCAGAACTACCGCCGGCCCAACTCCACCAACATCATTCCCGAGATTTACCCGGACGGCACCGCGCCCTTCTACACCCTCGAAGAAACCGACTACCAGGCCGCCGCCGGCGGCAAGGGCGAGATCGCCGGCTGGCACTGGGACCTCAGCTCCACCTTCGGTCGCGACAAGGGCCAGGCCGGCGCCGACGAAACCCTCAACGCCTCCCTTGGCCCGACCAGCCCGACCCGCTTCGACACCTACACCAACTACTTCGACCAGTGGACCAACAACCTCGACCTGACCCGCGCTTTCGACGTCGGCCTGAGCAAGCCGCTGCAAGTGTCCTGGGGCCTGGAACACCGGCACGAGCGCTACAAGACCGAGTCCGACGACCCGCTTTCGTACATCAACGGCGGCTACATCTATCCCAGCGGTCCGCTGGCCGGGCAGCCCGGCTCGGTGGGCGCCCAGGGCGCGATCACCCTCACCCCCGAGGACGCCGGCCAGCTCAGCCGCAACAGCTACGCCAGCTATGTCGACTTCGGCGTGAACCCCACGGAAAAACTCTGGCTGGGGGTCGCTGCGCGCTTCGAGAAATACGACGACAGCAGCGGCAACACCCGCAGCGGCAAGTTCTCCGCGCGCTATGACTTCACCCCGACCTTCGCCCTGCGCGGCACCATCAGCAACGGCTTCCGCGCACCGTCACTGTCGCAGTCGGTGTACGCCCAGACCGCCAACCAGTACACCACCGTCAACGGCATCGCGCAGTTCGTCGAAGCCAAGACCGTACGGGTCGACTCACCGCTGGCCAAGGCCCTCGGCGCCGAAGACCTGAGCCCGGAGAAATCGCGCAACTTCAGCCTCGGCCTGACCTGGCAACCGCTGCCCCAGGCCAGCGTGACCCTCGATGCCTACCAGATCGAGATCCGCGACCGCATCGCCCTCACCGGCTTCCTCTACGGCAACGGCGTCGACCAGCAACTGATCGCCAACGGCTTCAAGCCCGGCTACCGCATCAAGTACTTCACCAACGCCGCTGACACCACCACCCGTGGCGTCGACCTGGTGGCCGACTACCGTGTCGATTACGGCCAGTTCGGCAAGGTCAAGTACGGCGTGGGCGTCAACTACAACAAGACCGAGATCGATGGCATCAAGGAAACCCCGGGCTCGCTCAGGGCTGCAGGCAACAACCTGGAACTGTTCGACCGCGTCGCCCAGGGCTACCTCACCGTGGCCAACCCCAAGACCAAGGTCATCCTCAGCGCCAACTGGCAGATCGACCGCTTCACCGTCAACGCGGGCCTGACCCGCTACGACAAGGTCACCGCCCTCGACGCCAACCCCGACTACGACGTGACCTACGGCGCCAAGTGGCTGACCGACCTGGAAGTGGCTTACGCCCTGACCGACAACTTCGATATCGCCGTGGGCGCCAACAACCTGTTCGACGTGCGCGCCGACAACAACGCGTTCCCGGCAGGCGACGTCAACGGTTTCGCCAAATTCGGCTCGATCTCGCCGTTCGATCCCTACGGCGGCTTCTGGTACACGCGCATCGCCTACAACTTCTGAGCCCACGCAAGCGGCGCGCGCGCAGTGGCGCGGGCGCCCGGAGGAACACCCCATGAGTCAAGCACCCTTCGTCCTCGGCGCCTTTATCCCCGGCACCCTCAGCGGCAGCGCCTGGCGCCTGCCGGAAGCGCCGCTGGACACCTTCAAGAGCCTGGAGCATTACCAATACATCGCCCGCAAGCTGGAAGCCGGGCGCTTTCACTCGCTGTTCTTCAACGACACCCTCGACGTGAAGATCGACCTGGCCTTGCAGCGCGGCCCCAACAGCGTGCGCTGGGACCCGCTGATCCTGGCCCCGGCGCTGGCCGCCAGCACCCGCCATATCGGCCTGATCGCCACCGCCAGCACCACCTACAACGAGCCCTATAACGTGGCGCGCAAATACGCCGCGCTGGACCACCTCAGCGGCGGTCGCGCCGGCTGGAACCTGGTCACCTCGCTGGGCGGCGGCGAGAACTTCAACCGCCAGGACCACGTCGATCACGAAGACCGCTACGCCCGCGCCGAAGAGTTCTACGACGTGGTCAGCGGCCTGTGGGATAGCTGGGCCGACGACGCCTTCATCCAGGACAAGGCCAGCGGCACCTGGCTGGACATCGACAAGCTGCATGTCCTCGACTATCAGGGCGAACACTTCCAGGTGCGCGGTCCGCTCAACGTCTCGCGCTCGCCGCAAGGCCACCCGGTGGTGGCCCAGGCCGGCGCATCGACCTCCGGCAAGCGCCTGGCCGCGCGGGTTGGCGAACTGATCTTCACCGCCCAGCACACCATCGAGCAGGGCCAGGCCTTCTACCAGGAAACCAAGCTCGCCGCCGCTGGCTTCGGGCGCGGCGCCAACGAGCTGAAAATTCTCCCCGGCGTCTCGCCGGTGGTGGGCAAGACCCTTGCCGAAGCCCAGGCCAAATACGACCGCCAGCAAGAACTGTTGGAGCCCAAGGCGTTTCTCAGCTCCATCTCGAAATTCGTCAGCCTCGGCTACGACCTCTCCGAACTGCCGTTCGACGAAGTGGTGCCGCTGCCCCCGGAATCCTTCACTACCAACACCCACCAGAGCCGGCAGAAGCTGGTGTTCGACCTGATCCGCCGCGAGCGGCCGACCGTTCGCCAGTTGTTCAACCAGCTCACCTCCGGCGGCCATCGCATCCTGATCGGCACCCCGCAAAGCATCGCCGACGACCTGCAGGCCTGGTACGAGGCCGGCGCCGCCGATGGCTTCAACATCATGTTCAGCGGCCTGCACTCGGCCATCGACGACTTCGTCGACGGCGTGGTCCCGGAGCTGCAACGACGCGGTCTGTTCCAGCGCGAATACGCCGGCACCACGCTGCGGGAAAACCTCGGCTTGCCGTACCGCACCAACCGCTTTTTCTAAGGAACGCCCATGACTCGACCTTTGGCTTCACTAAGCCTGGCGATCGCCCTGGCTCTCGCCGGCTGCGATAACCCATCCGGGCAGCAGGCCAACTCCGGCGCCCCCGCGCAGCCCAAGGTGGGCGGCGTGTTGCGGGTGGCCTTCGACGGCGACCCGAACTGCATCGACCCGCAACAGGCGGGCAACAACACCGCGCTCAATGTCGGCCGGCAACTGGTGGACTCGCTGACCGACCAGGACCCGCAAACCGCCGAGATCGTGCCGTGGCTGGCGGAGCGCTGGGAGGTCAGCGACGACTCGCGGCAATTCACCTTCCACCTGCGCGAGGGCGCGACCTTCGCCGATGGCAGCGTGCTCGACGCGGCGGCAGTCAAGGCCAACGTCGAGGCTATCGTCGCCCTCGGCGCCCAGGCGCAACTGGCCGGGACTTACCTGGCCGGGCTGGAATTGGTCGAGGTGACCGGACCGCTCAGCGTGCGGATCAGCTTCAAGCAGGCCAACGCGCAGTTCCTTCAGGCCAGCTCGACCATGAGCCTGGGGCTGCTGTCGCCCGCCACCCTCAAGCGCAGCGCCGAGGAACGCTGCCAGGGCGCGCTGGTCGGCTCCGGGCCGTTCACGGTGAAGAGTTTCGAGCACAACAAACGGGTGCGCATCGAGGCCCGCGCCGACTACGCCTGGCCGTCGTCCCTCGCCGAACACAAGGGCCGCGCCTGGCTGGACGCCATCGAGTTCCACATCCTGCCGGAATCCGGCGTGCGCCTGGGCAGCCTGGTTTCAGGGCAGATCGACGTGAACACCAGCGTGCCGGTGCAGGACGAAGCCGTGCTGGACAACCAGGGCATTCCCTCCATCGCCCGGCCCAATCCCGGCATCGTCTTCAGCCTGACGCCCAACGAATCGCGCCCGCCGCTGGACGACGTGAACGTGCGCCGGGCGCTGAACAAGGCCATCGACCGCAGCCAGTTCAAGGGCGTGATTTCCCGCTACCAGAAACCGGCCAGTTCGGTGCTGGCCAGCAGCACGCCGTACTTCCAGGACCTCAGCGCCCAGCTTGCCTATGACCCGGAAGGCGCCGGCCAACTGCTCGACGCCGCCGGCTGGAGCAAGGGCGCCGACGGCTGGCGCCAGCGTGACGGCAAACGCCTGAGTTTCGCCCTCGACTATTGGCAGGCAACCACTCCGGTGCTGGAACTGGCGCAGCAGCAACTGCGTCAGGTCGGCGTCGAGCTGCGCCTGAACAAGTCCACCATCGGTCAGGTCAGCCTGTTGCAGACCTCGCTCAACTACGAGCTGTGGTTCTTCAACCTGACCCGCGCCGACCCGGACGTGCTGCGCACCGTGTTCCTCTCCAGCGGGCGCAACGTCAACGTCCGCGGCCCGGCGCCGCTGGACCAGACGCTGCAGGCGTCGGCGGCCAGCCTCGATCCGCAGAAGCGCGGCGCGCTGATCCAGGAGGCCAGCGCCGAGCTGCTCGACCAGGGTCATGTGATTCCGCTGGTGGAAGCGGCCACGGTGACCGCGTTCCGCGACGTCGTTCATGGCCTGCATTACGAGGCCTCGACCCGCCTGCAGTTCTACGACACCTGGCTGGCACAACCGGGGAGCCACTGACCGATGACCCTCCAGACCAACCGACGCGCGCTGCTCTGGCGCGTGGCCCAGGCCGCGCTGGTGCTGTGGGCGGCGTTCACCCTGTCGTTCGCCATCCTCTACGCGCTGCCGGGTGATCCGGTGGCGATCCTCCTGGCCCAGAGCGGAGAGCCGGGCGTGGTGGACCCGGCCAAGGTTGCCGAGCTGCGTGCCCGCTATCACCTCGACGGCAGTCTCTGGCAGCAGTACGGCGGCGCGCTGTGGCGGTTGCTGCACCTGGACCTCGGCACCTCGCTGCAAACCGGCAAGCCCGTGACGCTGACACTCGCCGCAGCACTACCGGCAACCCTGTCGCTGGCGTTCGCCGCGCTGCTGTTGGCGGTGCCGCTGGGCATCGGCCTGGCACTGGCGGCGCATCAGGTGAGGCGGCGACCGTTGCAGACCGCGCTGCACAATGCGCCGGCGGTGGTTGTCTCGCTGCCGACCTTCTGGGTCGGCCTGGTGCTGCTGCAACTGTTCTCCTTCAAGCTGCACTGGCTGCCAGCGATGGGCGACCACGGCCTCGCCAGCCTGGTGTTGCCCGCGCTGACCCTCGCCCTGCCCTGCGCGGCGATGATCGCCCAGGTGCTCGGCCGCTCGATCGCCAGCGTCAGCCAGCAACCTTTCGTCCAGGCCCTGCGCAGCAAAGGCGTCGGGCCCTGGCGCCTGCTCTGCGGGCACATCCTGCATAACGCGTCGATCCCCATGCTGAGCCTGGCCGGCACCTTGCTCGGCAACCTGCTGGCCGGCGCGGTGGTTACCGAAACGGTGTTCTCCCGCGACGGCGTCGGCCGTCTGGCCCAGGCCGCCGTCGCCAGCCAGGACATTGCCGTGGTCCAGGGCGTGGTGCTGCTCGCCGCGACCTTGTATGTGCTGACTAACCTCGCTACCGACCTGCTGTACCCGCTGCTCGACCCGCGCATCCGCCAAGGGAGCCGTTCATGATCCTGCAACCCGCCTTCGCCGCCAGCCGCCCGCTGCGCTGGCCCGGACTGTCAGTGGCGCTGAGCCTGGCGCTGTTTTTCGTGGTCCTCGGCTGGGCCTTCTGGCCCGGCCTGTTCACCAGCGCCGACCCGCTGCTGGCCGACCCGACCCAGACCCTGCAAGCACCGTCCGCCCGCCACTGGTTCGGCACCGACCACCTCGGTCGCGACCTCTACGCCCGCTGCGTGCATGGCGCGGCGCTGTCGTTGCAGGCCACCAGCATCGCCGTCCTGATCGCGCTGGTCGCCGGTAGCTTGCTGGGTGGTATCGCCGGCTGGTTCGGCGGCGTGGCCGACCGCGTGCTGGCGGTCATCGTCGAAGTGCTGATGGCGATTCCGGCATTGCTGCTGGCGATGGCCATCGTCACCGCACTGGGCTTCGGCACCCTGGAAATCGCCCTGGCGGTGGGGCTGTCGTCCGTGGCGATCTTCGCCCGCCTGGCCCGTGGCGAAGTGCTGCGCTGGCGCAGCCGCACCTTTGTCGAGGCGGCGCAGGTGGCCGGTGTCGGATCCTGGACCAACCTGCGTCGGCATGTGCTGCCTCACGCTGCCGGGCCGCTGCTGGCCCTGGCCGCACTGGAATTCGCCAGCGCGGTGCTGGCGGTGTCGGCGCTGAGCTTCCTCGGTTTCGGCGCACCGCCGCCGCAACCGGAATGGGGCCTGCTGATCGCCGAAGGGCGCAACTACATGGTGGTGGCCTGGTGGTACACCACCCTGCCGGGGCTGGTGGTGGCCACCGTGGTGCTCGCCACCCAGCAACTGGCCCGCGGCCTGCAACGTCTTCAGGGAGAAGTCTCATGAGCGCACCACGGGTTCGTATTCACCAGTTCGGCGTGGAATACCCCGGCAGTCCGCAAGCCGCCGTGGCAGACCTGGACCTGGAAATCGCCGCCGGCGAAATCGTCTGCCTGGTGGGCGAGTCCGGCTCGGGCAAATCCACCACGGCCGCCGCCCTGGCCGGCTTGCTGCCGCCCGGTGTGCGGCAGACCGGCCAGTTATGGCTGCAAGGCCAAGCCCTCGATCAGCTCGACGAACGCGACTGGCGCGAGCGGCGCGGCCGTCTGGTCGGCTTCGTACCGCAAGACCCGGGCACTTCGCTGGACCCGGTCAAGACCATCGGCGCCCAGCTTGTCGAAGCCATGACCGTACACGGCGTGGCCAAGACCGAAGCACGTCTGCGCGGTGTGGCGCTGCTGCATCAGGTCGGCCTGAAAGACCCCGAGCAATTGCTCAAGCGCTACCCCCATCAATTGTCTGGCGGCATGTGCCAGCGGGTGCTGATCGCCATCGCCCTGGCCAACGACCCGCCACTGCTGATCGCCGACGAACCCACCAGCGCCCTCGACGTCAGCGTGCAGCGGCAGATTCTCGACCGCCTGCAACAATTGGTGCGCGAGCGCGGCAGCAGCCTGCTGCTGATCACCCATGACCTGGCGGTGGCGCTGGACCGCGCCGACCGCATCCTGGTGATGCGCCATGGCCGCTTGCTGGAAAGCGGCACGCCGAGCCAGTTGTGGCATGCGCCGGAACACCCCTATACCCGCCAGTTGCTCCAGGCTTCGCCCTTGGCGCGGCTGCAACAACGACGGTCAGCACCGGCCATGGCACAAGGCGAAGCGCTGTTGCAGGTCAGCAGCCTGCAACGGCGCTTCAACCGTCATGGACCGGCGGCGGTGGAAGACGTGAGTTTCAGTTTGCAACGGGGCACCACCACCAGCCTGGTGGGCGAGTCGGGCTCGGGCAAATCCACCACGGCGCGAATCATCCTCGCCCTGGAACAGGCCAGCGCCGGCAGCGTGCGCTTCGACGGCGAGGAAATCCTCGGCGCCGGGCGCAAGCAACTCCACGGCTATCGACGGCGGGTGCAACTGGTCTACCAGAACCCCTGGGCCGCCCTCGACCCACGGCACGATTTGCTCGACATCATCGGCGAGCCCTTGCGCGCGTTCGCCATCGGTCAGCGCCGCAATGACCGCGAGCGCGTGCTGGGACTGCTGGAACGGGTCGGTCTGCCGGGCAACCTGCTGCACCGCCGTCCCGGTCAGCTTTCGGGCGGACAGCGCCAGCGCGTCGCCATCGCCCGCGCCCTTGCTGCGGAGCCTGAATTGCTGGTGCTGGATGAACCGCTGTCGGCGCTGGATGCGCCGGTACAGGCGCAAGTGCTGGACCTCTTGCAAAACCTGCAACGTGACCTGGGTCTGACCTACCTGTTCATCTCCCACGACCTCGCCACCGTGCGCGGGATCAGCGATCAGGTGCTGGTGATGAGCCAGGGCCGGCTGGTGGATCACGGGCCGACCGAGCAAGTGTTCGAACGGCCGGCGAGCGATTACACGCGGCGGTTGCTGGAGGATATGCCGGGGCAGTTGTTGCCGTTGCGGGGGCGGGAGTTGCAGGTGGCGGGGTTGTGAGGTTCGGGCTCTCTGTCAAAAGACCGAGTAATGGCTACCAGGTGCATGCCTGAAGTTTTTCGGCGCTCTCAAGATCGAGCGCCGCCCGCGCGGCGCATCGCGAGCAAGCTCGCTCCTACATTTGTTGCACCGTACCTATCCCTGTCAAGCCATGGTTGACCGCCTTGTTTGCATGACGCGGTATCGAGTAGACCCCAACAGCCTCCCCACGATTCATCGCCAAACGCCAAGGGCTGGCAACCCAACTCTCACAGGCCATGGCGCGTTGCAACAAATGTAGGAGCGAGCTTGTCGGGGCGCCGAACCGTCGCGATGCGCCGCGCGGGCGGCGCTCGATCTGGAGAACGCTGAAGATCTCTCGACTAGCACCCGGTCGCCACTAGCCAATTCCCTGACTGGCACTTCATGCTCTCAAGACAGCCCCGAGATGCATAGCTACCTAAGCTTAGGCCCGAAAAGTCTTTCACAACCCCAACCCCCGCCGCCTATCGTCCCCGTCTGCCCTTCGCCGCAAAGGATTGCCTGATGTCCTCCGCCGTACCCTCGCCCAACCCCTGGCTGGCCCTCACCGGGGTGGCCATCGCCAGTTTTCTCGGTTGCATCGACTTCACCATCGTCAACACCGCTCTGCCCGCCCTGAGCCAGGAACTGGGCATCGGCCTGCAGCAATCGCAATGGCTGATCACCGCCTTTGTCATGGCCCTGTCCACCTTCATGGTCAGCGCCGGGCGGCTGGCCGATCTGTTCGGGCGCCGTCGCCTGATGCTCGCCGCGATGCTGCTGTTCGGCCTCGCCTCGCTGGCCGCCGGGCTCAGCCACAGCCTCGCAACGCTGGTGTTCTGGCGGGTGGTGCAAGGGCTGTCCTGCGCGGTGCTGTACACCGCGTCCAGTGCAATTGTCAGCAACGCTTTCGACGAAGCGCGGCGCGGTCGTGCCATCGGTCTGCTGTTCAGCGCCAACGGCCTCGGCCTGGCGATCGGGCCGGTGGCCGGCGGTTTGCTGGTGGCGACTCTGGGCTGGCGTTGGGTGTTTCTGCTGAATGTGCCGCTGATCGCTATCGGCCTGCTGCTGTGCTGGCGCCATGTGCGCGAATCCGCCGCCGAGGGCGATGGCCAGCGCCTCGACCTGCCCGGCCTGGCGCTGCTCAGCCTGAGCCTGCCGCTGTGGGTCTTGCTGCTGGTGCAGGGCGGCAATTGGGGCTGGTCGTCGCCGTCGGTGCTGGCGCTGTTCGCCCTGGCGCTGTTGTTCTCGGGGCTGCTGGTATGGACCGAGCGCCGTGTGCCAGCGCCACTGCTGCGCTTCGATTTTCTGGCCAGACCGGCCTTTACCGGTGCCTGCCTGGCAACAGGCGGGCTGGCCTTTTTCTACTGCCCGGCGTTCTTGCTGATGCCGTTGTACCTCGCCGAGGTACGCGGCCTCGATGCCGCCAGCGTCGGCCTGTTGCTGCTGCCCACCACTGCGGTGCTGGCGCTGTTGTCGCCCTGGGCCGGACGCTGGGCGGATCGCCACGGCACGCGGCCGGTGTTGCTGGCCGGTTTCGTGTTGCTGGCGGCATCGGCGCTGCTGCAAACGCGCTTCGCCAGTGACAGTGCCTGGCCGCTGGTAATCGCCGCCTTCGCCCTGATGGGCGCGGGCTGGGCGTGCGTTCTCGGGCCGTCCACCGTGGCGGCGATGGCCTCGGTGCCGGCGCAGGATGCCGGGGTGGCGATGGGCATGTCGTGGACCTTCCACAACCTCGCCGGCGCCTTGGGCCTGGCGATTACGGCGGTGTTGTTCCAGCACAGCGGCAGCGCTTTTGTTTCCGGCTACCAGAACACCATGGTGCTGCTGGCCGCAGCCAGCGGCCTGGTGTTGCTGGGGTTGGTCGTGCTGGTGAACCGGGCAAGGCCGCTAGCCAGCGTTGATTCGGTTTAAGCGATCCGGGCCGCTGTGGCGGCCCTCAGACTCACCTCGGCAAAGGCCATTTCCATGAGCAGACTCAAAGACAAATACACCCTGATCACCGGCGGCACGGGCGGCATCGGCCTGGAAACCGCGCGGCAGTTTCTCGCCCAGGGCGCCAGGGTGGCGATCACCGGACGCAGTGCCGAGGCCCTGCGTCTGGCCGGCGACGCCCTCGGCGACGAGGTGTTGCTGATCGAAAGCGACGCCGGCGATATCGCCGGGCAACGCCGCGTCGCCGACACCCTCGCACAGCACTGGCCGCGTCTGGACGTGCTGTTCATCAACGCCGGCGACGTCACCCATCGCCCGCTGCAAGACTGGGACGAAGCCACCTGGGACCGCCTGCAGGACACCAACCTCAAGGGCCCGTTCTTCCTGATCCAGGCGCTGCTGGCGCTGCTGCACGACCCGTCTTCGGTGATCCTCTGCGGCTCGGTCAGCGCCCGAATCGGCCTGGCGCAAAGCAGCGCCTACGCCGCCAGCAAGGCCGGACTGCTGTCACTGGCGCGAACCCTGTCGGGGGAATTGATCGGCCGTGGTATCCGGGTCAACGGCCTGAGCCCCGGCCCTACCGACACCGCCGCGTTGGGCAAGCTCGGCCTGCCACCGGAAGAAGAGCAGGCCCTGCGCGACAGCATCCGCCAACTGGTGCCGCTGGGGCGCCTGGGCAAGCCATGGGAGCTGGCCCAGGCGGCGGTGTTCCTGGCGTCGGATGAGTCGTCGTTCGTGGTCGGGACGGAACTGTTGGTGGACGGCGGCGTGGGCAATATCTGAGCGCACGCCGCAAGCGGCTATCAGCTCAACGCCTGCAACTGCTCCAGTTCTTCCTGCGTCAGGCTCACGCCTTCACGCGCTGATTTCTCCCGCTCATGGAAGCGGCGCTCGCCTGGCAGGCGGGTGACGCCCACCGCTTCCATCTGCCGCACCAGTTCGCGGCTGCGCTCGGCGAAACGTTCGCCTTGGGCCAGGCGCGGGTCGATGACGATCAGCAGTTGCCCGGTCCAGGGGGTCTTGGCGCCGGGATGCTGGGACCAGTCGAATTCGAAGGAGAAATTGCCGCCGGTCAGTGCTGCCGCCAGCAACTCCACCATCATCGACAGCGCCGAGCCCTTGTGCCCGCCGAACGGCAGCAGCGCGCCACCGTCGAGGATCGCCGCAGGGTCGCGAGTCGGCTGGCCGAGACGATCGACGCCCATGCCTTCGGGCAACAGCTCACCTTTGCGCGCAGCAATCTGCACATCGCCGTGGGCGATGGCGCTGGTGGCCATGTCGAAGACGATCGGCGTCCCGCCCGCGCACGGTGCGGCAAAAGCAATCGGGTTGGTACCGAACAACGGCCGCTCGGCGCCCTGCGGCACCACGCAAGTCATGCTGTTGACCACGCTCAGCGCCACCAGACCTTCATCGGCGAAGGGCTCGACATCCGGCCACAAGGCAGCGAAGTGGTGCGAGTTATGGATCGCCAACACCGCGATGCCGGCACTGCGCGCCTTGCTCACCAGCAAGTCGCGAGCGGCGGCCAGCGCCGGCTGGGCGAAGCCGCCGCCGGCATCGACGCTGATGTAACCACTGGCCACATCCTCGACTTTCGGTACGGCCTGGCCATTGACCCAGCCGCTGGCCAGGGTCGAGACATACCCGGGAATACGGAACACACCATGGCTGTGGGCGCCATCGCGCTGGGCGCTGGCGCAGTTGAACGCCAGCGCGCGGGCCACCGCCTCGCTGGTGCCGTGGCGCACGAAAATGCGCTGCAGCAGGGTTTCAAGTTGGTTGAAGGGAATCTGTGTGGCAGGTGCGGACATTCTGTAGCTCCGATGATTGGAATTGGACTGGGCAACAGGGATGACGGTGTTCGGACTTTCCTCTTTTTGACAGTTAGCTGTCAAATATTGACTTGATGACAGAAAACATTCATTTTCTCTTCCACCGCAACCGTCATCGAGCATCGCCCGTGAGCCAACCCATCAAGCAACGCCTGGAAAGCAGCCTGCCCAATGCGTCCGCCTCGGGTCGCAAGATCGCCACCTACATGCTCGCCCACCTCACCGACCTGCCGTTCGAAACCTCCGCCAGCCTCGCGGAGAAAATCGGCGTCAGCGAGTCCAGCGTCGGGCGCTTCTGCCGTTCGCTGGGCTACGAGCACCTCAAGGCACTCAAGCAGGACTTGAAGGACGATCTCGGTGACGGCCCCTGGCTGGTGGGCGATCGGCTGCAAGAATTCCGCCAACACTCCAGCGATGACCGCGAAGACCGCAGCCGCAGCCTGGAACTGGAAGTCGCCGCGCTGGTGCGGGTTTACGAATACAGCCGCACCGCCGAGTGGGACCGTGTCGCCACGCGCCTGGCGCAGCGCCCGCGGGTGTTCGTCGCGGGCTTTCAGACCGAGCGCGGCATCGCCCACTGCATGGCCCACCTGCTGCAATACCTGCGCGACGGCGTGCAGGTGGTGGACGGCAGCGCCGGGCATTTCGGCGAGGTGCTGCTGGGCGATCCGGCGCAGTGCGCGCTGGTGGTGTTCGAGGCGCGACGTTATTCCCGCCATGCCTTGCTGTTGTGTCACAAGGCACGCGAGGCGGGCATCCCGGTAACACTGGTTACCGACACCTTCTGTGATTGGGCCGATGCGAATGCCGACGAGGTGTTCCGCATTCCCACCCAGTTCAACCTGTTCTGGGAGTCCACCGCGACGATGCTGTCGTGGGCTCACCTGATGGTCAACGAGGTCTGCAAGAAACTCGGACCTGATGTTGAAAAACGCTTGGACGCAACTGCCGCTCTACACAACGAGTTCGTTGGCTACACGTCAACGGCAAAACAATAGCAAGAGAGTGCAACTACAGACCGAGGTGTCACATGAAACCTGTTCTTCGCTTCGCAGGGGCCTGCGCATTGTTGCTGGCCGGCATCACGTCGGCCCAGGCCGAGACCCTGAAGATCGCCACGGAAGGCGCCTACCCGCCCTTCAACTACGTTGATTCGAACAACAACCTGCACGGCTTCGACGTCGATATCGCCAAGGCGTTGTGCGAGCAGATGAAAGTCGAATGCACCGTGGTCGCCCAGGACTGGGAAGGCATCATCCCGGCCCTGATCGCGCGCAAATACGACGCCGTGGTCGCGTCGATGATCAACACCGAGGAACGGCGCAAGAAGATCGCCTTCACCAACCACTACTACCGCACCCCGCTGTCGGTCGCTGTACCGAAAGACAGCGAAATCACTGACGCCCAGACCAAATTCAAGGGCTACACCGTCGGCGCCCAGGCCTCTTCGACCCAGGCCATCTATGCCGAAGACGTGTACGGCAAGGCCGGTGCCGATGTGAAGCTGTACCCGACCCTCGACGAGGCCAACGCCGACCTCGCCGCCGGCCGCCTCGACGGTGTGATCGCCGATAAATTCCCGCTGCTGGAATGGCTGGGCAAGGCCGGCAAGGACTGCTGCAAGACCCTCGGCGATGTCGACGGCACCCGCGCCGACGCATCGATTGCCGTGCGCAAGGAAGACGAAGCTCTGCGCGAGCGGCTGAACAAGGCGCTGGATGCCATCGTGGCGGACGGGACGTATCAGAAGATCGCGGGCAAGTACTTCGACTTCGATATCTACCAGTGACCGTTTAGGGCTGCTTACGGCCTTATCGCGAGCAAGCTCGCTCCTACACCTTTCTCCCCCCTCCCTGTAGGAGCGAGCTTGCTCGCGATAGCCCGGCTCTCAAAACTGCTCCCGAGGCTTCGCCCATGCTCGAACATTTGTCACTCCTCTCCTTCGCCAGCGGCGGCTGGGGTCAGGCGTTGCTCGCCGGTGCCCTGGTGACCCTGGCGCTGGCCCTCGCCTGCCTGCCCATCGGCCTGCCGCTGGGGCTGGGCATCGCCCTCGCCGCGCGCTCGAAAAAACGCCTGCCACGGGCTTTCGCCACGGTGTTTTCCACGGTGTTCCGCGGCCTGCCGGAGTTGCTCACGCTGCTGATCATCTACTACGGCTGCCAGATCGCCGCGCAGAAAATGCTCGCCGCCATGGGCTATGAAGGCGAGGTGATGATCAACACCTTCCTCGCCGCCATGGTCGCCTTCAGCCTGGTGTTCGCCGCGTTCTCCAGCGAAATCTGGCTGGCCGCGTTCAAGACCGTGCCCAAGGGCCAATACGAAGCCTGCGCCGCCCTCGGTCTGGGCAAGCGCACCGCGTTCGGCAAGGTGGTATTCCCGCAACTGCTGCGCATCGCCCTGCCCGGCCTGTCGAACAACTGGCTGTCGCTGCTCAAGGACACCTCGCTGGTCTCGACCATTTCCCTGGTCGACCTGATGCGCCAGACCAACCTGGCCGTCAGCGTGACCAAGGAACCGATGCTGTTCTACGGCGTCGCCTGCCTCTGCTACCTGCTGTTCTCGGCGCTGTCGGGCCGGGTCTTCCACTTCATCGAGAACCACTTCAGCCGCCACCTGCGGAGCGCCCGTCCATGAGCTTCGACGAACTGCTGGCCCTGTTCCTCAATCCCGAGTTGCTGGAGCGCTACGGTCCGCGCTTTATCGACGGCCTGCTGGTGACCGCCAAGCTGGTGGCGATCTCCTTCACCCTCGGCGCGCTGCTGGGCATGCTGCTGGCCCTGGCGCGGATGTCGAAAAGCCTCACGCTGCAACGCCTGAGCGCCACCTACGTGTACTTCTTCCGCGGCTCGCCGCTGCTGGCGCAACTGTTCCTGCTGTATTACGGCCTGGGTTCGTTCAAGAGCTTCTGGCAGGACGTCGGCCTCTGGTGGTTCTTCCGCGATGCCTGGTTCTGCACCCTGCTGGCCTTCACCCTGAACACCGCCGCCTACCAGGCGGAGATCTTTCGCGGCAGTCTGCTGGCCGTGGCGCCCGGGCAATACGAGGCAGCCAGCGCACTGAGCCTGAAACGCTCGACCACCTTCTTCAAGGTGATCCTGCCGCAGTCGCTGGTGGTGGCGATCGGGCCGCTGGGCAACGAACTGATCCTGATGATCAAGGCCAGCGCCATTGCCTCGCTGGTGACCATCTACGACCTGATGGGCGTGACCAAGCTGGCCTTCTCGCGCAGCTTCGACTTCCAGATCTACCTCTGGGCCGCCGTGCTCTACCTGCTGATCGTCGAGATCGTGCGACGCAGCCTCAAACATATCGAAGCCCGCCTGGGCCGCCACCTGCGCTGAACCCTTGCCGTAGAGGATCTTGTCATGCACTGCCAAACCATCGTTCTGGGCGCCGGAATCGTCGGCGTCAGCACCGCCCTGCACCTGCAGGCGCGCGGCCGCAAGGTCGTGCTGATCGACCGCGATGAACCCGGTAGCGGCACCAGCCACGGCAACGCCGGGCTGATCGAGCGCTCCAGCGTGATCCCCTATTCCTTCCCGCGCGCGCTGCCGAGGCTGGTGCGCTACGGCTTCAACCAGCAATCCGACGTGCGCTTCAGTTGGCGCTACCTGCCCAAGGCCGCGCCCTGGCTGCTGAGCTACTGGCGCAACTCGGCGCCCGCGCCGCTGGCCGTGGCGACCCAGGCGATGCTGCCGCTGGTGGAGCGTTGCGTCGAAGAACACGACGCGCTGATCGAGGCGGCCGGCGTGCAGTCGCTGGTCAAGGCCAACGGCTGGATCGAGGTCTACCGCAACGACGCCGCGTTCGAGGCGGCCAAGGTCGACGCCGAAGCGCTGAAGTCCTATGGACTGGTCTTCGAGATTCTCGACCGCAGGCAACTGCACGAACGCGAAGCCGACCTGACCCAGGGCGCGGTGGGCGGCATTCATTGGCGCGACCCGAAGACCGTCAGCAACCCAAGCGCCCTGGTGCGGGCCTACGCGGCGCTGTTCGTGCAGCGCGGCGGCCAGTTCATCCACGGTGATGCGCGCAGCCTGCGCCAGATCGCCGGCGAATGGCAGGTGGACAGCCGCCGTGGTCCGATCACCGCGCCGGAAGTGGTGATCGCCCTCGGCCCGCAGGCCGCCGAACTGTTCAAGCCGCTGGGCTACCGGATTCCGCTGGAAATCAAGCGCGGCTACCACGCGCACTACAAAGCCCGCGCCGGCGCACAACTGACCCATTCGATCTGCGATGCCCAGGCCGGCTTCGTGCTGGCGCCGATGGAACAAGGCATCCGCCTGACCACCGGCATCGAGTTCGCTGCCAGTGGCGACGCCGCCAACGAGATCCAGCTACAGCGCTGCGAGGCCGTGGCCCGTGGACTGTTCCCGCTCGGTGAGCGCATCGAAGAAACCCCGTGGCTGGGCCGCCGCCCGTGCCTGCCGGACATGCGCCCGGTGATCGGCCCGGCGGGCCGCCACGCGGGTCTTTGGTTCAACTTCGGTCATGCCCACCACGGCCTGACGCTGGGCCCGGTCAGCGGTCGCCTGCTGGCCGAAATGATGACCGGCGAACAGCCTTTTACCGACCCCGCGCCCTACAGCGCCGAGCGTTTCAACTGAGTTCCGCCCACCCGCCGGAGAACAACAATAATGAGCGCCTCACTCAGCCTTGCCGCAGCCCCGCAAGCGACCACCGACTCGCGCAACGTCGCGGTGCATATCAGCGGCCTGGAGAAATACTACGGTCCCTACCATGTGCTGCGCGGTATCGACCTGACGGTGCACGAGGGCGAACGCATCGTCCTTTGTGGCCCCTCGGGCTCGGGAAAATCGACCCTGATCCGCTGCATCAACCGCCTGGAAGTCGCCGAGCATGGCAAGATCCTGGTCAACGACACCGACCTCGCCGGCAACAGCCGTGAGGCGACGAAAGTGCGCAGCGAAATCGGCATGGTGTTCCAGCACTTCAACCTGTTCCCGCACATGAGCGTGCTGGACAACTGCACCCTGGCGCCGATGAGCGTGCGCGGCCTCAGCCGTGCCCAGGCCGAGGAGCTGGCGCAGTTCTACCTGGACAAGGTCGGCATCTCCAGCCAGGCGGCGAAGTACCCCGGCCAGCTTTCCGGTGGCCAGCAACAGCGCGTGGCGATTGCCCGGGCGCTGTGCATGAAGCCGAAGATCATGCTGTTCGACGAGCCGACCTCGGCGCTCGACCCGGAGATGGTCGCCGAAGTGCTGGACGTGCTGGTGAAGCTGGCCGACAGCGGCATGACCATGCTCTGCGTGACCCACGAAATGGGCTTTGCCCGGCAAGTGGCGCAGCGGGTGCTGTTCCTCGACGGCGGGCAGATCATCGAAGACGCGCCGCCGGAGACCTTCTTCAATGCGCCGCGCAGCCCGCGGGCGCGAGACTTCCTCGCGCAGATCCTGCACTGAAACGCAGTTGCAAGCTGCAAGTGGGAAGCGGCAAGAACAAACCGACCTGCGCAATACCCGCTCTTTCTTGCAGCTTGCAGCTTGCAACTTATAGCTTTCAGCCCGTTTTTCGAGCGGCCTGGAACTCAGTCGTCCAGCGGCTTGGGCGGTGGCAGGGGTTTGGCCGGCTTGGCCGGTTTTGCAGGCTCACCGGCCTTGGCGGGCTTGCCGGCCTTGGTCTCGGCGACCGGCACCGGTTCTGGTGCGGTGATGGCTTTTTCCTCGGCCGGCAGGGCATCCACCGCCGCGAAAATTTCTTTGGCATCGAGCGTGCCGTCATGCTTGATTTCGTGCTTCTGACCGTCCTTGCCCACCAGGATCACCTGGGTGCCGTTGCGCGCGCCCAAGGACAGTTCGCGGATCAGCGCCATGGTGGTCTGCTGTTCGAGGAATTTGTCATCACGTTTGCCGACCATGCCGGCGACGCTGTAGAGCACCAGATTGCGCTCCTTGAATCCGGCCTGGGCGGCGGGCTCCTTGAGCGCGTCGTTGATACCGCGCAACACCGGGTCGGCGGTACTGGGGGCTATCACCACCAGGGGACGAGCCTTGCCCAGATCCTGGGCCAGAGGGGCGTCATCGGCGAAAACCAGGGGAGCGGCGATGGCGAGCAGAGTGGCGAGGGTCAGTGACCGGGCAAGCATGTGTTTCTCCTTCTTTTTTCCTCGTAACAAATGACTACAGACCTGTAGGAAAGATCCGAAGGCCGCAGCCTAAACGAACGCAATCATCTGGTGGACGGGACAAAAGTAACTTCCGGTGTCAAAAGGATAGCTGATGGATTTGGGATGGCGGGTGCTTGAGCCAACCCTGTGGGAGCCGGCTTGCCGGCGATTGCGCCAGACCAGACGACATCATCGCCTGAGCCGGCCTCATCGCCGGCAAGACCGGCTCCCACAGGGTGGTGAGCCATGCCCGCAAACCGCTCAGTCCTGAAACAACCCCATCTGCCGATCGATCAACCCACTGAAATCATCCCCCACGAACGGCAATATCGCGTCCGCCACCGGCTGCAACTGGCGGCTCAGGTAATGTTCGTAGTCGATCGGACTGCGCCGCGCTTCCAGGGGTTCCGGGCCGCTGGTGGTGATGACGTAACTGATCCAGCCGCCATTCTGGTACTGCTGCGGCCGGCCCAGGCTGTCGTTGAAGGCATCAGCCAGCCGTGCCGCGCGGACATGCGGCGGAACATTGCGCTGGTAGTCATCCAGCGGCCGGCGCAGACGCTTGCGGTACACCAGCAACTCATCCAGTTCGCCGGCCAGGGTGCGTTGCACGTACTCGCGGACGAATTCCCGGTACGGCTCGCGGCGGAAGATGCGCAAATACAACGCCTGCTGGAACTGCTGGGCCAACGGCGACCAATCCGTGCGCACGGTTTCCAGGCCCTTGTAGATCACCTCTTCGCTGCCATCGGCACGCTGCACCACGCCGGCATAGCGCTTTTTGCTGCCCTCCTCGGCGCCACGGATGGTGGGCATCAGAAAGCGTGTGTAGTGGGTTTCGTACTGCAATTCCAGGGCGCTTTCCAGGCCGTATTGCTCGCGCAGGTGGTCGCGCCACCAGGCATTGACCTCGCGCACCAGCGTCTGGCCGATCTGGCTGGCTTCGTCCTGGTCGTGGGCGCGCTTGAGCCAGACGAAGGTGGAGTCGGTGTCGCCATAGATCACCTGGTAGCCACGGTCCTCGATCAGCTTGCGGGTGCGCTGCATGATCTCGTGCCCGCGCAGGGTGATGGACGACGCCAGGCGCGGGTCGAAGAAGCGGCAGCCGCTGGAACCGAGCACGCCGTAGAAGGCGTTCATGATGATCTTCAGCGCCTGCGACAACGGCGCGTTGCCGTCGCGCTTGGCCGCCTCGCGGCCCTGCCAGACGCGCTCGACGATGGCCGGCAGACAATGCTGCGTGCGCGAAAAGCGTGCCTCGCGAAAACCCGGCACCGAGTGTTCGTCGTCCGGTTCGCGCAGGCCTTCCACCAGGCCCACAGGGTCGATGAGGAAGGTGCGGATGATCGACGGATAAAGGCTCTTGTAGTCCAGCACCAGCACCGATTCGTAGAGGCCCGGCCGCGAATCCATGACGAAGCCGCCAGGGCTGGCCTCGCCTTCGCGGCCGCCAAGGTTCGGCGCGACAAAGCCCAGGCGGTGCATCAGCGGGATGTACAGGTGACAGAACGCCGCCACCGAACCGCCGCTGCGGTCCACCGGCAAACCCGTGACCGTGGACCGCTCCAGCAGGAAGTCCATCAGCCGGGTCTTGTCGAAGATCCGCGTCACCAGTTCGCAGTCCTTGAGGTTGTAGCGGGCCAGCGCCGGGCGGTCCTCGGCGAACATGCGGTTGATCTCGTCCATGCGCTGGTACGGCGTGTCGATGGCCTTGCCCTCGCCGAGCAGGGTCTGAGCGACGTTTTCCAGGCTGAAAGACGAGAAACTCCAGGTCGCCGAGCGCAGCGACTCGATGCCATCGATGATCAGCCGCCCGGCCGCGCTGGCGAAGTAGTGAGTGCGGCTGCCGTGTTCGCGCCATTCCATGGGCTGGCTGTCGCGGCCCAGCAGCAGCGGCACGCTCAGGCGCTTGCTGTGTTCGTGCAGGACACGCAGGTCGAACTGCACCAGGTTCCAGCCGATGATGGCGTCCGGGTCGTGCTCGGCCAGCCAGCCGTTCAGGCGCTGCAGGAGTTCGGCGCGGCTGTCGCACCATTCGAGCTGGAAATCGATGAAGCTGGCGTCGCCATTGGCCGGGCCGAGCATGTACACCTGGCGTTGCCCGCAGCCTTCCAGGGCAATCGAATACAACTCGCCGCGCTCGCTGGTCTCGATGTCCAGCGACACCAGTTTCAGCCGCGGACGGTAGTCATTGGCCGGTTTCAGTTGGGCGTCGAGCCAGACGCCGTCGCGGTCGGGCTGGCCGCTGAAATCAACCGGCGCGGTGATGAAGCGCTCCATCAGGTAGCGCTCGGGCGGGCGGATATCCGCCTCCAGCAACTCGATGCCGGCGCCGCGCAGGCGTTTCTCCAGTTGCATCAGTTGCCGGTGCTGGCGGCAATACAGGCCGAGCACCGGGCGCTGGGCGAAATCCCTCAGTGCCAGCGGGCGCAGTTCCACGTCCTTTTCGCCGCGCAGCAGTTCGCCGAGTCGTTCGCGCTGATCCGCCGCAACGAAGGCCACCGAGGTCTGCGCCGGCAGGCGCACACGCTGCGGCCCCGCCTCGGTGGCCAGCCAGAACTCCACCAGGGTGCCTTGCGGCGTATCCCGCCAATGACGGGTCAGGACAAAGCCCTGTTCTACCTGCACCGCTGTTTCCTCGACCACATTCGTCCAAAGGGGACGGAGTCTACCCGAGCCACCGGCCCGGGGCGCCCCTTATCGGCGCGACAGCGCGACGGGTTTCGGCGCGCTGCCTCTCTCGCTAGAATGCGCCTTCACAGGAAACGCTTCATTCACTACGGACAGTGCCTATCACCATGAATTGCACCCCAGCCTTTTCCAGCCCTTATCTCTCCGGGCACAAGGATCTACCACGTGCGTTGTGATCGCTCCCTGCTCTCCCTGTTGTGCCTGCTGCCCGTCATGGCCGTGGCCGGCGGGCCCGTCATCGATCCCCACGCCGACCTGCTGTATCGTCAGGCCCTGCCCTTGCTGGAAAAAGCCGACGCGCAGAGCAACGCGCTGCCAACCGATACCGCGCCCAATGATCAGGAACTGATCCGCAAGGTGCAGTCGCTGGACCAGGCCCTGCAACCGGCGGTGGCGCTGCTGCAACGTGCGGCGCTGCTGCATCACCCGGTGGCCGAGTACCGCCTGGCCCTGCATTACATCACCCACCTGCCGGTCAATCAGATTGCCACCGAAGCCTGCCCGCTGCTGCGTTCCAGCCTGTCCCAGGGCTTTACCCCGGCGGCGCTGGAAGTGGGCAACTGGTGCCCGGACCTGCGCAACAGCGCCGAATACCGCCAGGCCCTGGAACAAGTGCCGACCCGCGACTCGCTGTACGCCGGCTATTTCCCGCAGCCGGCAGTGCGCCTGCAGTGTCTGAGCGAACGACCGCAAGGGCTGGCGCTGCAATGGGGGCGCCAGCGCGACTTCCAGGCTGAGGTCTATCGCCTGCTCGCCGGCCTGGACCCCAACCAGCGCGCCAGCTATCAGAAGAAGGCGGTGGAGATCAACGGCTGCCGCGCCGTGCGCCCTCAGGTGGTCAATCACCTTCCCTGAATCGAGCAAGCCTGAGCTGAGCAAGATTGTTCAATCCAGCCGGGCAGCGCTCTGGCATCCTGTCTGACCATCCACACTCATGCTGTCGCTCATGTCCGGATCCCGCCTCGCCCGCACCGCTTACCTCCATGGCGCCATCGCCAGCATGCCGCTGTCCCTGGCCGTCGCGCCCTGGGGGTTGCTGGCCGGTTCCATGGCCATCGAAGCCAACCTCACTCCGCTCGAAGGCCAGGGCCTGTCGGCGATCGTCTTCGCCGGCGCCGCGCAATTGGTGGCGATCGGCATGCTCAAGGGCGGCGCCAACCTGGCGTCGATCCTGCTGACCACCCTGCTGCTGACCTCTCAGCACCTGCTTTACGGCCTGTCGATGCGCCCGGTGATCGCCGAGCTGCCGGGCCGCTGGCGGGTCGCCCTGGGCTTTCTGCTGACCGACGAATTCTTCGCCCTGGTCAGCCAGTACGACCGCGAGCAGTTCAACCGCTGGTATGCGCTGGGCGTCGGCTTCACCTTCTACCTGGCGTGGAACCTGTTCACCCTGGCCGGGATCATCCTCGGCCAGAACATCCCCCACCTGGACAAGCTCGGCCTGGACTTCTCCATCACCGCCACCTTCGTCGCGCTGATTGCCCCATGCGTGCGCAACGTGCCGACTGTGGTGTGCGTGGCGGTGTCGCTGTTCTGTTCGGTGCTGTTCAGCCACTGGCACTGGGAAACCGCGCTGGTCCTCGCCGGCCTGCTGGGCATGGCCGCCGGATTCATCTGCCAAAAACTCTGGGGGGCACGCTGATGGTTTTCCTGCTGATCGTCGCCATGGGCCTGATCGTCTTTCTCAACCGCTACGCCTTTCTCGAACCGCGCCTGCCGCTGCGCCTGAGCTCCAATGCGCGGCAGTTCCTCGGCTTTGCCGTGCCCGGCATGCTCACCGCCATCTGCGGACCGATCATCTTTCTGCCCGACCACCAGCTCAACCTCGACCCGCTCAATCCCTACCTGCTGGGTTCGCTGGTGGCCACCGGACTGGTACTCTGGACCCGCAACACCCTGCTCAGCATGCTGTTGAGCATGGGTTTCTTCTTCGTCTATCGCTGGTGGCTGGGCGGTTCGCCATGACCCTTGCATCCCGGGAACAGACCCACTTCTGGCAAGCCGCAGCGCTGGACAACCTGGAGCTGCTGCAGGCTCGCTACTTCCAGCAGCGCTTCGCGCCGCACGTGCACGAAGGCTATTCCATCGTCGCCCTCGAAGCGGGCGCGCAGTGCTTCTGGCACCGCGGCGCCGACCATGTGGCGCCGGTGGGCAGCGTGGTGGTGATCAACCCGGACGAGATGCACACCGGCGCTCGCGCCCACGAAGCGGGCTGGAGCTACCGCGGCTCCTACCCGGACATCACCCACCTGACCAACGTGCTGGACGAACTGGATATTCGCCACGGCGGCACGCCCACGTTCACTGGCAGCGTGCTGCACGACCCACAACTGCATGCCGCACTGATCGGCCTGCACCGCTCGGCCCAGGGCGGCGCCAGTGCGCTGGAGCAGCAATCGGCCTGGCGCGAAGCGGCGCTGCTGCTGATGCAACGCCACGCCCAGGTGGGCGATGCGCGCACGCCGGGCAACGAGCCGCTGGCGGTGATCCGCGCCCGCGAGCTGATGGACGCCCGCCTGGACTGCCCGCCGTCACTGGAAGAACTGGCCGCCGCAGTGAACCTGTCGCCGTTCTATTTCGCCCGGGTGTTCCGCCAGGCCACCGGCCTGCCACCGCACGCCTGGCTCAAGCAACGTCGCCTGGGACGGGCGCGAACCTTGCTGCGCCACGGCGGCCTGCCGTTCAACGTGGCCTTCGACCTCGGTTTCTCAGACCAGAGCCACCTCAATCGCCAGTTCAAGCAAGCCTACGGCGTCACCCCCGGCGAATACCGCCGCGCCTGCGCCGAGCATCAACCGGTAATCTCCGTTCGATAATCGAACCAAACCCCGCTTGCACCCCTCAAGTCGTCACAGTGCGCCTCCGATAGCCATTGAACCGTCCGGTACAAAAAGTGACGGACCTTGAAACTGCCTACAGGAGCCTTGCCCGCATGTTCGTCGACCTGAAAATCCGCACCGGAATGTTCTGGGTGCTGTCGCTGTTCAGCCTGACCCTGCTGTTTTCCTCCGTCAGCGCCTGGCGCGGCGCGGTGGGCAGCGACGCACAGATCAACGAACTGGACGACACCGCGCACCAGTCCGACCGGCTCAACAACGCACTACTGATGGCCATCCGCGCCAGCGCCAACGTGTCCTCGGGCTTTATCGAACAGCAAGGCGGCCACGCCGACAGCGCCAAAGCCCGCCTGGTGCGTTCCGAAGAACTGATCGGCGAGAGCCTGAAACTGGTCGACGCCTTTGTCGCCAATGTCCAGGACCAGGCCCTGAAACCGGTGGCCGACGACCTGCAACGTACCTTCGCCGCCTACGCCAAAGCCGTCGCCGGCCAGCGCGAAGCGACCCTGGCGAACTCGCTGGACCATTACTTTGCGGTCAACGTCGATGCCGGCAACGCCATGGGCCGCTTACAGAACCTGCGCCAGGAACTGGTCAAGGCCCTCAGCGAGCGCGGTCAGCAGGTCATGGCCGAGTCCGAGCGACGACTGCACATCGCTCAGATCATCAGCCTCGCCCTGCTGGCCGTGACCCTGTTGCTCGCGGCGCTGTGCTGGAGTTTCATCCAGCAGCGCGTGCTGCGACCGCTGCGCGAGGCGGGCCGGCACTTCCAGCGCATCGCCGGCGGCGACCTGAGCGAGCCGGTGCAGGTGCCGGGCAACAATGAAATCGGCCAATTGTTCGCCGAACTGCAGCGCATGCAGCACAGCCAGCGCGACACCCTCGGCCGTATCAGCGGCTGCGCCGGACAACTGGCCGAGGCTGCCCAGGCCCTCAACGCGGTGACCGAGCAAAGCGCCGAAAGCCTGCGCCGCCAGGACGAAGAGCTGGAGCAGGCAGCCACCGCCGTGACCGAGATGACCACCGCCGTCGAAGAAGTCGCCCGCAATGCGGTGTCCACTTCACAGGCCGCCAACGACTCCAACCGCCTTGCCGAACAGAGCCGTCGCCAGGTCAGCGAAACCCTCGACGGCACCCAGGCCATGGCCGGCGAAGTGCAGGCCGGTAGCGAGCGCCTGCAACTGCTGGCCGGCGAGATCCGCGATATCGGCAAGGTGCTGGAAGTGATCCGCGCCGTCTCCGAGCAGACCAACCTGCTGGCCCTCAACGCTGCCATCGAAGCGGCGCGGGCCGGTGAGGCCGGGCGCGGTTTCGCGGTGGTCGCCGACGAGGTCCGCACCCTCGCCTACCGCACCCAGCAATCGACCCAGGAAATCGAACAGATGATCGGCAGCGTGCAGAGCGGCACCGAAGTCGCGGTGAGTTCCATGCACACCAGCGCCGAACGGGCCCGCGCCGCGCTCGACACCACCCAGGCGTCGGAGCAGGTGCTGGAAGGCATCTACGCCGCCATCGGCCAGATCAACGAGCGCAACCTGGTGATCGCCAGCGCCGCCGAGGAACAGGCCCAGGTCGCCCGTGAAGTGGACCGCAACCTGCTGAACATCCGCGAACTCTCGGCGCGCTCGGCCGAAGGCGCCGAACAGACCAACGCGGCGAGCCACACCCTGTCGGGGCTGGCCAAGGAACTGACGGCGCTGGTCGGGCGCTTCCGCGTGTAAGCGCGGGAACTCCGGGCGGGGCTGCTGTAGACTGGCGCCCCGCCCTTTTTCCGGAACTGCCCGCCCGATGCCTGTTGTCACCCTGCTCCAGACCCCGCCCGAAGAACCGCTGAAAAGCCAACTACTGCAGTGGGTGGTGGATGACTTCAGCCAACTGAGCAGCACCGCCCTGCCGCCAAGCAATCCGCTGTACAACCTCTATCAGTACGGCCTTGGCTTCGAAGTGCACCTGTACCTCGAAGCCCTGGGCGGCTCGCGGTTGCCGGTCGAGTTGCTGCTGGCCTGCGCCGACGACGATCCGCAGCAGTTGCACGGCTTTGCCCTGTGCCTGCCGATCGACGGCGAGCCCAGCGCCTGCGCGGTGGCCTGGATGGCGGTGCGCCCGGACCTGCGCCGACGCGGGATTGCGCGGTCGCTGCTGGAGCACCTTCGCCAGCGCTACAACCGTATCGAACTGGCCTGCGGCCAGGGCAAGGTGCCGTGCTTCGAAGCGCTCGGCTTCGCAGTGGTGGGCGTGCGCGATACCCAGGTGCTGATGGCCAGCGGCGCGGCGCCGGGCGACGGCGTGCTGCTGATGCTCGACGTCGCGCCGGTGTGGCGGACGGTCGAGGTGCAGCAGATCCACAGCTATCTGCTCAAGCAGCACGGGCGCAAGGCGATGGTCGAGGCAGAGAAAAAGCGTGACCGGCATTTCGACGAGTTGAGCCGGCATGCGCGGGCGTTCGTGCTGGAGCGGGCTACGCAGGTGCAGACTCGGGAGATCCGGCTGGTCACGGGATAGCCAGGTCCGCAAGCGCCCCGCTACCCCTCAGCCAACGCCAATCCCGCCAGGTACCCGAAGGTCATCCCCGGCCCGAGGGTGATCCCGCCGCTGGGGTAGTAACCGCCCATGATGCTGTTCATGTCATTGCCCACAGCATGCAGCCCGGGAATTGCCGTGCCGGCCTGATCCACTACCCGCGCCTGTTCATCGGTCTTCAACCCGGCGAAGGTGCCAAGGCTGCCAGGTACCAGGCGCACCGCATAGAACGGCCCGCGGAGCGGACGCAGCGAGGGATTGGGCAGGTTCGACGGATCGCCGGACGCGCGGTTGTACGCCGATTGCCCACGGCCGAATTCGGGATCATGCCCCGCCTCCGCGTGCAGGTTGAAACGCTCGACCGTAGCCTGCAACTGCAACGCATCGATACCGCAACGCTGTGCCAGCTCGGCGAGGTCGCGGCCTTTTATGAGGTAACCGCAACGCCGGTAGTAGCCGGTCGGAAACGGAAACGGCTTGGCCCAGCCGATCCCGAAGCGGCGCTGCGCCTGATGGTCGCAGATCATCCAGGCCTCGGCTGCCTCTCCGGCCGGGGTGCGGGCGAACAGGTCGTTCATGAAGTCGTGGTAGCAGTCGGCTTCGTTGGTAAAACGTCGTCCATCGGCGGCCACAGCGATAAAACCCGGTTTGCCCCGGTCGATCAGATGCGGGAAGCGTCCGGGCGACCCATCGCGTCGCGGTACCAGCGACACCGGGACCAGGGCGGCGTCGTGGGCGAGGTCATCGCCCATCAGGCCACCCGCGTGCTCGCCAAGGCGCAAGCCATCGCCGCTGTTGCTCAAAGGTGCCGCACAGTGGTGGTCATGCCCCAGGCGTTGTTGCAGACGTTGCGAATCGTGGGCGAAACCGCCACAGGCGAGGACCACGCCGCGCCGGGCGCGCACCTCGCACACCACGCCCGCACGCTGCAGCAGCGCCCCGCTGACCCGGTCACCCTCGCGCAGCAGGCGCAGCGCCGGGCTGTCGATCAGCAGGTCGACCTGCAGGTCCAGCGCGCTCTTCAACAATCGCGCCACCAGCGCATTGCCGTTGACCAGGTGCATGCCGCGGCGATAGCGCAGCAAGTCGCCAGCGTGCCGCAGCAGACGCTTGCCGACATGCCAGGCAGCCTTTGCCGAGCGACGGGCATTGAAGAACGCGCTCATGTCGGCACCGCCAGCGATGCCCATGCCGAACAGGCTGACGATATCCAGCGGCGGGCGCAGCTTGTCGATCCACACCCCGAGCGCGCGGCCATCGAACGGCTGCGCGCACAGGGAACGACCACCTTTCGCCGCGCCTTCACCGTCACGCATGTCCGGCATGCTACTGCCGGAATAGAACTGCACGGCGGTGTGACGCTGGAAAAAATCGACCATTTCCGGGCCGCGCCGCAGGTACACCTGCTGCTGCACCGTCAGCGCCTCGCCGTGCACCTGCTCCAACAGATAACGCTCCGGCCCTTGCTCGACTTCGACCATGCCCTCGGCCAGCGCCAACGGATTGCGTGGCACCCATAACCAGCCGCCGGACCAGGCGCTGGTACCACCGAGCAGCGCGGTTTTTTCCGCGACGATCACTTTCAGTCCGCGTTGCGCCGCAGTGACCGCCGCCGCCAGGCCCGAGGCCCCGGAGCCGATCACCAGCACGTCGCATTCAAGCTGTTGCATTGCGTATGGCCTTTGTTTGGGCGAGCACGGCTCGTGGGGTCATTTCAGCGGCGAGAATCCGGTGGGACGCATCAGCCGTGATTCCAGCTTGAGGACCGCCCCCAGTTCCTTGTTCTTGCGACCGAACTCGGCCCAGCGCGGGTCGGCCGCCATGCTTGCGCGGCGGGCGGTGCGATCGTCGAGGCTCTCGTAAGCCCAGATGTGCACGACCTGGTTGGCCTCGCCGAATTCGGTGGTGAAGAAACCCACCAGGTGGCCCAGGTGCTCGGTCTGCACTGCCAGGGCATCGCTTTGGTACAGGGCCAGCCAGTCGGCCATACGGGTCGGGCTCAGGGTGTAAGTGCGCAGTTCGTAGTACATGGTTATTGCTCCAGGACAGGTGAGGGAAGATTCGCCAGCCGCTCGGCGGCATGGCAGGCCGCAAGCCAACCGAAGGTCAGGCCGGGGCCGATGGTGATGCCGGGGCCGGGGTAAGTGCCGTCCATCAGCGAGTTCATGTCGTTACCGGCGGCGTACAGGCCGGGGATCGGCGCGCCGCTGGCGTCCAGCACCCGTGCCTGGCCGTCAGTGGCCAGGCCCCGGGCCGAGCCGAGGTCGCCGGTGTGCAGGCGGATCGCGTACCACGGCGCCTTGAGCAGCGGCGCATTGCACGGGTTGGGCTGGTGGTCGGGGTCGCCCATGTAACGGTTGTAGCTGTTGCCGCCCTTGCCGAATTCACGGTCGATGCCGTCGCGGGCATCGCGGTTGTAGCGTTCCAGAGTGCGGCGCAGGCCCTGGGGATCGACGCCGATGCGCGCGGCCAATTGCTCGGCCGTGTCGGCGCGGTAAAGGTAACCGGCGTCGATCAGTGCGCTGTTGTCCACCGGCTTGGGCCGGGCCAGGCCGAGGCCGTACTTGTTCAAGGCATCGGCATCGCAGATCAGCCAGCACGGCGTGTTGCCGGTGGCGAACATGGTCTGGACGAAGTGGTGATAGGAGTTGGATTCATTGACGAAGCGCTCGCCGGCACGGTTGACCGCAATCACGCCCGGCTTGGCACGGTCGGTCACCAGGTGCGGAAACCGCTCGCGCACGCCGTTCTTGTGCAGTACCTCGGAGACCGGTGCCCAGAAGAAATTGGCGGCGAGCTTCTCGCCCGCCACCGCACCGGCCGCCTGGCCCAGGCGCAAGCCGTCGCCGACGTTGGTGTCCGGCGACATGGTCAAATGCTCCGCATCGCTGTGCGGGCGCTGCGCCGCAGCATCCGGCCCGGCGGCAAATCCACCGGTGGCACAGACCACGCCGCCACGGGAGAGCACACGATACTGGCGACCGTCGCGGGTGATCATTGCGCCGACCACTGCGCCGTTCTCGACGATCAGTGAGTCGGTACGACTGTTCAACCACAACTGCAGGCCATCGGCGAACGCGCTGGTCGCCAGCCGGGCGATCAGTGCGTTGCCGGTGGTCAGGCGCGTGCCGCGCGGATGGCTCAGGCGGTCGATGGCATAGCGGCCCATGAGTTTCAGGCAGTGCAGCAGGGAGCGCGGCGAGCGGCGAAAACTCAGGAAGTGCTGGATATCGACGCGGTTGACCATCATCCCACCGAACAACAGCATGCCCGCCGGCGGCATCTTCAGATCCTTGAAGTGCGCGCCGAGGCGGCGACCATCGTATTCGAGCATCTCCAGCGCGCGGCCTCGGTCGGTGCCGCCCTCTTCGTCAGGGTAGTAATCCGGCGACAGAGGACGCAGGGCGTACTTGAGTTCGGTATTGGCTTCGAGCCAGCGCAGCGCAGCATGGCCCTGGTCGATGTAGGCATCCACCAGCGCGGCGTTGTAGCCGGGGCCGATGGTCTTTTGCAGGTAGCGGCGCATGGCGTCGGCACTGTCCGGCGCGCCCGCAGCGCGGGCCTGATCGGTGCCATACAGCCAGACCGCACCACCGGAAATCGCCGAGGTGCCGCCGAATTGCGCAGCCTTCTCCACCAGCACGACCGTCAGGCCCTTGCGCACGGCGGTGGCAGCAGCGGCGAAACCGGCGGCGCCACTGCCGAGCACGATCAGGTCGACGAGCGCATCGCCGTCAGCGGGAAAACGGATAGCCGTGTTCATCGCCCGCCCCTCACAACTGCAAGGGCGTGACGCCCATGAAGTGACCGAGGTTTCCGAGCTGGGCGAAGGCCATCTGCGGCCCGGTCTGGATGCTGCAACCACGTGCGCGGGCGGCGGCCAGCAGCGGCGTGATTTCCGGCGAGGTGACCACATCGGCGACCAGGGTCGAGGCCTGCAGTGCGTCCAGTTGCGCGGCGGGTAACGGTAATTCACCGGTGCCGCCCATGCCGGCCGGGGTCGCGTTGACCAGCAGATCGAAGTCGGCGAGCGTGTCGTAGCCGATCTCGAGGCGAACCTCGCCGAATGCCTTGCGCAACAGCGCGGCCAGCGTCTCGCAGCGCGACAGGCTGGCATCGCTGAGCACTAACGACGCCGCCCCGGCCTGGCACAGCGACCAGGCGATGGCGCTGCCGACGCCACCGGCGCCGATCACCAACGCACGTTTGCCGCGGGCCTGGAAACCGTTGAGGCAGGCGGCATTGAGAAAGCCTTCGCCATCGACGTTATCGCCCAGCAGACGCCCATCGGCCTGGCGGCGAATGACGTTCACCGAACCCAGCGCCCCGGCGCGCTCGCTGACCTCATCGAGGCGCCCGGCCAGTACCTGCTTGTACGGCACGGTCACCACCACACCGCGCAGGTTCTGCCAGCCACGCAGCGTGTCGATGAAAGCGTCTAGGGCGTCTTCGCGGATATCGATGGGCAACATCGCCAGGTTCCGGCTGTTGTCCTGGAACCAGCGGTTGAAGTTTTCCGGGGATTTGACCTGGGTGATGGGCGACCCGACGATCGCCACCAGTTCGGTGGATCCGTGCAGCATGCTGACCTCCAGAGGGTCCGTTTTGTTGTGCGCCAAGGGTGCGTCCTGGCGTCGCACCGGCCAATGCTGGAGATCGTCCTTTCAGTTGATATTCGCAACGTGACTGCGATAATCGCACTCATCGTTCATATTCCCCGGAATCGTCATGGCCCAACCCACCATCCACCCGCGGGACCTGATCGCCGGCCTGCAAAAGGGTCTGGCGCTGATGCAACTGTTTAGCGTCGACCAGCCGAAACTCACCGTGCCCCAGGCCGCTGCGCTGTCGGGCATGACCCAGAGCGCCGCGCGGCGCTTCTTGCTGACCTTGGTGCATGAGGCGTTCATCGAGACCGACGGCCGGCATTACTGGCTGACCCCCAAGGCATTGCGCATCGGCCAGGCTTACGTCGATTCGGCGCAACTGCCGCGCATGTTGCGGCCGGTAGTGGAGCAGGTGGCGCGGACCACCCAGGAGCATGTCTCGGTGGGCACCCGCGATGGCGACGAGATGGTGCATATCGTGCGTAGCCGTTACAGCCACGTCGCCTCGCTGTCGATCCGTCCCGGCTCGCGGGTGCCGATGTACTGCACCGCCAGCGGCCGGCTGTGGCTGGCGGCGCTGAGTGCCGAGGCGCTGGATGCCTATTTCGCCCGTATCCAGTTACGGGCGTTGACGCCCTACACCTGCGTGGATGAGCAGGCGCTACGCGAGAAACTGCGGGTCATTGCACGCCAGGGCTACGCCGAAGTGGATCAGGAGTTCGAAGTAGGTATGCGCGTTCTAGGCGTGCCGCTACAAGACCGACACGGCGTACTGCGCTCGACCCTGGCAATCACCAGCCATGCGTCGCGGATCAGCGTCGAGGACATGAGGAAGCGGTTTTTGACCCCGCTGTATGAGGCGCAGGCGCTGTTGAGACCGGTGCTGGAGTGACGGTTAGCAGCAACCTGAAATCAGCGAATGGCCCGATGCTTGAGCATGGTCAGATCGTGTGGTTTGCCGACTACGAAGGTCGCTGGCAGCGCGGTACGGCGCTCTACAACATCAACAACATAGTGGGTGCTCACAGGAGCTTACAGCTACACGAGCGAATGCTGCCGCGAGCTCAACACTGCTGCGCCTATCGCTTTTTGCTCGGAGCACCCATGAAGCTGCTGGTTATCAAAACAGCAGCAGGGCCGACGAGCCAGGTCAGGCCCGAATCTGGGTACTTAGCCGTCACCACAATGACAAAGGCAAAAAGGCCTAGCCCTGACCAAAGCCGCTTCCGTGGCGTGAGCCACTCTCGAAACTCTTCCAGCCTTCCGCCCATCAACACTCCCCTTGTTTTGTAAGCGGCGAAGCATATCACCCACCTCAACGAATCACGCCAACCCGGCGAGGTCGGCGCCTGCACGCAAGAACCACATCATGACCGAACAACAGCGCGGCGAGAGCAAACTCGAACGCTTTATCCGCAAGATCAAGCGCTGCCTGGCTCTCTCGAAAAGCTCAAACGAAAACGAGGTAGCGGCAGCAATGCGCCAAGCCCAGACGCTGATGCGCGAGTACCACTCACTGAACTTGATGTCCAACTGAGCGAGGTCAGCGAGGTTCAATCTGAGAAGTCCCGGGCGAATCGTCGCCCGACAGCATCATGGCGCATGTGTTCGGAGTCAGGCCGCTCTCGCTCCAGCACTGGTGCCGCTCTTCTGAACCGCTTCAGCGAGGCGCGAGACAACGCGGCGCGAAAGCTCATTGCCTATGGCAACTCAGACGTGGGAGCCAAAGTCCGGCAGTTCCAATTCCGAGATATCCGACCGAAGGCAG
>NZ_QKVL01000160.1 GCF_003231275.1 Pseudomonas huaxiensis
GGTGCCCGGCTTGACGATGGAGAGCACCACACCGCCCTTGATGACAACCCCATGTGAAGTTGCACCGCGCTTTAGCCAGCGCTCGGCGCGTACCTGTGACCAGTCGTAGGCCACCGGAACTACCTGCCAGCGTTCGAAGGGGTTCCACCAGCGATAGTTGAAGTTGTAGGCGTAGATGCGTTGGCGGGCGCGGTTGAAGCGGAGGGGCTGATCGCGAGGAGGTGCTACATCGAATTTCCAGAAGATACAGATAGACCAGATTCCAACTACCAAAGTGGCAATAACCATTAAATGCAACTCAAAGCGAATTACCTGCATAGCCGGCAGATAGTCCCACAACAACATGGCAAGAAAAGTCATCGATAGTGGTACGAACCAAATCACCCATCCTCTGACAAGCGCTGACGAACGCGTTAGTTCCAGATAAACATCATCCTGATAGTTGGGCGTATCGAATCCAAGAGCCGGCATTACCACCGGCACATTATCAGGATGAGGCAGATCTTCTTGCCATCCGGAGCAGGGAGGAACGAGTTGCGGCCTGTTCATAAGACTCACTTCTTCGCTCCCCCAGAAATCTCATCTTCCTTCACGATTAGCCGGACTACGCCAGATTCATCGTGC
>NZ_QKVL01000161.1 GCF_003231275.1 Pseudomonas huaxiensis
AAACGATGAATCCGGGGTCGCCCGACTGATCGTAAAGGAAGACAAGATCACTGCTGGCGCGAAGAGGTGAGTCGGATGAAAAGGCCGCGACTTGTTCCCCCTTGTTCTGGTTGGCAGGAAGATCTGCCCAGTCCTGACGAATTGCCCGTCGTAGTTCCTGCCTTGGGATTCGATACGCCAAACTTTCAGAATGGTGTATTTCTGGAGTTACCGCGTGCCTCAGCACTTATCAGAGGTTTGTTGATTTGGTTTGTTCCGGTTATGGCCGCTTTGATGATTCAGATGTCATGGTTCTTTTTTTCAATTGAACACAAGCTTATCTTTGAGATTTGGATGATATTTCTCTTTTGTCTTTCTGTTGAAATTTGGTCTTTGTGGTTCTGTGTGAAAATCGATACAGCACCTCCCCGAGATTTACCTCTGCGCTTCAACCGATCCCGCCAACGCCTCTACGCCTACAACTTCAACTACCGCTGGTGGAACCCTTTTGAACGCTGGCGGGTCGAGCCGGTAGCCTACGACTGGTCACAGGTCCGGGCCGAGCGCTGGCTGAAGCGCGGCGCGACTTCGCATGGGGTCGTCATCAAGGGCGGCGTT
>NZ_QKVL01000162.1 GCF_003231275.1 Pseudomonas huaxiensis
ATGCCAGCCTGCTGGCGTCGATCAAGAGCATGGATACGGCGTGGCCGGCAGAAAAGTGGGCAGGCCGCAACCGGCGTGAATGGGAGTTCGGGCGGTTGCTCCGCGACCTGATAAAGCCCTTGCGCATCGCCATGACCGCACAGGCGGGGCAATCGCGGCTGTTGGGCGTGCGGCTGTATGTCTACGGATTTTCCCGAGGGGCTGCGACTGCGCGGACGTTCGTCAACTGGCTGAACCTGCTGCTGGAGGATGTCGACAGCCAGCCGGCGTTGTCTATCGATGACCTGTTGCTGCCGGTGCAGATCCAGTATCTCGGCCTGCTGGACACCGTGGCGTCAGTCGGCGCGGCGGATTCGTTTCCCGGTGCCGATGGCCATATGAGCTGGGCGGATGACACCCAGGAGCTACCCAGGAGCAAGCTGGTCAAGCGCTGCCTGCATATCGTTGCCGGCCATGAGCAGCGGTTGAGTTTTCCGCTGGATTCCATTCGACGGGAGGATGGGAGCTATCCGGAGAATTGCGTTGAGGTGGTGCATCCCGGAGTTCATTCGGATCAGGGTGGGGGATATCCGCCGGGGGATCA
>NZ_QKVL01000163.1 GCF_003231275.1 Pseudomonas huaxiensis
AATGAAGTCCACCGAACCACTCGAAGCATTAACCGGAATAGTGATCGACTGACCGTTCGCCAGAGTGATCACCAGCGGAGCGCCAGTCACTGGTGCGGTAACCGAAGCGGTATAGGTGACTACGCCACCCTCTACAGCACTGGCAGTCGCAGTCAGGGTCACGGTCGAGGTATCAATCGAATCCGTTACAGCAGTAACCGCGGCGGTTGGGCTGACTTCGAGGTGCTCGAAGTCGCCGCCAGTGGTGCCGGTGATGGTCACGCTGACGCTACCTGCGTCGACGTAAACAGTGTCTTTCGGCGCGGCGAAGGTGATGGAACCTTCGGTGGCGTCCTTGGCGATGGTGATGGTTTCACCATTGCTCAGGGTGATCTTCATCTCGGTGCCGGCTGGATTAGTCAGCTTGGCGGTGTAGACGATGTTGCCGCCTTCCTGGACGGAGCCGGTGGCGGACAAGGTCAGGCCAGTGGTGTCCAGGCGCGCTGGATCGTCGGTCACGACAGTGGTCGGAGTGCCTGCAGTTTCCAGGTGCTCGTAGTTACCACCGGTGACGCCGGTGATGCTGTTGGTCAGCGGGGT
>NZ_QKVL01000164.1 GCF_003231275.1 Pseudomonas huaxiensis
ATGGTAATGGTCTGGCCGTTGGACAGGGTCACGACCACCGGGGCGCCGGTCACCGGCGAGGTGACGCTGGCGGTGTAGGTGATCACGCCGTTTTCCGCCACGCTCGGGCTGGCGCCCAGGCTGACGGTGGTGGTGTCGGTCGAGTCGGTAACGGTAGTTACGGCCGGAGCCGGGTTTGGCACCAGGCTTTCGAAGTCGCCGCCGCTCACACCGGTGATGGTGGTGCTGATCGGCGCGGCGCCGTTGTAGACGTCGTTTGGTGCGGTGAACTGCACGGTGCCGCTGGTGCTGCCGACCGGGATGGTGATGGTCTGACCGGTGGACAGGGTGACGATCACCGGAGCGCCAGTCACTGGAGAGGTGACGCTGGCGGTATAGGTGATCACACCGTTTTCGGCGACGCTCGGGTTGGCGCCGAGGGTGACAGTGGTGGTGTCCACGCTGTCGGTGACGGTGGTTACGGCCGGCGCCGGGTTCGGCACCAGGCTTTCGAAGTTGCCGCCGGTTACGCCGGTGATGGTGGTGCTGATCGGCGTGGCGCCGTTGTAGACGTCGTTTGGTGCAGTGAATTCAACGCT
>NZ_QKVL01000165.1 GCF_003231275.1 Pseudomonas huaxiensis
GCGTTGTGGCTCAGGCCTTCGGGCTCGCCGGCCTGCTGCCGGGTTTCGCCTGAAATGGTCTGGCCGTTCGAGGCCAGTACGCTGATATAGGATTGGCCGTTGCCGGGCAGGCTGTTGCCAGGTTGGCTGGGTTGGCCTGGTTCACTAGGTTGGCTGGGTTGGTTTGGCTCACTGGGCCCGGCGTTGACGAGCAAAGCGCCTTGCTCGTACTGGATGGCGTAGTTGTTCAACTCCGAGCCGACAGCGTCACTGGCAACGATTGCGTAAGTGCCCGCTGCAGCGCTGGCCGGCTCGCCGGTACTGGTGAGGCTGACCGATGCAACGCTGTCGCCAGCCACCAGACCGAGGGTGGTGTAGCCGCTCAGGACGATGCTCTGCCCGGCCACTTTGCTGGCGTTATCGGCGGTGATGGTCAGTGCAGCCTTGACGATATCGGCGCTGGTGGTCGCGGTGTTGTCGGCCAGGGTGTAGTTGCCGGCATCGGCGCCGCCGAGGACGATTTCGCTGATACCGACCGACTTGCCGTTGCCGGCGTTCTTGTCGGTGAAGGCGCCGCTGGCTGAGGTCACGC
>NZ_QKVL01000166.1 GCF_003231275.1 Pseudomonas huaxiensis
TGGATTCGCTGCGCACTTTGGCCTTCGGTGGCGAGGGCTTGAGCGCGGCGCTGGTGGAGCAACTGCGTCAGCAGTGGAACGGCCAGGTCTACAACCTGTACGGCCCGACCGAAGCGACCATCGACACCAGCAGCCTGCTGATCGACGGGCCGGTAGACACGGCGATCGCTGCGATTGGCCGGCCGATCAGCAACGTGTGCACCTATGTGCTGGACGCCAACTTGCAAGTCTGCCCGGTGGGCAGCGCGGGCGAGTTGTATGTCGGCGGTGACTCGTTGGCCCGTGGTTATCACCAGCGTCCTGACCTGACCGCCGAGCGCTTCGTGCCGGATCCGTTCACCCCGGGTGCTCGTCTGTACCGCACTGGCGACCTGGTGCGCTACCGCGCCGACGGTGTGATCGACTACCTCGGCCGTATCGACCACCAAGTGAAGATTCGCGGTTTGCGTATCGAGCTGGGCGAGATCGAAGCGCAGATCCTGCGCCATGCCGCCGTCCGCGAGGCGGTGGTGCTGGCCAAGGAAACGGCCAATGGCACGCAACTGGTGGC
>NZ_QKVL01000167.1 GCF_003231275.1 Pseudomonas huaxiensis
GGCAGTGACCGAAGCGGTGTAGGTCACTACGCCGCCTTCAACGGCACTGGCAGTCGCAGTCAACGTGACAGTCGAAGTGTCGATGCTGTCGGTGATAGCAGTCACGGCCGCAGTCGGGCTGACTTCCAGGTGTTCGAAATCACCACCAGTGGTGCCAGTGATGGTCACGCTAACGCTGCCCGCATCCACATAAACAGTGTCTTTCGGCGCGGCGAACGTGACGGAACCTTCGGTGGCGTCCTTGGCGATGGTGATGGTTTCACCATTGCTCAGGGTGATCTTCATCTCAGTGCCAGCTGGGTTAGTCAGCTTGGCGGTGTAAACGATGTTGCCGCCTTCCTGAACGGAACCGGTGGCGCTGAGGGTCAGGCCGGTGGTGTCGAGGTGCGCTGGGTCATCGGTGACGACGGTGGTTGGAGTACCTGCAGTTTCCAGATGCTCGTAGTTGCCGCCTGTCACACCGGTGATGCTGTTGGTCAGTGGCGTGTTGGTATTCAACACGTTGTTCGGAGCGATGAAATCGACCGAGCCG
>NZ_QKVL01000168.1 GCF_003231275.1 Pseudomonas huaxiensis
CGTTCAGGCGCGGCAGGCCAAGGGAAAGCCGCAGGGCGTCGATGATCATCAGCAGGCCCCAGTTGATGCGCCGCTCTCCACCCGCTGCGGCAACCAGGCCCGCCGTACCGAAATCAAGGTCATCGACCTCCGGAAACGCGGTGCCCACCCCCGGGATGTAGTACTTGAAGTACTGGCCATCACCGGTTCCCAGCGGATCGGTCAGTTCACCGGAACGCCCGCTATGGCCGGTGCCCCCGGCGTAACCTGCGCCCACAGAGGCGCGGAACAACCTGCCGATATTGGTTGGACACGGCGTGCTCACCTGGTACAGGTCGCGATTCAGGTTGTTGCCGGTACCGTCGAAGAACAGGCTGATATGCAAGGTCTTGCAACAGGGCGGCGGGGCCCGGCGACCGGCCGCCACGCTGAGGGCGTTCTGGTAGTCCCGCTCCTGCTCGCGCTGGATCCGCAGATTGGCATGGACCTGTTCTGCTCGCCCCGGTAGCAGTCCTTCCAGTGGG
>NZ_QKVL01000169.1 GCF_003231275.1 Pseudomonas huaxiensis
TCCCCTTAAAGGGCTGCTTCCTCGGCGAGCAGAGCAGGTCCATGCCAATTTGCGAATCCAGCGCGAGCAGGAGCGGGACTACCAGAACGCCCTCAGCGTGGCGGCCGGTCGCCGGGCCCCGCCGCCCTGTTGCAAAACTTTGCATATCAGCCTGTTCTTCGACGGCACGGGCAACAACCTGAATCGCGACCTGTACCAGGTGAGCACGCCGTGTCCAACCAATATCGGCCGGTTGTTCCGCGCCTCTGTGGGCGCAGGCCACGCCGGGGGTACCGGCCATAGCGGGCGATCCGGTGAACTGACCGATCCGCTGGGAACCGGTGATGGGCAGTACTTCAAGTACTACATCCCTGGAGTGGGCACCGCGTTTCCGGAGGTCGACGACCTCGATTTCGGTACGGCCGGCCTGGTTGCCGCGGCGGGAGGAGAGCGGCGCATCAACTGGGGCCTGCTGATGATCATAGACGCCCTGCGGCTTTCCCTTGGCCTGGCGAGCCTGAACA
>NZ_QKVL01000017.1 GCF_003231275.1 Pseudomonas huaxiensis
AAAGCTCTGCCAGTCGATGGCGAGCTTGTTGCTGGCCTGGTCGATGACCATCTGGTTGTTCGCGGGCGTACTGATCTGCCCCTGCCCCGCGGTCACCTGACCGCCGGTTGGCAGGTCGGCGGCGCACGCCATGATCGGCAGAAGCAAGGCTGCCGCGAGCACTGCGCCGGCCCCTTTGCCACGTCGACGGGCGTGTTCATCGGCAACGCTCCAGGCGCCGAGGCTTGGGTTCCAGACGAGGGCATAAGTGCGGTTCATGGGGGCCTCCCTTTGACGATCAAGGCTGACCGGTTTGCCGATAAGAGCGGCGACAAAGGGTGAGCCGGGAATTTGCAGCGCAGGCGGGTGCTGACCCGCTGGCCTGAAAGACCGATATTGGACGCGAAGCCGTTGGCACATGGCTATCACTGAAATTGGGTAATCTCCGATGTTTTTACGTGCCGCGTAAGGGCAGATGAAACGATTCCGGACCGTGCTATACCTGATTCTGGTGATGGTCTGATGCCACTATTGCGTGACAAACTAGCCGCCCTTCATTTACGGCCATGGAGTGCCCTTCGCTGATGTCATTCAACACCCCTCCTCCAGACGACGCGCTGCTGCCGGCACCGGTACTGGTCGTCGAAGACGATCCACTGATGCGCCAACGGCTGTCGCGGATCCTCAGCGAAATTGGCTACGCCGCTGAGGCAGTGTCGTTCTCGGCGAACCTCGCCGAGGCCCGCGCGCATGCCAGCAGCCAGCCGCTGGCGATGGTGTTGGTGGACCTGGGGTTGCCGGATGGCAATGGCATCGAACTGATCCGCGAATTGCGGGCGCAGGATCCGGCGTTGTGGATTCTGGTGATTTCGGCCTGGAGCACCGAGGAAGCGATCCTCGGTGCATTGCGCGCGGGCGCCACGGGCTACCTGCTCAAAGAGCGCGATGACCTGGAGGTGAGCCTGTCGATTCGCAGCGTGCTGCGTGGCGGCGCGCCGATCGACCCGTTCATCGCGCGGCGCATCCTCACCCTGCTGCCGACCGAACAACCGCACAAGCCTGCCGGAATGGGCGAAACCGAAGCACTCAGCGCTCGCGAGAGCGAGATTCTCGAATGGGTTTCCCGCGGGTTGAGCAACCGGGAAATCGCCGAACAGTTGACCATTTCCCGCTATACCGTCGAATGCCATATCAAACGGATTTACCGCAAGCTGGCCGTCTCCTCGCGCACTCGCGCGGTGAACGAAGCCCGGCAACGCGGCTTGTTGTCCTGACCCTGCTGCTCGTCCTGTTGCCGTGGCTTTCGAGCCTGGCGCAAGCGAGCTGCCAGCCGACCATCACCCGCGTCCTGGTAGCCCCTGAGCGGGCCGGCGACGGCGTGCGCCCGCGCGAAGGCTGGCAGCCGGTGAGCCTGCCGGACATGTGGCAGCGGCATTGGCCCGGTTTCCTGGGGCCGGCATGGTATCGGCTGGACTGGCAGGCCGACTGCCCGGGCGAGCCACTTGCGCTGAATATCGATCGCATGGCCATGGCCGGTGAAGTGTGGCTCAACGACAACCTGCTCTGGCGTGACGAGCACCTGGTCGAACCCCTGTCGCGGAGCTGGAACCTGCCGCGTTATTGGCTATTGCCGTTCTCCATGCAGCAGAGCAGCAACACCTTGTGGATTCGTCTGGTGGGCTCGGAGCATGCGGCACCTGGCCTGGGCACGGTGCAGGTGGGCACGCCCGCCCAGGTCTGGCCCGAGTACCGCCAACAGTTGTTGCAGCAGCGTGAACTCAGTTTCCTCAGCCTGCTGATTTCCCTGGTGCTGGGCGTGCTGTTCATGACGTTCTGGCTGTTCCGTCGCCAGGAGCGCGCCTTCGGCTGGTTCGCGCTGGCCGCGCTGCTGTGGTCGCTCGCCATCCTCAATATGCTGGTGACGTCATCCTGGCCATTCAGCAATGGCGAAATCTGGGACCGTCTGAGCCTGGCGGCGTTCTCCCTGTATTGCCCGGCGTTCTGCATGTTCATCTGGTCGTTTGGCGGCCTGCGCTTCGTGCGTTTCGAACGTCTGCTCTGGGGCTGGGCGATCCTGCTGACCCTGGCGGCGATGCTGGTGCCGAAGGCGGACATATCGTCGCTGCAAATGATCTCTGCGTTTTCGCTCCGGCTGGCGTTTTTCGTGGTGTGCCTGCAACTCTTGTGGCATGCCTGCCGTACCCGCAAGACGTACCTGATCGTGCTTGCGGTCGGCATGGCGGCGTTGTCCATCTTCGAGTTTCTGACGCTCACAGGCGTGCTCGGCATTCCAGGGTCCTATGCCCTGCTGTCGACGCCCCTGATGTCGGTTTTGATGTTCCTGATCCTGGCCACCCGTTTCTCCAACAGCCTGCAACGCATCGAACGCTTCAACGATGACCTGCTGGCAACCGTGGACAGCACGCGTGCAGAGCTGACCCAGACGCTGCAACGCGAGCATCAACTGGAAGCCGACAACATCCGCCTCAACGAGCGCCTACGGCTGACCCATGACCTGCACGACAGTCTGGGCAGTTCGCTGATGCGTTCGATTGCCCGCATGGAACACGGCGACGGACTGAAAGACAGCCAGTTCCTGTCGGTACTGAAGACACTGCGCAGCGATCTGCGTGACGTCATCGACGGATCATCCGCGGTGCCGGCCTGGCAATCACCCCAGGAATGGCTGGCGCCGTTGCGACGGCGCTTCATCGACCTGTTCGATGATCTGGGCATCGAGTCACACTGGAGCCTGCCCGAGCGCTGGCCCGGTGTGTTCACCCCGCCGCAGTTGCTGGCCCTCACCCGCTTTCTCGAAGAAGCCCTGACCAACGTCCTCAAACACGCCGGCGCCACCCGCCTGGAAGTCGGCGTGAGGGCGGATGAAAAGCATGGCCTGAGCCTGTGGATACGCGACAACGGTCGCGGCTTCGACGTGAACAACGTGCTGGCGGTGGGCACCGGTGTGGGCATGAGCAGCATGCGGATGCGCATCGAGCGCATGGGCGGGCAACTGTGGATCGAGTCCCGACCGGGTGAAACGCAACTGATCGCGACCATTCATGGTGAGCCGATTGTTGCGTAGGCCGGTCGCTGGCGTGACTGCGCGGCCCGGAGTCACGCCAGCGCCTGATCCACATTGCTGCAGGTGCCCTCGTTCAAACGCACGTCTGCGCCCTCAACACCGCTATCAAAAATCGTAGCGCAGCGTCACTGTCGCGTTACGCGGTTCTCCCCATGCGTAAGTGCTGTCGAAGAGTGAGTAGTACTTCTTATCCAGCAGGTTGTTCACCGTCAGCATGGCGGAGAGGTGATCGTCGAAGGCATAACGAGCGTTGGCGTCAACCAGCCAATAACTGTCTGTGGTTTGTTGCACTTTGCCCAAGGTCGGGTGGCTCACCGAGTTCCAGGTTGAATCCTGCCAGCGCGCACCACCGCCCAGTGTCAGGCCATTGAACAAGCCTTGCAGCTTGTAGCTGCTGTACAGGCTGAACTGTGTTTCGGGGGCCAGGGTTGCCACGCGCTCGCCGTTACGGCGCGGGGTCTGATGATTGAAGCCACCATGCACTTGCCACTGCGGCGTCAGTTGGCCCGAGACTTCCAGTTCATAGCCCTTGGTTTCAACGCCACTGACCGCTCGATAGGCCGAGGCCCCGCTCGGAGTGCGGTTACCGGTGCTTTGAGCGTAGTTGTCCTGATTCAGTTGGAAATAGGCGATGCTCGCATTCAGCCGGCCATCAAAGAACGCGGCCTTCATCCCCACTTCCTTGTTGTCGCCTTCCAAGGGCTGCAACGTGCGACCTTGCTCATCCTGGTTTGTCTGCGGCTTGAAAATGCTGGTGTAACTTCCGTAAACGGACAAGACATCATTCAAGTCATACACCAAGCCGGTATAAGGAACGACAACGCCAGATTCTGTAGCAGTCGTGCTCTTGTAGTTGGTAAGACGTGCACCCAACAGCAGCTTCAAATCGTCTCGCAGATTGAACCTGGAAGCGATATAGGTGCCCTTCTCTCGGGTGATCTGGTCGGCATTGTCCACCCGGGCCCAATTGGGCTCAGCGTAGTCCCCCGTCCACGCGTAAAAGTTGTCGATGGCGTTCGCACCCACCCACTGCCCGTCGCTGACCATTTTGCTTCGGGAAACACTCGCGCCGACAACGAGGTCGTGGGTTCGACCGAAAAGCTCGAATGGCCCGCTGGCATAGAGGTCGGCGGCGTCGCTCGTGACCTCGCCGACATAACTTCCTCGCCAGATACTGGCGCCCTTGCCCGTAACAGGGTTTGGAAAACCTGCGCCAACTGATCCTGCCCGCAGGTCGTAGCCATTGATCTGATGGTTCAACTGAAGCTTGGTCACCCAGCCATTCGCCAGGGTGTGCTCCAGCGTCGCAAATACCGTGCGGGTATATTGTTCCCAGCTACTCCAACTCGCAGCCGAGTTGAATGACCGGGATACTTTGTTGAATTGGCCATTGCTGTTATAGACGGGGATACCAAACCAGTTGGAACCCTCGGGCTCATTGTCCTGGTAATCGGCACCGACGGTTAATACGGTGTCCGGGGAAAGATCGATATCTACAACACCATAAAAAACGGACGTCTTGCGCTGGTAATGGTCCAGATACGATTGCTTGTCTTGATAGGCCGCAACCGCCCTCCCACGCACATTGCCACTGTCGGTCAGCGGCCCGCTGAAGTCCAACTCGGTTCGGTAGTTGTCCCAGGAACCAGCGCCCAGGGTCGCGTGCCCTTGAAACTCGTGGGTCGGCTTCTTGCGAATAAGGTTGATGGTTGCTCCCGGATCACCGCTACCGGTCAGCAGGCCGGTAGCGCCCTTGAGTACTTCGACGCGATCGTAAATAGCCATATCGCTCAGCGTGTTCCCTGCGGAGTAGCCGATATTGCGCTGCATGGGAATGCCGTCGTACTGGAAGTTGTTTATCGCGAAGCCACGGGCATAGTAGTCCGTTCGCTCGCTGTCCAGCGTGGCCACACTGACGCCCGGCGTACGACGCATCACGTCATCAATGGCCGTCAGGTTGAAGTCATCCATTTGCTGCCGGGTGACAACACTGATCGACTGCGGTGTCTCTTTCGGCGTCAGCACCAGGCGAGTCGCCGTCGCAATAGTTCCTGGGGTGTACGATCCGGAGCCTTCGGTGATGGTCCCGAGCTGGTTGCTGGTGATCGATGTGCTTTCCAGTTCAAGGCCGGCGCCAGTCGTTTGCGGCTTCAAGCTCCAGCTTCCCCCGGGATTGATCACCAGCACCAGACCGCTGCCAGCCAGTACCTGCTTAACGGCCTCATCGGCGGTGAACTGACCACGGATGGCTGGCGCACTCTGGCCCTGGATCAGCCCAGGCTCCACTGAAAGAATCTGCCCGCTCTGTCGGGCGATGCGCGCCAGGCTCTCGCCCAGAGGACCGGCTGGAATATCGAACGCCTCTTGGGTGGTTTCGGAAGCGGCCAGTGCCAGTGTTGGCCACGGGGCGGTGGCCAAAGCGAGGGCAAGCAGACAGGGACGCAAGCAGTACAGCGACATTGGAGGCACTCTTGGTTAGTTGATCTCAGCCAAGAGGACACGCCAGCCGTCGAATCCCTTCACGAATTTCTCAAATCAATATTCACCAGCCAACCGCCCGCATTCTGGACCCGGATCGGCAACGACTCTTCCAATGCCCTGAGGGTGCGCCGAAGGTCGGCGAGCATGAAACTGCCATACACCCTTTGCCGCGCCGCCTCGGGACTGATGCGAAGCCAGCCGGCGTGGTAGTTGCGTAACGCGTCGATAAGCTCGCCGAGTGGCTCGTCATGCGCATCGACGCGGCCTTCCATCCAGTCACCTCGCGACCACAGTGAGGGGGCTTCGATGCGAACGGTGTGCTGATCGAAGCGCAGCACCTCACCACTTTGCGCCCAACGAACGTCACCATTGAGCGGTGCAATCCGCACCCGGCCCTGCAACACACTGAGCAGACTGCTTTCCGCCATCTGCCGCAAAAGAAACCGGCCATCCTGGCTATAGAGGCGGGCATCACGGTTCTCCAGTTGCAGCACTCGCTGTCCCTGGTCGGCAATCGTCAGATGCAATGCCCCTTCTCGTAAACGCAGCCGGCGCAGGTCTTGCGTGAACATAAGGTCGACCGCGCTGCGTGCATCCAGGGTCAAGCGGCTGCCATCGGGCAGACTCGCGTTGCGCCGCTCGCCTGTGGAGGTGTGCAAGTCGGCCAGCATTTGCGTCAGAGGCGTTACGCGGTTGCCGAAAGTCGCCCCGGTCACCCCAAGCAGCAGCGCCGCCACACTGCCACCCAACAAGCGCCGACGTGGCAGCGGCTGGTTCAACATCTGACTGGCCAGAGCGCGTTGTCCGGGAGCGCGGGCATCAACTGCCGCCAGATCCGCCATGGGCGCGCTGAACAGGTTATTGACCCGCTGCCAGGCGACGCCATGGGATGGCTTCGCGTTCAGCCACCGCTGGAAGGCTTGCCAATCAGGGTCACCGGATTGCGAAGACTCCAGGCGCAATAGCCAATCGACAGCTTCGCCCAGGGACGGGTCACTGTTCATAAATCCTGTGCCCTTAAGCAATGGAGAAATGCGAAGCGTAAGTCGCGTTCAACCGTGGACAAGGAAACACCCAAACGCTCAGCGATCTCGGGCTGGGTCAGCCCCTCAAGCCGATGCATCAACAGGATCTGCCGCATCCGCGGCTGCAGGCCATCCAGCAGACGGTCGATCTGCCCCAGGGCTTCGCGAACCAGGTGGATGTCTTCGGGCGATGGGTGAGCCTGCTCAGGCAACAGCGCCAAGGCTTCGAGATACGCCTGCTCAAGTGCACGACGCCGGTAAAGGTTGCTCGACAGCCGGCGCGCTACCGTAGCCAGGTAGGCCCGCGGTTCTTCGATGGGACTGTTTTCAGGCGAGCGCAACAGGCGCATGAAGGTGTCTTGGGTGATGTCGGCGGCATCGTGCCGGCAATGCAAGCGACGCTGAAGCCAGTTGCACAGCCAACGGTGATGCTCGATATACAGCTGGGCGAGGTCGGACACGAGATAAGCGCGCGAATGGGAATTTGTCTCATTATCATCATGGCGCGATGATTGCACAATCCCCATAGGTGATTCAAAACCAGAAACAACGCCAGCTCGCACTGTGCCGGATAAAGCCCATTACCCGTCACACTTCACCGCGCCAATTAGTTAACATCTGCACAAATATTTCGCCCTTCCCTCTCAGTTGTCTCAACTGGCCTTTTCGGAACCACGTGCAGTGTCATTGAAATTAACCGTAATCGATCAGACGCCCATCCACGAAGCCCGAACTGCGGCAACGGCCGCCGCCGCCTCGGTGGACCTTGCCATCGCCTGCGAAAGCCTGGGTTACCACCGCTACTGGGTTGCCGAACATCACAACAGCATTCAGTTCGCCGGTACGGCGCCGGAGATCCTGCTCACGCGGATCGCCAGCGCAACCACGACGATGCGAGTCGGCAGCGGCGGGATCATGCTCACGCACTACAGCCCCTACAAAGTGGCCGAAACCTTCGCCCTTATCGGCGGGCTTTTCCCCGGTCGCATCGACCTGGGAATTGGACGGGCGCCTGGCGGCAGCCACCTGAGTTCGGTTGCCCTCGCCGCCCCCGGCAGCGTTGCCCAACACGATCACTTCCCCCAGCAGGCCGCGGAGCTTTGTGCTTTTCTGCGAGGCGACTTCCCGGCGAACCATCCTTATGCAGCCTTGGCCTGCGGCACCAGCCCGTCGACCCTGCCTTCGCTGTGGATGCTCGGATCGGGCGGCGGCAGTTCAGCCCTGGCCGGGCAGTTGGGAATGGGTCTGGCACTGGCAAAATTCATCGCCCCCGCGACCTGCTCGCCGGCGATCTTTCGGCAGCATGCCGAAGCGTATCGCCAGTCGGGGATCACCACTTCCCCTCCTCGTCTTGTCGCACTGGCCGTGATCTGCGCCGCGTCGGATGACGAAGCGCGCTTCGTCGCCGGCACTGCGGTCTACAGAAAAATGATGGCCGGCAGCATGCCCCGCGAACCGTTGTTGTCGCCTGAAGAAGTACAGCGGCGGTATGAGCGGATGACGGCGCAGGAACAGCTTGAGTTCGATAACACGCTGGGCGACATGGTGGTGGGGTCGCCTGAGACTTGCCGGGAGAGAATTCGGCACATTGCTGAGGAGTATGGCTGTGAGGAAATTGGCCTGGTGACGGTGACGTACCGGTTTGAGGATCGGTTGCGGAGTTATCGGCTGGTTTCCGAGGCGTTTGGGACTCAGTAAAGCGGACTCTGCCTGAGAAAATCTCGCCATCCCCTGTTCTCTGCCGTCAGACAGCCAAAGGTCGATTACAGCCTCCCACGACCGCCAGCTTTCAACCCAGGCTGCCGGTCGCGAGCGGCAGCCGTGGGTCAATTGCGGCGAACGTTGATAGACGCTATCGACTCAGTCCCAGACACCCCGCAGCGTGAGCATGTAGTTACGCGGCGTCCCATAGTAGTTGGCGTAGTCCGGGTGGGTCAGGGTGTCGAAATATTTGCGGTCGAACAGGTTGTTGGCATTGAGCCCAACAGTCCAGTGTGCATCCACCTTGTACTCCACCATCGCGTCCCATACCGCATATCCCCCCTGGGACATCTTCACCTGCGTCGGGCCTATGTAGTCCACGCCGCTGTACTCGATAGAGCCGTTGACGAAGTTGGCACTCTGGACGGTCGCGCCACCGCCGACCTTCCAGTCCGACAGTTCGCCTGGCAGCACGTAGGTGCTCCAGAGCTTGGCCTGGTGCTTGGGCGTCACGCTGCTGAAAATCGCCTTGTTGGTACGGTCTTCGTTGCGGTTGAAGGTGTAGCCGGCCATCACCTGCCAGTTTGGCATCAGTTCGCCGCTGACTTCGAGGTCGATACCCTTGCTGGTGACCTTGCCCCGCGACAGGAAGCAACAGCTACCGCCGTACATCAGCGTCTCCTGGACATACCTCGGGTCTACCGTTGCCTGGTTCTCTCGCTCGGAATAGAACAGCGCCGCCGACACGTTCAGCGCACCGCCCCACAACTCGCCTTTGACCCCGGTTTCATAGGTCTTGCCTTCCATCGGCTCAAGCGATGTGCCTGGCTGTGGGCCAGCGAGCGAAGAGGCTTGCGGGTTGAAGATCTCCGAGTAGCTGATGTAGGTGGACCACTCCTCATCCAGGTCGTAGACCAGACCGCCAAACGGAACCACCTTGGTCGGCTCGCGGTAATGGACAATGTTCACGTCCGACCAGACATCCGTCGTCCTGTCCTTGGTCGCGTAGACCTGATCGAACGAATACCGGGTGGCCCGCGCGCCAACAATCAATTTCAGCGGATCGGCAAGTTGCAGGCGCAGGGTCGAATAGACACCGTACTGCTTCTGCTTGTTCGGGCTGTAGTCGCGCCAGAATTCCTTGTCCATGCTGCCCTCGCGCCACGGCTCCTGATACGAACCGAAGCGACCGCTCACGCCATCGGCCGCGCGCCAGCGGCTACGAATTTTCTGGGCGTCGGCGCCAACCAGCAGTTCGTGTTCTCGGCCCAGTAACTGGAATTTGCCGGAGAGGTTCATGTCCAGGACGGTCTGGTCGCTCCAGGCACGCTGGTAGCTACCGGACCAATAGGGACCGGTGAGGTCGGCCCGGTTGATGTTGCCGTAGATGAATGCGCCTTGGCTCTCAACCGTGTCGTACACGTGGGTAAGCGAGGTATTGAACTTCCAGTCATCACTGAAGTAATGGTCGAGCTTGAAGAACAGCTCATTGGAAGCGTGATCGGAATACGACCAGTTGGTCGTCGGCCAGTAGTTGCGGCTGTAGCCCGGGCTCTTGCCGTCGGAGTAAAACGGCAAGCCGTCGCCGGTACCGGTTTCCTTGTTTTTCTCCAACCGCCCGCCGAGGGTAATCATGGTGTCGGAACCGAGGTCCGCCTCCAGGACGCCGTAGATCGACGGGTTTTCGGTACCGCGGTGATCCATGAAGTATTGGCGGTCGGTGTAACTGGCAACCAGGCGTCCACGCAAGGCGCCGTCGAAACCGATCGGGCCGGTGACATCAGCCTGCGAACGGTAGTTATCCCAGGAGCCGGCAGAGGCTTCGAACTTGAGCTGGTAGTGGTCCAGCGGGCGCTTGCGCACCAGGTTGATGATGCCACCCGGATCACCAACGCCGCCGAACAGTCCAGCCGAGCCTCGCAACACTTCGATGTGGTCGAACTCATCGAGGTTGTAGAGGTGATTGGAGTAACCACCGTTGGAATCGAGGCTGGCGGCCCCGTCTATCTGGATGTTCTTGATCTCGAAACCGCGCGAATAAAAGCGTGGAGTACGGTAGTTGGCATTCTTGACGGTGATGCCGGTGGTGGCACGCATGGCGTCGCCAAGGCTGGTGATCTGCCGGTCTTTCATGGCTTGGGCGGTAATTACCGACACTGACTGCGGCGTCTGCCGCAGCGATGTCGGGGTCTTCGAACCAACACTGGTCAAGCCGGTGGTGTAAGAGCCCGAATTCTCCGTAGCCTCGCCCATGCCCTGCCCGCTGATCTGCGTACTCTCCAGCTCGACTACCGCGTCGGCATTTGCGGCAACCGGGCTCAGCGCCCAGTACCCGCTTGCCGTCTGGGTCGCAACCAGGCCGGAGTGTGCCAGTAGCGCATCCAGCCCCTGTTGCACGGTGTAATCACCCTTCAGGCCTGGGGCTTGCTTGCCGCGTACCAGCGCGGGGTCGAAGGGAAAATTGATTGCCGCATGCTGCGCGAACGAATTGAGCGATTGCTCCAGAGCGCCCGCCGGCAGATCGTAATGGCGGGCTTCGACCTGTTCGGCGTGTACCGCGCAGACAGGCAATGCCAGGCTGCTGGCCCCCGCAAGCAATACGCTATGCAGAGCAAGGGCAAGGCGGGTCCTGGGCACACGCCGAGGTGAGAACGAGTGTGACATGTCGATTGAGCTCCATTCGTTTGGCAGGGTGTTTTCCCTGTTAGCCGAAGAGCTCGAAAAAACCCGCAGTCTGAAACCGGTTTTTTACAAAAACGATCAGCGCGCCACCACGCGGCGCCACCACTTGGTAAAGCGCTCGACCCTGACGGGTAGCGAGTGACCAAGGGCATCCAGTGCCCGATCAATATCGTCCAGCTGAAATACCCCGGAAACTTCCAGCCCTGCAATCTGCGGGTCACATGCAAGCCAGCCGTGTTGATAGCGCGCCAGCTCGGTGAGCAGCGCCTGCATCGGCATGCTGCGCGCGACCAGTTGTCCTCGCGTCCATGCACTGGGATCCATCTCGGTGTTCTGCAGTTTGCGGCTACCCTCGGCGTCGATCGCATAGGCTTCGCCTGCGGCCACCATCTGCTGTTGCGCGGGCTGATCAATGAGCACCCTGCTTTGTTCAACCAGCAACCGCGTGATGGTCGCATCCTGGCGCACCGTAAAAGCGGTGCCCAGCGCCTGCAGCCGGGCCTGGGCGGTTTGCACCCAGAAACTGCGTCGCCCGCCTGGCGCCCCGTCGTCGGCGCCGGTTGCAATGAAGACCTCTCCTTGCACGAGCTTGATCAACCGCTGTTTGTCGTTGAAGACAACATCGATCGCCGTATTGGTATTGAGCTGCAAGCGCGTGCCATCGGCGAGCAGCACCGATCGCCGCTCGCCCACCGCAGTGCTGTAATCGGAGCGCCAGCGCCGAACAGTCTCCTGGTTTTGCCAGCCCATCCCGCCAATGACCAGCCCGGCTCCCAGCACCTGGAACAGCCGCCGACGGCCCAGTTGTCCATGCTGCATGCGGTCCAGGGTATTGCGCGCTATGCCATCGGGGATCCCCGAAATTCGGGCGAGGTTGTCGAACGTTGACTCATTGCTCTGCAAGGCTTGCCAGGCAGTCTCATGCAACGGATGAAGCTGGCGCCAGGCCATGCACCCTTGAACGGCTTGCTCATCGGCGTACCCGGACTGCAAGCGAACCATCCACATGATCGCCTGATCGAGCACCTCCTCCGGCAATTCGGCTCGGGGGGCCGTCATGGGTTGTTCGCGAAATAGCAGTGACGAATAGCCTTCGCCATATAGCTTTCCACCGACCTCAAACTGACGCCAAGCTGTGCAGCGATCTCCTTGTAGCCCAGCCCGTCCAGACGCGACAACATGAATGCCGTGCGCACCTTGGGCGGCAAACCGTCGAGCAAGGCATCGACCTGGGCCAAGGTTTCCAGGAGGATCATCTGCGCTTCGGGTGATGGCACCAGTGACTCTGGCAAGTTGGCTATCGCATCGAGGTAAGCCCTTTCGACGCGGTCGCGGCGCGCACGGTCGACAACCAGCGCCCGAGCGATGGTACTGAGCCAGGCGCGTGGCTGATGCACATCCTTTACCCGCTCAGGTTTTCCCAAGACGTTGACGAACGTGTCCTGCGCCAGATCCGCGGCATTCTCGCCCTGGTTCAACCGCCCACGCAGCCAGTTGACGAGCCACGCGTGGTGCTCGATGTACAGCGCTTCAATATCCGATCGCGACGGTAACGAAGAGGGTGATGGAAGCACTGCGGTCCTTGGATTCAAATAAGAATGCATATGAGAATGCATCGCATCTTATACAGGGCCGATTGTGTCTGACAAGTAACGGCGGGTGATGGAGTCAAGCGGCGGGTGCTGCGGTTGGCAGCGTTGGGTCGCCGGTAGCTGGCGGAGTCGATAAGTCGCTATGGCGGATCGGCGCCGCCTGGAGAGCTAAATCACAAGTGGAATGCCGACCCGTTCGGCCCAGCGCCATCTACCGAAGGAACTCGCACACGCAGTGCAATCAGCAGCGCGGCCAGCAGCATCAGCACGGCCGCCGCCACGAATACGCCTGCGCTGCCACCGAGGCTGAATATTGCCCCACCAGCGGCCGCGCCTGTGGCGATGGCCGACTGTACAGACGCTACCACCATGCCCCCGGCGCTTTCCGCCTGGTCAGGGACCGCGCTGGCGACCCAGTTCGACCACGCCACCGGCACACCTCCAAAGGCCAGGCCCCAGACCGCCAGCAGTACGGCCTGCCCTGGCACCGACGCCGGCAACAGGACCAGCGCCAGTGCCGCAACGCCTACCAGCGCAGGCATCAACACCAGGGTGGCCAACGGGTGACGGGTAAGCATCCACCCGGCCACCAATGTGCCGACAAAGTTCGCCACACCAAAACCCAGCAACATCAGCGACAACCCCTGCGGGCCAATGCCGGTGGTACCCTCGAGGAATGGCCGAACATACGTGAACATCGCGAAGTGGCCGCTGTGCACCAGCACACAACCGAACATTCCCATGGCAATGCCTGGCCGCTGCAACACCTCAAGCACCGTGCGCAGGCGTGCCGGCTGACGCGGCGCAAGGCTCGGCAGCGTGAGTGACTGGAAGACCAGGGTCCCCCCCCCCACCGCCGCCGCTGCAAAGAACGCGCTGCGCCAGCCATACAACCCGCCCAGATAACTGCCCAGCGGGACCGCAACCACCGTCCCGATGGCGATGCCGCTGAAAATGATCGAGAGCGCTCGCGGCAACAAAGGCCCCGGCACCAGACGCATAGCCACCGCCGCCGCCATGCTCCAAAACCCGCCTAGCGCTATGCCCAGCAAGATACGCATCAACAACAGCACCGTGAAACTGGAGGAAACGGCGACCAACAGATTGGAAGCGATCATCAACGTGGAAAAACCCAGCAACACCCAGCGGCGATCGATACTGCGAGTCAGGCCTGGCACCAACAGGCCGGCGAACAGCGCCACCACGGCTGTCACCGTGACCGCTTGGCCAGCCAGCGCTTCGGATACCCCCAGCTCGGTCGCCATCGGCGTCAACAGGCTGGCCGGGAGGTACTCAGCAGTCAGCAAGCCAAACACGCCCATGGCCAACGAGAATACGGCCATCCACGCGGGGGTTGCAGGTTCTGCATCCGGGCAGGCGGCGGAACGGCTGTCGGGTACGGCATTACATACAAGGTCAGTCATTGCACGGATCTCCCAATCTTCAAGTGCGACCCGCAGTCTAGGCGCGAGAATTCGGATGATCTATGATCGAAAAGCTCAACTTTTTGACTAAAACACCTGAACAATGCCGACAGACCCATTTGCCCTCTCTTCCGATCTCATCAACGAGCTGTTGCGCGGCATGCGCCTGCGCGGTGTCGAGTACCGGCGTATCCAGGCGGGCCCGGCCTTCGGCTTGGGCTTCGCGGCCAAACCCGGGCATGCCTGGTTCCATTTTCTGGCGGTCGGCAACACCGTGCTGCGCATGGAAGACGGGACAACCTATGCGCTCTCCGCCGGTAACGCCGTCTTTATCGCCCATGGCGCGGCCCATCAATTGCTCTCGCATACGCACGTGCCCGTGCAGAACATCGACCTTCTGGACGGCGAGCCTCTCGGCGACACCGTCACCGCGGTGGACACCGGAACCGATGCCGCCCCCATGCCGGCCACGCTTTTGTTCAGCGGATGCATGGAGTTCGAATTGGGCAGTCTTCATGGCCTTGGCAAGCTGATGCCGGGCCTGATGCTGATTGATGCCGGGGGCCAGCGTTACCCCGGGCTGGTGCCTATTCTCAGCGCCATGGAGCGTGAGGTCAGCGCCGCACGCGTCGGCTTCGCCGGCATCCTCGCGCGATTGGCCGACGTGGTCGCCGCCATGGTCGTTCGAGGTTGGGTCGAGTGCGCCTGCGGCAACGCCTCCGGTCTGGTTGCCGCCCTGCGCGATCCGCGGCTGGCAGGAGCGCTTCTGGCGCTGCATCAACAACCGGGCCGCGACTGGACCGTCGAGCAGTTGGCGGAGCAATGCAATACGTCCCGTTCGGTCTTTGCGGAGCGTTTTCAATTGACGATTGGCATGACCCCGCTGCGCTACGTCACCGAAGTGCGAATGCGGCTTGCCAGCCAATTGCTGACGCTGGAAAGGATGCCTATTGAAGAGGTCGCGCAGCGTTTGGGCTATACGTCTCAGGCAGCGTTCAGTAGGGCGTTCAAGCGTGTCACAGGTAAGACGCCTGGGTTGAGTCGGAGGTTGGGGCAGTCGGCTGCCACCTGAAGCTGAGTGGAATTGAGCGAGGTGCTGCCTCTCTGACGCCCCCCGACTTTCCCCGACAACCACCTCGGCGGAAACCCACCATAGTTGCAGCCTCAGGCTACAAAGCCTCTCTGTTTTCCGGCTTTCTTGTAGGTAATTTCCCAATCATACTTTTCCGCCCCATGAGTCGTTGCGCACTTGGAACTCGCTACCTAGTCTTCGCCGGTCGCTGCCCAATCAGCGATCGGGTTTGGTAGCCCGCTACTCCAGACGTGCAAGCGCTTCACTCAATCCAGCAAGTGGTTTTTCTGCCCGCTGAGTTGCGTCATGGCGGCTGTGCGTGGGAGACCTTGGGTCTGCCGGGTTCCTTTTGCCTCGGTCCGCGAACCCGCGTACAGCTGCCTCCCCCGCCCATCCCATCGATTGCACTGATGATTACTATCGAAGTGCTCGCCTGTCTGCCTGCCAAAACCGACTCCTATAATCGCCTCCCAGCTTTTCCCCTCTCCCCCGCCTGCCCTCAGGCGACATTCATCCCTTGGAACCCAGCACCCATGCCAAGCGCCAGCCAGGCCCCTCGCGGCCTCCCCGAACATAGTCAGCAAAGCGTCAAACAGCAGTGGCTGGCGATCCTTTCAGTCGCCGTGGGCGCTTTCGCCCTGGTGACCAGTGAATTTCTCCCGGTGGGCGTGCTCAACGATGTCGCCAGCGACCTCGGCATCAGTGCCGGCCACGCCGGCCTGATGGTTACCCTCCCCGGCATCATGGCCGCCCTCGCCGCGCCGTTGCTGTCGGTGGGGATTGGCGCTCTGGACCGGCGCTATCTGCTGATCGGCCTGACGCTGATCATGATCATCGCCAACTCGGTCGTAGCCTATGCCAGCGACTTCGGTCTGTTGCTGTTCGGCCGCGTTTTGCTGGGTATCAGCATCGGCGGTTTCTGGGCGACGGCCATTGCCCTCAGCGGCCGTCTGGCGCCCAAGGGAGTCGGCGTAGCCCAGGCCACTTCGATCATCATGGTCGGGGTGACCCTGGCCACGGTGTTGGGCGTGCCGGTAGGCACCTGGCTGAGTGGCCTGATGGGATGGCGCATGACCTTTCTGGTAACCGCTCTGCTGGGCATTCCGGTGCTGCTGGCGCAGGTCTTCCTGCTGCCGCGGCTCAACCCGGACAAGGCCATTCGCATCAGCGACCTGCCAGCCTTGTTTATCAATCCACAAGCGCGGGTTGGATTGATCGCAGTCTTGCTGATTGGCCTGGCGCACTTTGCCGCGTACACCTATGTCGCACCCTTCTTCAAACAGAGCGCCGGTTTCGATGGGCCGACGATTGGCTCGCTCCTGCTGCTCTATGGCGTGGCCGGGGTCATCGGCAATATTTTCGCGGGCTTCGCCGCCAACCGCAGCGTGCGTCACACGCTGTTGCTGGTGGCACTGACCATCGGCATCAGCACCGCCCTGTTCCCCCACTTCGCCACCGGCATGACCGGCGCCGCGATGCTGATCGCACTCTGGGGCTTCGCCTTCGGTGCGTTCCCGGCCTGCGCCAGCATCTGGATGTTTGTGGTAGCACCCAAGGATGTCGAACGCGGCATGCCACTGTTCGTCGCCCTGTTCCAGGTGATCATCGCGCTGGGCTCGTTCTTCGGCGGACGCATCGTCGACCAGATGGGCAGCTCGGTGCTGTTGAGCCTGGCCACGGCCCTGGTGGGCTGCGGTTTTGTCACGGTGCTGGTACTGGGGCGTAACGTCAGTAATAGCGCGGCGGCGCAGCCCTGCTAACACGGACGAGCGTTGGTCTTGGATCTGCGCTCTTTTCCTCCCCGACAGTGAGCCCCCGGGACGGCAGCGCGCCCTCCCGGTTGACAAGCGGTAGCCGAAAACAGAACGTAGCGGCGCTACAGCACTGTTGCGGACTGCCGGTAACGCCAGCAGGCGACTATCGCAATCCACCGGGGTTGCTCGTGCCACCGGGCGCGGGCAGAGGAAGGAGACTGCATGGCACTGCCGCCAGACAAAGGCACCACCTCGATCGGGCTGGTACAGGAGGCGTTGTTCGGCGCGCGGCACAAGGGCGTCGACGTGGCATGGGCGCTGCGCCAGGCGCGCATTGATCCGGCGCTGTTGGCGTCGCCTCAGGCACGGGTATCAGCCGCGGGATTCTCGCGCTTGTGGGTAGCCCTCTCTGATGTGCTCGACGATGAGTTTTTCGCCATCGATCGCCACCCGATGCGGCGCGGCAGTTTCAAGCTGATGTGCCAGCTCGCGCTCGGTTGCGACAACCTGGAGCACGCCCTGCGGCGCATGCTGGCGTTCCTTCGCTCGATTCTGGATGACGTGTACGGTGAACTGGTGTTCGACGCGGAGTCGGCGGTCATCGTTCTCCACGATCACGGCGTGCAGCGCAGGCTGTTCTGCTACGGAACCTGGCTCATCCTGGTTCATGGCCTGCTGTGCTGGCTGGGCAATCGGCGCATTCCCATTCAGCGCCTGGACCTGCGGGCTCCACAACCTGAGGATGACAGCGACTACCGGATGCGTTTCTGCGAAAACATCAACTTTGCGGCGCCGGTCTCGCAGGTGTTCTTCGAGCGCGGCTTTCTTGAGTTGAAGGTGGCCCAGACGCCACTCACCCTGGCGGCATTCCTCAAAGAGTCGCCTGCCAGCATCCTCGTCAAATACCGCAATGACGAGAGCATCAGTGCCCGGATCCGGCAACGCCTGCGCGGCCAAAGCCCCGAAGAGTGGCCGGAGCTCGAGGCGCTGGCCAAGATGCTGCGCATGTCCTATTCGACCCTGCAGCGCCGGCTGCAGGCCGAAGGGCTCAACTACCAACGGCTCAAAGACAACCTGCGTCGGGACATCGCCATCAATCTGCTCAGCCAGCCAGGTTTGACGGTAACCGACGTCGCGGCCCGGACAGGCTTCCAGGAAACCAGCGCCTTCCACCGTGCCTTCAAGAAATGGACCGGGGTAAGCCCCGGCGCCTATCGCCGATCCCAGGGTGAAGACGCCGACCTCTGACGGCACGCGACCGGCCTCCCGCGTGTCCGCGCACGCCACCTTCCCTCTCCCTCCTCCTCTGCCCGCCCACCAAAGACTGCCCGAATCGGTCAATCACAACGATGCCTGCGGGCATGGGCCGCGCCTGCTCACCACCCCTATGATCGGCTCCGCAGGACGTCGTACAGCGCGGTATGCCCGATGCCCCACAGTGCACTTCACAAACAAAAACAAGATTGAAGGAGACACGCTATGCAACCGGTGAACGTTTATACGTTGGCGGCCGAGTCACGCTTCAACCGTTTCCACAGGCTGATTCTATTCTGGTGCGTGCTGATCCTGGTGATCGATGGCTACGATCTCGCGGTAGTCGGCGCGGCCCTCCCGGCGATCATGAAAGACATGAACATCGACCCGACCAGTGCCGGCATCATGGCCGGCTCGGCGCTGTTCGGCACGATGCTCGGCGCCATTTTCCTCGGCACCCTGGCAGACCGGATCGGCCGCCCGAAAATGATCGCGTTTTGCGTCGCGCTGTTCAGTCTGTTTACCGCCGCGGCAGGCCTTACCAATGACCCCGTGAGCTTCAGTGTCATGCGCTTCATCGCCGGCCTGGGTATTGGCGGCGTGTTGCCGGTATGCACCGCGCAGATGGGGGAGTTCTCGCCGCTGAAACTGCGCACCCGCCTGGTGACGCTGGTCTTCGCCGGTTACTCGGTAGGCGGCATTCTCGTCGCACTGACCGCCAAGCAATTGATCGAAAGCCACGGCTGGCAGTGGGTGTTCTATATCGCCGGGCTACCGGTGCTGCTGATTCCGTTCATCCTCAAGAGCATGCCCGACTCGATCGGCTACCTGCTGAAGCATGACCGCCAGGACGAACTGCGCGACATCGCCCGGCAACTGCGGCCTGACCTGGCGATCGACGACCAGGCCGTGATGACCGGCAACCCGAGCGTGCTCGGCAAGCAGGAAGCACCGGTGCGCAACCTGTTCAAGGACGGCCGCGGCTTCAGTACCGTGATGATCTGGGCGGCCTTCATGACCGGGCTGTTCATGGTGTACGCCCTCAACTCCTGGTTGACCAAGCTGATGGCGATGGCCGGTTTCAGCCTGGGCTCCGCCCTCAACTTCGTCATCGTGTTCAATGTCGGAGCCCTCGGCGGCGGCTGGTTGAGCGACAAATTCAACATCAAGCATGTGCTGGTGTGCTTCTACCTGATCGGCGCGATCGCCCTGACGTTGCTCGGCTATACCCGCTCCACCAGCCTGCTGTTTGCGGTGGTGTTCGTGGTCGGTGCCTCGACCCTCGGCACACAACTGCTGGCCTATGCCTATGCCGGCGACTTCTACCCCTCGACCCTGCGCTCTGCCGGCGTTGGCTTTGCTTCCGGGGTTGGCCGCATCGGCGCGATCGTGGCACCGGTTCTTATCGGTTGGCTGGTGTCCTTGAGCCTGCCGCTGGAGCAGAACTTCATGGCGATCAGCCTGGCCGGCCTGATCGGTGCCGCGGCCGTCACCCTGATCAACCAGTCACGCTCCGACTCTGCCGAGGCAAAGGCTGCCGTGGCGTCCAACTGAACGGAAAGACCCCGCGAGCCTGCACTTGCCCCCCACACCTGAACCTGTAAGAGATGACTATGAACCGCTTATCACAACCACCACTCTCGGCGCGGCTACTAGAGCAGACGGTTGATTGGGCGATCGCCTCGCGCCGCAGCATCAGAGCCTTTCTGCCGACCCCGGTACCCCGCGAGGACATCGAATCGATCCTCGATGTGGCGCGCTTCTGTGCGACCGGCGTGAACATGCAGCCGTGGCGCGTTCATGTCATCACCGGGGCAGTGAAGGCACGCTTGTCCAACGCGATCGCCGCGCTCGACAACGACCCGGCGCTCACTGAAAACCTTGCGGATCCTTACGAGTATTACCCGCGTGAGTGGGTCGCACCCTACGTCGAGCGGCGCCGCCAGGTCGGCTGGGAGCTGTACAGCCTGCTGGGCATCAACAAGGGCGACAAGCAGCGCATGCATCAGCAGCACGCCCGCAACTATCGGTTTTTCGATGCGCCGGTCGGCCTGATCTTCACCATTGATCGCGTGCTTCAAGAAGGCAGCCTGCTGGATTACGGCATGTTCCTGCAGAGCATCATGCTGGCCGCTCGCGGCAGAGGACTGCACACCTGTCCACAGGCCGCGTTTCTCAAGTACCACGAGGTGATTACCGAGATGCTGGCGATTCCCCCCGAGCACATGCTGGTGTGCGGGATGAGCCTTGGCTACGCCGACGAAACCCGCATCGAGAACACCCTGGTAACCGACCGCGAGCCCGTCAGCGCATTCGCCACTTTTCATCACAATAACAAGGAGACAACCCCATGAACCCTGGTGCCTATGAGAGCGGGCTCGAGCGCAGCCCTGCCAACCACCTGCCCCTCACGCCGCTCGGCTTCCTCGACCGCGCTGCACTGGTTCATCCACACCGGCATGCCGTTGTGCATGGCGAGCTGCGGCGAACCTGGGTTGAAACCCGTGAACGCTGCTATCGACTGGCCTCGGCATTGGCCAGCAGAGGTCTGGGCCAGGGCGACACGGTGTCCATCCTCTCGCCAAACACCCCGGCAATGCTCGAAGCTCACTATGGTGTACCGCTGGCCGGCGCGGTGCTGAACAGCATCAACTATCGCCTGGATGCCGAAGGCGTCGCCTTCATCCTTCGCCACGGCGAATGCAAGCTGCTGCTGGTGGATCGCGAATTCGCTACGCTGGCGGCGGCGGCGCTCGAACTGCTGGAACAGCGCCCGGTGGTGATCGATATCAACGACCACCTTTCGCCCGACGGACCAGCCATTGGCGAAACCGATTACGAGCGCTTGCTGGCCGGCGGCGACCCTGGCTTCGCGGGTGTCTGGCCGGCCAGCGAATGGCAGCCGATAGCCCTCAACTACACCTCCGGGACCACCGGTGATCCCAAGGGCGTGGTTGCCAGCCACCGCGGCACCTACCTCATGAGCCTGCTGCAAATGACCAACTGGCCGCTGGCCCGGGCGCCGCGCTACCTGTGGACGCTGCCCATGTTCCATGCCAACGGGTGGTGTTTCACCTGGGCGATCACCGCAGCCGCCGGCACCCACGTGTGCCTGCGCAAGGTCTCGGCTGAAACGGTGTTCGACGCCATCGACACGCATGCGGTCGATCACTTCTGCGCCGCGCCCATCGTCATGGCGATGATCGCCAACGCGACCGGCCGCGCCGCCCTGGCGACGCCGGTCCGGGTGCTGACCGCCGGCTCCCCGCCGCCCGCCGCAGTGCTGCGGGCAGTCCTGGCGTTGGGCTTCGATGTCGATCATGTCTATGGCATCACCGAAGTGTGCGGAACACCGGTGAGCTGTGTCTGGCAAGACGCCTGGGACACGCTGCCGCCCGCTGAGCAGTGCACGTTGCGGGTTCGCCAGGGTGCCCGCGGCGCGGTGTTCGAAGACCTGATGGTGGCGGACCCCGAGACACTGCAAGCGGTCCCGCGCGATGGCCAGACCACCGGGGAACTGCTGATGCGGGGCAATACCGTGATGATGGGTTACTTGAAAAACCCGTCTGCCACCCGACAGGCTTTTTCCGGCGGCTGGTTTCATACCGGCGATGTGGCGGTCGTTCATGAGAACGGCTACATCCAGATCACTGACCGCTGCAAGGACGTGATCATCTCGGGCGGCGAGAACATCTCCTCCATCGAAGTCGAAGAAGCACTGCATGCCCACCCCGCGGTACTGCATGCGGCGGTTGTCGCTCAACCGGACGACAAGTGGGGTGAAGTCCCCTGCGCCTTCGTTGAATTGAAAGCTGGCGTGGAAACGCCCACGCCGCAGGAATTGATCGCGTTCTGCCAACAACGCCTGGCCCGTTTCAAATGCCCGCAACGGGTGATTTTCGACGAGTTGCCGAAAACTGCCACCGGCAAGATCCAGAAGTTCCTGCTCCGCCAACGGGCAGGCAGCCGTGACGCGATCGTGCGCCTGGCCTCCGGCGCCTGAGCAGCCGGCAGCGTCGCGGTAAAGGCCTGGCCAGCGCCTTGCGCTGGTAATGAGCACAACACCCGTCTGACAGCGTTTTTCCCAGCGTTATCACTCATGTTGCCCATTAGCGGCGGCAGGGGTTCATGCACACTAAAACAACAAAAGGTGCTTGCAATGACGACATACCACGCCCACTTCCTCGTGCCAGTGGCGGCACTCACGTGCGCGCCCCTCGCGTGTGCGGACTTCATCGATGATGCCAAAGCAAGCCTGGAACTTCGAAACTTCTACTACAACCGCGACTTCCGCAACGACGGCGCCAGCCAATCGAAGCGTGACGAATGGGCGCAAGGCTTCATTCTCAACCTGCAATCAGGCTTCACCGAAGGCACGCTGGGCTTTGGCGTGGACGCTCAGGGCCTGCTGGGGCTCAAGCTGGATTCAAGCCCGGACCGCATCGGCTCGGGCCTTCTGGCGTTCGATTCCCGGCGCAACGTCGAAAACGAGTACGGCAAGTTCACCCTGACGGCCAAGGCAAGGCTCGGCAAGAGCGAACTTCGCCTGGGCGGCATCAGCCCACTGATGCCGCTGTTGTGGAGCAACAACAGCCGGCTGTTGCCGCAGGTATTTCGCGGCGGCTCCCTGGTGTCCAATGATGTCGATTCACTGACCGTCTCGGCGATTCGCGTCAACGCTGTCAAGCAGAGAAACTCGACGGATTTCGAATCGCTCACGACCTTCGGCTATCGCGCCATCGACGCTGATCATTTCGATTACCTGGCGTTCGACTACAAGCTATTGCCGACACTCACCCTGAGCTACCACATTGCCGAACTCGCCGACCTGTATCGCACCCACTACGCAGGCCTCAAGCTCAATCAACCGCTGTCGACAGGCGCCGTCATCGCGGACGTGCGCCTGTTCGACGCCAGGCAAACCGGTGATCAATTGCTGGGTGAGGTGGACAACCGCACGCTGAGCAGCTACTTCGCCTACAGCCTGAAAGGTCACACTATCGGCGGCGGTTACCAGAAGGCATGGGGCGATACGCCTTTCGCGTTCGTCAACGGTGCAGACACCTATCTGTTTGGCGAGTCGCTGGTCAGCACCTTCACCTCGCCCAACGAACGCGTCTGGTTTGCCCGATACGACTACGACTTCTCAGCCCTCGGCCTCCCCGGCCTGACGCTGAGCCTGAAGTACGTCAAAGGCGACGATGTCGATCCAGCCCTGCTGACCACCCGCCAGGCGGCGGCCCTGCGCCAGGAGGCTGAATCGGGCAAAGAGTGGGAACGTGTCACCGATATCGCCTACGTCATCCAGAGCGGCCCGGTCAAAGGCCTCGCGGTGCAATGGCGCAACTCCACCAACCGCTCCACCTATGCCGACAGCGCCAACGAAAACCGCTTCATCGTACGCTACACGGTCAACTTCTAAGCCCTCGATCACGGCCTGGCGAGTCAGCGGAAAAGCGACACGCCAGGCTGCGTCATTGCCCATGAAAGCTGCGGGCCTGTTCGAACGGTTCCTCGGCCTCATTTTTGAAGATTGGGCAGCGGCCCTGAAAGCTCTGATTACCGACTCCGGTCACGACCCGGCGTTGCGCTCAATCCTTGTGCTCCAGGTTGGCTACCAATGGTCCGCGTACTCGGTGTGGCCCCGCTCGGCGATGCTGCGCACCTGATGTCGCCATCTGCCGGTGAAGGCGCCAACCTCGGACAGGCATTCGCGAATGGTGGCTTGTGGCCGCTTTCTGCCTTTCGCGACAGGCAGAAAGCGGCCAGAAGCGGACGGTTAGCCCGTGAGTAAATCTGTCAACTGATTACACAACGTACCTATAGGCCTCTCTGTGGCGGCCCTTCATGCTCCTTGGCACAACGTCAATTGAGGCCAATTGCCATCAATGGTCATATCGGTTAAAACTTCGTATTAACCGGTATCCGTGAGGCGTCCTGCCCGGAAGGATTCGTATTTGAGCGGATGAGAAATAGGGACATGGTCGCGCGATGAAAAAATTACATTTCCAAGTGGACTCACGATTGGCAACTCTACTCAGCCAAGAGTACTCATCCACTGAGAAGGCATTGAAGGAGCTAGTAGATAACGCTTGGGATGCTGATGCGGAGCAGGTGTCGATCACTCTACCTGCCCCCCTCAGCAATGATCCAATTTTAGTCATAGATGACGGGACGGGGATGACCGCCCAGGAACTCTCCGCTCATTACTTAAAAATTGCATCTGATCGACGCTCCAAACGCGGCCTGCGGACGACTGGAAAGCAACGACTAATCAAAGGTCGAAAAGGAATCGGTAAGTTCGCAGGCTTGATGGCTGCATCAGTTATGAAACTGAAAACCCACGCGCGGAGCAGCGAAGTCAGCTTCACGTTGAGTTTAAAAGCGCTGGAGGAGCAAGCTGATATCGAAAACTTACCAATTGATGCTGAAGTGGTGCCTTGCTCACCAGAGCTTCACGGCACCACAATAACGCTGTCGGATCTACACCAAGAACTAGCCTACCCCGATGCCAATAAGCTTCGCCAGATTCTTCTCCAAGAGTATGGCAGACAGAAAGACTTCAGTATCACGGTCAATGGCAAGCCTCTGGCCATCGACGATCTCTCTGGCACTTATCGCGAAGACAGCACCACTCTACCTGATGCAGGTGATGTAACCTTGCGCTTCGCCATCAGTGATGCCAAGACCGGTCTACGCCAGCCGGGAATCACGTTGATGGTCGACGGCAAAGCCGTGGGAAAGCCAAGCTTCTTCGGCCTAGACGAATGCGATGATTTTCCGCCCAAGCTTCTCAGAAAAATGTTTGGTGAAATCGACGCCGATGGGTTGAGCGAACATGTCACTGCGGGATGGGATGCTATTGTAGAAAACAGTGAGTTATTCCACCAAGTGTCAGAGCACGTACAGGCGAAGCTTAGGGATGCGTTTGTAGAGACGCACGGAATGGAGATGCGTCTGGCTCACGCTCGGTTGCAGAAAACAATTCATGAGCGATTGGCTGGAATGCCAGAGTTCAAGCGTGAGTATGCAGATCGTGCCATCAAACGAATCTTGGAAAAGTACTATGACGAAGCCCCTAGCAAAGTCGAGCCAATCGTATTCGTAATTTTGGAAGCACTTGAACGGTCCGACTACCGAATTCTTCTTGAGCATGTTGCCGATGCAAAGCGTCGTGACATCTCTGCCGTAGTGGACTCACTCAGCGAATTTGGCCTTGCAGATATGGCCTTCCTTGTAGAACAAGCCAACGCTCGATCCGCTTACTTAGATCAACTCGAGATGTTGGCAGCAACGACCAACACCCTTGAGGCGACTATGCATCGAGCGATAGAGAACAGCCTCTGGATACTTGGGCCAGAGTACTCACTGTTCAGCTCTAACAAGACACTGCAACGCCAGGTGGAAGACTATCTCGGTGACCGGTACATAGGCGAACTCGCCTCCAAACGACCTGACCTCCTCCTAAGCGAAGACCTCCATGGAACATATTTGCTGATTGAGTTCAAACGCCCCAGTCATGCACTCAAATACGTCGATTACCAGCAAGCGACCAGCTATCGTCATGACTTCGCTAAACATGTCAGCAAACCAATCAAGGTGCTGATAATCGGAGGCAAGCGGTCTGAGGATTTTCCCGCTGCCAACCTCGAACCTAACGTTTCGGCAATGCTTTTCGTCGATATCTTTTCCACTGCCAGAAGACAAATTCAGTGGCAGTTGCGATCACGTCCGGCGTAGCTCTCCTCGCCATATTAGCAATCACACCCTCAAGGTTTACAGGGAAGTCGAGCATGACCTTTGACGCTAACATCTACGCTGAAGCCTATTACCAAAACATCCTGCCCTCGCCGGGCAACGATTATCCAAGACTCAAAGCCTGGGAGTTCCTTTACGAGTACATCTGGAACGAATCCCGTGCTAACTGGGCTGACCTCATCTCAGAGGATCAGATAGAGACCACTGCGCTACACATTGGCTTCTACCTAGCGAACTGGGGAATGTTTCGCGGCTCATCAGGGCTTTTGCAGAATAGCAACCTAGATCTGATGAAGGCTTTAGCCAAGCTTCTGTTTGAAGGTCAAGGTCCCAACTTGTTGGAGCTTTCTATGGATGATTTCGCCCCAGGCGCCCCGAAACTGGCATACCATCAGACGTTGATGGACTCAGTACTGGGCTCCATGGAATCGTTAGCATCTAACGTCTCTTGGACTGCTACTCTCAAGACGAAAATTCTGATGGGGGTCTGGGGAGAATGCCCGGCACTTGACCGTTTTTACATCGCGGCTTGCCGTGATTTATTTCCCCGACGTCCCTTCATAACCGCCGCCAGCGGGAAGGGACTTACCGCTTTGGCCGGCGTGGTTCGGGAGCTAAGCGCCCCCACCTTGCATCTAGAAACAGGACGTCTAAAACTCCCATACCCCACTGCTCGAGTTATGGACATGGCGCTATTTCAATACGGATTAGAAATCGCGTAATTAAACACCCCCGTTATTTTTAGAAGTATATAATGACTACTCTTGCCGGTATTTTCTTGTCTTGTCAGGCTCGAGGCGGCCAAAAGTAGCGGCCTACTCCATAAATAAGTCCGCCCCATTTCCCATAGGAGCAAGCATGGATTGGAAGTTCTTGATCACAACGGCAATTGCAGTATTTGCACTTGGTATTTCTTGGAAGGCACGGCGAGAGGTCAGGCAGGCATCGAATGCAACTTTTGATTTACAGAAACGCCTGGAGCAATACGAGCACTTCCCCATCATCAAAGTTTCTGTTATGCCAGAAAATGATCGCGTCAGGGTTGATGTTGCTAACATAAGCCCCAGAAATAGTGTTTCGTCATTCAAGGTTAAGTTAATTCTTCGTATATCTGCTGGAAATAATACATTCAGTGTAGTGAAGGAAGACTATACTTATCTTGGTGGCCTTATCAGTCCGAATAGTGTGGAGTGCATCTATCCAGATGAAATAAATGAGTGCATTGCTCACGCGCTTCCAGTATTAAGTAAATACCCTGCAGGGCAAAATCATTTTGTCTTGCGTGCATATGTAGAATGCACTCCTCCATATAATAATTCGGAAAATATACACGTAAATAACGCTGGGTATTTTGCGCTCAGCAATGGAACTCTTGTACTCACAGACTCGCCACGCTAAAGCATTAAGGCGTTGCAGATCCGATCTTATCCTGCCTTTATGAATACATGCAGCGTCGCAGGCCAGGTTTTGTGTTGGACTAGTGGCGTTCGCTTCAGGCCGTTTTCTGTAGATCATCACAGGCAGCTTTTGACCGTAAGCTGCCTTTCAAGAGCCACCACTTCCGACCCATAGCTACCGGCAACAAAAACAGTGCCCGTTTCAAACTACTTGCCTCAGCGATCGCCCGCACGCAGATAGTCATGCAATTGCTCGCCCAGCACTTCAAACGTGTGGACGATCCGTTTGATCTTGCGCAGGTCACTGTGCATCGCGATCCACACATCGACCTCGAAGCCGAAACTGTCTGGTAGTACTTCCAGCAGCCCATGGTCTGCCGCGATCCGCGTTGGACAGAGACCGAAGCCCAACCCCGCTTTCAGCGCAGCAAGTTGCGCAAGGTGGTTATCGGCGGCGATCGTGAACTGCTGGTCAGCTTCACACAGGCCGGCTTCGACTAACCGACGCAGGTCGGCGGAGCGCCTGTCCGGCCCGATCAGCGGCCGTTGGCGCAGGGCCGGCAAGCTGGCTGGTTTGCCGTAGCGTTGCAGGCATTCGGCGCTGGCATGGATGCCGATCTGCAAGCTACCTACGCGACGCGCCACGATATCGGATTCCACGGGCCGCACCAGGCGCACGGCGATATCCGATTGCAGCCTGGAAATGTCCTCTAGTGCGTCGCCTATGCTCAGCTCAAGTTTCAGGTCTGGGTGGCAGTGATGGAAGCTGCGCAATAATCCGGGCAGTACCTCGACACCCAGCAATTCGCCACACGTCAGTCGCACCGTGCCATGGCCCACCGATGTTTCAGCGCTGGCCATACGGGTAAAGGCTTGCGCGGCGAGGTCCATGGCCTCGACATGCTCGATCAGGCGCTGCGCACCGCTGGTAGGTGTCAGGCCAGAAGGCGTGCGGGTGAACAGACTTAGCCCGAGCGCCTGCTCCAGATGATCAAGGCGCCGGCGCGCGGTGGCCTGTGCAATGCCCAGTAGCTTTGCAGCGCCGCTCAGGCTGCCTGAACGCAGCACTGCGAGGAATACTCGCTGGCTCTCCCATTCAAGTCCGCTCATAAATTCTTGACCAACCGTTGCTCCTTTTTTGCTCTTCTGCCCAACCTCACGAAGAGGGATCATGCGTCCCGAACTTTTCCGGGCGTCATTGTAAGGAGTCAACGCATGAGATTCACCGGTCAGTGCCGATGTGGACACGTCGTCATCGAAATCGAAGCGCAGCAACTACCGCCGCTGTATGCATGCCATTGTCTGAACTGCCAGCGCTGGAGCGGCAGCGCGTTCGGTCTGCACATGCTGTGCGAGGCTTCGGGGGTACAGGTAACGGGTGAGACGGCCACCTACAGGCATGAGTACCATGGACAATCTTCCACGCAACATGCATGCGGCGTATGCCATACCCGATTGTTTAATGAGACCACCGCAGCGCCAGGCATGCTCGTGGTACGGGGCGGCGTGCTAGAAGGCGCGGAGCGATTCGCGCCAATTGCTCATATTTGGACACGCCGCAAGCAACCGTGGCTGGTACTGCCGGAAGGGGTTGCGCAATGGGAGGAAAGCCCAACGCCGGAGGAATTCTCCAAGGCGTTGGGGTAAATGCACGCACTGCTATCAGGATAAGAACCCGCGTTGTAGCAATGTCTGGTTTTACAGCGTGGCGGCACAGCTCTGCCAAGCCGTCAGGCTGGAATGATCCGCGTCCAGAACCGGGTGTACTGCTGGAGCCTGACAGGCAGCGAAAGCGCCACAGCGCTCAACGCCACGTCGATATTGTTCAACGGATAAGTGCCGGAAACGCTCAAGTGGCTCACCTCAGGCGCGCACCCGAGGTACCCCGGACGATAGCGCTGCAGCTCGTTGATCAACTGACCCAGGCTCCAGTCATCCACTGTCAGACGCCCTTGAGACCAGGACTCTTCGTCCGCTCTCGGGGGACGGGCGTCCAACACGCCCTGACGATCAAAAGTGACCGAATGCCCCGCAGTGATGACGGCTTCGCTGACCTGAGTTCCAGCACGGACAGCGACGGCATGTTCATAAACACTCAAGCGGGTTTGCCCCTCCCGTTCGAGTACCGCAAAGCGAGTGCCGAGCGCGCGCATATCGCCTTGGGCGCTGCGCACGATAAAAGGCCGAGGGTCTTTGCCGGTAACCACATGGATGTTCCCGGACCTCAGGATCAGCAAACGCGTGCCGGCATCAAAAGCCACGTCCACTGCAGTGGAGGTGTCCAGCACCAGCACGGTGCCGTCAGACAACCGCTCCCGGCGCTGCTCACCGGTGGCGGTACGCAGGTCAGCCATCCACACCGGTGCGGAATTGATCCCCCGCCAACCCAACGCCCCCAACCCCGCGCCAAGCACCAGGCCGCCGAGAAGATTGCGGCGGCTCACTCCCGCGCCCTGCAAGTTGACCTGCTCCATGACCTGCCAACCCAGTTGCTGTGGCACTTTGCCAATATGCGTCTGCAACGAGGTGAGGTGTTGCCAGGCCCATTGATGCTCAAGGCGGTCGCCATGCCAGGCCTTCCATTGCATCTGCAGGGCCGGGTCGTCAGGGTTGGCGCACATCTGCGCGAACCATTGGGCCGCATCGCGCAGGGCCTGGCGTTTAGGGTCAACGCTCACAAAGGGTTATCCATGACGAACAGCAAGCAATGCTCGGTTGCGCGAGCCATGTATTTGGTGACCGAGCTGACGGAAATCTGCAACTGCTCGGCAATCTGCGGGTAGGTCAGTCCCTGCAACTGCGACATCAAGAACGCCGCTTTAGCCCGCCTGCCCAAGCCGTCGAGCATCCGGTCAAGCGCCTGCAAGGTCTGCAAGATGATCAACCGCTCTTCGGCAGATAGCTCAAAAGATTCCGGCTGACGGGCCAGCACTTCCAGATAGGCGCGCTCCACGGATTGGCGGCGAAAACTGTCAATCATCACCCGCTTGGCGACGGTGACCAGGAAGTGCCTCGGCTCGCTGAGCGTGGCCGCTACCGGCTGACGGTGCTCGGCGAGCAGGACGCGCAAAAACGTGTCCTGCGCGAAGTCAGCCGCCTGCTGCGAACAGCCCGTTCGCTTGTGTAGCCAACTCACCAACCAACGCTGATGATCGCTGTAGAGCGTTTCTACTGGATTGCGGGTAGACATGAACGTGCTAATGCGTAGATAAGAATGAGTCGCAATATATTCAAATGAGCGACTCGCGGCAATGCGCTTCAGCCGTAATGGCGATGGCAAAAAAATTCTGAAGGGCGTTGTCGGTTTCCCGGCAGCACTGCGACTCCCTTAGCAGAAACTCAAAAAATGCCTGCACCCGCCAACAGGAGACAACATGCTGTACATCCCCTCAAGCCCACGCAAGAGTGGCCTGAAAGCCCCAAGCACGCTCACCCTCGCGATACTCGGCGCCTCGCTCTTGATGGTCGCCCCCGTGATGACTCACGCCGCCCAACCCCCTTCCTCGCAGGGCGAAGCCCAGCAAAAGAACTTCGCCATCGGCGCGGGGCCACTGGTCACGGTGTTGAACCGGTTTGCTACCGAAGCGGGCGTCGTACTGTCGTTTGACACGGCCCTGGCCCAAGGCAAACAAAGCCCGGGCATCAACGGACGCTACAGTGTCGCGCAGGGTTTTTCGGCGTTGCTTGCCGGCTCCGGATTACAGGCGATTGCCGGTGCGAATGACGTCTACGTGTTGGTGCAGGCTGCGCCGGCGGGAAGCGTTGAGCTCGGGGCAACCAGCATTTCGGGTACACGCCTGGGGCAGACAACCGAGGGGACGGGTTCCTACACCACGGGCACCACCAGTACATCTACCAAGATGAACCTGTCGCTTCGTGAAACGCCGCAATCCGTCTCGGTGATTACACGTCAGCAGATGGACGATCAGGGCTTGACCACGGTGCAGGATGCGGTCAGCAAAACACCGGGACTGACCATGCAGAAGGTCGGGCCAGAGCGCTACACCTTCTTCGCGCGAGGCTTCCAGATCGACAATCTGATGTACGACGGGCTGCCGACGTCCATTACCAACGCCGCCGATGCGATAACGCCGGCTAACCTCGCCATGTATGACCGGGTCGAAGTGACTCGCGGCGCAACCGGCCTTGTCCAGGGTGCGGGTAATCCTTCTGCGGCTATCAACCTGGTACGCAAGCGACCCACTGCAGAGCCCCAGGCCAAGGCCACTGTGAGTGCCGGTAGTTGGGACAACTACCGCAGTGAACTCGATGTATCCGGTGCTTTGAACGAGAGCAAAACCTTACGCGGCCGAACTGTAATCACCTATCAGGACCGCAAAAGCTATATGGACAGCGTGGACAAGGAGCACAGCCTGTTCTACGCCGTCGGCGATATCGACCTTAGTAACAACACCACGGTAACGACTGGTATTTCCTATCAGAATGAGAATAACGACGTCGCCTGGAACGGCCTGCCCAGTGCCGCCAACGGCGCCGACCTGGACTTGCCGCGCTCGCGCAGTTTCGCAGGTGACTGGGAGTACTGGGACAAGCGCACCCGAATGCTGTTCGTGGATGTTGAACACCGTCTGGACAATGACTGGAAAATTCGTCTGGCCGGCAGCAAAAGCTGGTCGGAGCAGGACTACCTGGGCAGCTATCCCGGTCGGCTGACCTCCAATCTGAGCACCCTCAGCATCCGCGCAAGCGGCGGCAGTGCAGAAGACACCCAAAGCAGCTACGACTTCTTCGCCAACGGGCCATTTCAGTTATTTGGCCGGACCCATGAACTTGTTGTAGGCGCTAGCCGGCGTGTCGACAACTACTTCCTGAACAGCTCGACCGTCAGCAACGTTGCGACCAACATTGACCCCTACACCTTCGACAGCAGATCAACCGCCAAGCCATCGCTGGATATCCATGCCGTTGGGGACAAGCGCGAAACCAAACAGGAAGGGATCTACTCGACCGCCCGGTTGAACATCACCGACCGTCTGCGATTTATCGCCGGAGCCCGTCTGGACTGGTTCGAGTACATTTATGACTATGACTTCCGGGGCAGTATGTCCACTACCCAGGCCAAGGCTACCCGCCACCCAACCCGATATGCCGGCGCGCTTTACGACCTGGATGACAATCACACCGTCTACGCCAGTTACACCGACATCTTCCAGCCACAAACCTATCGCGACACGGCCAACAAGCTTCTGGAGCCGGTCGAGGGCGAGAACTACGAAATTGGCCTCAAGGGCGAGTATTTCAACGGCGCACTGAACGGCAGCGTGGCGCTGTTTGAAATCATTCAGCGCAACCGTGGCACGTCCGTAAGTGACCCAACCACTTGCTCGACCTATCCGCAAAGCAGTTGCTATGAAGCAGCGGGCAAGGTCAGAACCCAAGGCATTGATATCGAACTCAGCGGCGCTATCACCCCCGACTGGCAATTGGCAGCGGGCTACACGTTCTCGCAAGCGGAGTACCGCAAGGATCAAGCCACCTACCAGCGCGGCGATCTGTATGACACCGACCTGCCTCGCCATCAGTTCAAGTTGACGACCATGTACAAGCTACCTGCTCAGTTGGACCGGTGGCGTGTGGGTGGCAGCTTCTACAAGCAAAGCTCGGTGTTCAACAAAGGCACAACCGCAGGCGTGCACTACGAAATCGACCAGCCGTCCTACTACGTGGTTGACCTGACTGCGGGATACCAGGCATCCCGCCAACTGGATATCCGCTTTGCGCTGAACAACCTGCTGGACAAGAAGTACTATCAGACCATCTCGCAAAACACATCAAGCTGGCCTACAGCGTTCTATGGTGATCCTCGTAATTTCCAGATTACAGCGAGTTACGACTTCTAAGGCGATACCATACGGCTGCGCCGGCGCCGCGATTGAGTAAACGGGGACGCATTGATATTTGACCGGCCGCAGCCAAAAAAATAATTCCGTCCCCTTTACGGCAATTGCTGTTCTCAAATATCCGCGAACTTTCAGCACATCGCGTTTGGCTCGATCAGGTAATTGTCGAGTGGTCCCGCTCCCTTACAGACCCGGATCTGGATCACATGCTCAATTACACAAGCATGAAAGGAGTCCCCGCAGACAAGAGCTTTTATGGCTTGGTCATGCATTTCTTCAACCACCAGACTCATCACCGGGGACAAGTCACTACGTTGCTTTCACAAGCGGGTGTCGACGTTGGTGATACTGATCTGGTTGGGCTCATTCCTTCCGGGCCGCGCACATAGTCGAAAGAACCAGCGTCAGGTCTATTGCCAGTCGGTTCAACCGCTTGGGGCCCTTCGCGAGCAAGCTCGCTCCTACAAAAACTCACACCCCGGTAGGAGCGAGCTTGTCCGGGCGACGGGCCCCTACTCTTCTACAACCCGCGATGAGCCGCCTCATACTCAGCCTTCAACAACCGCTTCATCAGCTTCCCCGTAGGCTCACGCGGTAGCTCGCTGCGGAAATCAAACTGTTGCGGACACTTGACCCCGCCCAGGCCGTCACGGACGAAGCGGCGAAGCGTCTCCGCAAACTCGGCACTCCCGGCTGTACCCGCCCGGGGCTGTACGACCGCCACCACCCGCTCGCCCATCTCGTCGTCAGGGGCGCCGATCACCGCTGCGTCCTCGACGTCGGGGTGGGTGATCAGCAGGTTTTCGATTTCCTGCGGGTAGATGTTCACGCCGCCCGAAATGATCATGAAGCTCTTGCGATCGGTCAGGAACAGGTAGCCGTCATCATCGACCCAGCCAATGTCGTTCAGCGTCGCCCAGCCTTTGTCGTTGTAGGCCTGGCGGGTTTTTTCCGGGTCGTTGTGGTACTCGAAACGAGGGCCGTCGGCGAAGTAGACATCGCCCTGGGAGCCTGGCGGCAGTTCTTCGCCGTCCGCGCCAAGGATCTTTATCGTGCCCAGCACCGCGCGTCCCACCGAGCCCGGTTTGCTCAGCCACTGCGCCGAATCCAGGGCGGTGATGCCGCAGGTTTCCGTGCAGGAGTAGTACTCGTGGATGACCGGCCCCCACCAGTCGATCATGGCGTGCTTGACCGGCACCGGGCACGGCGCCGCGGCATGGATCACCGCCTGCAGCGAGCGGTAGTCATAGCGTTGCCGAACCGCTGGATCGAGCTTGAGCATGCGCACGAAGTGCGTGGGCACGAAGGTCGAGTGGGTGATGCGCTGCTGCTCGATCAGCGCCAGTGACTGCTCCGCGTCGAAGCGTTCCATGATGAATACGGTCCCGCCAAAACGCTGGATCACCATCGCCCAGCGCAGCGGCGCCGCGTGGTACAGCGGCGACGTCGACAGGTAGCGGCTGTCGCCATTCATCCCGTAAAGCGCCTCGCCAAGGCGCATCAACGGGATCGGCGCTTCGATCAAGCCTTCCGGCAACTGCGGTTTGACGCCCTTGGGGCGGCCGGTCATGCCGGAGGAATAGAGCATGTCGGAGCCCGGGCTGGGGTCGCACACCAGGGTGGTCGGCAGGCCTTCGCAGGCTTCGCGCAATGAACGCCGGCCAGGGGCGGTGCTGAAGACCTGCAGGGTATCTGAGCCAACCTGCTTCGCCGCCTGTTCAGCCACATCCGCATAGGCGCGGCCGGCCACCAGCGCCTTGGCACCGGAGTTTTCCAGTACGTAGGCCAGGTCGCCCACGGAGGTCTTGGTCGATACCGCAGTCAGATAAAGCCCGATGCGCTGAGTGGCCCAGGCCACCACGAATATCTCGAAATCGTTGCCCAGCACCACCGCGACGGTGTCTCCGCGCGTGAGGCCAAGGCTGCGAAACAGATGGGCGGCCTGGTTCGCGAGGGCATCAAGTTCGCCGTAGGTCAGGACTTCCTGGCTGGAGACCAGGACGCAGGCAGGCTTGTCGGGGTTGGTGCGGGCGTGAATCAACGGGTGCATGGCGTTTTCTCTTATTGTCGTTGTCAGGGCGTGCAGCACGCGGATTCAACGCCCCGACCAGACCGGGGCACGTTTCTCGGCAAAAGCTTTCGGACCCTCGACGGCGTCCGCAGAGGCAAGCATGGCGCGGACCTGCGGATAGTCCCATTGTTCGCCCATGCCCTGCTCCACCGACACATCCAGGCCACACATCACCGTTTGCTTGGTCGCCCGAACCGACAGCGGGCTGCACGTGAGGATGTCATCGGCCCAGCGCCGGGCGAGGTCCATCACGTCACCTTCCGTCACTTCGTTGACGAAACCAAGCTGCACCCCTTCGCTGGCGCTGACGCGACGCCCGGTGAGCAGCATGCCCATGCTGCGCTTGAGGCCGATCAGCGCAGGAAGCCTCAGCATGCCGCCGGCCAGCGCGGCCAGACCAATCTTGGCCTCGGGAAGCGCGAAGGCGGCATTGGACGACGCGACGATGATGTCGCAGGCCAGCGCCAGCTCGAAGCCGCCGCCCATGGCCACGCCGTTGACGGCCGCGATCACTGGTTTGTGCAGGTCGAATCGCGCGGTCAGCCCGCCGAAACCCGCCGGCGGGGTACCAAGATCGCCGCCGTTGGCCTGCTGTTTGAGGTCATGCCCGGCGCAGAACGCCTTGTTCCCGCTACCGGTGAGGATCGCCAGCCACTGCTCGTCGTCGCTGGCGAAGTCGTCAAAGGCGCGCTGCAGCTCTTCATGGGCTGCGTAGTTCATGGCGTTGTAGGCATCTGGCCGCTGCAGGGTGACGATCGTCAGGTGCCCTTCGCGGACCACGCGGATGAATTGATATTCCATCGTTCTCTCTCCCGACCTAGGCCAGCATGCCGCTGAGACGGCGATTGATGATGTCGCGGGCGTCACTGACCATGCGCTCCAGCAGTTCTTCGCAACTGGGCACGTCACGGATCAGACCCTGGATCTGTCCGGCCCAGACCAGCCCGGCGTCGAGATTACCGGTCTCCAGCGCCTCGCGGCCCTTGGCGCCTGACACATAGCCACGGATGTCCTCGAACGTGGCTTCGGCCGCCTGGGACAGGCGCACCACTTCATCCGACACGCTGTTGCGCGCGACCCGCCCGGTGTTGTGGAACCGGCGAAAGATCAGGTGGGTGGCACGCTCATCGTTCTCCACCAGGAAGCGCTTGATCGCCTCATGAATCGGCGCCTCACGGGTCGCGCAGAAGCGCGTGCCCATGTTCACCCCTTCCGCGCCCAGGGCCATGGCCGCAGCCAGGCCGCGTCCGTCGCCAATGCCGCCGCTGGCGATGATCGGGATGGTCACCTTGTCGGCCGTGGCGGGAATCAGCACCAGGCCGGGAATGTCGTCCTCACCGGGGTGCCCCGCGCACTCGAAGCCATCGATGGAAATGATGTCGACCCCCATTCGCTGCGCCGACACGGCATGGCGCACCGCCGTGCATTTGTGAATGACGGTCAGGCCGTGGGCCTTGAACGCTTCGACATGTTCCTGCGGCTTGTTGCCCGCGGTTTCGACAATACGCACGCCGGAATCGATGATCGCCTGGCGGTACTCCGCATAAGGCGGCGGGTTGACCGACGGCAGGAGGGTCAGGTTCACCGCGAACGGCTTGTCGGTCATGCTCCGGCAGCGGTCGATTTCCCGCCGCAGCGCGTCGGGGGTCGGTTGGGTCAACGCGGTCAGCGTCCCCAGGCCGCCGGCGTTGGAAACAGCGCTGGCCAGCTCGGCCCGGCCGACCCACATCATGCCGCCCTGCACGATCGGGTGGCGGATGCCGAGCAATTCGGTCACACGGTTACGAAAGCTCATCTCACAGCACCTCCAGAATCGTGACGTTGGCGATGCCGCCGCCCTCACACATGGTTTGCAAGCCATAGCGCTTGCCGCGGGCTTTCAGGGCGTGGATCAGGGTGGTCATCAGTTTGGTCCCCGACGAGCCGAGCGGATGGCCGAGGGCAATCGCCCCGCCGTTGACGTTCAACCGCTCGGGGTCGGCATCAAGCGCATCCAGCCAGGACAGCGGAACGGGAGCGAACGCCTCGTTGACTTCATACAGATCGATATCGGCGATGCTCAGGCCGGCTTTCTTCAGGGCCTTGCGCGTGGCGAAGATCGGCTCTTCGAGCATGATCACCGGATCGCCCGCAGTGACGGTCATGTCGATGATCCGCGCGATGGGCGTCAGGCCATGGGCTTTCAAGGCGCGTTCGCTGACCACCAGCACCCCGGAAGCGCCGTCGCACACCTGGCTGGCGTTGGCGGCGGTGACCACGCCGCCTTCCTGCAACGGCTTCACCGAACCGATACCCTCCAGCGACGCATCGAAGCGAATGCCTTCGTCGATCAGGTGCAGGCCATCCGCGGTCGCCAGGCCGATGATTTCATCGCGGAAGGCGCCACTTTCGGTCGCCTGCGCCGCCCGCTGGTGGCTGGCCAGCGCGAAGCGGTCGAGGGTCAGGCGGTCGAGACCGTACTTCTCCGCCAGCGTCTGCGCACCGGCAAACTGGCTGAAGCTGCTGACCTGGAAGCGCTCCTGGATCCGGGCGCTGAACGGGCCGATGCCGATGCCTTCCTTTTCGTGGAAGGACAGGTTGGAGAACATCGGCACCCGGCTCATGCTTTCCACGCCACCGGCGATGACCACGTCCTGGAACCCGGACATGACCGCCTGCGCGGCAAATTGCACCGCCTGCTGCGAGCTGCCGCACTGGCGGTCAATGGTGACCGCCGGCACGCTCTGTGGCAGCCGCGACGCCAGCACCACGTTGCGGGCGAAGGCGAACGCCTGCTCACCGGCCTGGGTCACGCAGCCGAGGATCACATCATCGACGGCAGCCGGATCAATTCCCGAGCGTTCGACCAGTGCGTCGAGTACTTCAGCGCCCATGTCCGCTGGATGCCAGCCGGCCAGTTTGCCGTTACGACGCCCGCCCGCAGTGCGAACGGCTGCAACAATGTAGGCATCAGCCATGACTCAACTCCTTCTTGTTTTTAGGGAGCCGCTGCGCAACGAAGGCGGCGACTTTGTCACGGACACAAGGCTGTGTCGCAAGGGCCGCGATGCTGCGGGCCTCGTTTTCCAGTTGCGTTTCCAACGGGGTGCCGTGGCTTTCCAGCAACAGTTTCCTGACGCTGCCGAGCGCCGCTGAGTTCATCGCGGTCAGTGTTGCCACGACGCTAGCGCCTTCGGCCTGCAACTGGCCGGCGTCGACCACCCGCGAAACCAGGCCCAGGCCGTGCGCCTGCGCCGCCGTCAAACGCTGGTTGAGCAGGATCAATTCCTGCGCCCGGCGCAGGCCGATCAGCCGCGGCAGGATCCAGCTCAGGCCGCCATCCGGGCTCAGGCCAATGGCGCCGTAGGCCGGAGTGAAGGACGCGGCGGGTTCAGCCAGAACGATGTCGCCGATCAGCGCCAGGCTCAGACCGGCGCCGGCCGCCGCGCCGTTGACCAGCGTCACCAAGGGTTTGTCCATGCGCATCAGGCGCGAGATGGCAAGGTGCAGGGTGCCCGCCAATTCACTGAGAAAACCGGAAATCCCGTCACCCGCCTCGGTAAAGGCTTGCAGATCACCGCCGGCGCAGAACAGCTTGCCGCTGCCGGTCAGCACCACGCATTTCAGGTCCGGCGTCTGGTCGCAGACGATGGCTGCGCGAAGCAACGCCTGGGCCATCGGCAGGTCGATCGCGTTGCCCTGGTCGGGGCGGTGCAGCGTGAGGGTGGCGACACCTTCGTGGATATCCAGCAGCACTGAATCGTTCATCGGCATTCCTCCAGCGCGCGGCGTGCCAGCCCGGCCAGCACGGGGAAACTCTTGGCCCGTTCACGGGCGTGGGCCGAGGCGGCGGTGCCGCGAATCACCCGACCCTTGATGCCATGGAAGATCGCCGCCATGCGGAACAGGTTGAAGGCGATATAGAACTCCCACGCCGGAATGGACGCGCGGCCGGTGCGTTCACAGTAGCGCTCGACATACGCCGATTGCGCGGGAATGTTGAGCCGCCGCAAATCGGCACCGGCCAGGCCGGCAACGATCTCGGGGGGCATCTGGTACATCATCGCGTGGTTGGCGAAGTCGGCCAGCGGATGACCGAGGGTCGACAGTTCCCAGTCCAGCACCGCCAGGACTTTCGGTTCGCTCGGGTGAAAGATCATGTTGTCGCAACGGAAGTCGCCATGCACGATCCGCGTCTCGTCGCCGGGCGGGATCATTCCCGGCAGCCATTCCACCAGCAGGTCCATGTCTGGATCGCGGCCTGCGGCTTCGTCCGCCAGGTACTGGGAAGTCCAGCGGCTGATCTGCCGCGAGAAGTAGTTGCCCGACTTGCCGAAATCACCCAGCCCGACCGCATCGGGCTCGATGCTGTGCAAGGCCGCCAGGGTCTGGTTCATCGCGTCGAAATAGCGCGGCCGTTCTTCGGCGCTGACTTCTGGAAAAGTGGCGTCCCAGAAAATCCGTCCTTCGACGCGCTCCATCACATAGAAGGGCGTGCCCACCACCGAAGCGTCGGTGCACACCGCGAAAATCTTCGGCACGCAGAACCCCACGCCGCCCAACGCCTGCTGAACCTGCGCCTCGCGCTCGATCGAGTGGGCGCCTTTGAGCAAGACCCCGGAAGGCTTGCGCCGCAGCACGTAACTGCTGGTCGGCGTGGTGATCTGATACGTGGGGATCGACTGCCCGCCCCTGAACTGCAGGACCGTCATCGGGCCGGCGAATCCATCCACGTTGTCCCGCAGCCAGTGGGCCAGGGCGCGCTCATCGAACGTCATGTCGGCGCGCACTTCCCCCGCGCCGGCATTGGCCTTTTGCTCCACTGCCGTCATTGCCGTGCCCTCGCCCACTCACGCTTGATGGTTTTCGCCAGCGACCACTTGTGCACTTCGGTGGGGCCGTCGTAAATGCGAAACGCGCGGATCTCGCGGAACACCTGTTCGACGATCGAGTCCTCAGTAAGGCCGCTGCCGCCCATGACCTGCACACAGCGATCAGCCACGCGCATCAGGGTTTCGCTGACAGCGACCTTGGCCATCGAACTCTCAGTGCCGCCCGCCGCGCCGCTGTCCAGCACGCTGGCGCACCAGTTGATAAGCAATTCCACCTGCTTCAGGTCGATCAGGTTTTCGGCCAGGCTGAAACCGGTGCCTTCGTGATCGATCAGCAACTTGCCGAACGCCATGCGCCGGTTGGCGTAGTCGGTGGCGATCTCGTTGGCCCGCAGGCAGGCGCCGTACCAGCGCATGCAATGCGACAGCCGCGCCGGCGCCAGGCGGATCTGGGCGTAGCGAAAACCTTCGCCGGCCTCGCCCAGCATCTGCTCGGCGGGCACCCGCAGGTTGTCCAGCGCGACGATCGCATGGCCGCCGGGCATGGAACTGTCGATAGTGCGCGGAATGCGTTCGATGCGGATGCCAGGGTCAGGCAGGGCGACGAGAAACATGCAGGCGCCCTCCTCGGCCTTGGCCATGACGATGCCGATCTGCGCGCCCTGGGCACCGGTGATGAACGCCTTGCGGCCGTTGATCACCCAGTGGTCTCCGTCGCGCCGGCAGGTGGTCTGCATCATCGACGGGTCGGAACCGGCACCGCCGTCCTCGGCGGGTTCAGTCATGAAAAAGGCAGAGCGCGCGGTGCCCTGGACCAGGGGTTCGAGAAAGCGCTCCTTGATAAACGGGCTGCCGACCTTGCCGAGCAAATACATGTTGCCCTCGTCCGGCGCGCAGGTATTGCAGGCCAGCGGCCCGAGGGGCGACAGGCCAGTCTTCGCCAGCACCAGCGCCGTGCCTTGCTGGCTCAGGTGGCTGCCATCGGCAAGGATATGCGGGGTCAGAACCCCCGCTTCGCGGGCCAGTTCCCGCAGTTCCAGCACCAGTTCGTCGGTGGGGCAGTCGTGGTGATCACGGCGGTTGTCGGCCTCGTAAGGCACCACCACGTCGCGGACAAAGCGTTCGACCCGGTCGGCAATCTCCGTGGCCCGTTGCAGATCGTGGAAGCTCATCGGGCGGCCATCCGGATTGCGCCGTCCAGGCGAATGACTTCGCCGTTGAGCATGGGGTTTTCGACAATTGACTGGACCAGCAAGGCGAATTCGTCCGGCTGGCCGAGACGGCTCGGGAACGGCACCTGCTGACCGAGGGAGTCTTGTACGTCCTGGGGCAGCGACGCCAGCAACGGGGTGAGGAAAATCCCCGGCGCGATGGTCATCACGCGGATGCCGTAGCGGGCGAACTCCCGCGCCAGCGGCAGGGTCATGCCGACAATCCCGGCCTTGGACGCGGCGTAGGCCGGCTGGCCGATCTGCCCGTCGAAGGCGGCGACGCTCGCGGTGTTGATGATAACGCCGCGCTCTTCCCCGTCGGCATCAGCGAGGTGCAGGCGCTCGGCGAACTTCGACAGCACGTTGAAACTGCCGTTGAGGTTGATGTTCACGATTCGCGCAAAGTCGGCCAGTGGCAGCGCCGAACCGTCGCGAGAAATCGCTTTGCCGGGCGGGCCGATTCCAGCGCAGTTGACCAGGATGCGGGCCTTGCCGTGCACCCCTTCAGCGGTTTCGAGAGCGTGCCGGATGCCAGCCTCGTCGGTGACATCGGCCTTGATGAACAGGCCGCCGATCGCCGCGGCGTGGGCTTCGCCCAGTTCCTGGTTGAGGTCGAGAATCGCCACCCTGGCACCGGCCGCCGCCAGCCGCGAGGCCACCGCGCCGCCCAGACCGGACGCGCCGCCGGTTACTACTGCAGCCACATCTTGAATCTTCATCGAGCACATCCTCTTGCTTGTTCTTGTTGGGACAGCGAGCTCTGCCGCGAGCAGGAAAAATCACTGATTTAACTCATCGGTAGAATATCTACTCGCCAGTAGGCTAGAATTCCGATCACTGGCCTGTCAAGGTCGAAAATCCCTGAAAGTGGAAAGCGAGCTTCAATCAGACGCCGCACCCCACACCCGAAAAATGGAACGAACGCCGTGACCGAAACCTCCCCTTTCACCAGCGCAACGCAGAAGCAACAGGAGCGTGAAGCCAAGCGCCAGGCCGTGCTCCGCGCGGCGGTGCGGATCTTCAACGAGCGTGGTTTCCACGCCACCCTGCTCGACGATGTGGCCGTCAGCCTGGGCATCTCCAAACCGACGATCTATCACTACCTGGGCAACAAGGAACAGGTGCTGCTGCAGTGCGTCATCCACGGCCTGGAACAACTGATCGACGCCGCAGACAAGGCGCGCCAGGAGCCCGGCCAAGGCATCGACCGGTTGCGCAGCTACCTGCGGCGCTACGCGGAAATCAACATGGATGACTTCGGCCGCTGCGTGATCCGCACCGGCGACGAAGCCCTGTCCGAGGAAGGCCGTACCCGCTTCCGCGCCCTGAAAAGTGATATCGACCGGGCCATGCGCGGGTTGATCGAAGAAGCCATCGCCGACGGCTCCGTCGCGCCCTGCGACGCGCGGCTGCTGGCCTTCACCCTGGCCGGCGCGCTCAACTGGCCCGCGCGCTGGTTCTCCCCGGATGGCAAGCAAACGAAGGAAGAGGTGGCCGCGCAAATGGTCGACCTGCTGACCAGCGGATTCGCGCCGCGCTGAGCCAAGCTACGCAATGCAACGCAACTGTCGGAAGCGGCGAAGGAAGGAGGGTGTCGCAACATGCTCAATGTGCCTGATTGCCCTGACACGAGGTTCATCGGACCTGTACCACTGTCGCAGCAGATCGAACGCGTTCGGCTGCTCCCGCTGATCGCCCGCGCGGGCGGCACGCTCACCCTGCTGAGCGCGCCCGCCGGTTTCGGCAAGTCGACGGTAATGGCCCAGACCTGCGCGCAATTGAGCCAGGCCGGCATCGCCACCGCCTGGCTCAACACCCATGCGGCGGACAACGACCTGCCGCGCTGGCTCGCCAGCCTCGACAGGATCACCAGCCATCTCGGCATCGCCCGGCCCGGCTGCGATGCCATCACCTGCCTGACGATGCCCACCGCCTCATACGCGCTGTTCATCGATGAACTGGAAACCATCCAGGAGCCATCGGTACTCGCCCTGCTCCAGGAACTGGCCCTTCACCTGCCCCATCGCGCCTACCTGATCGCCACCACCCGGCTGACCCCGGCTCTGGGCCTGGCGCGGCTGAGGGCCAGTGGTCGGCTGACGGAAATCGGCGCCGGCGAGCTGCGTTTCGATATCGAAGAAAGCCAGGCGCTGCTCGACGGCCAGCTCGGCGCCGCGTCCCTGTCCCGCGCCGATGTCGAGCACCTGCACGGCAAGACCGAGGGCTGGGCCGCAGCGTTGTGGCTGGCGTCGATTGCGCTCAAGCGCAGCGAGTCGCGGCTGGAGTTCATCGCCCGCTTCTCCGGCTCCACCAGCACCGTGGCCCAGTACCTGAGCGAAGTGGTGCTGGCGGAGCAATCGCCGACCGTGCGCCGGGTGCTGCTGCGCATGAGCGTGCCGAGGCACTTCAACCCGGTGCTGTGCGAGGCGCTGAACCCGGGCGTCGACGGGCGGGAAATGATCGAGCAGCTCCAGGCCCAGGGGCTGGCCGTGCCGGTTGAAACGAAACACGGCCTGTGGCGTTTCCACAGCCTGTTCGCGGAATTCCTCCGTGACCAGCTCGACCGCGAAAGCCCCGGCGAAAACGCCCGTCTGCACCTTGCCGCCTCGCGCTGGTTCGACAGTCAAGGCCAGGCGGTGCAGGCCATTGATCACGCCGTGCTCGGCCAGCAGTACGAGCAGGCCATTCTGTTGCTCGAACACCATACCGAATCGCTGCTGGAACAAGGCCGGATGCGCTTGCTGCGCCGCTGGTTCACCGCCATTCCCGAACACCTGGTGGCCGCACGGCCGCGCTTGCACGTGATGTCGCTGTGGGCCCTGGCGCTGACCGAGGGCGCGCACCTGGCGTGGCAGGAACTGGAGCGGCTCGACTGGCGCAACAGCCCCGACCCGCACGTGCGCAACCACGGCGCCGCGCTTTACCCGACCCTGCTGGGCATGCGTGACCACTGCGAAGAAGCGGTGACGGTCGGCATGCGCACCCTGAACAACCTTGAAGCCCGGCATACCTTCGCCAGCACCACCCTGCTCAATGCCATCGCCCACCAGACCCTGATCATCGGCGACACCCGCGATGCCCAGCGCATGGTCGATGCCGCGCGCCGCCTGCACGGCGGCGAAAGCCACTTCAATCGCATGTATTCGGAAACCACCGAGGGCCTGATCGACCTGTTGCACGGTCGTCTGCGCCACGCCTCCGCGCGCTTTCGCCTGGCCGTCGATGTCACCCGCACCAGCCACCATCGGCACGTCCACGGCAATGCCTGGGCCGGGGTTCTGCACACCGCGACGGTGTACGAAGCCAACGACCTCGCCCAGACGCGGCACCTGATCAACGTCTACCTGCCGCTGGCCCGTGAAGTCGGCATTCCCGACCACTTGATCCTGATCTACCTGCTCAAATGCCGGCTGGCGTTCACCGAAAACGACCTGGAAACCGCGCTGCACGCACTGACCGAACTCGAATACCTCGGCCACCGCCGCAGCCTGCCCCGCGCGGTGGCTGCGGCCCAACTGGAGCGGGCGAAGATCCTGCTGATCCAGGGCGAGGGCGAGGCGGCGCGGGACGAGTTGAGCCGCGCCGATGACCCAGTGATCTGGGCGCGGGAATGCCGGCAGCGGCTGCTCGCCCACGACAGCCACTACCTGCGCCTGGCACGGCTGCGCTGGGACATTCATTTTGGCGATCCGGTCGCCGCCCTCAAGCAACTGGCCGTCGACCTCGAAGAAGCCAACGCCTCGGGCCGTCGCCACCGTGCGCTGGTGCTGCAGTTGTTGCAGGTGCTGGCGTTGCAGCGCTGCGACAACCTGCTCGCCGCGCACAAAACACTGGAAGAGGCGCTGACGTTCGCCGCGCGCGAAGGCTACGTGCGCACCGTACTCGATGAAGGGGCGGCGCTCGGCCAGGTGGTGCTGGAGTTCAAGCAGTTGTACGAGGCACGCAGCTCGCGCACGCCGCTGTTGCTGGATTATCTGCGTTCGCTGCTGATCGGTTTTGGCCCGGCGCTCCCCCCCGAGCAGGCCAGGCCCGCCTCCGCCGCGCCGCTGCCCGAGCCGCTGACGCGCAAGGAAATCGAAGTCCTGGTGCTGCTCACCGATGGCTGCTCCAACCTCGACCTGGCCGGGCGCATGCACGTGTCACTGAGCACCGTGCGCACCCACCTGCGCAACATCAACGCCAAGCTGTCGACCGGCAGCCGCAACCAGGCGCTGGCCGTGGCGAGGAAGATGGGGCTAGTGTCATAACCACGAGGCTCTGTACGAAACGCATCCGAGCTCGCCCATGCTGCGTTGAAAACAGGCTCGGGATGCTCATTGACAACCAGTCAACTCCGCTCCCTCGCCTGTTTTCGCCTTGCCTGGCCTTCGCTCGAATACCTTTCGTACAGAGCCTAAGAAAAATCGTCTTTTGTGACGATTTTTCCCCTCCCCCCGCCCCCTAGACTGATCCCGAAACCCGCTATCCCGCGCCACGTGCAGCAGGCTTGCGATTGCAGTCCGGTCGTCAGGGCCGCCGTCGGTCATCTGACAGATCCAACAACAATAATTAACGGGATTGAGCAATGAACGAGCAAAGCACCACCCTCCCCTACACCGAAAGCAAGATCCACCCCGGACGCTGGACGGCGGTGGGTTGCCTGATCATCTTCTACGCGATTTCGATGGTCGACCGCTTCATCCTTTCCGCCGTCGCCCAGCCGGTCACCCAGAGCCTGGAACTGTCCAACACGCAGATGGGCCTGCTGCTGGGTGCGGGCTTCGCCGTGCTGTATTCCATCGCCGGGATTCCGGTGGCCTACCTGATCGACAAGGGCAACCGCACCCGGGTGATCCTCGCCGGCGTGCTGCTCTGGTCGCTGATGACCGCGGCGTCTGCCTTCACCGTCGATTTCACCACCCTGATCATCTGCCGCGCCGGCGTTGCGATCGGCGAAGCGGTGCTGACCCCGGCGGCGATGTCGCTGATAGGCGACATGTTCCAGCGCAAGGAGCGCGCGCTGCCCACCAGCTTCTACATGGCCACCGGCAACATCATGGCAACCGGCGCGTTCATTATTGGCGGCGCGGTGTACCAGTTCGCCGGCGGGCAACAAATCATTCCTGGCATGGAGCCCTGGCGCTTCACCCTGCTCGCCGTGAGCCTGCCGGGGCTGCTGATGATGGTGCTGTTCGCCCTGGCAGTCCGCGAACCGGCACGGGTCGAAACACCCTCGTCCACAACAGGCGCCGGCATCGACGCACTGCTGCCGTTCCTGGTCGGCAACAAGGCCATGTTCATCCCCTTCTTCATCGCCACCGGGCTGATTTCATCCCTGACCCTGGGGGTGATTTCCTGGGCGCCCACCCTGCTGATCCGCCTGCATGACCTGAGCGCCGCCCAAGCCAGCTTCGTGTTCGGCTCGGTAGGCCTGCCGACCTCGGTGCTGGGCACGCTGTGCCTGCCATGGCTGGCGAGCCGGCTGCAGAAGGCCGGTCGGGCGGACGGCATTGCGCTGATTCTGATGGTGGCGGTAGCCATCCCGGTGCCCGCGATCATCGCCGGCTTGCTGGTGGGCGATTACTGGCTGCTGGTCGCAGCGTTCGCGGTGTGCATGATGTTCCTGCCGAGCATCTCGGTCATGACCTGCCTGGGCATGCAGATGATCAGCCCATCCCGGCTGCGGGCACGCACCGTGGCGGTCAATCTACTGGTGATCAACCTCTTCGGCTACACCGTCGGCCCGTTCCTCAGCGGCGTCCTGGCCGACCGCGTGTTCAGCGGCCCGACGGCGATCGCCTCGGCACTCGCGACCATGGCGGCAATCATCGGTCCCGGCGCCCTGCTCGGCTTTCTCTTCGCCCGCCGCCACTTCGGCCAGATGATGAACGCGCAGAAAGACTGAGCGTCACCTGCGGCCGCGAGGCCGCCATTACTCCCTACAAAAACAAGAACCGGAGCCGCCATGAATTTGCGCACCGCAACCCTGCTCGCCTGCTCGTTGCCCCTGTCTCTCCCGGCACAGGCACAGACCCGCTTCATCACCGACAGCAGCGCCTCCGTGCTGCTGCACAACTACTATTTCGACCGCGACTACAAAGACCCCGCAAACCCCGCACTGAAACGTGAGCTACGGGAATGGGCCCAGGGCGTGACCCTGGACTTCAAGTCCGGCTACACCGAAGGGCCGGTCGGATTCGGCCTGGACCTGACCAGCATGACCGGCCTGAAACTGGACTCCTCCCCCAGCCGTGCCGGCACCCAGTTGCTGCCACTCGACTCCCAGGGCCGCGCCGAGGACAGCTTCAGCAGCTTCGGCGGTGTCGCCAAAGTGCGCTTCGCCCAGTCCAAACTGAATACCGGCAGAATGGTGCTGACCCTGCCCATCGCCTTTTCCAGTCCCGGCCGCCTGCTCCCGCAGACCTTTCAGGGCACGACCTTCCAGTCGGACGATTTCGACAGCCTGACGCTGATGGGCGGCTACCTCGACCGCATCAAGTTCCGCGATTCGAGCAACTACGAAAACATCCGCGTGACCGCGCAGAACGGCCGTTTCCGCGATGTCGACTCCAGCGGTTTCAGCTATGTCGGCGCCAAATACAAGGTCGCCCCCAACTTCACCGCCAGCTACTACCACGCCACGCTGAACGACATCTATCGCCAGGATTACGTGTGGCTGGTGCACGACCTGCCGCTGGGACCGGGCAGTCTGAAAACCGATTTCCGTTGGGTGAGGTCCGGTGAGGACGGCGCCGCCAACGCCGGCAACGTCGACAACGACAACCTCGGTGTGGTCTTCAGGTACGCCCTCGGCGGGCACACCTTCAGCACCGGCTACATGGCGCTGTTCGGCGACACCGCCCAGCCGTACATGGGCCGCAGCGAGCCGTCGCCAACCGTCGAAGGGGCCATCGCCACGGACTTTCTCAATGCCAAGGAGCGCACCTGGCAGGTGCGCTGGGACTACAACTTCGCGGTCCAGGGCATCCCGGGGCTGACGGCTATGCTCTGGCACATGCGCGGCGACAACATCGAGCTGCCCGAGCGCATGGGCGGTAGCGGCCTCTACGAGCGCGAAAGCCAGGCCCAGGTGGCCTATGTCATCCAGTCCGGGCCGTTGCAGGGGCTGGGCGTCAAGGTCCGCCACGCCTGGTACCGCAACGACTTCACCCAGGCCGCGACCTTCCGCGACAACAACGACTTGCGGGTCAACATCGTCTATTCCTGGAAACTCTGGTGAACAGCGCGGGGCGCCTGTCGCGCCCCGCTCAGGAGGTTTAATGCAACGTCCCGGCTTCAGCACAGAACATCAGATCTTCCGCGAAAGCTATCGGGCTTTCCTGCAAAAAGAGGTGCAGCCACACAAACAGGCGTGGCGCGAAGCGGGCATCGTCCCGCGGGAAATGTTCCGGAAAATGGGCGACCTCGGCTACCTGCTGGTGTGGGCCGACGAAGCACACGGCGGCCTTGGCCTGTGGGACTTCCGCTATCAGCAGATCATGATCGAGGAAGACAACCGCTTCGGCGAGGTGGGCTTCTATCACACCCTGCACAGCCGCCTGGTCGCGCCTTACCTCCTGCACTTCGGCAGCCCGGCGCAACAGGCCCGCTACCTGCCCGCCTGCGCAAAGGGCGAAAGCATCCTGGCGATCGCCATGACCGAGCCCGATGCCGGCAGCGACCTGGCCGGCATCAAGACTCGTGCCCAGGCACGGGACGATCACTGGGTGCTCAATGGCGCCAAGACCTACATTTCCAACGGCATCAACGCCGACGTGGTACTGGTCGCCGCCAGAACCGACCCGGACAACCCGCGACGGATCGGCCTGTTCCTTGTCGAGCGCGGCATGCCGGGGTTCGAGCGCGGCCGCAAGCTGGCCAAGATGGGCCTGCATGCCCAGGACACCGCCGAACTGTTCTTCAACGACGTGCGCGTCTCCAAGGCCAATGTGCTGGGTGACGCCGCGCAGGGGTTGAGCTACCTGAAGACCTCGCTGGTGGAAGAGCGCCTGATCTGCGCCGTCGGCTCGCTGGCCAACGCCCAGTGCGGTTTCGACCTGACCCGCGATTACGTGCTGGAGCGCAAGGCATTCGGCAAGACCATCGCCGACTTCCAGAACACCCGCTTCGTGCTGGCGGAACTGGCGGCGGCGTTGGAAATGGCCCAGGTTTATGTCGACCATTGCGTCGCCCTGCACAACGACAACGCGCTCAGCGTGCCGTCGGCGGCCAAGGCCAAGCTGATCACCAGTGAGCTGGAATCCCGGGTCATGGATGCCGGTGTGCAACTGCACGGTGGCGCGGGCTACATGCAGGAATACGAGATTTGCCAGCGTTTCCAGGACGCGCGAGTGTCGCGGATCTTCGCCGGCAGCTCGGAAATCATGAAAGAAATCATCGCTCGCGCCGTGCTTGGCTGAGCATCGCCCCGTTCGAGGAGCTGATATGGGACCCCTGCAAGGCGTCAAAGTCGTTGAATTGTCCGGCATCGGACCCGCCCCGTTCTGCGCCATGGTGTTGGCCGATCTCGGCGCGGACGTGGTGCGTATCGTGCGTCCCGGCACCGGCGTGGACCCGGCCGATGTACTCAGCCGTAATCGCCCCACCGTGGAAATCGACATCCGCAGCGCCCCAGGACAAGCCTCTGTCCTGGCTCTGTTGGCCCAGGCCGACATCCTGATCGAGGGTTTCCGGCCCGGGGTCATGGAAAAGAACGGCCTCGGTCCGAGCGAATGCCAGGCCATCAATCCACGGCTGATCTATGGGCGCATGACCGGCTGGGGCCAGTACGGACCGCTAGCCCAGGCGGCTGGCCACGACCTCAACTACATCGCCCTGACCGGCGCCTTGCATGGCATTGGTCGCCCGGGCGAAACGCCGCCGCCGCCGGTGAACTTCATCGGCGACTTCGGCGGTGGCGGGATGTTGTTGCTGGTGGGAGTGCTGGCGGCGCTGCATGAGGCCGCGCGTTCCGGCATGGGCCAGGTCATCGATGCCGCCATGACCGACGGCACTGCGCTGCTGACAAGTTTCATACACGGACTCAGGGCTACCGGACACTGGCGCAATGAGCGCGGCGCCAACCTGCTCGATGGTGCGGCGCCTTTCTACGACACCTATCGCTGCGCCGACGGCCGCTTCATCTCTCTGGGCGCCATCGAGCCGCAGTTCTACGCGCTGTTGCGCGAGCGCTGCGGGCTGGAAGGCAGCCTGTTTGACGAACAGATGAACCCGGCAACCTGGCCCACGCAGAAGCAGGCGTTGGCGGGAATCATCGCGACCCGCACGCGGGATGAATGGTGCGTGCTGCTCGAAGGCAGCGATGCCTGCTTCGCGCCCGTGCTGGATTGGGATGAAGCGCCGCAGCATGCGCATAACCTTGCCAGGGAAACCTTCATCAACCTTGACGGGGTTACTCAACCGGCCCCTGCGCCGCGCTTTTCGCGGACTGCGCCGGACGTTCCGCGACCTGCTTATGGTGCATCGCTGGAGGCGTTGCTGCGACGCTGGGAGGGCTGAGTCGCGCTGCGCATAATAAAGAAGGTTCACCTGGAGGCTTGGGCTCTGGGGTGTCGGTTCTGCGAGATTCCCCATTCTAGGCGGCGACGCTGCCGTATCGAATGGCTAACCCCGCAGCACCGACGCTCAAAAATCACAGTCCTCCGTACCCCGTGAACAACCATAAAAAAACGCCGGCATGCCGGCGTTTTTTCATGCGCTGAGGTATCAGTCGGTGCTGAGCACACCACGACGAACCTGGTCACGCTCGATCGACTCGAACAGCGCCTTGAAGTTGCCCTCGCCGAAGCCATCGTCGCCTTTGCGCTGAATGAATTCGAAGAACACCGGGCCCATCAGGGTTTCCGAGAAGATCTGCAGCAGCAGGCGTTTGTCATCCGGGTTGGACGAGCCGTCCAGCAGGATCCCGCGGGACTGCAGTTCTTCGGTCGGCTCACCGTGGTCCGGCAGGCGACCCTGGAGCATTTCGTAGTAGGTTTCCGGCGGCGCGGTCATGAAGCGCATGCCCATTTGCTTCAGGGTATCCCAGCTCTTGATCAGGTCGTCGGTGAGGAACGCCACGTGCTGGATCCCCTCGCCGTTAAACTGCATCAGGAACTCTTCGATCTGCCCGGCCCCCTTGGACGACTCTTCGTTCAGCGGGATACGGATCATGCCGTCCGGCGCGGTCATCGCCTTGGAGGTCAGGCCGGTGTACTCGCCCTTGATGTCGAAGTAGCGGATCTCGCGGAAGTTGAACAGCTTCTCGTAGAAGCCCGCCCAGTAGGCCATGCGTCCGCGATACACGTTGTGGGTCAGGTGATCGATGATCTTCAGGCCGGCGCCAACCGGATTGCGGTCTACACCTTCGATCCAGTTGAAGTCGATGTCATAGATCGAGCTGCCCTCTTCGAAGCGGTCGATCAGGTACAGCGGCGCGCCGCCAATCCCCTTGATCGCCGGCAGGCGCAGTTCCATCGGACCGGTTTCGATTTCGACCGGCTGCGCGCCCAGCTCAAGGGCGCGGGCATAGGCTTGGTGAGCGTTGCGCACGCGGAAGGCCATGCCGCAGACCGACGGGCCATGCTCGGCGGCGAAGTAGGACGCGACGCTTTTCGGCTCGTTGTTCAGGATCAGGTTGATGTCGCCCTGACGGTACAGGTGGACGTCCTTGGAGCGGTGGGTGGCAACCTTGGTGAAGCCCATGATCTGGAAGATCGGTTCCAGGGCACCGGGGGTCGGCGAGGCGAATTCAATGAATTCGAAGCCCATCAGGCCCATCGGGTTCTCGAAGATATCTGCCATGTTCGTATTCCTCATCATCAAAACGGTTCAATAACGGTTGTAGCCAGCGTTACCTGCGGTCGATGCGGAAGAATGCGGTGGCGCGCAAGAGATGCCCCTCACACTGCGGGCGAGGTAGTCACCATAAATCAGTTTGAACCCATGACACTTCATAGGGGACCATTCCCGGCGGGCTTGATTCCCCATGAGGCGGGGAACCTTATTATTGTATGCGTAACGCGATTCTACAGGGCGTAAATGGATTTGTCGCGCATCGCGTACGCGCCACACCCTGTCTACAACCAATAGCAGTTACCCCGCCCCGGCGCCCGGTTATCTCTCCGCTATCATGAGCGAACACAGAACACACGGACGGAACCGGCATGCCCCTGCAGAAATCCCGTAACCGCGGCCGCCTCCTGCGCCGCCTGGTGCCCTGGCTGGTGGGCGCGGTCCCGGTGATCTGCGGCCTGGCGATCATGCACTGGCAGGCCCAGCGCGAATTGCAGGCGCGCGCGCTGAGCAGCGCCCAGCAGGCTGTCAGCCATCTGGACCGGGTGCTCGACAACGTCGCCGGCGCCGCCCGCGACCTGCTGCCACTGGCCGGCCAGCCCTGCGAGCAGATCAACCTGGCGCTGCGCGAGCAGGTCACCCGACGCTCCTTCGTGCGCTCCACCAACCTCACCTTCCGTGACGAGATCTACTGCACCTCGCTGTTCGGCGACTTTCGGGAAAAGGTCAATGCCGCCGACTACACCGACGGCAGCCTGTGGCTGATGAACGGTAACTCGGTGTCGCCCGGCCATCCCCTGCTGGTGTACCGCCTCACCGAGGGCGAAAAAGGTGCCATCAGTACCCTCGACGGCGACCACCTGACCAGCGCCCTGCGCCTGATCGCACCGAGCATCGACCTGCGCTTGCAGGTCGGCGAGCATTGGATCGACCAGCGCGGCAAGGTCAACGACGGCCCGGTGCCAGGCTATGCCCTGGCGGCCGAGCAAGTGCACTCGCAGCACTACGCCTTTTCCCTGCACAGCGGTTTCGGCCCTGGGCAGGCCTGGAAACTGATGCGCAGCGAATACCCGGCACTGTTCGGCCTGCTACTGTTTCTCGGGGCCAGCGCCGGCACAGCCTGCTACTGGCAGTTGCGCCGGGCGTCGTCGCAGCGGGCGGAACTGCAACGGGCGCTGGATGCCGACGAATTCGTCCCCTATTTCCAGCCCGTGGTGCGCCAGGGCGACTACCGCTGGGCCGGCGCCGAAGTACTGATGCGCTGGCAGCATCCACGTGAGGGCCTGGTGCGGCCTGACCTGTTCATCCCCTATGCCGAGCACAGCGGCCTGATCGTGCCCATGACCCGACGCCTGATGGAAAAGGTCGGCGAGCAACTGGCGCCGCTGGCCGACACCTTCGAGGACGGTTTTCATCTGGGCATCAACATCACCGCCGCGCACTGCCAGGACCTGTCCCTGTGCGATGATTGCCAGGCGCTGCTGGCGCGGTTCCCGCCGGGCCGGGTGAAACTCACCCTGGAGCTGACCGAGCGCACGCCGATCATCCCCAGCGACACCACCGACCGCCTGTTCGAACGCCTGCACGCGCTCGGCGTGCTGCTGGCCGTCGACGATTTCGGCACCGGCCAGTCGAGCCTGAGCTACTTGCGTCAGTTCGAGGTGGATTACCTGAAGATCGACCAGAGCTTCGTCGCCATGATCGGCGTCGATGCGCTATCGCTGCACATTCTCGACAGCATCATCGAGCTGTCGGGCAAGCTCGGCCTGGGCATCGTCGCCGAAGGTGTGGAAACCGCCGCGCAACGCGACTACCTGGCCCGCTACGGGGTGGATTTCCAGCAAGGCTATCTGTTTGGCCGGCCCATGCCCCTGAGCGACTTCGTCAACGCCCTGGCCGAACAACCGACCGGGGCGACGGTTGCCGAACCGGTGGTGCCCCTGAGATCATGACCGGTCAATCCTTCCCCCCGCTTTTCGCTGTATAGAGGCCCCCGTGTCCAGAGGCATTGCTTTATCGGTAATGGCGTCCTGCCTGTTCGCCGTGATGTATTACTACACCTCCCTCCTCGCCCCACTCGACGGTGAGGAAATCTTCGGTTGGCGGATGCTCCTGACCCTGCCGTGCGTCACCCTGTTCATGCTGATCACCCGCGACTGGCCCCTGGTCACAGGACTGCTGGCACGCATCCGCCAGAGCCCCGCGCTGCTGCTCGGGCTGTGCGGCACCTCGGCGCTGATGGGCGTGCAATTGTGGCTGTTTCTCTGGGCGCCGCTGCACGGGCGCAGCCTGGAAGTGTCGCTGGGGTATTTCCTGCTGCCGCTGACGATGGTTTTGACCGGGCGGCTGGTGTATGGCGAGCGCCTGTCGCGCCTGCAGAAAGTGGCGGTGTGTTTCGCCATGACCGGCGTTGGCCACGAGTTGTTCCAACACGGCAGCTTTGCCTGGGAAACCCTGCTGGTTGCCGGTGGTTATCCAATTTATTTCGTGCTGCGCAAACGGCTGCGCACCGACCACCTGGGCGGGCTGTGGGCGGATATGTGCCTGCTGATGCCGGCGGCGCTGTATTTCGTGATCAAGGGCCCGCTGAACGCCAACGATCTGACCAGCCATCCGCAACTCTACGGCCTGATCCCACTGCTGGGGGCAATCAGCGCCCTGGCGCTGATCAGCTACGTGCTGGCCAGCCGGATGCTGGCTTTCAGCCTGTTCGGCCTGCTCAGTTATGTCGAGCCGGTGCTGTTGGTGATAGTGGCCCTGATCCTGGGCGAAAGCATCGCCCAGGATCAGTGGCTGACGTACCTGCCGATCTGGCTGGCGGTAGTGGTGCTGGTGCTCGAAGGCGTCAGGCACCTGCTCCGTCAGCGTCGGCGGCCGGTGTAAGGCGAACCTGCCGCACCCGCCGTTCCTCGACCTCCACCACCGTCATCCGCCAGTCGTTCCAGGCCAACTGGTCGCCCACCATCGGCAGGCGATCCAGCAGGCTCATCACCAGCCCGGCGAGGGTCTGATAGTCGTCGGTCGGTTTGGCGGCAAAGCCGATCTGCGCCTGGATCTGGCGCAGGTTCAGTGCACCGCTGACCAGATACCCCTCCTGGTCGGCGACGATGCCGGGGCCTTCCACTTCACTGGCATCAGGCAGCTCGCCGGCGATCGACTCAAGGATGTCGGTCATGGTCAGGACACCGGTGAAATCACCGAACTCGTTGACCACGAAGGCGATGTGCGTGGACTGGGCACGCATCTGTTCGAGCGCATTGAGAATGCTGAAGCTCTCCAGCAGGTTCAACGGCGCACGCATCAAATGCTCCAGGTCCGGCTGCTCGCCCGCGAGCATTGCCTTGAGCAGTTCCTTCTTGTGCACGTAGCCCAACGGCTCCTCGATGCGACCACCGCGGATCAGCGGCAGGCGCGAGTACGACGAGTTGATCAGCGCACTGCGGATCACCTCGGGCGGCTGCGCCAGGTCGATCGCATCGACTTCGGCACGCACCGTCATCACCGTCTTGATCGGCCGCTCGGCCAGGTGCAGCACGCCGCTGATCATCACCCGCTCCCGGCGGTCGAACAGCACCTGTTCCTCGCCGTCGCCTACCAGGTCGGCGATTTCTTCACCCACCTCGTCGGCCTCGATCCGGCGCCCGCCCAGCAGGCGCAGCACGGCGTGGGCGGTGCGCTCACGCAGCGGCCGGTGTTCCTGCAGGCTGCGCTTGCGGCGAGCCCGGGCCAACTGGTTGAACAGCTCGATGAGGATCGAGAAACCGATCGCCGCGTACAGATAGCCCTTCGGAATGTGGAAGCCCAGGCCTTCGGCGGTGAGGCTGAAGCCAATCATCATCAGGAAGCCCAGACACAGCATGATCACTGTCGGGTGGGCGTTGACGAAGCGGGTCAGCGGCTTGCTGGCGACGATCATGATGCCGATCGAGAAGATCACCGCGATCATCATGATCGACAGGTGTTCGACCATGCCGACTGCGGTAATCACCGCGTCGAGGGAGAACACCGCGTCGAGCACCACGATCTGCGCCACGATGGGCCAGAACGCCGAATGCCGGACCGGTCCGTTGGCTTGCACCACATGGCCTTCGAGGCGTTCGTGCAGTTCCATGGTGGCCTTGAACAGCAGGAACACACCACCGAACAGCATGATCAGGTCACGGCCCGAGAAGGATTTTTCGAACACTTCGAACAGCGGCGCGGTGAGGGTCACCATCCACGAGATCGAGGCCAGCAGGCCAAGACGCATGATCAGCGCCAGCGACAGACCGATCACCCGCGCGCGGTCGCGCTGATGGGGCGGCAGTTTGTCGGCAAGGATGGCGATGAAGACGAGGTTGTCGATGCCCAGAACCAGTTCAAGGACGATCAGCGTGGCCAGTCCCAGCCACGCGGTGGGATCGGCTAGCCATTCCATGGTTGGGCACTCATGCAGGAAGCGTCGCAAGGACGATGAAGAAAGGAAGGCCGCAAAGGCCTGCTACTGGGGGGCTCCGGGAAAACTGTCATATCAACCTGAGATCAAAAAGGGACGTTGATCCTACAGTTGTAGCGGCGTTTTACTACACAGGGAAAGTATTTCAATCTGTGCCAACAGATTTGGGGCCGCTGTGCGGCCCTTCGCGAAGGGCTGCAAAGCAGCCCCCAAGAACCATCAATGGCTCCAGTTAGCCTCGCTGTTCTGCAACGCCGTCGCAATCGTCTGCAGGTTGTTGTCCGGCAGGCTGCTCGGCAGCAGGTCGGTACCCGAGCTGACGTACAACTGCGCGTAGGCATTGCGCAGTTCGGCGTAGGACAGGTCACGCTTGAGCTGGGTTTGCAGGTTGTTCAGTTCGCCCTGGATCAGCTCCAGTTCACCGATGTTCTGCGTCTTGTAGCGGTTACGCAGTTGCTCGGCGATCTGACCATCGAGGCTGGCCAGCTCTTCGCTGGTATGGAACTGACGCACGGCTTCGTTGTAGTTGGCGTTGGCCACGTACAACTGCGCCAGCACCGCCATCGACATCGCCTGACGGCGAGCCGCAGCCACGTCTTCACCCGCTTCGGCAACCTTGATCGCGGCCGGTGCCGAGAGCACGTTGAACAGGTTCCAGGTCACCTTGACGCCGTAGTCCGCCCAGCTCTGGTTGGTCAGGAAGGAGTTGCTGTCGTAATGACCGCCCAGCGAGAACTCCAGGCCCGGCAGCAGGCGCAGCATGGCCTTGCGGGTTTCTGCGGCGCTGATGCGCGCCTGGTAGTCCTGCTCGCGCAGTTCGGGACGGCTGGCCAGGGCCTGCTGCTCCAGCTTGGCGAAGTCGGCCTTGAACTCCGGCACCGCATAACCTTCTTCCGGCGCCAGGGAGAAGTTGGTGTTCAGCGGCAGGTTGACCAGCGCCGCCAGCTCGGTCTTGGCCAGCGACAGCGCGCGGCGTTGCTCTTCCAGTTGGCGCGTAGCTTCGATCAGCGCGCGCTGGTAGCTCAGCGACTGCACCGGATCACCGACGCGTTGAGCGGCCATGTGCTGGCTGTTGGTACGGGCTTCGTGGATACGCGCCATCAGACCGTCGATCTGGGTCAGCAGGCGCTGAGCCGCCACCGCACGCCAGTACGCCGAACGCACGTCCTGGGTGATGGTGTGGACCACTTTGCGCCGGCGTTCTTCGAGGATCAGACGCTGGTCGGCCTGCTGCTTGGCGCTGACATAGGCGACGCCGAAGTCCAGCACGTTCCAGACCATGGTCAGGTCTGCCACCTCACGGTCGCGGTCCTGAGAGGTCGACGGTTCCAGGGACTGGGTGCCGGTACGCACGCTCTGGCTGCTGGATGCACTGGTGTTGTCACGGCCGGCGTAGCCAGCCGCCAAGGCCATGCGTGGCAGCATGTCAAAGCGGGCCAGGTCGACCTGGCGCTTGGACAGTGCTTCTTCCATCACTTTCAGGCGTGCTTCGAGGTTGTACTTGACCGCACGGGCCATGGCCTGGTGCAAGGTCAACGGGCCGTTGAGCGGTTCCTGGTCCTTGAACATGGTCGCCAGGTCGGTGCGTGCACGTTCCTCGCTGGCACTGCGGTCGATTGGCTGGCTAGTGACAGCGCAACCGCTGATGGCCAGCGCCAGCAAGCTGGCACCGAACAATTTCTGGCTTTTTTTCATCCTTGGGCCGCCCCCTGGTACGGCTTCATTTCGTAAGTGTGTGCTGTACTTCATGCCCGCTTCCCGATCTGCGCCGGCTGAGCCAAGGCCATGGCCAACTCGCGCACATGGCGCTGGTCGGCTTCGTTGATGTGGTGCAGTTGCTGGCCGAGGGTCGGTGCTCCGAATACCCCACGCAGCCCCTGATTGAGGTCGCTTTGTTTCCATTGGCTGCCGTTGAATACGTTCATCTCGCTGACGCCCGGGACGTCGCGGCTGAAGATGCCGGCGAAGGTACTGCTGCCAAACACGCTGCCCTCCCCGCCACCGAAGCCGCCCTTGCCGCCGCCGAGGTTGCCGTCGCTGCTGCCGAAGACCTGCGCGATGAAGCTTGGCGCGCTGCTGCCGTTGCCCAGGAAGATGACACCCAGTGGCTGCACGTTGCCGCCCACGGTGCGCACCTCGAACAGGCCCGGGGCGACCAGCGGCGAAACCGCGTCAGTCGCGACAAAGCCCGGCACTTGCGGTTGCAGCACGACGGTGGACGGTGCGTTGGCCGTCTCCGGCGGATCGAGCCGGTAATTCAGATCACCCACGTCTTGCGACTGGATCGTCTGCGACTGGCCAATCAGGGATACCGCCAGCTCGTTACCGGCCTGGTCACGGATGCCGCTGTTCAGCGCGTTCAGGCTCAAGGCCAGGGCGCCCGCACCGCTCATGTTGCCGACGGTGATGCGATAGGTTTTGGCGTCGATCTGCTGGACCGACTGCACCGAACCACTGGCGTTGCCGGTACCGACCACGCTGAAGTCGCCGGCATCGACACCGCTGACCGCCTCGTCGAAGGTCAGGGTGAAGTTCAAGGTCCGATCGGTCGGCTGTACCGGGCCGTCCACCACGATGCTGCTTGGCCGCGGGGCCTTGGCATCGAGCAGGATGCCGCGGGTATCGGCGACGTTGTTCAGGCCGGTCTGCGCGTCGTTGCCCTGAGCGTCACGGATGGTGCCGCCGTTGAGGTCGATGGTCGAAGCGACATTGAAGGTGTTGTTGCCGGACATGCCGCTGGTGACGCTCAGGCGGAACAGCAACGCATTGCCACCCGCGGTGGACACGTAGTCGGCGTAGACCACACGACCGTTGTCCAGGGTGATCGCCAGGCGCGGATTGCCGTTGCCGCTGTCGACCAGCACGGCTTCGCTGGTGCGCACGGTGAAGTCCAGTTGCTGGCCGGCGACATAGGTGCCGCTGGCCGGGACGTCCACGCTGTTCACCGACGGTGCCACACGGTCGACGCTGTAGAGGCTGCCCTGCAGGCCACCGGTGATCGCGTTGCCCGCCACATCGGTGATTCCGGTGCCGGTGCTGCTCAGGTCCAGACGCACGTTGCCGGCGCCGGCCAGGTTGTCGACGACAATGGTGTAGGTGCTGCCATTGACCTGCTCCACCGAGGCGATGCGGCCACTGGCAGTGCCGGTGAAGAACAGGCTGAAGTCAGCACTGTCGACGCCGGACACGCTCTCGTTGAAGGTCACGGTGTAGCGCACGGAACCAGCGTTGGTCGGGGTGAAATCGACGTTGACGATATTACTGACACTCGGTGCCACGGTATCGACGACCACACCACTGGCGACGTTAGGGGCGTTCAGCGCCAGGTTCATCGCATTACCCGCCGCGTCGCGCACCGTGCTGCCATTGAGGTCGAGGTTGCCCGGCAGGCGAATGGCCGTGGCGTTGTTGCCCGGCTCGACCACGTACTCGAACACCAGCACGCTGCTGCCACTGCCGGAGACGTAGTTGGCGTAGCGGGTCTGGTCGCCGAGGGTCAGCGCCAGGCGCGGCGCGCTGGCACTGGTATCGACGATGACGTTCTCGCTGGTATTGACGGTAAAGCGCAGCACATCACCGGCGTTGTACGCGCCTGGCGCTGGCAGGCCGACGGTGGACACGGTCGGCACGACCGCATCGACGCGCACCTGGCTGGTGTCTTCCACGCCATTGAGGGCGACGTTGGCATTGTTGCCGACGCTGTCGCGCAGGATCCCGCCGTTGAGCTGGATGGCGCTGCCGAGGGTCACGCCGTTGGTGTCCAGTTGACCGCTGGCGACGGTCAGGCGGAATACCAGAGCGTTGCTGCCCGCACCGGACAGGTACGTGGCGTAGGCCGTGGTGCCATTATCCAGCAGCACTTCGATCCGTGGCGTGCCGTTGGAGAGGTCCAGTTGGACCGTCTCGTCCAGGTGCACAGTGAAGTCCAGGTTCTGCCCGGCGACGTAGGTGCCGGCGGCCGGCGCATCGACGCTGACCACGCTCGGGGCGACCCGGTCGATGCTGTAGGTGGCGCCGGTCAGGCCGCCAGCTACAGCGTTGCCGGCTGCGTCGGCGATGCCGGTGCCACTGGCCTTCAGGTCCAGACGCAGGCTGCCGGTGCCGCCGATGGCATCGACCAGCACGGTGTAGGTGCGGCCGTCGACCTGGGTGACGCTGGCAATATTGCCCGATGCGCTGCCGGTGAAGAACAGGTTGAAGTCCGCGACATCCACACCGCTGACGTTTTCGCTGAAGGTCAGGGTGTAGCTGACCGAACCGCTGTTGTTCGGCGAGACATCGACTCGCACCAGCCCGTTGGCGGTTGGCACCGTGGTGTCGATCAACACGTTGCCGGCGTTGCCCAGGCCATTGAGGTCCAGGTTCAGGTCATTGCCGGCCGGATCGCGCACGGTGCCGCCGTTGAGGTCGAGGGTGTTGCCCACCACCAGCCCGCCGGCGGCGGTGTCACCCGCCTGCACGGTGTACTGGAACACCAGCGCGCCACCGGCTGCGCCGGAGACATAGCTGGCGTAGCGAGTCACGCCGCCCACGGTCAGCACCAGACGCGGGGTGCCGGTGGACGTATCGACCACCACGCCTTCGCTGGTGTTGACGGTGAAGCTGAGCACGTCGCCGGCCTTGTAGCTGCCGTCAGCCGGGAGGCCGACCGAGTCCACGACCGGTACGACGGCGTCGACCAGCACACCAGTGGTGCTGCCGAGGCCATTGAGGGTGGTGTTGACGTCGTTGCCGATCGCGTCACGCAGGGTCGCGCCATTGAGCTGGATGTTGCTGGCGACTTCGATACCGTTGGTATCCAACTGGCCATTGGCGACAGTCAGGCGGAATACCAGAGCGTTGGTGCCAGCGCCGGACAGGTACGTGGCGTAGGCTTTTTCGCCGTTGTCCAGGGTCACTTCCAGGCGCGGCGAGCCGTTGCTGGTATTGAGCAGGACCGCCTCATCCAGGTGCACGGTGAAGTCCAGATTCTGCCCGGCCACATAGCTGCCGCCAGCCGGGACATCAACGCTGGTGACACTCGGCGCCACGCGGTCGACGGTGTAGGTCGCCCCGGTCAGGCCACCGGTGATCGCGTTGTTCGCGCCATCGACGATGCCGGTGCCGCTGCCCTTGAGGTTCAGACCCAGGCTGCCGACACCGCTCAGGTTGTCCACCACGACAGTCCAGGTACGGCCATTGACCTGGGTAGCACTGGCGATCGTGCCGCTGGCCGTTCCGCCGAGGGCCAGGGCGAAATCGCTGGCGTCCACACCGCCGACGTCTTCATCGAAGGTGACGGTGAAGCTGACCGAACCGCTATTGGTCGGAGAAGCATCGACAGTAACGATGCCAGTGGCCGACGGCGCGGCAGTATCCACCACCACACCGACGGTGCTGCCCAGGCCGTTCAGCGTCAGGTTCAGGTTGTTGCCGGCCAGGTCGGTGAGCGGCTCACCGCGCAGGTCGATGCCGTTGACCGCGATGCCGTCGCCGTCGTTGTGACCGGCCAGCACGGTGTACTGGAACACCAACGCGTCGCTGCCACTGCCGGAGACATAGGTGGCGTAACGAGTCACGCCGCCCACATCCAGCACCAGCCGCGGCGGCAGTCCGCCGGTCTGCAGTGCTTCGCTGGCATTGACGGTGAAGGTCAGCACGGCGCCGGCCTTGTAGTTGCCATCGGGCGGCGTGGTGACGCTGACCACGGTCGGCGCCACGCCGTCGACATTGACGTTACCAGTACCGGCGACGCCGTTCAGGGCGACCACCGTATCGTTACCGGCACCATCGCGAATGCTGCCGCCGTTGGGCTGCACGGAACTGCCCAGGGTGATGCCGTTGCTGTCCAGTTGACCGCTGGCGACGGTCAGGCGGAACACCAGGGCGCTGCCACCGGAGCCGGAGACGTAGTCGGCATAGACCGTGCCGCCGGTGTCGAGGGTCACTTCGATGCGCGGGGTGCCACCCACGGTGCTGACCAACACGTTTTCACTGAAGTTGACCGTGAAATCGAGGTTCTGCCCGGTGATGTAGGTGCCGTCTGGCGGTGCGGTGACGCTGCTGATAGTCGGTACCACGCCATCGATGACAATGGCCTTTTGACCCGCGATGGAGTTGGCCCCACCCAGCGTTGGCAGGGTCAGCAACGCGTCGTCGCTAGCGGCGCTCTTGAGGGTCGCACCGTTGAGTTGCAGCGCGCCGGTGCTGTGGTAATCCAGGTCGGCACTGACATCACCGGCCTGCACGGTGTAGCTGAAGATCAGGCTGTTGGTGCCCGAGCCGCTGACGTAGGTGGCGAAGCGGTCGATCGCTCCGGTTTCCAGCAACAGGGTCGGCACGCCGCCGGCGACGGTCACGTTCATGTCGAACGTGATCGCGACGTTGACGGTCTCGCCCACTTTGTAAGCACGGTTGCCTTCCAGAATGCTGACATTGGTCACGCCCGGGTTCAGCGGCTGCACCGTGATATTGAAGCTGTCGGTGTCGGTCAGCACCCCGCCGCTGCCAGTGGCGCCTTGGTCGTTGCTGATGATGGTGAAGCTCGCCGGGCCGTTGTAGCCAGGTGTCGGTGTGAACTTCATGCCGTTCAGCGCGGCATTGATCTGCGCCAGGGAGCCCTCGAACTCCAGGGTGGCGGTGCCCGGAACGTTGCCGTTGTGGAAGGCCAGGCCGTTGGTAGTGGCCAGGGTGATCAGGCCGTTGGTGGCGGTCAGGGTGACGATCAGCGGCGAGCCGTCGGCATCTACATCGCTGATGCTGATCAGGTTGCCGTTGGCGGTGTTGAAGGTCAGTACCGCGTCCTGCTTGACGGTCTGATCGCCCGGCACTGCGTTGACCGGTGCGTCGTTCACCGGAATGACGTTGATGATCACCATCTTGGTATCGGTCAGCGCGCCGCCACCGGTATTGCCATTGTCGTTGATCGTTACCGACAGCAACACGCTGGCGGTGCTGTCGAGGGCGGTCTTGTACTTCACGCTGGCCGCGGCGATGAAGGCGTTGATATCGCTCAGGCTGCCGGACAGTGTCAGCGTGGCGGTGCCCGAATCCGTCACCGTGACGCCGTTGCCGGAGAGCGCGGTGAGGGTTCCGCCGGTCACCGAGAAGGTCGCGGTGACCGACGCGCTGCCGGCATCCACGTCACTGAAGCTGATGCCCGTCACGGAAGCGGCCAGATCTTCGGTGACGGCGATGCTCACCGGCACGGTGGCCACCGGCGCATCGTTCACCGGGGTGACCGCGAGGGTCATGATCTTGGTGTCGGTGCCGGCACTGCCGGTGTCGACCAGGATCGTCAGGGTCGCATCGGCGGTGGCGTTGGCCGCCGTGGTGTAGGTTAGGCGATTGTTGGCGATGAAGGCATTGACGGCCGCGATGGTACCGCTCACGTTCATGGTGGTGGCGTTGCCGCCCACGACCACGCCAGCGCCGCTGGTGGCGGAAAGGGTGCCGGAAGTGACGCTCAGGGTCATGTAGATGTTGACGGAGTCCGGATCGCTGATGCTGATCTGGTTGATCACCGAGGCAGCGTCCTCGACCACCTGGGTGCTTGCCGGTGCACTGATCACCGGAGCGTCATCCACGCCCGTAATGATGATGTCACGGGTAACGACCGCAGAGTCCAGGCTACCGTCGTTGACCTGGAACTGCACAGTGCGAGTCTGGGGCGTGGGCGAATCCGACAGGTTGGTGAAGGTCACCGCCCGCAATGCCGCCTGGAACTGCGCCAGGCTCGCCTGGTTGCCGGCGGAAGTCAGGGTCAGGGTCCCGTTGACGGCGTCCCACGTCCCGATGATATTGCCCATGGTCGCCGGGCTGGAAACCAGCTCCAGGTAATCGTTGCCGTTGCTGTAGTTGTACAAGATGTGCACGGTCGCCGAGGCGATGTACGGACCGTCGGCATCACTGATGGTCACGGCGTTATCGATGACCACCGGGATCGACGGTGTGTTGTTGCCCTCGGTCCAGGTCAGGTTGCCGCCACTGCCGGTGAGGGTCGGCGCATCGTTGACCGCCGTCACGGTGATGCTGGCGGTGTCCTGTCCGATGGAGAAGGGTGTGGTGCCACCGGCGACGGAGGTATCGTACTTGACGCCCTGCAGTCCGATGGTGATACCGGTCTGGTCCCAGGCGCGGAACGTGAAGTCGGCGGTGGTGCCGTTGAGGCCATCCGGTACGAAGCGCACACGGTCGTTGGAGCGCAGCAGCAGCGCCGAGTTGACGGTGACGCTGCCGATGGTGCTCCATGAGGTGCCGCCGTCGGTGCTGAACTGCCAGTTGCCATTGCCTCTGTTCAGGCCGGTGATGGCGATACCCTTGACCGCAACCGTATCGACATCGGTGTAGTTAGTGGAGTACAGCGAGCTGACCAGCACGCCGATGCTGTTGGTCTGGCCATCGCTCAGGCCAGGCAAGGTCGGCGACACACTCGTCAGCACCGGCGCATCGTTGAGCGAGGTCACTATCTGGTTGACGACCGCAGTGGCCGTGGAGAAGGCCGTTGTCCCTCCGTTGCTGGTGGTATCGTAAACGCCGGGAACACCGTTGACGGAAGCGGTACCACTGGTCTGGTCCCAGCCACGGAAGTTGAGGCTGGCCGTCTCGCCGTTGGCGCCATTGGGGACATAGCGGAAGTAGGTGGTGGAAGCGAGCAACAGCGCGCTGGTATTGGAGACGGCACCGAAGTCAGTCCAGTTGGCGTTGTCAGTCGAGTACTGCCAGGTGCCGTTGCCGGACTTGCCATACACCGCGATACCGCGCAAGGCGCCGGTGTCAGGGTCCACCATGGTGTAGTTGGTCAGCAGGGTCGAGACCCGTACGCCAGCGCTGGTGGTGTCCTCGTTGATGCTTGTGAGGTTGTACGGCGCGCCGGAGAGGACCGGTGCATCGTTGACGCCGACCACTGCCACCGTGCTGAAGATGCCGATGGATGCGGTAGGCGAGCCGCCATTGGCCGACCCGCCGGTGTCGCTCACGGTGCTCAGGGTTACCACCCGGTTGCTGACGTTCGGGCTTTCGCTGTCGTTGCGGTAGGCCATGGTGTTGAGGATGGTCTGCGCCGTCGCGGAGTCCAGGCCGCTGCCGCTGGTGAGCGTGACGCTGGCAGTGCCGCTGGTTACCGAGACCGTGACCACTATGCCGTTGTTGGTGGTGACCACGTTGGTGCCATTGACCAGGGTCACGTCGCTGCCGTCGATCACCAGCTTCTCGGCGGCGCCGTTGAACACGGTGGTGACGGTGAAGGCCATCTCGGTGATTTTCTGGCCGGACTCGACGGTATTGATCGTCGCGCCGTTGAACAGTTGCACCGCCGAGGTGTTCTCGGTGTAGGTCGGGTTGGTGGCGGTGACGTTGACCACCGGCGCGTCGTTGACCGACTGGACGGTAAGGGCAACCACACTGACCGCGCTGGAACCGCCAGCGCCGTCATCCATGCTGATCGACACGCTGCGCGAGGCGGTCGATGGCTCGACGGTGTTGGAGTTGCGGTACGCCAGGTTCTGCACCAGGGCCGCGACAGTGGTCGCGTTGGCGTTGACGCTGAAGGTAATCACCAGCGGGTCGCCGTTGCTGCCGCCAGTGAAGGTGCCAACCACCAGGCCGTTGTACATGACCGAGGTGCCGGAAATGGCAATCTGGTTGGCACCGGCCCCCTCGTTGCGAATGAACAGCACGTCTTCGCCATTGACGCGACCGGTGGTGATCTGTGCGGTCAGCTTGCCACCGTCGAAGTTGGCCGAGTCGGCATCGCTGACCGTAGCGTTACTGGAGGCGTCGAGCAGTACATAGGCGCTGTCCTCGACGTAGGTGACAGCGTCGCCATTGAGGTTGGCGATCACCGGCGGCTGGATCGTCGCCGTGGTGAAATTCAGCGCGGTGTTGTTGGTGATGCCTTTGTAGGCCTTGCCGTCGGCATTGAGGAAGGCCGTTGGGGAAATGCGCACGGCGTACTGGGTCGTCTGGTCCAGGTTGCTCGACGGGTTGATGACCCAGGTGGTGCCGGAGCCGCTGACTTCGACGCTGTTCGCCGCGATGGTGATGACCTGGCCGTCGCTGACGCGGACGATCTGGATGGTGCCGGTGCCCGGGGTCACACTTTCGCTGAAGGTGAGCACGATATTGGCGGCCGGCGAGACGCTCAGGCTGTCGTCGGCAGGAGTGGCGCTGACCAGTCTTGGCGTGCTACCGCTCTGGTAATACACGTTGCCGGCGGTGCCAGCGACGCTGGTGTACAGGTCGATGTCGCCATCGCCGTCGAAATCGCCGGCCCGGTAGTTCTGGCTGCCCATGCTGGTCAGGGTGACGCCGGCGAATGGCGAAGCGCTCTGGGCCATGTCGGTGAAGATCAGGCTGCCGTCGTTGCGGGCGTATCGCCAGTCGGCAGTGGTGCTGCCGTTCTGGTAGAGGATGTCGGCATCGCCGTCGCCGTCGAAGTCGGCGACGATCGCCCGGCTGGCGAACACGGGCGCGATGGCGATGGTGGACGAGGTAAAGGTGCCGTTGTTGTTGATGAACAACGTGGTGGCGGCAGCGTTGGCAAAATAGATGATGTCCTGGTCGCCATCGCCATCCAGGTCGGCAACCCGGAAGTTATAGAGCGAATAGCTCGGGATGGTCACGTTCTTGAATGGCGACAGGTTGTAGGCCACCTCGACAAAGGTGCCATTGCCGTTGTTCTGCATGTAGCGCCAGGGGTCGGAAGCCGTTGGCTGGTAGAGGAAATCGGCGACACCATCGTTATTGAAGTCGCCGGCGATGATGCGCACGCCGCTGGACGGGCCGGGAGTGACCGAAACCGTCTCGCGGGAGAATATCCCGGCATTGTTGCGATACAGATAAACGGCCGGGCCGCCAGTGGTGACGGCGGCCAGGATATCCATGTCGCCGTCGCCATCGAAGTCGGCCACGTGGTAGTTGGTCGCGGCGGTCGGTGCATCGACCAGGGCGACGTTGGCAAATGGCGAGGACGCCTGGTCGACAACGCTGAAGGTGCCGTTGGCATTGCCGTAGGCGAACGACCAGGCAGTACCGGTGGCCCCCGGCTGGAACAGGATGTCGTCGCGGCCATCGTTGTTGAAGTCGCCGACCACGATCTTGGCAATGTTGCCACTGGTCAAGGTTGGCGAACTGGCGCTGGCGCCACCGGCGTAGTTGCTGACCAGCACGGCGTCATAGCCGGCCAGTTGGGCACCCAGGGCAGTGGTTTCGATCGCCCCGCTGCTGCGCTCCAGGGTCCAGTTGCCACCGAGCGAAGCCGCGCCGGTATCGTCCACCGACGCAGCCACATCGGCACCGGTGATCGAGGCCACGGCGTCGATGAATGCCTGGCCTTTTTCGCCGTCGCCGACCCGGCAACCGTAGAGCATCAGATCACCGTCAGCCTTGAGCGCCGAGCCGATACTTTCCAGTGCCGCGCGATGCTCGGCGAGGTTGTTGCTGGCCAGCCAGAAGTTGCCGATCTGCACCATGCCATCGGAGCCGTGGGACAACAGGTGGATGGCGTCGAGCCCTTCCCGGCCCTGCAGGTAGTCGGCCATCTGCTGCAGGCCGTCCTTGCTCGGATCGAGAATGACCACTTCGGCGTTGCCCGACAGCCCGCCAAGCAATTTCGTGAGGTCATTGACCTGGCCGTCGACAAACACCACTTCACTGCGCTGCGCCTGCTGTGCGCCACTGGCGGTGCTGGCGGAGGCTGCCGGGGTCTGGCTGGCCTCATTGCTGGAGGTGCTGTCCTTGGCCGCGTCGACTGTCGTCTGGCTCGCGGCATCCTGGGCGACCACGCCCACGGACGCATCGAACATGATCCGCGGTTCCAGGGCCATCAACAGCGGGGCCTGGCCGGAATCACTGGACGGTGGCTGCTGGACGGACTTGCGCGAGAATCGTTCGATGAATTTCATGCTGCACCTCCTGGAGTGCCGTCGCATCGCCGTTTCCTGCGATGCGCTCAAAAAAGTGGCGGTGCCCGAGGGCACCGCCGGTTACTGCTATCAGTTGCGGGTCGGGAAAATGCCTTGCAGCGCAACGATGAAGTTGACTGCGGTGTACGGGTTCATCAGCGAGAACGCCTGGCTGCCGCCGGTGGTGCCAGCGGTGACGGTACCGGTGACCGCAACATTGGTCTGGCCCAGGTTGATCCGCGGGATCGGGGTGCCGTCCGGATTGTTCGGCACGTGGAAAAGATTGAGGTTGTTGCCGTTGCCGTCGTTGGGCAGGGCCAGGTAGGCGCCCGCGGTCGGCGTCGCCAGGTTGGCCTCGACATTCAGCACCACTTCGGTGTCGATACCCGAGAGCGCAACAGTCATCGGGTGGGTGTGAATCGGCATGTTGGCGGTTGACTGGGTAAAGACCGCGGCACCGGCCTTGGAACCAATCGGATACTGCGGCAGCCCGGCGCCGGCGCCGTAGCCAATCGGCATGCGGCCCTGGAAGTCCGGCAGACCGATAGTGGTCTGCCCGTCACCGCCGTAGTAGGTACCGAACAGCGCAAACAGCGCCTGGTACTGGTTCAGCGGAACGACTTGCCCTTGGCACAACGCCCAGCCATAAGGGTTGAAGTTGAAACCCACCATACGGATTTCACCGAGAAACGGATCAGCCATCAGACACTTCCTTACGTTGACTTGCGTGGTTGGAATTCTTCACTCACGTTGCTGCTGCAACCGCCTCGCGCCGACTGTGAATCACGGCCTCCAGGACATGACGGCCATCGGGCTCGGGGGCCACCGGCGTCATCAACAACACCCAGGGCTTGGTGCGCCCCGGGCCGAACAGGTTGAACACCGCCTGCGGCAACTCCACGCCCTCGGGCAGGGCCAGAAGCAGCGAATAACTGTCGTAGTCTTTGTTCATCGCCACCCCTTCGCGGACATCGAGCAGCGAGACCTTCAAGCCGCGATCGGCGGAAATTTGCAGGACGAAGCCGTCGGGATCGACTTCGCGAAGGTCTTCGCGACTGGGTATGGCGTACACGGACGAATCAGTCATGAAACTTTCCTGTTATCGGTTCGGGCATCGCGACGCAGTTTCAGATAAACGCCGGAATCGCCGCACTGATGAAAATCCATGCGCGCGTAGAGACGCTGCGCCGGGTTGTAGTTCTCGACGAAGAGTTCCACTTTCAGCCCCAACTCGTCTGCACGCTGCAACTGCGCTTCGATCAACGCAGTGCCGATGCCCCGCCCCTGGTATTCGGGCAGCAGGACGATGTCGACCAGATTGAGGGTGCTCGGCCCCCAGAACAGGTAGAGCCGGCCAACAGGCACGCCCTCGTGTTCGATGATCCAGAATTCGGCATCGTGATAGTGGGTCTGGTAGTAGGCGTGCTGGGTGTGAAACTGCTGGCTGAGGAATGTTGCGATCTGCTCGGCAGGCCAGCCACTGCGTGACATTTCAACCGCGCGCGAGCCAGCGTACAAACCTTCGATGAAGGCCATGTCATCTGAATGCAAGGCACGCAACGTCACAGCGGACTTCGATGTCATCAAAGCAACTTCCTTGTTTCCAATACTTGGAGAGCAAACTAATTATGTGACGGGCGTCACACTTTCCGACCATGGCGAATTGACAGCAGATTACTCCAACTGTCTTACAATCGCACTACTAAAATCCGCTTTCTCGTACCCCTAAAGCGGCCAGTCGTCGCCATGCGGATCCCAATAGCGACATGGCCTCTCCGTCCAGCACCACAAGGCCCCGCTGCGGGTGCGACACGTGCTGTGGAGCACCCTTTTCAAGCTCGAAACGCACACCGTATTGCGCCTCCAGCGGCTGCGCCCGCTTCTCTTCATCACGGCGCACGGCAATTGGTCCGTGGTGATCGGACACCAGCGCTTCCTGGTCGATATAGGAGACGCCATTGGCGTCGACATCTTTAAGGCTCACCGCAAGGGAATCACGCAGCACGTCATCGGCAACGAAATGCCCGCGGGTACCCGGCTCCACACGCCATAGATCAGCTTCGGCAAGATAGCCACGCAAACGCAGCCCGCCTTCGGCGACCTGAGCCAGCGGCAAATCCACCGCAACCCAACGACCCGGCGCGAGGTTTTCCGCCAGATCGCGCACTACGCCGGCATGCGGAGCGCGCAGGCTCAGGCGTTCGCGCTGGGCGGCGAGACCGCGATATTCGGCAACTGCCTCGGCCAGGCGTTGTTCGAGAATACCGCTGTCAGCCGCAGTGGCACTGCGACCCGACTGACGGCGCAGTTGCAATTGCAGGATCTCGATCTCGCGGCGAGTGATGCTCATGCGCGAGGCGAGGTCCGGTGAGTCCAGTTCGATCAGCACCTGATTCTCGGCCACCTGCTGGCCATCCTTCACCAGCACCTGACGAATCCGCGCCGCCGCCGGTGCATGCAGCCCACTGACCCGCGACGCCTCAAGCATCGCCGGCACCTCCACGCCACTGCGCCAAGGCACCAGCAGCACCGCCAACAGGGCCAGCAGCCCGATGCCGAGCACCAGCACCTTGCGCGGCTGGGCCTTGTCGCGGTGTTTCCACCAGTGCTCCCACTCGCGCCAGATCGGCAAACCGATGAACCACACCAGTTCCACCATCATCAGGAAGATGCCGAGCACCTTGAAGAACAGGTGATAGACCGCCAGGGCGATACCGAAGAACAGTACCGCGCGCCAGATCCACGAGGCGTAGCCCCAGAACAGCAGACGCTTGCGCAGCACCGGCGACCAGCGCTCGGGCGGTGGTTCGCCGTAGCCGAACAGGCGCTCGCGCAGGTGCCAGCGGCACAGGGCGAAACCGCGACTCTGCAAGTTATCGACGCCCCACAGATCACTGAGCAGGAAATATCCGTCGAAGCGCATCAGCGGGTTGACGTTGATCGCCAGGGTGGTGATCCAGGTGGCACTGGCCAGCATGAACGCCGCCGTGCGCCCTGCCCCGTCCGGCAGCAACGACCAGGCAAGCAAGGCGATACAGGCCAGCAGCAGTTCGGCCAGCACGCCACCGGCGCCGATCAGCAGCCGGGTACGCCGGTCCTGCACGCGCCAGGCATCGCTGACATCGGTGTAGAGCATCGGCAGCAATACCATGAATGCCACGCCCATGCTCGGCACCCGGCACCCGGCGCGCTTGGCCATGTAGGCATGGCCGAATTCATGACAGAGCTTGGCAAAGCCCAGAGCGATAGCAAAGGCCGCCATGCCGCCCAGGCTGAGCAGGTGCGGGAAGGTCGCAAGGAAGCGCTCCCAGTCACGCATCACCAGGAAGATACCCAGCAGCAACACGGTCGGCAGACCGAAGCGCAACAGGTTCGGGCCGAAACGTTCCAGCCACGGCCAGGTGCGATTGAGGAAAGCGTCCGGCCGCCACAGCGGAATACGGAAGAACAGGTATTTGTGCAGGAGTTGCGTCCACAGGCCCTGACGCTGGCTGGCCGCCTTGGCCTCGTAGCCGGCCCGTTGCTCGGCGTCGCTGGCGCTGATCAGGTCATGCCCACGGAGAAAGCGCAGTAGCTCCTCCACCGCTTGCGGTCCAATCGGTGCGCCGGGTTCGGCGTTGGCCGCGTTGAGCACCCGCATCGGGTCGCCCAGTGCCCAGTGGCGCAACAGCCGCATGGCCGGCGCGCCCAGCTTGAAATACTTGCCACGCAGCGGGTCGGCGAGGGTCCATTGCGGTGAACCGTCGAGCCCCGGCGCACCTGCCGAAAGCTGCAGGTCGGCACGCAGCGCCGGCAACATCACAGGCCCACCGCCTGACGCAGGGCCGCCAGCGGCCGGCGCAACAGGTACAGCGCCAGCGGCGCGCGGTCACCGAAGACCTTGGCCGTACCACGCAAACCGATACGCGGCGGAGCGGCGTCGAAGGCGGCATCGAGGCGGTAGGCCAGTTGCCCGGCCGAGGTGCTTTGCGCCTGGTACGCCGCGCGCTCGAGGGTCGCGCTGTGGCGGTGCAGCGGGTCGCTGTCGAGGAACAGCGCCACTTCGGCGCCCTGCTCCAGGCCGATGGCATCGGCCACCGGCAGCTCGATACGCAACTCGGCCTGGGCCGGGTCAGCGATTTCCAGCAGACGCTCGCCGGTGCGCACCGGTTTGCCGGTCCAGCGCTGGGCGTCGGCGAACACCGCGATGCCATCACGTTCGGCGCGCACTTCTGTGCGCGCCAGCAGGTCGCGGGCATAGTCACGTTCAGCGCGTTTCTGTTCGACGCGGGCGGCCAGCAGGTCCAGTCGGGCACTGGAATCGGCATCGGAAAACGCCCGTTGGGTGTTGGCCTTGAGTTCGGCCTCGGCAACCCCGAGGGTACGCTCGGCAACATCAGCCTGGGCCTTGAGGCTGGTGGCGTCGAAGCGCACCAGCACCTCGCCGGCCTTCACCGGCTGGTTGGGCTTGACCAGAAACTCCGCGACCACGCCGTCCAGCGGCGCGGCCACCACCTGACCGTTGCGCGGCACCACTTCGGCCGGCGCCAGCACCGATTGACGCACCGGCACCAGCAACACCAGCAACAACGCGCCGGCAAGCGCCCAGCGGGTCTTCGCCGGCCAGCGCAGACGCCACGGCTTGCCCGGCTGCAACGCGCGCCAGGCGTGGCTGTAGCAATCGCCCAACTGCGCCAGCAACGCTTGTTCGGCATCATTCCAGGGATTGTCGCGGGCCAGCCAGAGGCCGCCGAACACTTCGCCTTCGCGGTTTTTCAGCGGCAGCCAGAACGCATGCGGCGCCGACAGTGCCTGCCAGTCGTCGCGACTGGCCTGGTCGAGGTCTTGCGGTGGCACTACGCCTGGCAGGGCAAAACGCTCACCCGCTGCCAGCCGCGAGGCAACACGCTCGATAAACACCACGAACGGCGCATTCGGCTCGACCGCGCTGATGCCGGTCAGGGCGCGGACCTTGCCGGTGATCAGCAACGCCGCGTGACGGAAACCGAACAGCGCCTGGCTGTCATTGACCATGCTGAACGACAGCACCTCCACCGAAGCGGCGGCGCGGGCCTGCCGTTCCAGCTTCAGGTAATGCGCCAGAAGCTGTTCAAGCGCACCGGGAACGGGCGCGTTCATTGCGGCTCCGCGAAGTGCGCGGTGCCGCTCATCCCGGCCAGCAGGCCTGGGGTATTGGCCGGGACGCTGCCGATCAGCAACAGGGTCTGGCTGCCCTCATCGATGCGCGCGCCGAGGCGCTTGACCACGGCATTGATCGGCGTGCCGGTTTCATCGGGTACGAAGCTGAACGTCTGTTCGGGTTTGAGTTTGCCGAGCCAGCGCGACGGCACCAGCAAATGGATCTCCAGGGAGCGGTTGTCGACGATTTCCAGCAGTGGCGTGCCGCTGGCAACGCTCTCGTGCGCCTGGACCCGGCGCACCACGACCTGACCGTCGAACGGTGCTTTCACCTGACAACGCTGGACTTGCACCTGATACACCTGGGACTCGGCCTGGGCCTGAGCCTGACGGGCTTCGGCGAGGGCCACTTCGAAGCGGCCGACCGAGTTGAGGGCCGCCAGTTGCTGCTTGTTGCGCAACTCTTCACGGGCGGCGCGCACTGCAGCGCCGGAAGCGTTGGCCTGGGCCTGGTAGGCGCTGCAGTCGAAACGCACCAGTACGTCACCCTTGCTGAACGACTGGCCTTCGGCGAACGGAATGTCGGTAACACGGCCGGGCAACTCGCTGGCCAGCACCGCCTGGGAGCGGGCACGCAGCACGCCGCGAACCTCGCTGGCGGTGGAAGTGGCGCCCTCGAGCAAGGGATCGCTCTCGGTCGCGGCCTGCGCCACGCCACTGATCAGGGCCAAAACCGCCCACCACGCTACCTGCTTCATCTCGCTACATCCTGTAAAGGTTTGGAATGTTTCAGTTTGAGTATCGGCTGATATGCACCGAACCTGACCACCGTTGGTCAGCGTCGGCGGTAGCTCTTCTTGCCACCGGGAGTGAGGCAGTAGACACCGCCACGCGGCCCGGTGCAGTAGGCGCCCGAGCCACAGCCGCATTCACTGCTGGCGTCCAGCAATGGCCGGGCCACAGCAGAGGAGCCACGTCCACCCGTGTAGGCGGCGCAGCTTTTTTTCGAGGCACTGATGGAACCGTCGTTACACAGGAAGGCATCACCATCGCAGCCAGCAATTCCACCCTTGCGTCCGGAGCAAGGCGTGTTGCCGGCCGAGGCACTGGTGGCTGCGAGTATCAGCAGCAACGTTGGGGCAATCAGACGAATCGAGAACTGCGTCACAAAAACCGCCCTCCACGAAGTGGCCGGATGCTATCAACCTTTTTCTGATCGAGGAAGTGGTCTACCGAGGGGGCTTGATGAAATTTGTGCGGTGGTTGCGAGGGATCGCTCGGAAGCGTGCGGTCAAGCGGACACCGCGTGAAACCGTGTCCGTTGCGGAGCGTGTTGCGGGGCGTATCGGTTAGCGATTGCTGTTCCGGGTGTCCTGACCGCCGTAGCTGTTGGAGCGGCTGGTGGAGCTGGAGCCATCGCTGTTGCGAGTGTCCTGGCCGCCATAACTGTTGGAGCGGCTGTTGGACGACTCGCCATTGCTGTAACGGGTGTCCTGGCCACCGTAGCTGTTGGCGCGGCTGCTGGAACTGCTGCCATCGCTGAAGCGGGTTTCCTGGCCGCCATAGCTATTCGAGCGACTGGTGGAGGAACGGCCGTCGCTGTAGCGCGTGTCCTGGCCGCCGTAACTGTTGGAACGGCTGGTCGACGTGGTGCCATCGTCGTACCGGCAGTCTTGTCCGCCGTAGCTGTTCGAGCGGCAGTTATCAGCCTGCGCGTAAGACAGCGGCAAGAGCAGCAGGAGAGAACCCAACAGGGCAGTTTTGATCTTCATGAGAGTCCTTGCGGTAAGTCGGAATTGCACGGACGGAGCTGCAGTACAACACCCACGGCGTCCGAGACGTGGCAGCTTGCCATTACAGACTGGCAATATCGAAACTTGTTGCAGTACCCGCGCAAATATTTTCCCTCAAGAGGCCGCGCGCCCCTCCAGACAGAGCGCTTGCGCAACGCAGCAACGAAGCCGAATCTGCTTTAATACGCCCTTTTTTCAAGGCCCCACCGCACATGTCCGCATCGCCCCTGCACGTCCTGGTCATTGGTTATGCCTGGCCCGAGCCGACCTCCCCGGCCGCCGGCGGACACATGATGCAGATCCTCGAAAGTTTCCTGGCCCACGGCTGGCGCATCACCTTCAGCAGCCCCGCAGCGATCGGCAAGCACAAGGCCGACCTCGCCAGCCTGGGCATCGGCGAGCAGGTCATTGAACTGAACGGCGACAGCTTCGAGCGTTTCGTCAGCGAACTGGCACCTGACGTGGTGCTGTTCGACCGCTTCATGATGGAAGAGCAATTTGGCTGGCGCGTGGAGAAACACTGCCCGGACGCCCTGCGCGTGCTGGAGACTTCCGAGCTGCAGAGCCTGCGCGAAGCGCGTCATGTCCTGCTGCGCCGGCGCCTGACGCATGGCCTGGACCCCAACGATTTCCGCGAACTGTTCGCCACCTCCGGCCCCGACCTCTACCGGCAGATGGCGCCGACCGACCTGACCCAGCGCGAACTCGCAGCGATCTACCGCTGCGATTTGAGCCTGATGATCTCCGACGTGGAGATCAACCTGCTGGTCAACGGCTTCGGCGTGCCGCCGGACCTGCTGCACTGGTGCCCGTTGATGCTGCAGGTGCCGAGCACTGCGCCGCGACCGTTTGCCGAGCGCGCGCATTTCATCAGCATCGGCAACTTGCGCCATGCGCCGGACTGGGACGCGGTGCTGTGGATGAAGCACAACATCTGGCCGATGATCCGCCGCCGCCTGCCCGATGCGCAGTTGCACATCTACGGCGCCTACGCCCCAGCCAAGGCCGCTGCGCTGCATAGCGTCGAGGACGGTTTCCTGATGTTTGAGCGCGCCGACGATGCGCTGGAGGTGATGGGCAAGGCGCGGGTGTGTCTGGCGCCGCTACGTTTCGGCGCCGGGATCAAGAGCGAGCTCACCGATGCCCTGCAGGTCGGCACGCCGAGCGTGACCACGCCGATCGGCACCGAAGCCATGCACGGCGCCCTGCCCTGGCCCGGCCTGGTGTCCGGCACTGCCGAGGGCCTGGTCGAAGCCGCGGCCAGCCTGTACAGCGACGAAGCGCGCTGGAACCAGGCCCAACGCGATACCCGCCAATTGCTCGGCGCCCGTTACGACCGACGCTGGCATAGCCAGACCCTGGTCGAGCGTATCGAGCAGACCCTGCAGGACCTGCCGGCCCAGCGTCTGTACAACTTCACCGGGGCGATGTTGCGTCATCACCAGCACAAGAACGCCCAGTACCTGGAACAGTGGCTCGAAGCGAAGAACCGGCTTACTGACGACGCAGCAGATAAGTGTCCATGATCCAGCCCTTGCGCGCCCTCGCCTGCTCCCGGGCGGCGAGGATCTGCGCCTTGACCGTCGAAAGCGCTCCGCTGATGAGAATTTCGTCGGGACTGCCCAGGTAGGCGCCCCAATAGATGTGCAGGTCCGGGTCGTCCAGCTCGGCGAAAGCGCACTTGCCGTCCAGCATCACCACCACGTTGTCGATCCTTGGCACATCGACCAGTCGTCTTCCGGGAAGAATCTGCAGTGGCTCGCCAATGCGGTTGAGCGCAATCCGGTGGCGGGCGGCCAGGGCCTGCACGCTGCTGATGCCGGGAATCACTTCAAGGCTGAAGGACTCGCCTTCCACCAATTCCAGAATACGCAGCGTGCTGTCGTACAGCCCCGGCTCACCCCAGAGCAGGAAAGCGCCGCATTCTCCGTCGCCCAGTTCGTCGGCCAGCAGCCGGCCGTAAAGCGCGGCGCGCTGCTGGTGCCAGTCGCGCACGGCGCCGACATAATCGGCCGCCTCGCCATCGCGGCGCGGGTCTTCGACCTGCACGAGCCGGTACGGGCGGGTCACCCACTGCTCGAGCATCCGCTTGCGCAGGTGCAGCATGTCGTCGTTGCTCTGGTGCTTGTCCAGCACGAAGAAGACATCGGCACGGTTCAGCGCATCGATGGCTTCAAGGGTGATCTGCCGCGGATTGCCCGGGCCGATTCCGATCAACAGCAGGTGTTTCATGGGTAAAGACTCCCGATGTGCGCCGGCTCATTGTCGGCGCAGCCGGGCGGGTTTTACCAGATCGAGAAGTTGTAGCTGACGATCACCCGGGTTTCATCCATGTCGCGGGCGAACCTCTCGTAGTTGCTGCGATATGTGGAATTGCGCAAGCGCACGCTGACATCCTTGAACGTGCCGCTTTGCACCTTGTACTTGAACTCGGTGTCGCGCTCCCATTCCTTGCCCTCGGCCAGGCTGCCGGGAACCCTGACGTGATCGCCGTTGATATAGCGGGTGAGGAAGGTCAGGCCATTCAGGCCCAAAGCCTTGAAGTCATAGTCATAGCGCAGTTGCCAGGAGCGCTCCTGCGCGGCGGCGAAATCGTTGACCTGGGCATAGTTGACCAGGTGCGGGTTGCTGCCATCCAGGTACGGCATGGCGCTGTCGCCGTACATGCGCTGCCAGCCGACGCTGAACGTGTGCCCGCCCAGGCCGTAGCCGAGCATGCCGCTGAACGCGCGGTGGTCGATCTCGCCCGCGCGGGCCCGGCCGATATCGTCACTCTTGATCAGGCGCAGGTCGGCGGAAACGCTGCCGAGCGCCAGCGGCTGGCTGGCGGTGAAGCCCAGGAAGTGCTGGCGGTAGATATTTTCCAGCTTCGCAACCTGGTACTGCGCAGTGACGCGCTCGTTGATCCGGTAATCCAGGCCGGCCAGGTCGAAGTGATCAGCGGTGGTGTCGCAGGCATAGCGCTTGTTCTTGCAGTGCACGCGGATGTCCTGGGCATCGGTAGAGTCGCGGGCCGTGTATTTGTCCAGGCGCATCAGGCTCAAGCGCAGGTCACTGACTTCCTCGGACGTCAGTGACGCGCCATGGAACATCGTCGGCAACAAACGCCCGTCGTTGTACTTGAGCAGCGGTATGTCCGGCAGCATCGCGCCATATTTCAACAGCGTTTTCGAATACCGAACTTTGCCGGTCAGACCAAGCTTGGCGTATTGATCCACTGACTGGCGCGGCTCATGTCCACGGGAAGGCAACAGCCCACTGTTGCTGTCGGCAGGACTCGAATCCAGTTTGAAGCCATACATGCCCAGCGCATCTACACCGAAGCCAAGCGGCCCGTCGGTATAACCGGACTGAATATTCAGAACAAAACCTTGTGCCCATTCCTCGCGTTTCGACGCACCTTGCGCGGAACTGCCATGGCCGTCGCGAAAGTCGCGATTGAAGTAAACATTACGTGTTTCCACACGTGCACTGCTGTCTTCGAAAAAACCACCGGCGTGCGCCGAAACACTGACGAGCAAACCCGCCAGGCCGCACAAATGGCGCCCGGAAGAGCAAGAAAGAGGGACAAACATGAGCAACAGGCAATCCGAATAAAGGCGAAAAACGGCCCCGCGCCAAGCACGCGGAGCCCTGCACCGCCGCACCCACTCGCGCGACGCTCGCAAATTATCGGCAAGCGCTCTGGCCCGGCCCATTGGACCATGGTCGAAGGCCCTCGCCAGACACCTTCGTTACTTCAACCAGCCACCGAACATTATCAAGTTTGAAAGTTCCATGAACGCGACCGTAAAAGTTCACTGTTAGTCCGTGGGCAATTGGCTACACTGTTAAGCATGCTGTTAGTACAGCCCCTGGTCGTTGTGTTATTTGCGTTCATCGCAGTACGCAACACCGTCGATATAGGAGTGGTTACCGTGTCCAGACTTGCAGAGTTCCGCGCCGCCGAAAAAGCCCTTCAGGAACAGCTCGCACAACTGGAGGTGTTGAAAAAGGACGCTGGCCTTAAACGTGAAATCGAATTCGAACAGAAACTTGTCGCCCTGATGAAGAGCTACGACAAGGGCCTGCGCGACATCATTGCAATCCTTGACCCTGCAGCGGCCACCAAGTCCGTGGCGCGCACACCGAAACAACGTCGGGCGCGGGTAGTGAAAGTCTACGAAAACCCGAATACCGGTGAACTGATCGAGACCAAAGGCGGCAACCACCGTGGCCTTAAAGCCTGGAAACAACAATACGGTGCGGACACCGTTGACAAGTGGTTGCGCAAGTGAATTTCACTTCACATATTTTTCACAATCAGTGGATCAGGATGGAGGCTGCTAAAGGATTAGCGCCCCATTCGCCCGCTTCGGCGGGCTTCTAATTGCTGCGCCCCGTGAGCTTCTGCCACGGGGCGCAATTGTTTGCGCAATGGATTCAGTTCCGTATCATGGCCGCTTGACTGTTTTGCCGACGCCCTTGGCGCCGGCCTCAATTGCGGAGTGCCCATGAGCCTGCAAGACCTCGATACCCTCCCTGGCGTCACCGCGCAACCCGATGCCGCCACCCACAACTTCGTCTTCAACCACACCATGCTGCGGGTGAAGGACGTTGCCAAATCCCTGGACTTCTACACCCGCGTACTGGGCTTCAGCCTGGTTGAAAAGCGTGATTTCCCGGAAGCCGAATTCAGCCTGTACTTCCTCGCTCTGGTGGACAAGGCGCAAATCCCGGCTGACGCGGCCAAGCGTACCGAGTGGATGAAATCGATCCCGGGCATTCTCGAGCTGACCCACAACCACGGCACCGAGAACGATCCAGCATTCGCTTACCACAACGGCAACACCGATCCGCGTGGTTTCGGCCATATCTGCATTGCCGTGCCTGACATCCGTGCGGCCTGCGAGCGTTTCGAGCAACTGGGCGTGAACTTCCAGAAGCGCCTGAGCGATGGCCGTATGAAGCACCTGGCGTTCATCAAGGATCCGGATGATTACTGGGTCGAGATCATTCAGCCGACCGAGTTCTGATGGTTTCGAGGGTTGCTACGGTACCGTGTGGGAGTTGACCAGCGATGAGGGCAGGCAGGACAACACCTCTGTTCCTGATGGCCTAATCGCTGGCAAGCCAGCTCCCACAGTTACGGTCATTCAGATCTTTGTTGGACCTGGCTTGCCAGCGATGAGCATGGGTATCTACACATCTTTCGGTCATGTGGTGGTTGGAAGGCGCCTGTCAAAAGACCGAGTAACGGCCACCAGGCGCATGCCGGAAGTTTTCCAGTGCTCTCAAGATCGAGCGCCGCCCGCGCGGCGCATCGCGAGCTAGCTCGCTCCTACATTTGTTGCAACGCGCCTATGCCTGTCAGGCCATGGTTGACCGCCTTGGTTTGTACGACGCGGTATCGAAGGCCATGGCACGTTGCAACCCATGTAGGAGCGAGCTTGCTCGCGATGCGCCGCGCGGGCGGCGCTCGGTCTTGAGAGCGCTGAAGAACTATCGGCTGGCACTTGGTGGCCATGACCAGATCCTCTGACCGGCAGCTCGTGACCGTCACACAATTCCGAGATGTGTAGGTACCCATGCTTATCCCTGGCAAGCCAGCTCCCACAGGGGCGTTGCAGAGCCCTTCAGCGTAGGGCCGGATGCCGGTAAAGAACCAAAAAAAATGCCGCGATCATCGCGGCATTTTTGTGTCTGCGCAGCAGCGCTTATCGAGTCCGCCAGGCGGCAACCAACACCTGCTCCCGCCCGCGGGTCGCCAGGCAGTAATACAGCGGAATGGTCACCAGCAGACCCACCAGCCACGACAGGTCCGCGCCTTCCACCAGATTGGCATACGGCCCGACATACAGCGCCGTGTTGGCAAACGGCAACTGCACGAGGATGCCGCAGGCGTAGGCGATAATCGCGTGCGGATTGCAGCGACCGTAGATACCCCCGTCAGCGGCAAAGATTGACGCGATGTCGTAGTTGCCGCGCTTGATCAGGTAGAAGTCGATCAGGTTGATCGACGCCCATGGCACCAGCACCAGCAGCAGCGCCAGAATCAAACCGATGAAGTGCGAGATGAAATCGGCCGTGGCACCCAGCGCGGTCAAGCAGCAACCGAACAAAATCACACCGGAGAGCACCACACGCACCTTGATGCTGGGCGTCCAGGTGCTGACGAAAGTCTGGATCGCCGTGACGATGGAAAGCACCGCGCCGTAAAGGTTCAGGGCGTTGTGGCTGATGATGTTGAGCAGGAACAGCACCATCAGGATCGGCCCCATCCAGCCGGTGGCCTGTTTCACCGCGTCCATCGCCTCGGTGCCTTCCGGCACCAGCAGCACCGCAATGGCGCCGAAGCTGAAGCAGAGGATGGTACCCAGGGTTGCACCGAAGTACGTCGCCCAGAACGGCCGGGCAATCCCCACTTCACGCGGCAGGTAGCGTGAATAGTCGGAGGTGTACGGCGAGAAGCTGATCTGCCAGATCACCCCCAGCGATACCGTGGCGATCCAGCCGGACAGGTTGAAGCTGCCGCGGGTGAGGAAGTCCGCCGGCAGGTCCTGGCTGAACATCATGATGAAGCCGGCCAGCAGCGCCGAACCCATGACCCAGGTGCCGATACGGTTGAGGGTATGAATGAAGCGGTAGCCGATGACCCCGATGGCAGTGGCGCTCAACGCACCGAGGATGATCGCCGCGGGCATTGGCACGCCAGGTGCAATGCCATGGATCGACTTGCCCGCCAGGACGATATTGGAAATAAAGAAGCCAACATAGATCAGCGCGGCGAAGAACACGATCAGCAGCGCGCCGTAGCGCCCAAACTGGCCGCGGCTCTGGACCATCTGCGGAATCCCCATCTGCGGCCCCTGGGCCGAGGCCAGGGCGATCACGATGCCGCCGAGCAGGTGCCCGAGGACAATTGCAATCAGCCCCCAGAACAGATTGAGGTGGAAGACCTGGACCACCATGGCCCCGGTAACGATTGGCAATGGTGCAATGTTGGTGCTGAACCACAGCGTGAACAAATCCCGCGCCTTCCCGTGGCGCTCTGCTGGCGGTACGTAATCGACCGTATGGTTTTCGATCAACTGGTGTTGCGAAGACGGCTGGGACATGGGCAATAAGCTCGAAAGGTTCCGTTTTTATCTTTGTAGGAAACCACTTGCGGCACGCGGCAAGCGGCGTCGAAGCTGAAGACCATATTATGGTATTCCAACATTTTGACAACACTGATTCGCCCTTTTGTCGACCAACTGATCTGCTTTTTGTCTTCTCTCCCTCCTCCCTTTTTAGCAAGAAATCCCCGTAAACATTGGGCTTAAACCAGAATCGACGCGTTCGTCCGGGCCGGAAAATTCCACTTGCAAAATAGGTATTACGGTATACCATCAGACACATCAACGATAAAAACGCGGACAAAACCGCTGCAATCCGAGGACCATGCCATGATCGACGCCACCGTCTACAAGAACGTTCTGGGCTCCTTCCCGTCCGGCGTTACGGTGATCACCACCCTGGACGACGACGGCCAGGTGGTCGGCCTCACCGCCAGTGCCTTCAGTTCCCTGTCCATGGACCCGCCGCTGGTGCTGTTCTGCCCCAACTACAGTTCCGATTCCTACCCCGTGCTGATCCGCAACAAGCGCTTCGCCATCCACCTGCTCTCCGGCCAGCAACAAGCCGAGGCCTATGCCTTCGCGAAAAAGGGCAAAGACAAGGCCCAGGGCATCGAGTGGACGCTGAGTGCACTGGGCAACCCACTGCTGGCCAACGCCACGGCGATCATCGAGTGCGAACTGTGGCGCGAATATGAAGGTGGCGACCACGCCATCATGGTCGGCGCGGTGAAGAACCTTATCGTCCCGGAGCAGGCGCCGAGCCCGCTGATCTATTGCCGCGGCAAGATGGCCAGCCTGCCGGCCTTCGCCTGAGCCCCTATGCTTGTGACAGGCACTGCCCTGTCCGTCCAGACACTCGCTGCCTGATCCGACAGGCGACCGATAACAAGAGCCGAGGAAACGCCTCATGAAATTTTCGTTGTTCGTACACATGGAACGCTGGGATGAACAGGTCAGCCAACGGCAACTGTTCGAAGACCTGACCGAGCTGACCCTGATGGCCGAGAAAGGCGGGTTCAGCACCGTGTGGATCGGCGAACACCACGCGATGGAATACACCATCTCGCCAAGCCCCATGCCGCTGCTGGCGTACCTCGCCGCACGCACCGAAACCATCCACCTCGGCGCCGGCACCATCATCGCGCCGTTCTGGCACCCGATCCGCGTTGCCGGCGAATGCGCCCTGCTCGACGTGATCAGCAACGGGCGCATGGAAGTGGGCCTGGCCCGCGGCGCCTATCAGTTCGAATTCGACCGCATGGCCAACGGCATGCCGGCCTCCGAAGGCGGCGCGGCGTTGCGGGAAATGGTCCCGGCGGTACGCGCCCTGTGGCAGGGCGACTACGCCCATGACGGCGACATCTGGAAATTCCCCACCTCCACCAGCGTGCCCAAGCCGATCCAGAAGCCGATGCCGCCGATGTGGATCGCCGCCCGCGACCCGGACTCACACAACTTCGCGGTGAAAAACGGCTGCAACGTCATGGTCACACCGCTGATGAAAGGCGACGAGGAAGTGGTCGACCTGAAGAACAAGTTCGAAGCGGCCTTGGCCAACAACCCGGACGTGCCGCGTCCGCAACTGATGGTGCTGCGTCACACCCACGTCCACGCGGAGTCCGATCCGGACGGCTGGAAGGTCGGCGCCCAGGCCATCAACCGCTTCTATCGCACCTTCGACGCTTGGTTCGGCAACAAGCAGACCCCGGAAAACGGTTTCCTGGCGCCGAGCCCGGAAGCGAAGTTCGCCGAACGCCCGGAATTCGAACTGGAAAGCCTGCACAAGACCGCCATGATCGGCACGCCGCAGGAAGTCATCGAGCGCATCCGCTACTACCAGGAACTCGGCGTCGACGAGTTCAGCTTCTGGTGCGACAACAGCCTCTCGCACGAAGACAAGCGCAAGTCGCTGGAGCTGTTCATCAACGAAGTGGTGCCGACGTTCCGCTGACAGCCTGCCTGAGACAAAAGCGGGCTCGCCGCCCCATAAGGCACGGCGAGCCCCACGCTACCGCCTTCCCCGCGAAATACGCCACCTTCATCGGGTGTCAGGGGGAAATTAAACCTTGGTGTTGATCCGGAAAATGGGAGGACTGGTGTAACCTGCCTGCAGAAACCACAAGGTTTCGAGGCGGCAAGGTTAAGTAGGGACGCAAAAAATGTTTGAGATAGATCGCAACAGCAAGGTGCTGTTGGTCGACCAGATTCGCAGTGCAATCATCAGCCGCATCGAGGCCTTCCAATGGGTTCGCGGCAGTCGCCTGCCCTCGGTCAGGGCGCTGGCAAAGCAGTTGGGCGTGAGCATTTTCACGGTCAGCAGCGCTTATGAAGACCTGGTCGCGCAGCAGATCATCGAGTCCCGCCCCGGCGCCGGCTACTACATTCTCGCCTCCGGCCCAGCCGACACCAGCAAAGACCTGGAAAAGATCATCCCACCGTCCAGCCTGCATGCCGGGTTCCTCTACCGGGCGCTGGACCCTTCGCAGTACGACACCCCCGTCAGTTCCGGCTACCTGCCACCTTCCTGGCTGGCGGACGCCGTTCCCGCGTCGGTCACCGGCAGGCTGATCCGCAACACCTTGTCGTGCAGCGTTCCGGCACCCGCCGCGGGCAGCCAGGAACTGCGCTCGGTGATCGCGAAAAAACTCCGGGAGCTGCAGATCAACGCCTCCAGCACCCAGATCGTGGTGACCATCGGCGCCACGCACGCGTTCTCGCTAATCCGCAGCGTCATGCTCCAGCCCGGCGATTACCTGCTGGTGGAAGACCCCAGCTACCTGCTGCTGCAGTTGAAGCTGATCAAGGACCGCGACTTCAACATCATCACCGTCCCGAGAACGGCCGACGGCCCGGACCTGGAGGCCATGGAAGCGATCGTGGCCGAGTACCGGCCAAAGCTGTTCCTGACCCAGACCCTCATCCACAACCCCACCGGCGGCAACACCTCGCCGGCCAAGGGTTTCAGGATTCTGTCGCTGGCGCAGAAATATGACTTCCATATCGTCGAGGACGACATCTTCGGCGCACTGTGCACCCGGCAGATGCTGCGCCTGGCCAGCCTGGACGAGTGGAACCGCACCTTCTACCTCAGCGGTTTCAGCAAGGTGCTCAGCCCGGCGCTGCGGCTCGGCTACGTGGTGGCGCCGCCGGCGTTCGTCGAGCGGCTGATCGAACAGAAGATGTACAACGTGCTATGTGGTTCGTCCCTGGACGAGACGATCGTGGCCTACACCCTGGAATCCGGGCGCTACCAGCACCATCTGGATGCGTTGCGCCAACGGGTGATGCAGGAACGCATCAGGGCCCGCGACTGGCTGGGCAAGGTCGGAGTCGAGTCCGACGAGGGTGTCGCGGAGGGGCTGTTTATCTGGGCGCGCTTCCCTGCGCATGTGGATCTTCGCCGCCTGGTCGAGGAGGCGCACGATGCACGAATCTTCCTGGCCCCCGGCTCACTGTTCAGCAATACCCGCGAGTTCGACCAGTACATCCGCCTGAACGTCAGTCACTGCAACGACCTTCGTTTCAGGCAGTTCCTCGACGCCCATCTATGCAGCGAAACTGCCAGCGCTTGAAGTAATCCGCCAGCGTGCTCACCTCACCCAGATCCTCATAGGAATAGATGACGCCATTGAGGATCTGCACCACGTCGTTGTCGCGCAAGGCTGGAATGACGGAGTCCTCGAGGATCTCCAGACCGTTGACCGCAAGGCTCAGGTCATCAATCCAGTACAGTGGCTTACCGTCCTGCCCCGACCATATCCGGGTGTCGGCATAGAAGGACTTCAGCGCCAATCCATTGGTTTTCATCGGCATATCGTTGATCCCGGTTCGACTAATGAAGGTGTGGCTACCGCTCAGGCTTTTCGGTGAGCCTTGAAACGCAGCCGTGTTGCATCCACCGTCCAGCGCCCGCTGCCATCCAGCAGGTCGCTGACCAGTTCTTCGGTGACTTCCTCAAGGAACGGTATTCGCATCTCCATCGGCACTGCCTGCAGGTAATGGCCGCAGTTATTTCTGATCCAGTCGCCGATCGACAGTTCCGCCGACATTGGTTGCTCGAACCAACTGATATGGCTGACGTGGAAGCCGGCCCGCTCCAACACCCGCTGGTACTCATGGGCATTGGGCAGATACCAGCGCTCCATGCCCATCAGGTTGATGGACCTGCGTTCCAGCGCGCCACTCAGGGCCCGGCGAATCAGCAAGGCGTGGCCGCGGCCGGGAAATTCCCCGACGAAGCGCCCGCCCGGCTTGAGTGCCATGAAGGCGCCACTGGCCACCTGATCGGCCTGATGCATTTCGTGCAGTGCGTTGTGGCTGAACACTGCATCGAATTCCTGATGAAAATACAGCTCCTCGGCATTACCCCGTTTCACCTCCAGGCCCCAGGCGCGCGCGGCGAGCACCCGCTCCGGGTTGATATCGAAACCCACCACCTCGGCGCCCTGGTTTGCCAGTTGCGCGCTGAGGTAACCATTGCCACAACCGATATCCAGCAGCCGCTCGCCCGTCTTCAGGGCCAACAGGCCCACGACATCATCGGTGCGCTGGGCAGCGCAAAGCACAGGACTCTCCTGCGATTCGGTGCTGGGGCGGAAAAAACTCGGAGCACTCATCTGATGGTTTCCGTCTGGGTATCAGGATGAAAAGTCGCGCCAGTCGCCTGGCGCGGAAAAAAGACTTCAGATGCGTTTGGACAGCCAGACCAGAACGATCACGATGGCGCACACCGCCGGGGTCAACCAGTTCCAGGCTTCGCCCATCAGCCAGATCGAGAAGGCGAAGGTGAAGAACGGCTGCAGCAGTTGCAGTTGGCTGATGCGCTGGATACCACCCAGTGCCAGGGCACGGTTCCACGAGAAGAAGCCCAGCAGCGAGTTGATCAGCGCGAGGAACAGCAGCGCCGCAACGCCCTGGCCCGGCAGGTTGGCGATGGTCTCGCTGTCGTACAGCCAGAGGCTGACCGGCAGCAGCACCGGCAGGCTGATGACCAGGGTCCAGCACATCACCTGCCAGCCCGGCAATTCCTTGGACAGCGCGCCACCCTGTGCGTAGCCGAAGCCGGCCAGCAGCACCGCGCCCAGCAGCGCCAGGTCGCCGATGTAGATCTCTTCGACATTCGACTTGATCACGGTGTAGGCCAGCACGACGAGGAAACCGAGACTCGACACCAGCCAGAACATCTTCGACGGCCGGGTGCCGGTGATCAGGGTGCCGAAGATCGCGGTGGACAGCGGCAGCGCCGCGAGCACGACGCCGCCGTGGCTGACCGGCACGTGCTGCATGCCCAGTGCGGTCAGGATCGGGAAACCGTAGACGATACCGGTGGAGGTCAGCAGCATGCGCTTGACCTGGGAGCGGTTAGGCAGCGTCGCCCGACCGATGATCAGGAACGGAATCGCCGCAAACGCAGCCAGTACCGAGCGGAAAAAGCCGACTTGCAGGGCGCTCAGATCACCAGCGAGCATCTTCGCCGCCGGCAGGGTCATGGCGAAGGCCGCGACCGAAATGAGGCCCAGGAAATAGGCTTGCAGGTCCTGATTCTTTGTTTCTTGAAAGCTGGCGACAGTGCTTTGCGTCATTGCAACGGTTCCTTCTGGCTTGGCCGGTAAGGCATCCGCCCGACGTGGGCGGATGCGCACGCCGGTCAGATCTGTTTGTTGTTCAGGTTCGGTTTGTCCAGCGGGCTGGTACTCAGGAAGAACACCAGGGAGGTACGCGTACCGCTCTCAACTTTGCGCACGCCGTGAGGGATCTCGCAGCGGTTGACCAGCACATCGGCGTAACCGGTCTTGAGCTGGCTCGACTGGCCTTCATGCTCGATGAAGAACTCGCCGCCCTCGTATTCCTTGCCGAACTGGATCACTACCGAGTAGCGGTATTCCAGGTTGCTGTAGGTGTCGATGTGCTTGCCGATGAAGTTGCCGGACTCCAGCAGGTTGGCCTGGCAGCGGCGGATATAGCATTCGCCGCCCATGATCCCGTTGAAGAACTCGCGGCTTTTGCCCGAGGACAGAATCTCCACCACACGCTGGCCCCACGGGTCGTTGCGGTACACCGGCAACTCGCCTTTCAGGTCTTCCATGAAGCGGCCGACCGAAAGGAAGTTCTGCTCACCCACGTCGCCAATCTCGATGATGGTCTTGGGGATGACCTGGCAGGCCTCTTCCATGTACGCCAGGTCTTCCCGGGAGAACAGTTGGGAGGCGTTGAGGGCCGCGTAGGCGCTGCTGCCGAGTTGCTGGCTTGCCGCTTGAATGGTCTCTTGCATGATCAGGCTCCTTGAGAACTGGGCGTGGGGTACAGGGTGTCTTGAAGGTCGGTCGAAGCGGCTTGCAGCGGGCCGAAGGGCTCGCGGACGCCGCGGCACAAGTGGTCGCGAATCAGGTACAGGCCCGCCATGAATCCCCAGACTTCGAGGTACGGGCCGTAGGTCGACGGCTGCCGCTCGAAGCTGGCGCGGTAGTTGGCGATATGCCGGTAATGCACGTTGGGGCGACGGTGGTGGACGTCGTGGTTGGGCAAGTCTTGCGGGTAGACATACAGGCGCACCGGCACGTCCAGCAGCAGGCACTTGAGCAGCCATCCGGTCCAGGCGACGAGCCCGTGCGACGGTGGCGTGCGGCCCTGGAAACGTCCCCAGGTCAGCCGGCCGTAGTGAGTCTTGTCGCCACGTTCGGCATCGCGGTGATAGAACCAGAGGTGCTCGGTGAACAACTGCAGCCACATCGAATGCTCGAACAGCACGGCACGCGGGATCACATAGATCAGGCCGAAGGCCGCCAGCATGTCGGTCGCCCACAGCAGCGCCAGCAATACGCCCCAGAACACCAGGCGGAACCGCACTTCACCTTGTGGCGGCTGCACGAAGCAGTCGTTCAGCGTGGCGCGCCAGCGGTGCAGCAGGTACGTCGGGCGAAACGGCGTGCTGAACGCCCGCCACCAGTACTCCAGCTCCGGCATGCCCGGATAGAAACCCTGCGCCTGGATAAAGCGCTGGTCCGGGTCGATGTCGGTGCACAGCACATGGATGTTGTGGTGCTCACGCACATGGCTCTGGTTGTAGGTGTCCCAGTCCTGGTACAGCAGCGGCGTGGTCAGGAAGAACCGCGCGTAGCGCTGGGCGCGCGCCTTGTCCTTGAGCACCGCGCCGTGGGTCAGGTAATGGAAGGTCGCCTGCATGCTGCGCAGCCGATTGACCATCAACACCCAGGCCGCGAGCACCAGCAACACCGACATCAGCGGATGGAAAGCCCCGTCCAGCACCGCCTGGCCGAGCAGCACCAGGCCGATCATCAACGCCCAGGTGAACAGCAAGTGCGCAACCAGGAACGGCTCGCCGGTCTTGTCCATTTGCGCCTTCAGGACCTCAGGCGCCAGCGCCCTGCCCTTGCCGGTCAACCAGGTCCAAAGCGGCTGGAACGGCAGGTGCGCATAGCTTTCGCGCACGTCGCCCTGCGGCCCGTACTGGCAGTAGTGAGTGCCTTGTGTGGCACGCTCTTGAGCGTTCATCAGTACACCCTGGTCAGGTAGAGGACAGGGATGGTGCTGTACAGCCAATAGAAGGGCTGCATGCGGTTGTGGTCGGCGCCGATCACGATCGGGTTACGCCATTGCCGGGCGAACACCTGGCCGATGGCGGCGTATTCCGCACCCTGGGCATAGAGGATCTGCATCAGCTCTTCATTGCTGCGCTGCTGATGCCAGGCCTGATAGAGCGGCAACCGGGCATTGAAGATCGCGGCGTAATCCAGGTCGCTGTCGACGATGCAACCGTTGTCGCGGTTGGCCAGGCGCTGCTCGGCGTCCGCAGTCAGCGCGCGCCATTGCGCCTCGCCACCCACCGCCCCGGCGATCATGATCGACTCGGTCTGCGGCCCCAGCGCATCGAGAATCTTCTGCTGGCTGATGCGTAGCTTGTGCGCGAAGCCTTCGCGAGTTTCCTTGAGGCGATCGAGGGTGGACCCGTCGAACCCTTCGAAGTCGCCGGCACCGATGGCAATCCGTGCATCGATACCGTGCTTTCTCAGGACCGCCTGCAAGTCGGGCAGGGTCTTGACCACACGCCCGGCCACCAGCCCGATGCCTTCGCCGAGATAGTCGAAGGTGTAACGCAGCCGACCGTTCTTGTTCTCGTAGCCGTAGTCCGGGCACACCGGCGACACCAGGGTGATGGTCTCGCCCGCAAGGCCCTTGACCAGCGTCTCGGCGAACCGCGCCATGAAGTGCGGCGCGGAGGTGGTGAAGGACAGGCGCTCGAACGCCTGCTCCAGGTCAACCACCAGGGCGTCGGGCAATTCACGCATGGCCGGGTAACGGACCTTGAGTGCCGGCGTGGTCACGGTGTTGTCGTTGACCGCGCACAGCAGCAGGCTCAACAACGACGGACGACTCTGGTTGATATACGGCTTGTCCAGAATAAGTGTCTTCTTGCCTTCGCTGTTTCGCACTTGCCATTGGAAGCCGGGAAACTTCGACTGAATGAAACGATAGAACGGCATATAACGTGGCAGCCCGGTACTTTCATCGCCTTCCTGTTGGAAATGGGCATACACGGCCGACAACCTGGACACTTCATCTTCAATGCAAAGTGCCTTGATCAGATCGGCCGGTGGTTGTTGCGACAGTGAGATCGGCGACAACACACGCTTGCTGATCAACTTATGAGTAAGTTTGTTTCTGACGTAATACTTCGCGAGAGTCTGGCTCATGGCATCACCGGTACGAAAGTTCCTGGTCAGCAGGCATTAGTTCGATAAGGTTGATATTCACGTGTTCCGGCTGACTTAATGCCCAGAGCACCGAGTTGGCGACATCAACCGGTTCCAGCGGGGTCAGGGTGCTGTACACCCGGTCGGCCTTTTCATGGTCGCCGTCGCACTGCACCAGGGCGAACTCCGAACGGGTCTTGCCCGGCGCAACGCTGGTCAGCCGTACCTTGCTGCCCACCAGCTCGGTGCGCAGGCAGCGCCCGAAGTGATCGACGAAGGCTTTCGAGGCGGCGTACACATGGCCGCCCTTGTAGTGCACATGGGCACCGATCGACGTCAGGTTGACCACATGCCCGCGACCGCTTTCGATCAGTTTCGGCAATACCGCACGGGTGACGTTGATCAGTCCGTGGACATTGGTATCGAGCATGGTGGTTATTTGCTCGTCCGTTACATCCAGCAACGTTCCCTGGCCTTGAAGCAAGCCGGCACCGTTGACAAGTTTGCTGAAGGCGGCGAACTCATCGGGCAATTGATTGATCAATGAAGTGATTGACTGGCTGTCGCGAACATCACAGCACATGGGATAAAAACGTCCCTGGAATTCATCCGCCAATGCATCAAGACGATCTTCCCGACGTCCGATTCCTACAACTTTACTTCCCTGCTCTATCAAAAGTCTGGCGCAAGCCAGCCCAATGCCAGACGTCACGCCAGTGACGACGACCGTTTCATCAGTTTTCAAGTGATGCTCCTTTTTATTGCACTTTTCGATGGGTAATTGCAGTTACAGAAGCGTCCGTGCCTGATGAACACGTGCAGGTTAGAAAGCGCGAGGCGGGATGTACCGGTACAGCGAGAGGGGCGCGCGCCAAACTGTCTGGTCGCGGGACCATGACAGTTTGGGAGGGCAGCAGGCAGGCGTGGCTGTTCATCTGCGGATCACACGCGGGGGGCGTGCCTGCCCAACCACTTATCCCCTCCCCGCAGAAATTTTCTGCAACCTCTTGCACATCAAATATTATGGTATACCATCAGACAACAAGACCTAATCCACACTCCGCAGGAGCCGCTCATGAGTTTCGAAATCCGCAAGATCGTCACCTACTCCGAAGAAACCCGCATCGAAGGCGGCAAGGCCACCGACAAACCGGTGACCATGGTCGGACTGGCCGTCGTGATCAAGAACCCTTGGGCGGGCCGCGGTTTCGTCGACGACCTCAAGCCTGAAATCCGCGCCAACTGCTCCGAGCTGGGCGCGCTGATGGTCGAGCGCCTGACCGCCGCCATCGGTGGTGCCGACAAGATCGAGGCCTACGGCAAAGCCGCCGTGGTCGGCGCCGACGGCGAGATCGAGCACGCCTCCGCAGTGATCCACACCCTGCGCTTCGGCAACCACTACCGCGAAGCGGTCCAGGCCAAGAGCTACCTGAGCTTCACCAACAAGCGCGGCGGCCCCGGCACCTCGATCCAGATCCCGATGATGCAGAAGGATGACGAAGGCCTGCGCTCGCACTACATCACCCTGGAAATGCAGATCGAAGACGCCCCGCGTGCCGACGAAATCGTCGTGGTCCTGGGCGCTGCCGACGGCGGTCGTCTGCACCCGCGCATCGGCAACCGCTACATCGACCTGGAAGAGCTGGCTGCGGAAAAAAACCAATAACAACAACGTCCACCGGGCCGGGGCGTGCGTTCGGTCCAGACCGCAGCACGCCCGACTCTCAAGGAGCGCCCCACCATGATTCAGCCTGTTGCTGAACGTACACCTGCCGGAACCAGTTACCTGGCCAGCGGCCAGGGCCATCCCGTGGTACTGATCCACGGCGTGGGCCTGAATAAAGAAATGTGGGGCGGACAGTTCGTCGGCCTCGCCAGCGACTACCGCGTCATCGCCTATGACATGCTCGGCCACGGCCAGAGCCCGCGTCCAGCGCCCGGCACCGACCTGCAAGGCTACGCCGCGCAATTGGCCGAACTGCTGGAACACCTGCAGATTCCCCAGGCCACGGTGATCGGCTTTTCCATGGGCGGCCTGGTCGCCCGCGCCTTCGCCCTGCACTACCCGCACAACCTGTCGGCACTGGTGGTGCTCAACAGCGTGTTCAACCGCAGCCCCGAGCAGAGCGCCGGCGTTATCGCCCGCGCCGCCCAGGCCGCCGAACACGGCCCCGACGCCAATGCCGAAGCGGCCCTGGCGCGCTGGTTCAGTCGCGAATACCAGGCGGCCAACCCGGCGCAGGTCGCGGCCCTGCGCCAGACCCTGGCCAGCAATGACCCGCAGGGTTACCTGACCACCTACGAACTGTTCGCCACTCAGGACATGTACCGCGCTGCGGACCTGGACAGCATCCAGGTGCCGACCCTGATCGCCACCGGCGAATTCGATCTCGGCTCGACCCCGGCCATGACCCGCGAACTGGCCGAGCGCATTCCCGGCGCGCAAAGCGTGGTGCTGGCCGAACAGCGGCATATGATGCCGGTGGAGTCGCCGCGCCTGGTCAACCAGATGCTGCTGGACTTCCTCGGGCACGCCCGGGCCCTCTCCGACTCAGCCAAGGGGATCGTTGCATGACGCTCACTCGTTTCCAGATGTGCATCGACGGCCAATGGCTCGATGCCCACAGCGGCAAGACCTTCGACAGCCTCGACCCTTCCACCGCGCAGCCCTGGGCGCAACTGCCCGATGCCGATGAAACCGATGTCGAACGCGCCGTCCAGGCCGCCCAGAAAGCCTTCGACAGCAAAGCCTGGCGCGGCCTCACCGCCACCGCCCGGGGCAAACTGCTGCGCCGCCTTGGCGACCTGATCAGCGAAAACAAGGAACACCTGGCGCAACTGGAAAGCCGCGACAACGGCAAGCTGATCCGCGAAACCCGCGGCCAGGTCGGCTACCTGCCGGAGTTCTTCCACTACACCGCGGGCCTGGCCGACAAGCTCGAAGGCGGCACCCTGCCGCTGGACAAGCCGGACCTGTTCGCCTACACCGTGCACGAACCGATCGGCGTGGTCGCCGGGATCATCCCCTGGAACAGCCCGCTGTACCTGACCGCGATCAAGCTGGCACCGGCCCTGGCCGCCGGCAACACCATCGTGCTCAAACCGTCCGAACACGCCTCGGCGACCATCCTCGAACTGGCCCGCCTGGCCCTCGAAGCCGGCTTCCCGGCGGGCGTGGTCAACGTGGTCACCGGCTACGGCCCGAGCACCGGCGCGGCGCTGACCCGCCATCCGCTGATACGCAAGATCGCCTTCACCGGCGGCGCCGCCACCGCTCGTCATGTGGTGCGCAGCAGCGCGGAAAACTTCGCCAAGCTGTCGCTGGAACTGGGCGGCAAATCGCCGAACATCATCTTCGCCGATGCCGACCTCGACAGCGCCATCAATGGCGCCGTGGCCGGCATCTACGCCGCCTCCGGGCAGAGTTGCGTGGCTGGCTCGCGGCTGCTGGTGCAGGACGAAATCTTCGACGAATTCGTCGAACGCCTGATCGAACGCGCCAAGCGCATCCGCATCGGCAACCCGCAGGACGAAGCCAGCGAAATGGGCCCGATGGCCACCGCCCAGCAACTGGCCGTGGTCGAAGGCCTGGTCGCCGCCGCCTGCGCCGAGGGCGCGCGCCTGCGTCTGGGCGGCAAGCGCGCCGAGGTCGAAGGCGACGGCTGGTACTACGAGCCGACCCTGTTCGAATGCGACAGCAACTCGATGACCATCATGCAGGAAGAAGTCTTCGGCCCGGTCGCCGCGGTGATCCGCTTCAAGACCGAAGAAGAAGCCCTGGCGATGGCCAACGACTCGCAATTCGGCCTCGCTGCCGGCATCTGGACCCGCGACCTGGGCCGCGCCCACCGCCTGGCCCGCGACGTGCGTTCGGGGATCATCTGGGTCAACACCTACCGCGCCGTATCGGCGATGGCGCCCATCGGTGGCTTCAAGAACAGTGGCTATGGCCGCGAAAGCGGTATCGACTCGGTGCTGGCCTACACGGAACTGAAAACGGTCTGGATCAACCTCTCGACCGCACCCATGCCCGACCCCTTCGTCATGCGCTGACAGGTGAACTGAAATGATCGAACCCAGCATCTACAAAGACGTGATGGGCTCCTTCCCGTCCGGCGTGACCATCGTCACCACGCTGGATGCCGAGGGCGGCATCGTCGGCATCACCGCCAGCGCCTTCAGCGCGCTGTCGATCGACCCGGCGCTGGTGCTGTTCTGCCCCAACTACGCCTCCGACACCTACCCGATCCTGCGCGACGCCAAGCGCTTCGCCATCCACCTGCTGGCGGCGGGACAAACCGCCGAGGCCTACGCCTTCGCCGGCAAAGGCAAGGACAAGGCCAAAGGCATTGCCTGGCACCTCAGCGAGCTGGGTAACCCGCTGCTGGACAACGCCACGGCAATCATCGAGTGCGAGTTGTGGCGTGAATACGACGGTGGCGACCACGCCATCATCGTGGGTGAGGTGAAGAACCTGGTGCTGCCCGAGCAGCCGGCCACGCCGATGATCTATCACAAGGGCAAGCTGGGCGCGCTGCCGCCTCTGGGTTGACCTAAAGGGCCTCATCGCCGGCAAGCCGGCTCCCACAGTGATGAACCTGTGGGAGCTGGCTTGTCGGGGCGCCGAACCGCAGCGATTGGCCCGACCTCTTTTTGTAGCTGTGGAGAAACACTCCAGCATGAACAACGAAAAATACGAAAAAGGCCTGGCCATCCGCACCCAGGTCCTGGGCGAGGACTACGTCAACCGCTCGATCCAGAACGCCGACGAATTCACCAAGCCGCTGCAGGAACTGGTCACCGAGTACTGCTGGGGCCACGTCTGGGGCCGAGACGGTTTGTCGCTCAAAGAGCGCAGCATGATAAACTTGGCCATGATTTCGGCGCTCAACCGGCCACACGAACTCAAACTCCACATCCGCGGCGCCTTGCGTAACGGACTGAGTCGTGAACAAATACGTGAAATCCTCCTTCAGGTCGGTATCTATTGCGGTGTACCCGCGGCCGTGGACAGCTTTCGCCTGGCCCGCGAAGCCTTCGCCGAGGCCGACTCGGAGTCAACCAGTTAAATACTGGCTGTTCGAAACCACCGCAGGGAGCACCCGGTTATCGAGTGCTCCGATGTCGCTGGCGCAACAGCCAATTGCAGAGCGCAGACGATGAAACGCCAGCCCCTCGATGACAGCTTCAAGGTCAACCGCAACCCCGTTACTCTGCGCGAAATCGTGCTCGACAAACTGCGCGGCGCGATCATGAACTTCCACCTCCTGCCCGGCGACCGCCTGGTCGAACGCGACCTCTGCGACCGCCTCGGCGTCAGCCGCACCTCCGTCCGTGAAGCCCTGCGCCACCTGGAATCCGAAGGCCTGGTGGAGTTCGCCGACGCCAAGGGCCCGCGCGTTGCCATCATCACCCTCGAAGACGCCCGCGATATCTATGAGCTGCGCTGTGTACTCGAAGGCCTGATCGTCCAGTTGTTCACCCTCAATGCCAAGGCCAAGGACATCCGCGCCCTGGAAAAGGCCCTCGAAGAAAACCGCGAGGCCCTCAAGGACGGCGAGCTGCAACAAGTGATCGACTCGGTGCAGGGCTTCTATGACGTGCTGCTGGAAGGCTCCGGCAACCATGTCGCCGCCACCCAGTTGCGCCAGTTGCAGGCGCGCATCAGCTACCTGCGGGCCACTTCGGTGTCCCAGCAGAACCGTCGCGGCGCCAGCAACCAGGAAATGGAAAAGATCGTCGAAGCGATCAAGAGCGGCGATCCACTGGCCGCGCACCAGGCTTCCGTGGACCATGTCCGCGCCGCCGCCAAAGTGGCCCTGGACTACCTGCGTTCGAAACAGGACGACGCCGGCAAGATCCGCGAAATCGCCACCCCCATCGCTCTGAAAGAGCCCCGCATAGGTCGCTGATCATGCCCGCCGTCCCGCGTTTCTGCCCGCAATGCTCCGCCGCGCTGCACCCGGGACGGCCCGAAGGCGACACCCACGAGCGGCTGCTGTGCGCCGCCTGCGGCTACATCCACTACGTCAATCCGAAGATCATCGCCGGCTGCATCATCGAGCGCGACGGCAAGTACCTGTTGTGCCAGCGCGCGATCCCACCGCGACCCGGCACCTGGACGCTGCCGGCGGGCTTCATGGAAGCCGGGGAAACCACCGAGCAGGCGGCACTGCGCGAGGTCTGGGAAGAAACCGGCGTACGCGCCGATATCGTCTCGCCCTACTCGATCTTCAGCGTGCCGAAGATCAGCGAGGTGTACATCGTCTTCCGCGCCGTGGCCGTGGAAATCACCGGCCAGTACGGCCCGGAAACCCTCGACTGCCGCTTCTTCGCTCCTGACGAAATCCCTTGGGACGCCATCTACTACCCGGCGATCCGGCAGATCCTCGAACGCTATATCGAGGAACGCCAGGCCGGGGTCTACGGCATCTACATGGGCAACGACGACAGCGGCAAAGTCCACTTCATCCGCTGACGCTCAACCCAGTCGTTGCTTGAGAAATTCGATCAGCGCCTGCACCGGCCGGGCGCTCTGCCGGTGCTGCGGGTAGACCGCCGACAGTTGCAACGGCTCCGGAGCGAACGCCGTCAGCACAGGCACCAGCGAACCGTCCTCCAGCGCATCGCCGACAATGAACGTCGGCAGGTAGGTGATGCCCATCCCGGCAACCGCCGCTTCCCGCAACAAGTCTCCGTTGTTCGCCCGCATCCGTCCGCTCACCGTCACCACCCGTGCCTTGCCCTGCTCGACGAAACGCCATTGCACCTGGCGGCCATGGCCGTACGGCAGGCAATCGTGTTCGGCCAGATCATCCGGTCGCGCAGGAGTACCGCGTCGCGCCAGGTAGTCCGGGCTGGCGCAATAGACGCGGTCCATCGCAGCAAGGCGCCGGGCAATCAGCGTCGAGTCTTCCAGCACGCCGATGCGCAGCGCCAGATCGTAGCCCTCACCGAGCAGGTCCACCGAGCGGTCGCTAAGGTCCACTTCGACACTGACCTGCGGATAGCGCTGGAGAAACTCTGGCAGCAGCGTGCCCAGATGCGCCACGGCAAATGACAACGGCGCACTCAGGCGAACAGTGCCGCGGGGCTCGCTGGTCTGCCCGGCGATGCCCTGCTCCACCTGTTCCACTTCGGCCAGCAGGCGCTGGGCCGATTCGTAGTAACTCTGGCCCAATGGCGTCGGGTCCAGGCGCCGGGTCGAGCGGTTGAGCAGGCGTACACCCAGGCGCTCTTCCAATGCCATCAACCGCCGGCTGACGAACTGCTTGGACAAACCCAGCTTGTCAGCCGCAGCAGTGAAGCTGCCGGACTCCATGACCTGGGAAAAGATACGCATGTCTTCGAACGGGTTCATTGTCGCTTCCTGGTGGACAGTGACACGCCTTATAGCCGTTTTTCGGCCGTCCGGCACCTGAATAATCCATCCAGCTGCATGGCCTCTCGCGAGGCCATCGTTCAAGCGACGTCAGAGTGCTCAGCGCAGCTCTGGCCAGGTGGTGAGGACGTCGAAGCCGTCGTCGGTGACCACCACCATGTGTTCCCACTGCGCCGACAGCGAGCTATCGCGGGTGACCACCGTCCACTGGTCGGCCAGGGTCTGGGTCTGGCGCTTGCCGGCGTTGAGCATCGGCTCGATGGTGAAGATCATGCCCGGCTTGAGCTTCATGCCCAAGCCGCGCTGGCCGAAGTGCAGGATTTGCGGATCGCCGTGATAGACCTGACCGATACCGTGGCCGCAATACTCGCGCACCACACTGAAACCGGCGCCCTCGCCCACGGACTGGATGGCGTGACCGATATCACCCAGCGTGGCTCCCGGGCGCACGCTCTTGATGCCGGCCCACATGGCGTCGAAGGTCACGTCCACGAGTCGGCGCGCCTCGTCGCTGACCTCGCCGACGTAGTACATGCGGCTGGTGTCGCCGAACCAGCCATCCTTGATCACGGCGGTGTCGATATTGACGATGTCGCCTTCCCTGAGCGTGCGGTTCGACGGAATGCCGTGGCAAACCACCTCGTTGACCGAGATGCAAATGGTCTTGGGAAAACCGTGGTAACCGACGTTGGCCGGAATCGCTTTCTGCACCTTGACGATGTAGTCGTTGCAGATGCGGTCCAGCTCATCGGTGGTGATGCCGGGCTGCACATGGGGCTTGATCATCGCCAGTACATCGGCGGCCAGCTCGGCGGCGACGCGTGCCTGGGCAATCTGCTCACGGGTATGAAGGGTCACGTTTCTCAATGCTGGGCTCCCATGCCGGTCGACAGCGACGTGCTGTCCAGCGCGCAAACCCGCTTGAGATCGAGGCCGCCCTGCTGCTCGGCCTGGATCAGCAGGCGGCAGATTTCATTGTGGTTCAGGTCGGGGTGCAGCTCGGCGAGCATGCCGATACGCATCCAGTGTTCGGCCTGCGCATTGATGGAACGGCTGAGCGCGTTGCTCGCGACGCGAAGACTCTCATGCATTGATTCTGAGATTTTTACGATACCCACGGAAAGTTCCTATATGAAACGCTGATGTTTCGTATATTAGCCGAAAACTTGCGCTAGGTAACATTTCCCGCTTGATCCGCTGTACGGCAGCGCGCTGGAAAAGCACAGTTTCACGCTTACGCTTTACAGGCAGGGCCGCCGGCCCCGCCGAACCCTGTGTCGTGTCAGTCAAGGAAGTCGCCGCGTGCCCTCCATCTACCAACTCAAACCCCGCTTCCAGGCGCTGTTGCGCCCGGGTGTCAGCCGCCTTCATCAGCGCGGCGTCACCGCCAACCAGGTGACCGTCGTCGCCGCCCTCGTCTCCGTCCTGCTCGGTCTGCTGCTGGCCTGGGGCAGTCAACACGCCTGGCTGTTCGCCCTGTTGCCACTGTGGATGCTGCTGCGCATGGCGCTCAATGCGGTGGACGGCATGCTCGCCCGCGAATTCGGCCAGCAGTCGCGGCTGGGCGCCTACCTCAACGAACTCTGCGACCTGATCGCCGATGCCGCGCTGTACCTGCCGTTCGCCCTGCTGCCCGGTGTCTCGCCGTTGCTGGTGGTACTGGTGGTGTTCGCCTCGCTCATCAGCGAATACGCCGGGGTCATGGGCCCGCTGGCCGGTGCCTCGCGGCGCTACGACGGGCCCATGGGCAAAAGCGACCGGGCCTTCGTCTTCGGTGCGCTGGGCCTGGCCGTGGCCTTCGCCATTCCCGCCGCCTGGGTCAACGGCGTGCTACTGGTGGTCCTGCTGCTTTCCCTCTATACCCTCTACAACCGGGTGCGCCGAGGTCTCGACGAAACCCGCTGATTCTCTCGCCGGATAAGGATCTGTCCCATGCGCCAGGCGCAATCACTGCACTTCACCACCCATGACGGCGTCGAGCTGTATTACCGCCACTGGCCGGCGCAACGCGAGCCGGGCCAGCCGAAACGCGCGCTGGTGATGTTCCACCGCGGCCACGAACACGGCGGGCGCATGGCGCATCTGGTGGATGAACTCAACCTGCCCGACCACGACTTCTTCGCCTGGGACGCGCGCGGCCACGGCCAGTCCCCCGGCACCCGAGGCGATAGCCCCGGCTTCGCCACCAGCGTGCGCGACGTGCAGACCTTCATCGAACACATCACTCGCCAGCACGACATCGCTGAGGAAGACATGGCCGTGCTGGCACAGAGCGTCGGCGCGGTGCTGATCGCCACCTGGGCCCACGACTATGCGCCGAAGGTGCGCTGCCTGGTGCTTGCCTCGCCGGCCTTCAGCATCAAGCTCTACGTGCCCTTCGCCCGCCCCGGCCTGAAACTGCTGCGGGCCTGGCGCGGCAATTTTTTCGTCAACAGCTACGTCAAGCCGGCGCTGCTCAGCCATGACCCCGAGCGGGTGATGTCCTACACCAGCGACCCGCTGATCACCCGGCCAATCTCGGTGAACATGCTGCTCGGGCTGTACGACGCCGCCGACCGCGTGGTGGCCGATGCCCAGGCGATCCAGATCCCGACCCAGGTGCTGATTTCCGGCGCCGACGTGGTGGTGCGGCGCAAACCGCAGGAACAGTTCTTCGACCGCCTCGGCACCCTGCACAAGGAAAAGCACATCCTTCCCGGCTTCTTCCACGACACCCTCGGCGAGCGTGATCGCGCCCATGCCCTGGCGCGGATCCGCCGTTTCGTCGGCCAGTGCTTCCAGCAGCCGGCCGAGCGTCCTTCGCTGCTCGATGCCGACCGCCAGGGCGCCAGTTGCGCCGAAGCGGAAAGCCTCGCCGCGCCGTTGCCGAAATACTCACCGCGCAACCTCTACTGGCAAGCCACCCGCGCCTCGCTGCGCCTGGGCAAGCAGTTGTCCGAAGGGGTCAAGCTCGGTTTCGACACCGGCTTCGACTCCGGCAGCACCCTGGACTACGTCTACCGCAACCAGCCCAACGGCAAGGGCAAGCTCGGCCAGCTGGTCGACCGCAACTACCTCGATGCCATTGGCTGGCGCGGCATCCGCCAGCGCAAGCTGCACGCCGAGGAACTGCTGCGCAACGCTATCGAACGCCTGCGCCAGCAGGGTCGTCCGGTGCATATCGTCGATATCGCCGCCGGCCATGGCCGCTACATCCTTGAGGCTCTGCAAGGACTGGAACAACGCCCCGACTCGATCCTGCTGCGCGACTACAGCGAACTCAACGTCACCCAGGGCAACGCCCTGATCAGCGAGAAAGGCCTGGGCGACATTGCCCGCTTCGTTCAGGGCGATGCCTTCGACCGCGCCTCCCTCGCCGCGCTTGACCCCAAACCCACGCTGGCGGTGGTCTCCGGGCTGTATGAACTGTTCCCCGACAACGACCTGGTGCGCACGTCGCTGGCCGGCCTTGCCGAGGCGATCGAAGACGGCGGCTACCTGGTCTACACCGGCCAGCCGTGGCACCCGCAACTGGAGATGATCGCCCGCGCACTGACCAGCCATCGCGGCGGCGAAGCCTGGGTCATGCGGCGGCGCAGCCAGGCGGAAATGGACCAGTTGGTGCAGGCGGCGGGCTTCCGCAAGCTGGAGCAGCGCATCGATGAATGGGGCATCTTCAGCGTCAGCCTCGCCCAACGGGTGCGCGAATGAGCGTACCCCGCGAGCCCGGCCTGATTCGCCGTGGCGTGCTCTGGCTGTTGTTGCTCGGCCCGCTGTTCTTCATCAGCTACGGCCTGAGCAACAGCTTCACCGCCCAGCGTACCGATGTCGGCAGCCTGGTGTTCGCCTGGGAGCGGCACGTGCCGCTGTGGTCGTGGACGATCATTCCGTACTGGTCCATCGACCTGCTCTACGGCCTGTCCTTCCTGGTGCCGCGCACCCGTGGCGAAATGGACCGCCACGCCCTGCGCCTGCTCAGCGCCCAGCTCATCTGCATCGTCTGCTTCCTGCTCTGGCCACTGCGCTTCACCTTCGAACGCCCCGAACTGGATGGCGTGTTCGGCTGGCTGTTCGATGTGCTGATGGGCTTCGACAAGCCTTACAACCAGGCGCCGTCGCTGCACATCGCGCTTCTGGTGGTGATCTGGGCGATGTTCGCCCGGCATACCCGCGGCGTGTTGCTGCGCGGGATGCTGCATGTGTGGATGGTGCTGATCGGCCTGTCGGTGCTGACCACCTGGCAACACCATTTCATCGACCTGCCCACCGGCGCGCTCGCCGGTTTCCTCTGCCTCTGGCTGTGGCCACGGGAAGGATCCTCACCCCTGCACCTCACCCGCCTGCCCGACACGCCGGAGCGCTACCGCCTGGCCTGGCGTTATGCGCTCGGTGCCGCGCTGCTGGCGGGCGCGGCATTCGTCCTCAAGGGCGGCTGGCTGTGGCTGCTGTGGCCCGGGCTGGCGGCGTTGATGGTGGCGCTGAACTACCTGCTGTTCGGCGCCGGCGGCTTTCAGAAACGCGCCGATGGCACTCAGCCGTGCGCCGTGCGCTGGCTACTGGCGCCGTACCTTGCGGTGGCCTGGATCAATTCGCGACTGTGGACCCGGCGTCACCCGCAAGCCGACGAAGTCTGCGCCGGGGTGTTCCTCGGACGCCTGCCGGCGCGGGGCGAAGCCACGGCATTCGCCGCAGTGGTCGACCTGTGCGCCGAGCTGCCGCTGAAAGTCCTCCCCGGTCAACACTACCGCAGCCTGCCGAGCCTGGACCTAGTGGTGCCGGAACAGGCGCTGTGCCGTGAAGCGGCGGCCGCCATCGAAACACTGCGCGGCCACGGTCCACTGCTGGTCTGCTGCGCCCTGGGCTACTCGCGCAGCGCCTGCGCCGTGGCGGCGTGGCTGCTGCTCAGCGGGCGCTGCGCCGATGTCACTACCGCCGAAACCCTGATTCGCCGCGCCCGCCCCGGCGTGGTCCTGCACCCGGCGCACCGGCGCCTGCTGGAAAGCCTGCAACCCGGAGCCTGGCCATGAGCGAAGATGCCCAGCTTGCCCTGGCCGCCCGCCTGCTCGCGCGCGGCCCACAGATCGAGCGTCTGTCCGACGGCATCAGCCTGCTGGCCCTAGCCTACGGGCTGGCGCCGCTGCTGATCGCCGCCAGCCACCCGCGACTGGCCAGCCTGCTCTGCGCCGTGCTGGTGGTGCTCGGTATCGCGCAGAAGTATTTCGCCCTGCGGGTCGCCCTCGATGCCGACCTGATCGCCAACCTTGCCAACGACGCCGGACGCCTGAGCAGCCGCACCCGGGCGCTGGACCAGGCCCTTCACGAACTCGGCCTGAAACCCGCCGCCGGCCGTGAGCGGGACTGGCCATCGCGCTGCCGCGGCGCTTTGCGCCTGCTGCGCGGCCAGGCATTGTGCCTGGGGTTGCAGGTTTTCCTCGCCGTGCTCACGCTGCTTTCCCTGCCCTGGCTTCCGGCCGCATAAGGACGTTTTCATGCTTGCTGCCTTCACCGCCTTCCTCATCACCTCCTTCGCCCGCCTGGTCACCGGCGCCCGCGCCCTGTGGCTGGGCTGCAGCCCGCTGCCGGTGCAGCGGCTGTATTTCGCCAACCACAGCAGCCACGGCGACTTCGTGCTGATCTGGGCCTCGCTGCCCGAGCCGCTGCGCCAGCGCACCCGTCCGGTGGCCGGCGCCGACTACTGGCTCAAGCCCGGCGTGCGCAATTTCTTGATCAGCAAGGTGTTCAACGGTGTGCTGCTGGACCGCCAGCGCAACGGACCCGACGCCGATCCGCTGCAACCGGTCAAGGACGCTCTGGCCCAGGGCGACTCGCTGATCTTCTTCCCGGAAGGCACCCGCAACCTCGGCGATGAGCCGCTGCTGCCGTTCAAAAGCGGCCTGTTTCATCTGGCTGCGGCGCAGCCGCAAGTCGAACTGGTGCCGGTGTGGATCGCCAACCTCAACCGCGTCATGCCCAAGGGCCGCACCCTGCCGTTGCCGCTGCTGTGCACCCTGAGCTTCGGCGAGCCGCTGCAACTGGCGCCGGACGAAAGCAAGCAGGCTTTTCTCGAACGCGCCAGCCACGCCCTGCTGGCCCTCGCGCCGAAGGAGGTCTGAAATGGAACACAACACTTGGCCCCTGTTCGCCGGCATCGGCGCCCTGCTCCTGCTCGCCAGCCTGATCGGCCGCCTGCTGAAGTGGCGCGCCGGCCCCGGCCCGCACGCGGTGATCGACAACCTCAACGCCCGCATTGACGCCTGGTGGGTGATGGTGCTGGTCATCGGCCTGGCCTTCATCTTCGGCAAGACCGGGGTGATCGTGCTGTTCTACCTGGTGTCCTTCTACGCCCTGCGCGAGTTCATCACCCTGACCCCGACCCGCCGCGGCGATTACCCGGCGCTGGTGCTGGCGTTCTACGTCGCCCTGCCCGGCCAGTACCTGCTGATCGGCTTCGACTGGTACGGGCTGTTCAGCATTTTCATCCCGGTGTATTTGTTCCTTCTGTTGCCGATCCTGGCCAGCCTCGGCGGCGACACCACGCGCTTCCTCGAACGCGCCTCGAAGGTCCAGTGGGGATTGATGATTGCGGTCTACTGCGTGTCCTCGGTGCCGGCGTTGATGACCCTCGACATCCCCGGCTACGAGGGCCGCAACCTGCTGCTGATCGCCTGGCTGATCCTGGTGGTGCAGATCAGCGACGTGCTGCAGTACGTCTGCGGCAAGCTGTTCGGCAAACGCAAGGTGGCGCCGCGACTGTCGCCGTCCAAGACCCTCGAAGGCCTGCTGGGCGGCGTGTTCCTGGCGACGCTGATTGGCGCAGCGCTGTACTGGATCACCCCGTTCAACATGTGGCAGGCGGCGCTGATGGCGCTGGTAGTCAACGTCATGGGCTTCTTCGGCGGGCTGGTGATGTCGGCGATCAAGCGCGACCGCGGGGTCAAGGACTGGGGACACATGATCGAGGGCCACGGCGGCATGCTCGACCGCATGGATTCGGTGTGCTTCGCAGCGCCGATCTTCTTTCATTTCGTGCGTTACTGGTGGGCCTAGGCCCGTTCAGGGCAACTGCCGTTCGGCGACTTCCCGTGCACCGCACGGGAAGCAACTGGCAAGCTGAATCAAATGATTGGCAGCGGCAGGCAAGCAACACCTGCGGCAATGGCGTCCAATGGGCAGCCCGCATTTCCAGACGAAGGATGTGCCAGGCCCAATCGACGAGAGCCATGACCCTGCTGCAGGTGCCAATGGCCGGTATCGCCTGCGTGCCAACATCCCGATAATCGACGCGCCCCGCCAAAGAGGGCGTCTGCCACCAGGAGAACCGTCATGGGCACACTTGCTCTGGCTGCCAAGATCACCCACGTTCCCTCGATGTACCTGTCCGAACTGCCGGGCCCGCGCCAGGGCTATCGCCAGGCCGCCATCGATGGCCACAAAGAAATTTCCCGCCGCTGCCGCGAACTCGGCGTCGACACCCTGGTGGTCTTCGACACGCACTGGCTGGTCAACGCCAACTACCACATCAACTGCGCGCCACACTTCAAGGGCACCTATACCAGCAACGAACTGCCGCACTTCATTGCCAACATGGACTACGAAGTACCGGGCAACGACGTGCTGGGCCGCCTGCTGGCCGAGGAATGCAACCGCCAGGGCGTCGAGACCATGGCCCACGACGCCACCAGCCTCGGCCCGGAATACGGCACCCTGGTGCCGATGCGCTACATGAACGCCGACCAGCACTTCAAGGTGGTCTCGGTCTCGGCGCTGTGCACCTCCCACTACCTGAACGACAGCGCGCGCCTGGGCTGGGCGATGCGCAAGGCCGTGGAAGACCACTACGACGGCACCGTGGCGTTCCTCGCCAGCGGGTCGCTGTCGCACCGTTTCGCCCAGAACGGCCAGGCGCCGGAATTCGCCGACAAGGTCTGGAGCCCGTTCCTGGAAACCCTCGACCACCGTGTCGTGCAGATGTGGGAAAACGGCGAGTGGGACGCCTTCTGCACCATGCTCCCGGAATACGCGGTGAAGGGTCACGGCGAAGGCTTCATGCACGACACTGCGATGCTGCTGGGTGCGCTGGGCTGGTCGAAGTACGACGGCAAGGCCGACGTGGTCACCCCGTATTTCGGCTCGTCCGCCACCGGTCAGATCAACGCGATCTTCCCGGTCACCCCGCAGGACGGCTCTGCCGTTCCGGCAGCGCAGGCCTCCTCCAGCCAACTGGCCGCTGTCGGCCGCCTGTAACACCGCCAGCGCGACAGTCCGCTACGCCGGGCTGTCGCGAACGTCACGCCCTCCCTCCCGCCCTTATCGCCCTCCCCGCAAAAAACTGGCAGCCCCGATCAAAACCGACAGCAGGCTGAATCAAGAACCTATCGTTCGTTAGGCATTTAATGCAAAGTGTAACTGGCGCTCCAGACGCCCCTTGCTGCCTCAGCCAACTCCAACTATTCAGGCCGCCCCCATGATCAACATCGAAACGCCCACCTATTACACCGCGACCAAGAAGTACAACCTCAGCTTCCCGATCCTGGAAAACGATATCGAAGCCGATGTCGTGGTGATCGGCGGCGGTTTCTCGGGTATCAACACCGCCCTGGAGCTGGCCGAGAAAGGCATCACCAACACCGTGGTGCTGGAGGGACGTTACCTGGGCTTCGGCGGCACCGGGCGCAATGGCGGGCAGATCATGGCGGGCATCGGCCACGACCTAGAGAAAATCAGGAGCAGCGTCGGCGACAAGGGCCTGCAGGAAATCTTCGAGATCAGCGAACTGGGCGCCGGCATCATCAAGGACCGGATCGCCAAGTACGACATCGATGCCGACTTCTGCCACGGCTACGGTTACATGGGCTTCAACGCGCGCCAGGAAAAGACCCTGCGTACCTGGGAAAAAGAATTCAAGAAGGTCAACAGCAAGGACGAAATCCGCTTCCTCGGTGGCTCCGAGGTCAAGCAGATCATCGGCTCCGACGCCTACGGCAGCGCCCTGCTGCACATGGGCGGCGGCCATGTGCACTCGCTGAACCTGCTGCTCGGTGAAGCCAAGGCCCTGGTCGGTCACGGCGCGCGCATCTTCGAGCACAGCGCTGCGCTGGAAGTCACCTACGGCGAGAAAATCACCGTGCGCACCGGCCGTGGTTCGGTCAAGGCCAGCAAGTTGCTGTGGGCCTGCGACAGCTTCCTCAACAAGCTGGAACCGGAGCTGCACAGCCGCACCATCAACACCTACGCCTTCCAGTTGATGACTGAGCCGCTGTCGGACGAGATGATCCAGCGCATCAGCCCGATCCGCGGCGCCTACAGCGATATCCGACCGGTGATCGACTACTACCGGGTCACCAACGAAAACCGCCTGCTGTTCGGCGCAGCCACGCCCTTCATCGAGCACATCCCCAACGACCTGAAAGCCTGGAACCGCGCGTTGATGTTGAAGATCTTCCCGTACCTGAAGGACGTGAAGATCGACCTCGCCTGGGGCGGCCCGATGGCCACCAGCGCCAACCTGTTCCCGCAGATCGGCACGCTCAGCGGACGGCCGAATGCGTTCTATGTGCAGGGCTATTCCGGGTTTGGCGTAACCCCGAGCCACATCATCTGCAAGATCCTTGCGGAGGGCATGGCGGAAGGCTCGAGCCGTTATGACCTGATCAGTTCGGTGAAGCATGCGCGGATCATCGGCAAGGACAATTTCCGGCCGCTGATTCTCAGTGCGGGGAAGACGGTGCATCAGGTGTCGGGGTTCTTCAACGGGCGGCGTTGAAGGCTTCGCTGCAATCAACCGCGCACCAGATCATGAATATGACTAAAGATGCGGTGAAACCAATTCAATTCCATTCATCCAGGGGCTCAGGATAGAATTATTCTCAATTGGAAAGAACATAGATACCGCTGAGTGAAAGTCTGAATACAGTCAGGCTTTCACTCAGCAATAAGGACATCCGCCCCCGATGAACAACGAGTTTACTTTTACCGTCAACAGTATTTGTTTCGACGAAAACTATCGCCCCGCCGAAAACACCCGCACCACCACCAACTTTGCCAACCTCGCCAAAGGTCAGAATCGCCAGGAAAACTTGCGCAATGCACTGACCATGATCGACAACCGCTTCAATGCGCTGGCGCACTGGGATAACCCTAAAGGTGATCGCTACACGGTCGAACTCGAAATCATTTCCGTCGAGATGAATGTTGGCGTTGAAAGCAGCGGCAGCTCCCTGCCCCTGATCGAAATTCTGAAGACAACCATCGTTGACCTGAAAACCAACGAGCGCATCGAGGGCATTGTCGGGAATAACTTCTCCTCTTACGTGCGGGACTATGACTTCAGCGTGTTGCTGCTGGAGCACAACAAAGATCAGCAGGGTTTCAGCACCCCCGAAAATTTTGGCGATCTTCATGGAAAGCTGTTCAAGCACTTCGTGAATTCGAGCGCTTTCAAGGAGCATTTCACCAAGCCGCCGGTCATTTGCCTGAGCGTTTCGAGCAGCAAAATCTACCACCGAACTGAAAACCAGCATCCGGTATTGGGTATCGAATACCTGCAGGATGAATACTCATTGACCGATGAGTACTTCAATAAAATGGGTCTGAAAGTTCGGTACTTCATGCCGCCAAACAGCGTTGCGCCGCTGGCTTTCTACTTTGCGGGCGACTTGCTGGGTGATTATTCCAATCTGGAGCTGATCAGTACCATCAGCACCATGGATACCTTCCAGAAGATTTACCGGCCCGAAATCTACAATGCGAATTCTGCTGCCGGCAAATCCTATCAGCCCAGCTTGCAGCATCAGGATTACTCATTGACCCGTATTGTTTACGACCGGGAAGAACGTAGCCGCCTGGCTATCGAGCAAGGAAAGTTTGCCGAGGAGCATTTCATCAAACCGCACCACGCTGCCCTTGAGCAATTTTCCGCTAATTACGCTCTTTGACCTTTCGACTACACAAGGCTATCCACCGTGAAAAAACTGCTTCCCACTTCAACTGCTGGCAGCTTGCCAAAACCTTCCTGGCTGGCCCAACCGGAGACGCTTTGGTCACCGTGGAAACTGCAAGGTGAAGAACTGATCGAGGGCAAACAGGATGCCCTGCGCCTGTCGTTGCAAGAACAACAACAGGCCGGCATTGATATCGTCAGCGACGGCGAGCAAACGCGCCAACACTTCGTCACGACCTTTATCGAGCACCTCGAAGGGGTTGATTTCGAGAAGCGCGAGACGGTCAGAATCCGTGACCGCTATGACGCGAGCGTACCGACGGTAGTTGGCGCGGTTGCCCGGAAAAAGCCGGTGTTTGTCGAAGACGCCAAATTCCTCCGTCAGCAAACCGGGCAACCCATCAAGTGGGCGTTGCCAGGTCCGATGACCATGATCGATACGCTTTACGACAACCACTATAAAAGCCGCGAAAAACTGGCCTGGGAATTCGCCAAGATCCTCAATCAGGAAGCCAGGGAACTGGAAGCGGCCGGCGTCGACATCATCCAGTTCGACGAGCCTGCCTTTAATGTCTTCTTTGATGAAGTGAATGAATGGGGCGTCGCGACCCTGGAAAGGGCAATTGAAGGCCTGAAGTGCGAGACCGCCGTGCATATTTGCTATGGCTACGGCATCAAAGCCAATACCGACTGGAAAAAAACCCTGGGCTCGGAGTGGCGGCAATACGAAGAAGCCTTCCCCAAGCTGCAGAAATCCAGCATCGATATCGTCTCGCTGGAATGTCACAACTCCCATGTGCCCATGGACCTGATTGAACTCATTCGCGGCAAGAAAGTGATGGTCGGGGCTATCGATGTGGCCAACCACACCATCGAAACCCCGGAGGAAGTGGCCAATACCCTGCGCAAGGCCCTTCAGTTCGTCGATGCCGACAAGCTCTATCCGTGCACCAACTGCGGCATGGCGCCCCTGCCCCGCCCTGTTGCGCGAGGCAAGCTGAATGCGTTGAGCGCCGGCGCGGAAATCGTCCGAAGAGAACTCGCCAACCAGCGATGAGTTGAAGATCGGTAAAGCTTGTTTCGGTCACGTGATGGCCGCCATTTGCTAGCCGGCGGATCTGCAGCGCCCTCAAGATCGAGCGCCGCCCGCGCGTCGCATCGCCGGCAAGCCGGCTCCCACAGTGTGTTGCACTGCATCTACGAGCCCTCTCCAGCCATGCATCGTTGTGGGAGCTGGCTTGCCAGCGATGCGACGCGCGGGCGGCGCTCGATTTCAGGAGCGCTGGAAAACTTCCGACATGCGCCTTCCAGCCACCCCAAAACCAAAAGATGTGCATATCCCCATCCTGAAATCACCTCGAATAAAAATCCGCCCTCAACTCAACATCGCCTGAATCTGCTGCGTCGCCTGCCGCGTGCTGTCCGCCAGCTTTTTCACTTCCTCGGCCACCACCGAGAACCCCCGCCCAACCTCCCCCGCCCGCGCCGCCTCGATCGCGGCGTTCAGCGCCAGCAGGTTGGTCTGCTCGGCAATGCTCTTGATCACGCCAACCACCGTGGCGATCTGCGCGTAGGTGGTCTGGTTCTGCGACAGCATCTGTTCATGGCTGGCCTGGGCGCTGCGTTCATCGCTGATGTCACGCACCGCGCCGATCACCCGCAACAGCAGGCCACGCTCGTCACGCACCGCGCAGCCGCGCTCGCGGCACCAGATATAGCCACGCGACTTGTGGCGCATGCGGTACTCGAAGACGTACTCGCCACTGGCGCCAGGCTTGAGGATTTCGCGGTCGAACACCGCCATGATCAGCGGCAGGTCGTCCGGGTGGGTGATGCTGACCTGGGCGTTCCAGCCGTCGGGCAACTCGCTGGGGCTATAGCCCATCAGCGCCCGGAACTGGTTGGAAATGCGCATGTTGCTGTCGGGGTGCTGTACGTCGCCCTGGACCACGCTGATGTCCCAGGTGCCTTCGGTGAGAGTGGATTGCAGTTGCGCCCAGATCGCCGCCTGCTGCTGATGCGCCTGCAGTTGCTGCGCCTGTTCGCGCAGTGCGTCTTCCAGGTGCTGGCAGCGCTGCTGCAGTTGCCGCGCTTCGTCCCGCGCGGCCTCGTCCTGGCGGTGGGCGTGTTCGAGCTGGTCGGTCAGTTCGCTGCAACGGGCGCGGGTTTCGTCCAGCAAACGCTGGTCCTGCTGGCGTTCACCGGCCAGCTCGCGCAAGGCCAGGAGCAGCGTCGGGTGGCGCTCCAGTTGCGCGCTGCGCGGCCCGTCCCAGCGCTGACCCTGGCTGATCTGCGTCAGTCCTTGTTCCAGCTCCCGCACCCAATGATCGTTCCTGAAAAACATCAGCGCACACCGTTCGGCAGTGAAACCCCGAGTTGACCGGATTGGCGCAGTGGCGTCTTGCACGGGGGTGCCGAGTGCTTGACCGTCCCTGCCAAGGAACAAGAGGAGTGATGGTCCTGCCAGGTGTTGCATAAAGCTACAAAGATGAGCGGTATCGCGAGCCGGAAAGCGAGTATCAAGGCTTTTCATACAGAGCCTAAGTAATGGGTTCATGGCCTGCGAGATAAGTAGACGTCCATGCCACACAGTTGGCAGGCAAACACATGCAATCGACAGCCTCAGGCAAGACGCCCCCTGCGCAACCGGGTAGAGTCGGGCGCGGCGTTCGCTGGCGGCGGGCTGCCTTGTCCTTTTCCATGCACTGGCGTCCTCGATCGTGAAAGCTGCGCAACCTTCCGGGCCAAACCGCTGGCCTAATGTCCTGCGGGCGTTGCATCACCGCAATTTCCGTCTGTATTTCATCGGCCACGCTGTCTCCACTCTCGGCACCTGGGTGCAAACGGTGGCGCTGTCGTGGCTGGTCTATCGGCTGACCGACTCGGCCGCGCTGCTCGGTATCACCACCTGCGCGACCTTGCTGCCGCAACTGTTCGTCGGGCCGATCGCCGGGGCCTGGATCGATCGCCACGACAAGCGCCGCCTGCTGATGTTTATCGAAAGCCTGCTCGCGGTGCAGGCGCTGGGGCTGGCGCTGCTGACCTGGCTGGAGCTGATCACGCCGACGCTGATCGTGGTCCTCGCCGCGACCCTCGGCGTCCTCAACGCCGTGGACACCCCGCTGCGCCAGTCGCTGCTCAGCCGCCTGGTGGACGACCGCGACGATCTGCCCAACGCCCTGGCCCTCAACGCGATGCTGTTCACTTGCTCGCGCTTCGTCGGCCCGCCCCTGGCCGGCCTGTTGCTGGCGCTCACCGGCGAGGCGCTGTGCTTTGCGCTGAACGCGTTGTCTTACGCCGGCTTGATCTTCGGCCTGCTGGCGATCCGCCTGGCGCCCGGCGAAAAAGCCAGCGGCAGCATGCGCAACATGTTCCGTGAAGGCCTCGACTACACCCTGCGCTCGCCCTCGCTGCGCGCGCTGATCATCGGCGTGCTGATGGTCAACCTCACCGCCTCCACCTACGCCGTGCTGCTGCCGGTGTTCGCCCGCGACATCTTCGCTGGTGACGCCCGCACCCTCGGCTGGCTGTGGGGCGCCGCCGGGCTCGGCTCGCTGCTCTCCACGGTGCTGCTGGCCGGGCGGCAGAGCGCGGCGAAACTGCGCGGGCTGATCCTGTTTTCGGCCATCGCCAGCGCCATCGGTCTGTTGCTGTTCGCCAGCAGCCGCAGCCTGCCGCTGTCGTTGCTGGCGATGATGATCCTGGGCTTCGGCGTGACCATCAACAACGTCGGCACCAACATCCTTTTGCAAAGCCAGGCGCCGGAAGCCCTGCGCGGCCGGGTGATATCGATCTACACCTCGACCCGTTTCGGTTTCGATGCCATCGGCGGCCTGCTCGCCGGGCTGCTCGCCGCCCATATCGGCGGCCCCTGGGCCATGCACATCGCCGCCGCGCTGCTATCGGTCTACTGTCTCTGGCAACTGCTTCTGCTGCGCCGGAAACGCCCTGAACATCCCATCGAGGAAACCGCCCAATGAATCCTTTGCTGCGTCAGCAACAGACCATCACCCTGCGCCTGGCCATGCAGGCCCTGGACGCCGCGGTCAGCTTCGCCGAACAGGCTGGCGTGCGCGTCAGCGTGGCGATCCTCGACGCCAGTGGCCAGCCGATCAACAGCGCGCACATGGACGGCGCGCCACGCCCTTGCCAGGCCATCGCGCTGAACAAGGCGCTGACCGCCGCAGGCTTCGGCGTCTCCACCCAGGCCTGGGAAGAACGCTTGCAGAAATGCTCGGCGGCGGTGCGCGAGGGACTGCCGCTGCAGCCAAACCTGGCCTTGTTTGGCGGTGGCGAACCCTTCCTGCTGGACGCTCAGGTGATCGGTGCAATCGGCGTGTCCGGCGCCTCGGAAGCCCTGGACGCCGGCTGCGCCCAGGCCGCCGTGGAGAAGATTCGCGAACTGCTGGACAACGCCCGCTGAGAGGGATGCCACGATGAACGCTGCCCGCGAACTTGGTGACTACTGCCTGCACGCCTTCAGCCAGCAGGTGCCTGCCAGCCTTGCCGCCTTTTACCGGGTCGACGAGCAGTTGCAGGCCTGCGACTTCCAGTTGCTGGGCATGCAGGCGCCCATGCACCACCACTACCTGGAGCATTACCGCCATCTCGACCCGCTGAATCCGGATAACTGCCAGGCCATCGGTCTGCCGGTGGTATCGCTGCGCCAGGGCCTGGCGCACCACGATGCCGCGCGCGGCCGCGAGTACCTGGGGTTCCTGCGTCAGCACCGGGTGGTGGATGTAGTGGAAATCGTCGCCTGTGTCGACGAGCGTCCGGTGGCCGGGCTGTCGCTGCTGCGCGAAGGTGCTCTCGGCCCGTTCGAACCGAGCGAACTGGAGCGCCTGTTACCGCTGCACGGACTGATGCAAATGGCTGCGCGGCAGTTGCCGAAAGCCACCCCGGACCGCCTCGCCGGATTGACCCCGCGTGAACGGGAAATCGCTCTGTTGTTGCAGAACGGCGCCTGCAACAAGACCTTGGCCCGGCAACTGGAGCTGGGTTTGCCGACGGTGAAGACTCACTTGATCAACCTGTTTCGCAAGGTCGGGGTCAAGAACCGGACGGAGTTGATCGGGGCGTTGTTTCTGTAGCTGGCGCAGGTGTGCCGGCAGACCTGCCCTGCATCATCCTCACCAACGCCGCGTACTCTGCACGACTGACCGGGGCGATGCCGCTGGCATCCTGCGAGGCCAGAAATTCCGCCAGGCCGTCCTGGTTCTCCAGCATCGCCGCACGAATGCGCGCCTTGTACTCACCGCACAGGCTGCCACTGAAGACGTAAGGGTCGTAATAGATACGCTCCGAACGCCAGAGCACATTGAAAGTGTCGCGCTCGATACGCCCGCTGTTGAGGTACGCATCAGCGCGCACGCTGGCGACGAACGCGGCATCCACCCGATTTTCCAGCAGTGCATCCAGTGATTTGTCATGGGAGCCGGTAAACACCACCGAGCCGAAGAACTCTGCCAGCGGCTGGCCCACCTGGGCGGAGAACTCGACGTTGGGCACCACGCTGCCAGAAGTACTCGCCGGATCGCTCAACGCGCCGCGCTTGCCGCGCAACGACGCGACGTCATCTGCCGTGCCGCGACGCGCCAGCAACAGGGCCTGGTAGTGATGCCCGGCCGGGGTGAAATAGCCATTGTTGATGGTCAGGCTGGCGAACGGCTCAATGCGCGGGTCACGCTGCTGCGCCAGCACATAAGCGGCCGGTCCCAGCCAGGCGATGTCGACGCCGCCCGAGACCACGGCGTCGACCACACTCTCATAGGACGACGCCGGCACGATCGCCGCCGGGACGCCCACCGCGGCACTCAGCCGCTCCAGCAGCGGCTGATAATCCTTGATCAGCACCTCCATGCTCTTCTTCGGAATCACCGCGATACGCAGGCTCGGCTGCAAGCACTTGGCCTGCGCGGTGGTCGTCAGCAATGCGCTCAACAGCAGGCAGGACAAGGTGTTCAGTGCTCGCATGCAGTCTCCGTCGCATCAATGAAAGGTGGGTATTGGTCGAGCTGCGCCGCTGTCAGCGGCCGGCTGAAATGATACCCCTGGGCAAAATCACAACCCGCCAGGCGCAGGTAGACCACCTGCTCACGGGTTTCCACGCCCTCGGCGACCACCTCCAGCCCCAGGCGCTTGGCCAGGATGATGGTGGACAGCACGATGGGGCTGTCGTCGTGGCTGTTGGAGAGCTGGGCGATCAGGGCGCGGTCGATTTTCAGGCGATTGATCGGCAGTGCTTGAAGATGGGAAAAGCCCGAATAACCCTGGCCGAAATCATCGAGGCTGATGCTCAGCCCGGCATCGCGCAACACCTGCAGGTGCTTGATCGCCTGGCCCTCGTCATCGAGCACGGTGGTTTCGGTGATCTCCAGCTCCAGCCGCGCCGGTTCGACGCCATGATGGCGCAGCACCTCCAGCAATTGCGCGCTGAAATCCGGCTGGCGCAGTTGCAACGGCGAGACGTTCACCGCCAGGCCGGTCTGAATGCCCCGCGCCTGCCAGCGCACCAGTTCTTCACAGGCCAGGCGCACCACCTCCCAACCCAGCGCGACAATGAAACCGCTGCGCTCGGCGAGGGAAATGAAACGGTCCGGGTAAAGCAAGCCGAAATCGGGATGCTGCCAGCGCACCAACGCTTCATAACCCACCACACGCAGGGAGTCGAAACGCACCTGCGGCTGGAAATGCAGGACAAACTGCCGCTCCTTCAAGGCCGGGCCGAACGCCTGCTCGAGGGCGAACTCGGCGACGTTGACCACGTTCAGCGATGGGTCGAAGAAGCGGTACTGCCCGCGCCCCGCCTGCTTGGCCGAATACATCGCGGCATCGGCATGGCGGATCAGTTCGTCCACCGCCTGGCCGTCACGCGGGCAGATGCTCACGCCGATGCTCGGGCTGCTGTTCAGTTCATGGGCGTCCAGCGAGTAAGTCGCCGACAGTTTGTTCAGCAGCATGCGCACCCAGGCGTCGATCTGCTCTTCACTGCGTGAGCCTGCCAGCAGCACGACAAACTCGTCGCCGCCAAAGCGCGCCGCCTCGTCACCCGGCTCCAGCGCCCGGCTGATCCGCCCCGCCACCGCCTGCAACAGCAGGTCGCCGACCTTGTGCCCGAGGGAGTCGTTGATCGACTTGAAGCGGTCCATGTCGATAAACAGGATCGCCAGCAAGCGCCGTTTGCTGCGCTGCTCGGCCAGCGTGCGCGCCGCCGTCTCCATGAACTGCCGTCGATTGTGCAAACCGCTGAGGTGATCGGTGGCGGCCGCGTGGCTGCTGCGCCGGTGCTCTTCCTCCAGTCGCTGGATCAATTGCTGGTTGATCTTCTGCGCCTGCTCCAGGGCGCTGAAGGCTTCCTGGCGCTTGCCCAATGCCCGCCAGCTCCACAGCACCCCGGCGAGGATCAGCAAGGTCATGCTCAGGTTCAGCCAGAGCTGGTGGGCGTAGACCAAGCGCGACGGCGCGAGAATCTCTTCCTCCTGCTGGCTCACCACGACCGTGAAGCCGCGTTGCGCCACATGGCGAAACAGACTCTGGTAATAGCCCTCGACACTGAACTGGTTGATCCGCCCCGACTCTTCGTCACCCTCCGGCAGCTCGGGTTTCAGCGGCTCGCCGGCCACCACCACGCCGCTGTTGCCGATGCGCAGCCGCTCCTGGCCGGCGCGGTCGAGCAGGCGCATCAGGCCGCTGTTGCCCAGGTCAATGTGCTGGAACAGCACGGCCAGGTAACCGATGTCCAACTGCACCAGCAGGATGTTGCCGGTGCCGCCGCCAGCCGTGTCCGCCAGCGGCAGCAGGAACGGCAGGCGCCAATTCAGCTCGGCGGCCTGTCGGTCGAGGGCATCGAGGGGTGGCAGAAACGGCCTGACGCTGTAGCGATCGCCGTGCTCTTGCAACTGCGCCAGCCATTGCGCGGGTAATTGTCGCGGCTCATCGGCATGGCTGGCATAGAGCACGCGCCCGTCTGCGCGGTACAGGCTCATGCGCTTGAGCACTGGGTCCTCGGCGAGCATCCGCGCCAGGCTCCAGCGCCCTTGCGCCGGGTCACCCATGTCGGCCTGCAGGGCACGGCCGATGGTCTGGGCGCGGTCGACCAACTGGCTGAGGTTCTCGGCCGCCATCGTCGCCAGATTGAGGTGCTCGGACGCCTTGGCGGCCAGCGCCTCTTGCGCCGACGCCGCCTTCTGCTGGAAATACAGCACCCAGAGAAACGACAGGATGGCCACGGAGGACGACAGCAGCAGGAACTGGAGAAAACCCAGAGAGGACACGGACCGGCGGATCACCACATTTCATTCCTGCCGTTGAGTGATGGCACATTACTACCAGCGCGTGACAATCCCGTGACTGACACACCGCGACACCTCAACCATCCGGTTGATACCGCATCACACGCCCACGCGGCACCATCACGGCTCCAACAACAACGACGAGCCACCTCCCATGACCACCCATACCGACTGGATCACCGTAGGCGCCCTGGCTGAGGGCTTCGCCCCGGAAGCCTTCATCCTGCCGCAACTGGCCGAGCTGGCCGGTCAGCGCATGACCCTGAACTTCGCCAACGGCTGGTCGATCGAGCACCGCTTCGACGCCGACCAACTGCACTGGCACGCCGCCGATGGTCACTCGACCGGCAGCGCGCCGTACCGCGCCACCTCGGTGCGCCCGGGCATCGTCCTGGTCGACTTCCTCAAGACCGAGCACGGCCAGACCTGGTCGATCACCCTGGTGCTGGACACCCTGAGCCAGTCCTTCACCGCAGTCATCGGCAATATGCCCAGCGCCGAAGAAACCCGCGAAGGCATGTACTCGCGTGCCCTGTCCGGCAAGAACCTGACCGCCGTCGAGGCGCAGTTCCTCCACGGCACCCTTGATCGCCCTTGGCAGGACGGCGCCTGCCCGCACGCGCCGACCAGCGAACTGGTAGGTATCCGCAACCGCTACCGCTACAGCCCGACCGAGGAATACGAGCACATCTACCTCAACGAGCACTACTACACCTGGCAGTGCCTCAAGGGTGTCGAGCAAGGTCTGTGCGACACCGACCGCTGCCACTACTACAAGATCACCGATGAACTGTACCTGTTCGTCTGGCGCGAGAAGATCATCCCGACCCTCGGCCTGGTGATGATCGACCTGCGCGAACACCGCAGCGACGGCAAGATCTTCGGCTACGCCGAAGGCAGCTTCGACGCCTTCAGTAACTTCCCGGTGGCGTCCTACTGCAACCTGATCAACACCACGGACCACGGCCATGACTAAGACCGTGCTGATTACCGGTGCCGGCACCGGAATCGGCGAGGCCTGTGTCCAGCGCATGGCGGCACTGGGGCATAACCTGGTGCTGGTGGGCCGCCGCCGCGAGGCGCTGGAGCGGGTGGCCGCCGGCCACGACGCCCTGGTGCTGGCCGGTGATGCCGCCGAGAGCGCGGTGTGGACCGGCTTCATCGAACAGATCCGCGCCCGCTTCGGCGGCCTCGATGCACTGATCTGCTGCGCTGGCGGTCATGGTTTGGGCAACGCGCTGGAGACCAGCGACGCCGCCTGGGAAGCAGCGATGCGCGGCAACCTGCACAGCGCCTTCCACAGTGCCCGCGCCTGTTTGCCGCTGCTGATCGAACGGCGCGGCAGCATCGTCCTGCTCGGCTCCATCGCCTCGCTGGCGGCGGGCCCGCAGGTGTGCGGCTACACCACCGCCAAGCACGCGTTGGTGGGGCTGAACCGCTCACTGGCGCGAGACTTCGGGCCGCAGGGCGTGCGGGTCAATTGCGTGTGTCCGGGCTGGGTGCGCACGCCAATGGCCGACGAAGAAATGCAGCCGCTGATGGAGCACTACGGCGAAGACCTGGATGCGGCGTATCGCCGGGTCACCGCCGATGTACCGCTGCGCCGCCCCGCCAGTGCCGACGAGATTGCCGCGCTGTGCCAGTTCCTGGTCAGCGACGACGCCTCGATCATCACCGGCGCGGTGATCGCCGCCGATGGCGGGTCGACCGTGGTCGATGTGCCGACCCTGGCCTATACACGACTGGAGAATCCGTGATGAATGCCACCTTCGATTACCGCGGGCAGCAGGTGTTGGTCACCGGCGGTGCCCAGGGGATTGGCCGGGCGATTGTCGAGGGCTTCGCCCGCGGCGGTGCCGAAGTGCTGATCGCCGACCTCGACCTGGCCGGCGCCCAGACGCTGGCCGACAGCCTGCGCGCCGAGGGCCTTCTGGCCCAGGCGGCGGGGATCGACCTGGCCGACCGCGAGGCGATCTTCACCTTGCTCGACGGCCTGGAGCGCCTCGATGTGCTGGTGCACAACGCCGCGTATTTTCCCCTCACCCCCTTCGAGCAGATCAGCGAAGCGATGCTGCGGCGCACCCTGGATGTGAACCTGTCGGCGCTGTTCTGGCTGACCCAGGCAGCGCTGCCGCTGTTCCGCCGCCAGGGTCGCGGCAACGTGCTGGTGACCTCTTCAGTGACTGGGCCACGGGTGGCCTATCCGGGGCTCAGCCACTACGCCGCGTCCAAGGCCGGGGTCAACGGGTTCATCCGCAACGCCGCGCTGGAGCTGGCGCCGCTGGGCGTGCGGGTCAATGGCGTGGAACCAGGGATGATCCGCACGCCGGCCATGGACAACCTCGGTGACGCCGACCTCAGTGCGCAGATTGCCAGCGGCGTACCGTTGGGGCGGCTGGGCGAGCCGGCGGATATCGCTGCGGCCATGTTGTTCCTCGCCTCGGACAATGCCGGCTATGTCACCGGGCAGACCCTGATCGTCGATGGCGGCGCAACGCTGCCTGAGTCGTAAGTCTGTGGGAGCGAGCGTGCTCGCTCCCACAATCAACAACTGGCGACCCCAATCAACTCCGCTGGCAGCCACGAACAAGACGTACCCCCACCGACAGCGCCCTAATACCTGCGTCACGGAGCATTCGTCGACGGGGCCGGGCCAGGGCGCGGCCACCTGCCAATAACAACTGGGGAATCACAATGGACAAACAGCATCGCCTGATGCCGATCGCGCGGGCCGTCGGCCTGAGCCTGGTCACGCTCGCCGCCGCGCAACCGGCACTGGCCTACGAACTCTACGCGGACGACGACACCCACCTGAACGCCGACATGCTCGCCGTGTTCGGCATGTTCAACAGCCGCAAGAACTACGACGGCACACCCGGCGGCTCGACCTGGCGCGAAGGCTTCATCAAGTACGGCGTCAGCGGTGACCAGGGCCTGGGCGGCAATGGCACGTTGTACGGCACCTTCAATCTGGTCAGCTCGGCGACCTGGGGCGACGGCGACGCCGCCGGCAACACCGACGGTTCCGAGCGCACCACCAAGATCGAAGACGCCTTCCTCGGCTGGCGCTCCGGCGATCTGTTCCCGGCCCTGGGCAAAGACGGCGTGGACTTCTCCGCTGGTCGCCAGGTGGTCAAGATCGGCAGCGGCTTCCTGATCAACGATGACGGCCCGAACCTCGGCAAAGGCCCGGCCGACGGCGACCTCAACCGTGGCGGCGCCTATTACCTGGCCGCCCGCCACGCCTTCGACCGTACTGCGGTATTGAAACTGGGCGGCCAGGACGGCCTGCACGGCAGCGTGCTCTGGCTCAAATCCGACAACCGCGCCCAGGCCGAAACCGAACTGGCTGCCGGTACCCTGGACTACACCACCGACGCCGGCACCCTCGGTCTGACCTGGGTCCACGGCCTGGACGTCACCGACCAGTGGGCCAGCGACTTCCAGAAAGAGCGCGAGAACATGGACGTCTACAGCGTCCGCGGTGAAGGCAGCGCCGGCATCGAAAACGCCAGCTTCGCCTTCGAATACGCCTGGCAGGACAAAGACGCCGGGCCGGAAAAAGCCTGGTACGGCGAAGCCGGCTACACCTTCGCCGACGTCGCCTGGGCACCGAAACTGACCTACCGCTACACCCGTTATTCCCAGGGCTGGGATTCGCTGTTCACCGGTCTGAGCACGGGTTACGGCACCTGGTTCCAGGGCGAAGTGGCGGCCAACTACTCCGGGCCGTTCAACAGCAACACTGGCATCCACCATGTCGGCCTGAAAGCCACGCCGCTGGAGAACCTCACCGTTGGCGCGCTGTACTTCGACTTCCACACCCAGCGCACCCGCGACACCCTCAACCTCGATGCCCGCGAGCTGGATTTCTATGCCGAATGGGCGGTCAACGAGCACCTGATCATCAGCCCGGTGATCGGCCTGTACCAGCCGAAGAAGGATGAAACCAACGGCGGCAATCAGGTGGGCGGCAATGGCACCAACGTGTACAGCCAGTTGACGGTGGCGGTGCCGTTCTAACACCGGTCCGATGCGGGGGAGCTGGCTTGCCAGCTCCCAAAGCGTCAGTCAGCCCGGCTGGGCAGCCGCCGCATCAACAGCCCCACCAGCAACACATTCACCCCCGCCAATCCGGCCATCACCCCGAGCACAGCGCCCGGCCCGGCGCTCTGCAACAGCCAGCCGCCGACCAACGGGGTCGCCGCTTGCCCGACCAGCGACGGCAACGACATCTTCCCCATCAGCAGCACATAGTTGCTAGGCGACATCAGCACCAGCGGCAACAGCCCGCGCACAATGGCCCGCAGCCCGTTGCCGAAGCCATACAACACCAGCCCGAGCAAGGTCGCCGCCGGCACCAGCGTCACCAGCAACAAGCCGCTTGCCACCAGCACCACTGAAATCAACGTGGTCCACAGCGGATGGCGCTTGCGGGCGAAGATCTGCACGATCCGCGAACCCACCTGACAAGGCCCCAGCACCGCCGCGAAGCCGATGGCCGCCACCAGGCTGTGGCCCTGCCCTTGCAGAATCGACACCAGATGCACCGCCACCGCAGTCATCAATACCGCGCCAATGGCGAAGATCGTGGTCAGCAGCCAGTAGACCTGCGGGTCGACCCGGTCCTCGGCGGCCTGTTGCGCCTTGCTGGCGATCTTGATGCCGACGCCCGCCGGCAGCGCCCGCCAATACAGAGGCGCGACGCTGAGCAGCAACACCACGGCGTAGGCGACGCAGGTCATGCGCCAGCCCAGATGCTCGATCAGCAGCGCCACCAACGGCCAGGTCAGGGTCGAGGCGAAGCCCGAAATCAGGGTAATGCCGGTAATCGCCCCGGCCGCCTTTTCGCCGTACAGCGCACCGAGGCTGGCAAACAGCGCTTCATACAATCCCAGCGCCATGCCCACGCCGATCACGCCCCACGCCAGCAGAAACCAGCCCAGCGACGGCGCTGCCGCCATCAGCAGCAAGCCCACAGCGACCACCGCGCCGCTGCTGGCCAGTACCGGCCGGCCACCGAAACGGGCGATCAGCCGGCTGGTCAAGGGTGCCAGCAACGCCGACACCAGCAGGCTCAAGGACAGCGCACCATACACCCACTGCAGGGCCCAGCCGGTGTCGCGAACGATCGGCGCAGCCATCACCGCCAGCAAGAAGAACGAACCGCCCCAGACCAGAATCTGCAGCAGGCCAAGCAGGAAAATACCGGACAGGCCGGGTGAATCAGCGGGGTCTTTCACAAGGACTTCCGGGGGACAACGGGATAAACGGAATCAGGCATCGAAGGCGCCGGCCAGCCACTGGGCGAGCAGTTCGCTGGTGCGCTCGGGATGCTCCAGCGGCGGCAGGTGACCGCACTCGCCGATCACTTCCAGGTGCGCGCCGCGGATGCCTTCGTGCATCAGCCGGGCCTCGGCCAGCGGCGTGATTTCATCCTGCTCGCCGAACAACACCAGGGTCGGCACACCGATGCTTGCCAGCAACGGTCGATAGTCGGCGCGGTCGATGATTGCCTGCTGCTGGCGGATAAAGCCTTCGCGGCCGATATCGTCAGCCATTTCCATCACCACCTGCGGCACGCGGGTGTCGAGCGCACGGGCGTGCATCAGGCGCGGCAGCAGTTGCGGCGTCACCCCCTTGAACTTGCCCAGCCCGGCCAGCTCCAGCAGACCGCGGCGCACGCGGGCACGTTGCGGGTCGTCGGGGCGGGCCATGGTGTCGAGCAAGGCCAGACGCTCAACCCGCTCCGGCGCGCGGCGCAGGATCTCGAACGCGACATAACCTCCCATCGACAACGCCGCCAGGGCGAAACGCGGCGGCGCCTGCTCCAGCACCCGCTCGGCCATGGCGACGATGGACGTGTCCTGGCTGAGGTCGGGGATCAGCACCTGGCGAGAAGGTTCGAACGTGGCCTGGGCGTGAGCCCAGAGGCGGTGGTCGTTGAGCAGACCGGGAAGCATGACGAGCGGAAGGTTGTTGCGGGACAAGCGGAAACTCCTGGGGGATGCCGGGCGGGAAGGCTTGGAATAGAGACGGTGGCGGGCAGTTTATACAGAATGTGACTATGGGTGTTGGGTTGATGCTTGGGGCCTCATCGCTACGCACACTGTGGGAGCTGGCTTGCCAGCGATGAGGCCCCACGCAGCAAAGAAGCCTCAAGCCCTCAACGCCCCTCATAAACACATTCGATACCTTCTTAAGCATTTCCCAGAGGCGCCCCCAAAGCCTCCGGCCTTACAGTCAAGCCTCGCCGCATTGCGGCCAGGTGACCCTGCACCGGCCATCAGCATTTTCGAAGGCTGGCGCGCTGTTCACCCCTACAAAAACAAAAGGTGAATCCGAATGCTCAATGAATCTGTCGACGTCAAGGCGTGGATCGACAACCGCCCCGTGGCGGGCTACCAATGGCTGATCCTCGGCCTGTGTTTTCTGATCGTGCTGTTCGATGGTTTCGATGTCGCGGTCATGGGCTTTATCGCACCGTCGCTGATGCAGGAGTGGGGCCTGTCCCGCGCCGCCTTCGGCCCGGTGATGAGCGCCGGGATGGTCGGCCTGGCCATCGGCGCGCTGACCGCCGGCCCCTACGCCGACCGCCTCGGCCGCAAGAAGGTGCTGCTGATCGCGGTCACCGGTTTCGCCGTACTCAGCCTCGGCTGCGCCTTCGCCCGCAATCCCTGGGAACTGGCCGGCCTGCGCCTGCTGATCGGCATCGCCCTCGGCGCAGCGCTGCCAAACTGCACCACCCTGCTCAGCGAATACCTGCCCGAGCGCAACCGCTCGCTGCTGATTACCCTGATGTTCACCGGCTTCAACCTCGGATCCGGCGGCGGCGGTTTTCTAGCGGCCTGGCTGATCCCCACCTACGGCTGGCAAGCCGTGCTGCTGGCCGGCGGAATTCTGCCGCTGCTCCTGCTGCCGTTCCTGTGGACGCTGCTGCCGGAATCGGCGCACTTCCTCGCCGTGCGCAAGGCTCCGGCCGAGCAGATCGCCAAGGCCCTCGGCAAGCTCGGTGGACGCTTCAACGCCGACACCCGCTTCCACGTTGCCGAGCCGCCGCTGCAAAGCAAGGCGCCGGTCAGCCAGTTGTTCCTGCCGCGCTATCGTCTTGGCACGCTCGCCCTGTGGCTGACCTATTTCATGGGCCTGCTGGTGATCTACCTGACCATGGGCTGGCTGCCGACCCTGCTGCGTGACAGCGGCCTGAGCATCGAACGTGCCGCGACCATCACCGGCCTGTTCCAGATCGGCGGCACCGTCGGCGCGCTGGTAGTGGGCTGGATCATGGACCGCCGCAACCCCAACGGCGTGATCGCCACCGCCTATGTGCTCGGCGGCCTGTGCATCCTGTTGCTCGGCGCCTTCAGCCTGGAATCCAGCCTGCTGGCCGTGGGCGTGCTCGCCGCCGGCTTCTGCATGAGCGGCGCGCAGACCGGCCTCAACGCCTTTGCCCCCGGCTACTACCCCACCGAGTTCCGCGCCACCGGCGTAAGCTGGATGCTCGGTATCGGTCGTTTCGGGGCGATCTTCGGTTCGCTGATCGGCGGCGCGGTGCTCAGCATGGGCCTGGGCCTGCCGCTGCTGTTCACCCTGCTGGGCACGCCGGCATTCATCGCCGCCGCCGCCATTCTCACCAACGGCCATGCGCGACGCCGCGCGAGCCAGGCGCTGCTGGCGCA
>NZ_QKVL01000170.1 GCF_003231275.1 Pseudomonas huaxiensis
AAGGTTGAGAAGAATCTCGGGGCCGAGGTGACGGTTTCGTATCGTGTCGTCAGCGACAGCGAGCCGACCCGTGTTTCCGTACCCCTTGAGTTCACGGTTGGCAAACAGCGAGGCAGTCTGCCTCTGCCGGTGGTGCTGGAAGCCAAGGACGATGTGCTGAATCCATCCGATGCTATCGGGGGCGCCACGGTGCAGATTCCTCTCGAGGCGGACCTGCAGAGTGGCGACAAAGTGGAGGTGCACTGGGACGGCAGCAAACCCGGTGGCGTGACACAGGTGAGTCGCGGGGTGCTACAAGGTGATGTCGGTAAGCCATTCGACCTGCTTGTTGGCTACGAGTATGTGCAGGCGAATGCCGATGGCACTGTCGTGGTGTCCTACAAGGTCTACGGTGCAGATGGAGAACGAGACTCGGGAGCATTGAAGTTATCGGTGCAGAGCGCAGCGCTGCCGCTTCCAGAGTTTGTTGAGGCCACTGATAACAACCAGCTCAA
>NZ_QKVL01000171.1 GCF_003231275.1 Pseudomonas huaxiensis
AAAGCCCCGGTTTCCGGGCACTTGAAGGGCGATCCGAGAGGGTCGCCCTTTTTGTTTTTGCAAAACTTTTGCAAAACCACCCACCGTTAAGCCTTTTGAGGCCCTTCGCGACGGTTCGGCGCACCGACAAGCTCGCTCCTGCAGGGGCGTCCTTTTATGCGGCCATCTCGGTCCATTCATGATTCCTGAACTCAAACACGGCTGACTCATCTGCCTTGGTATTCGGCTCAACAATGATTCTGCCGAACTGAGCGTGCACGTAGGCGCAGTAGTAGGCTCGAACCGCGACGTCCGCCGGGCCTTGAACAGCCTCAACGCCTTTCTTTTCTGATTCGCTGGTTTCTTCGCGGCCTCAGTAAACTCGACCTCTCCTGAGGTGGTGCACTCTTTTGGTTTCAAAGTTTGATTCGCCGGATTTGAAAGTCGCTGATTTTTTTGCAGATTTCCCGTAACTCGGTGTTGACACATTCAGCCGATTGCGTAGAATGCCGCCC
>NZ_QKVL01000172.1 GCF_003231275.1 Pseudomonas huaxiensis
CGAGCACCTGGAAACTGCGGGTACTCCGACCACCGTCGTCACCGATGATCCTGCGCGCCTCGACACCACCGGCCTGACCCTCAGCGCCACCGGTTCCGTCCAGGAAGGCGGCAACATCGTCTACACCGCCAAGCTGACCAACCCGGCTGGCACCGAAATGAAGATCACCTTGAGCAACGGTGAAACCATCACCATCGCCAAGGACGCCACCGAAGGTTCCGTGACCTTCGCTGCACCGAAAGACACTGTTTACGTCGACGCTGGCAGCGTCAGCGTGACCATCACCGGAACCACCGGTGGCGACTTCGAGCATCTGGAAGTTAGCCCGACTGCGGCCGTCACTGCTGTTACGGATTCGATTGATACGTCGACCGTTACTCTGACTGCCACCGCTAGCGCGGTCGAAGGCGGCGTAGTGACATACACCGCTTCGGTCACTGCTCCAGTGACTGGCGCACCACTGGTCATCACCCTGGCTAACGGT
>NZ_QKVL01000173.1 GCF_003231275.1 Pseudomonas huaxiensis
CGCGCCAATATCGACGAGTTCACCGAAACCACCTCTCGCGCCATCGAAGTGATCGGCGGTGCAGCCAAGGGCAAGGCGATCATCGTGATGAACCCGGCCGAGCCGCCGCTGATCATGCGCGACACCGTGTTCGTCCTTTCCGAAGCGGTGGATCAGGCGCAGGTCGAGGCCTCGATCATTGAAATGGCCCAGGCCGTCCAGGCCTATGTGCCCGGCTACCGACTCAAGCAGAAGGTCCAGTTCGAGGACGTCCGCGACCTGAAGATTCCCGGCCTCGGCGTGTTCTCCGGTCTGAAGACCTCGGTGTTCCTCGAAGTCGAAGGCGCCGCCCATTACCTCCCGGCCTACGCCGGCAACCTCGACATCATGACGTCCGCCGCCATGGCCACCGCCGAGCGCATGGCCCTGTCGATGATCAACGGCTGAGGAACGACCATGAAAAAGATCTACATCTCCGACGTCACCCTGCGCGACGGCAG
>NZ_QKVL01000174.1 GCF_003231275.1 Pseudomonas huaxiensis
AGGTTGTCCGCGTGCAGATGAACCTGCGGCGGCGCGACCTCGGTGCTGTCCTGCCAGTCGATCAGCAGGTCCAGTTCCAGGCTGCGAACCTGCTCGCTCACCGGCAGTTGCGCCAGCAACGACGACTGGGTCAGCAGCAGGCGAATGCCGCTGTCGCGCAGCATGTAGTCCAGACGTTCACGCGGGTACGCCGGGTCCAGCGGCACATAAGCGCCGCCCGCCTTGAGGATCGCCAGCAGGCCGACGACCATTTCCAGCGAACGCTCCAGCGAGATACCGACCAGTACGTCCGGGCCCACGCCCTGCTCGCGCAGGCGGTGCGCCAGGCGATTGGCCTGACGATCCAGCTCGGCGTAGCTCAGTTGCTGCTCGCCAAGGATCAGCGCCACAGCCTCTGGCGTGGCCTGTACCTGGGCCTCGATCAGGTCATGAATCGGTGCGTCGGCGAAGGCCTCGGCCGTGTCGTTCCAGTC
>NZ_QKVL01000175.1 GCF_003231275.1 Pseudomonas huaxiensis
CTGCCGATCCTGCCCCTGCGCGCCGCCTATGCCCCGGAACCCTGGTACACCCAGGCACTGCCGCTGAACCGCGGCTCCGAGGTCAAGGCCGTGCGCATGCGGCTGGAGCAGCCACGCATTCTGCGCCAGGGCTTTCTCTATGTGATGCTCGATCGCAGGGAGTGGCAGGCCTACAAGATCACGCCCGAAGGCATGTTGCGCCAGTTCCCGCCGTACCAGGTGCCCCGAGAAGAGCCTCGGCCCCTGCCCGAGTCCTGCATCACCGCGGACCATGATATTCCGGGGGCCTTCCTCAATATCGACACCAACAAGTACTCCACTGCCTGGCTCGCCATCGCCAACGATCCCTGGCCCGAGAGTGTGCTGAATGGCTACCTGCGTGGCGGCGTGGTCGATGGCATGGCGCTGGAGGACCGCTTCTACAAACTCGACCTCAAGACCGCCCGCAACGACCC
>NZ_QKVL01000176.1 GCF_003231275.1 Pseudomonas huaxiensis
GCGTGCCCCCTTCGGGGGGCGGCTCTCGTGAACCAAGCCCTGGCCAAAAGCGCGCCAGGTCTTGGCCCTTCGGGCTTCGATCCTCACGTCTCCGGCCTGCGGCCTGCGCGCTCCGCTTGCCGGTCCTTCCGCATCACCAGGTAGGCTCATCAGCATCGGTAGGTAGCGGATCGCCCCAATGGCCTATCCGCCGCCCGGCCTTGCCTGCAAGGGGCTTTCGCGGCATATCCTTGTCGCTTCGCGCCTGCGGTATTCCACGACCCCTTGCACGCGGCCCGGCTCTGGATAGTCCGGGCTTACCGCGACCTACCGACGCTGACGAGCAGACCCACCACCGGCAGCGCGCTCCAGTCCCCGAAGGCTTGATGCAGCCTGCGGCTGCTGCTTTGAAAAGCGTTTATTTCCCGCTCCCAAACCTCGGCATCCAAGCAGCACCGGCAGAGCGGCGTTG
>NZ_QKVL01000177.1 GCF_003231275.1 Pseudomonas huaxiensis
GGTGATACCAGTCACGGCGCTGATGCTGGCCTTGGCGATATCGGCGCTGGTAGTCGCGGTGTTGTCGGCCAGGGTGTAGTTGCCGGCGTCGGCGCCACCGAGGACGATTTCGCTGATCCCGACCGACTTGCCATTGCCGGCGTTCTTGTTGGTGAAGGCGCCATTGGCAGACGCCACACTCAACTCGTCATCGCCGAAACGACCGGTGAAACCGCTGCCATCGTAGTTCAGGCTCGCGTCTGTGGTGCCGTCGTAGGTGCGGTTTTGCGCGGTGATACCGGTCACGGCGCTGATACTGGCCTTGGCGATATCGGCGCTGGTAGTCGCGGTGTTGTCGGCCAGGGTGTAGTTGTCGGCGTCGGCACCGCCCAGGACGATTGCGCTGATATCGACCGACTTGCCGTTGCCGGCGTTCTTGTCGGTGAAGGCGCCACTGGCTGAGGTCACGT
>NZ_QKVL01000178.1 GCF_003231275.1 Pseudomonas huaxiensis
GGTGGGAGCTGGCTTGCCAGCGATAGGCATGGGTATCTACACATCTCGGAATTGTGTGACGACCACGAGTTGCCTGTCAGAGGATCTGGTCATGGCCACCAAGGGCTAGCCGATAGTTCTTCAGCGCTCTCAAGATCGAGCGCCGCGCGGGCGGCGCATCGCGAGCAAGCTCGCTCCTACATGGGTTTGAACTGCCATGGCCTGACAGACATAGGCGCGTTGCAACAAATGTAGGAGCGAGCTCGTCGGAGCGCCGAACCGTCGCGATGCGCCGCGCGGGCGGCGCTCGGTCTTGAGAGCCCTAGAAAACTTCCGGCTAGCGCCTGGTGGCCATTACTCCACATGACCGAAAGATGTGTAGATACCCATGCAGCGACAGGGCCAGACCTGCTCCTGCCGGCCTCATCGCCGGCAAGACCGGCTCCCACAGGGTTC
>NZ_QKVL01000179.1 GCF_003231275.1 Pseudomonas huaxiensis
AAAGTGCAATCGTTTCCGCATCAGGCGTTTATTTGGTCGAGTTGACCATCTCGCCCGCTCGTCAATAAACCTGCGGCGGATCGAGGAGAGCCTGTCTACAGCGTGGCAGCGGTTGTCGGATGCAGACGTCGAAAACCTTTCAGCGATATGACAGGGCTCATACCTTTTATTAGATGGACTCCCCTTACTGGCAGGCCGCCGGCTATGGACACGACTTCACTTTTCAGGAGTACGAGCGTATTGCCTACTTCATGCGGCGTAGTCGGGGCAAGGTGGTGCCCAGCATCAATGATCGCCTCGACATGCCCCGGGCGTTCGATAGCTCCCACTTCGAGCAATTGGACGTCCGCTGCAACAATAACAATCTGCGGGAAAGTAAAGCTGAGGTCAGCGGCGAGCTGGTAATCATGAGCTGGGCCCCAGCTTCTTT
>NZ_QKVL01000018.1 GCF_003231275.1 Pseudomonas huaxiensis
GCGCGGCTGCTGGAGCATCCGGCCGTACACGAAGCGGTGGTGATCGATGTCGACGTGGACGGCATCAAGCAACTGGCCGCCTGGCTGGTTGCCAGTGACAGCCGGGCCAGCACCGACGCGTTGCGCGCCGAACTCAAGACCCATCTGAAAGCCAGCCTGCCGGATTACATGGTGCCGAGCCACTTGGTGTGGCTGGAGAAAATGCCCCAGACCCCCAACGGCAAGCTGGACCGCAAGGCCCTGCCGAAACCCGATGCCAACCAGGCCCAGGCCGTTTATGAGCCGCCGCGCACCGAGCGCGAGCAGCGTCTGGCGCAGATCTGGGCTGAGGTGCTGAAGGTCGAGCGGATTGGCCTCAAGGACAACTTCTTCGCCTTGGGCGGTCATTCGCTGCTGGTGATCAGCGTTGTCGGCAAGATCCGCGAAGCGTTCGCCATCAGCATCAGCTTGCACGACTTCCTCCTGCTGGAAACCTTCGAGGAACTGGCGGACTTCGTCAGCGCGGGGGAGCGGCGGGTGAGCAAGCCGGTGATCAGCATGAACACTGGCGGCAGCGACAAGGCCCCGTTGTTCTGCCTTCCGCCGGGCGGTGGCGGCACCTACGCCTACTACCCGCTGGCCGGGCACTTGAGCGGCCAGCGCAGCGTGCTGGGCGTAGTCAACAAGAGTCATGTGGTGCCAGGCTGGTTTGAAACCTCCTGGGACGGGATGGTGGCGTATTACGTCGAGCAGATCAGGCAAGCCCGGCCCAGCGGCCCTTATCACCTGCTGGGCTGGTCGCTCGGCGGTGCGCTGGCGATGGACGTGGCGCATGCGCTGGAGTCGGCGGGTGAGCAGGTCGGCTTCCTCGGGTTGATCGACAGTTTCCTGCCGACGGAGGCCAGCGAAGCGGTTGCGCAGGTTGACGCGCCTGTCGAGGCGAAGCCTGAAGGTCCATGGGATGGCCTGGTGAAAAGCCTGTTGGCCTTTGCCCCGGGTATTGGCGAACAGACGGTGCTGGGTTTGATCGACGAAGCGACGGCACGTTTTTCCGATTCGCCGGAGGCTGCCGACTGGGTGATTGACCGGGTCGCCGAACAGAGCGGTGCGTCTCCCGAGGCGCTGCGTGCCGTGCACCGCGATATCGCCGTACAGGCCGAGATTGCCGGTGGCTATCAACTGCTTGGCGTGAACATGGCCCTGGCCCGCTCATTTGCCTTGAAGCCGCTGAAGGTCGTGCCGCAGTGCTGGTGGGCGGGCGCGAGCCGCAATGCCGCGCAGGTCGAGGCCGATGAAGCCTTGCTGCGCGGCGCTTGTGCGGTGAATGGCCTGTGGTCCGAAACGCTGTTGGGGCAGAAGCACGATGATGTGATCCTGAGTCCGGCGTTGCTGGAGAGCTTGATGCGGCGGCTGGAGTGGGTTGAGTGATGGGTGTGAGGCGCTAGCCGGCAGTTTTTCGCCGCTCTCAAGATCGAGCGCCGGCAAGCCGGCTCCCACAGGGATATGGTGTAGCTCGAATCACACTGTGGGAGCCGGCTTGCCGGCGATGCGCCGCGCGGGCGGCGCTCGATCTCAAGGACACTAACGTCCTCCAGGCAGACACAAAAAAAGGCCAGTCGGTAACCCGACTGGCCTTTTCTTTCGTTACACGTCAGTCACAACCCGATCAGAAATCTCCGCGCAGGGTCAGCATGTAGCTGCGCGGTGCGCCGAAGATATTGCCGCGGTCTATCGCCGGTGCAGAGACGTAGTAGCGGCGGTCGAACAGGTTTTCGCCGTTGACCGCGACGCTCCAGTGCTGGTCCAGCTTGTAGGCGACGCGCGCGTCCCAGATGGCGCGACCACCGTCCCCGAACTCCACGCCGTTGGTCTTGTTGCTGAAACCCGACTGGGCAGACACACCAACACCTGCGGACAGGCGGTTCCACTCGGCCGGCAGGGTGTACATGGTGCTGACGCGGGCGATGTGTTTAGGGGTGTCGGTGGTCAGCGGCGATGCAGAGCTGCTGCTGGTCATGTTGTAGGTGTAGCCACCCATGACTTGCAGGCCCGGCAGGACTTCACCGCTGGCTTCGAGGTCGACGCCCTTGCTGCGCTGGGTGGTGACGTTGAAGTAGCAGGTGCCGGAAGCGTCGTTGGACGGGCAACGGCCGCGGTTGGCGACGTCTTCGCCCAGCACGTCTTCTTGCTTGATGTAGAACAGCGCCATCGACACGTTCAGTTGCTTGTCGAACAGTTCGCCCTTGATCCCGGTTTCATAGTTGGTACCGACGGCTGGATCCAGCGGCGAGCCGCTTACGCTGCGGTAGTTGGCCTGGGGTTTGAAGATGTCGGCGTAGCTGGCGTACCAGGACCAGTTTTCGTTGATGTCATAGATCAGGCCGGCGAACGGGGTGAATTCGTGGGTCTGTTTGTTCTCGTAGTCGCCAGTACCCAGCTTGTCGTTGTAGTCATAGTCGTACCAGCTCAGGCGGGTACCCAGGATCAGGCTCAACGGCTCGCTCAGGTGGATGCGGGTGTTGGCGAAGATGCCTTTGCGTTCTTCGGTGTATTCGTTGATTTGCGACCAGGCCGGGCGTGCCGGTTTGATCAATGCATCATGGTTCACGTCAAACACGTTGACCGGGGTGTTGACGATGCCAGCGGTTACCACGCCGCGTTTGGTGCCGACGGTCTGCTTCGACCAACTGGCGCCCACGGTGACCTGGTGCGTCAGGCCGAAGGCATCGAAGTTGCCTTCCACGAAGCTGTCGACGCCATTGCCTTTCATGCTGACGTCGCGGAATTCCACGCCCCGCCAGGTCGCGCCGGCATTGGTAACCGGGTTGATGCCGATCGGTGAACCCAGGGCCTGGGCATAAGGGACGACCGCCGCGAAATCACCTTCGGTATGGATCAGCGTGGTCTTGCTGGTCCAGCTGTCGTTGAAGCGGTGGGTGAGCTCGGCGAAGGCTTCGTCCGTTTCGCTGTCCTTGTAGGCCCAGTTCTGGCTGAGGGTTGTGGAACGGGAGATGTCCAGCGAGTTGCCGTTGTTGTAGCGCGGCAGGTCGTAGATGGAGTAGCCGTTCATGTTGCTTTTCTGACGGCGCACGCTCAGCGCCACGGTGGTGTCCTCCGACAGGTCGCCCTCGACGATGCCGTAGAACAGCGGAGTCTGGGTTTCCTGGCCATCCAGGTAAGTACCCCGGTCCTCATAGGCGGCGACCACGCGACCGCGCAGGGTGCCTTCGTCGTTGAGGCGGCCGCTGCCGTCCAGGTCCATGCGGTAGTTGTCCCAGGAACCGGCACGGGTGGTGATGGAGAACTGCGGTTCCGAGGTCGGGCGCTTGCGCACCAGGTTGATCGCACCGCCCGGGCTGCCAGCGCCGACCAGCAGGCCGGATGCACCGCGCAGGACTTCGACGCGGTCGTAGAAGGCCATGTCCAGCGGCATCCAGCCGGTCAGGTTGTAGGTCTGGCCAGGAATGCCGTCCATCATGAAGGCTTCTTCGCCCAGCACGAAGCCACGGGATTGATACTGGTGCGAGCCGAAGTTGCGCTGGGTGAACGACAGGCCCGGGGTCTTGGCGAGTACCTGGTCCAGGGTGTTGAGGTTTTTGTCGTCCATCAGTTTGCGGGTGATGATCGACACCGACTGCGGGGTTTCCCGCAGCGAGTGCGCGCCTTTGCCAATGGTGACCGCGCCGGTGGTGTAGGAGCCGGTGTTCTCGGTGGTAGTGCCCAGGGCGTGGGAGTTGATCGAGGTCGGGGCCAGGTTGACCGAAGCCGATGGGTCATTTGCCGAGAGGGTCAGGGTGTCGCCCTGCACGCTGTAGGACAGCCCCGAGCCACCGAGCAGTTTGCCGGCGGCCTGTTGCGGGGTCAGGCGACCTTGTACCGCGCCGCTGGTCTTGCCCCGCACGTCTTCAGTGCTGAACAGCACCTGCAGATTGGCTTGGCGCCCCAACTCACTCAAGGCACCGGCCAATGGCTGTGCCGGGATGTTGAACTCCACTTCCTGAGCCTGTACCTGGGCGGCGATCGGCAGGGTGAGTGCCAGGCCGATTGCGGCGAGCGAAGGCTTGGCGCGGAAGGCACGGCTCATCAGCAGGGCTTTGCTCAGTGGCGTAAGTCGGGGCGTTGTGTGCATGGAAGGAAAACTCGTTCTAATGGTTGTGTGTCGGGATGGGCGACGGCCGTCGCGGCTGCGGCTCGTTGGCAGCAAGTGCTCTGCAGGCAGGCCGAAGCCCAGGCACTTTTCTTGAGGTCGAGCGCGTTTCGTCGTTGAAGAGAACGAGTTGCACCTGCACGGATTTAACGGAATTTTCACTTTCTGACAGATCATGAAAAAACGCCGGAAATCTGCGCTTTCACGGAGGTTCGCTGTTTTTATGGCGCTTTTTTACTGGCGCAGAAAGGCGGCTGGGGCGAGGGTCCCAGCAGCTCTGGAGGAAGGCAAAAAGGCAGGGTAGAGCGTAATGTCAGTCAGTTAGCGTTTTATGCAGCCCTTCGCGACGGTTCGGCGCCCCGAAGGGCGTCAACAGGCTTAACTGACTGGCATTAGGGTAGGGCGGCTCAGAAATCGCCGCGCAGGGTGGCCATGTAGCTGCGGGGATCGCCGAACAGGTTGCCGCGATCGAGGGCATTGGCGGAGTAGTAGTACTTGCGGTCCAGCAGGTTTTCCCCGCTGAGGCCGAGGGTCCAGTGCTCGTCCAGTTTCCATGAGACCCGCGCATCCCAGATCGCCCGCCCCGGCGAGCCGTAGTTCTGGTTCGGGCTGTTGTTCCAGGAATAACCGGACTGCGCCGAGACGCCGCCGCCCACCGTCAGCCGGTTCCACTCGCCGGGCAGGGTGTAGCTGCCCGTCAGCCGTGCGAGGTGTTTCGGGGTTTCGTTGGAGACCGGGCCGCCGGCACTGCTGTGGGTCGTGTTGAAGGTGTAGCCCGCCATCACCTGCAGTCCCGGCAGGACTTCACCACTGACTTCGATGTCGACGCCGCGGCTGCGCTGGGTGGTGCCGTTGACGTAGCAAGTGCCGGTGGGGTCGTTGGTCAGGCACTTGTCGAGGCTGGCTGTGTCGAGGGCGGCCACGTCGTCCTGACGGATATAGAACAGCGCGAGGGACAGGTTCACCCGCTTGTCCAGCAACTCGCCCTTGATCCCGGTTTCGTAGTTGGTGCCCACTGCCGGGTCGAGGGTCGAACCGCTGGAGGTGCGGTAGACGCTTTGTGGCTGGTAGATGTCGGCGTAGCTGGCGTACCAGGACCATTGCTCGTCGAGGTCGTAGATCAGGCCGGCGAAGGGCGTCAGCCGGTGATCCTGGCGGGCGGTGAAGTCGCCACTGGCAAGCTTGTAGTTGAAATCGTATTTGTACCAACTGAGCCGCGTGCCGAGCACCAGGGTCAGGGGTTCGGCGAGGCGCAGGCGGGCGTTGGCGTAAACGCCGGTGCGCTGGTCCACCGACTGGTTGATCGAGGTCCAGGCGGGGCGTTCCGGCCTGGCGAAGGCATGATGATCGACGTCGAAGATATCCACAGGCACGTTCACGGCCACCGGTACGCGCTTTTCCAGAACGTCCTGGCGGGACCAGTTGGCGCCGAGGGTGATCTGCTGCGGCAGGTCGAACCATTCGAAGTGGCCTTCGACATGGCTGTCCACGCCGGTGCTGTCGATGTCGGTGTGGCGGAACTCAACACCCCTGAACGCGGTTCCGCTCTGGGTGAGCGGGTCCACTGCGCCGCGGGCATACGCCACTGCCAGGTTGAAGCTGCCCTGGGAGTGGATTACCGAGGTTGTGGCGCTCCAGTCGTCGTTGAAGCGATGGGTGAGTTCGGTGAAGGCTTCAGTGACCTCGGCTTCGTGCTCGTTCCAGTCCTGAACCAGCGCGGTGGAGCGGGAGATGTCCAGGGAACTGCCGTCCTTGTAGCGCGGCAGCCCATAGATCGAGTAGCCCTTGAACTGTCCGGACTGGTAGCGAAGGCTGCCGGTCAGGACGGTGTCGTCGTCGAGGTCGGCGTCGACGATGCCGTACAGCAGCGGTTGCGTGGATTTCTTCTCATCGATGTAGGAGCCCTTGTCCTCATAGGCGGTGATGAAGCGTCCGCGCAGCGTGCCTTCTTCATTGAGCTTGCCGCTGCCATCCAGATCGAGCCGGTAGCCATCCCATGAGCCGGCGCGGGACATGACCGTGAGTTGCGGTTCTGCGGTGGGGCGCTTGCGCACCAGGTTCACCGCGCCGCCTGGATTGCCGGGGCCGATAAGCAGCCCCGAGGCGCCGCGCAGCACTTCGACACGGTCATAGATGGCCATGTCCACCGGCAGCCAGGCGGTGATGTTGTAGGCCTGACCGGAAATCCCGTCCATCAGGTAACTCTCGTCCCCCAGCACGAACCCGCGTGACTGGTAGAGATGAGAGCCGAAATTACGCTGGCCGAAGGTCATGCCCGGTGTTTGCGCCAGCACCTGATCGAGGCTGGTGAGGTGACGGTCGTCCATCAATTGACGGGTCATGACGGTCACCGACTGAGGGGTTTCCCGCAGGGTCTGTGTCGATTTGCCAAGGGTCACCGCGGAGGCGGCATACGACCGGGTGAATTCGCTGGTGGCATCAAGCGGCTCGGCGCTGATCGAGGTGGGCGCCATGTCCAGTACCGTGGGGCTGGCGGTCGCGCCCAGGGTCAGGGTGTCACCCTGCAGGCTGTAGTCGAGGCTGCAGTTTTTCAGCAACAGGCGGGCGGCCTGTTCGGGAGAGTAGCGACCGCGTAACGCCGGGCTGACGTCGCCCTGAATCTGCTCCGGGTTAACCAGCACTTGCAGGTCACTTTGCCGGCCCCACTCCTGCAGGGCACTCCACAAGGGTTGCGCAGGAATGTTGAAGTCCTTTTCCGCAGCGTGGACCTGACTGTTCTGCGACAGGGCAAGGAGCGAAACGGCGGCTGTCAGGGCGGGTTTCCTTACCCGCAGGACGAGCTTCAGCAGTAACGCGAAAGAGGATGAAGAGGGTCGGGATGCCAAAGAAAATGATATCCATTTGTGTGGAGTATCACATTCTGGCATGTGATGGCACTTGCCTACCACCACCCCCTCCGGCAACCGGTCTGAAAGGCGCGAGCGCCAGATTAACTGCAGTTGTCAGGCGGGCATTGCCTGCTCTTCCACCTGCTCGACCCTGATCCGTCCGCCTTCCATTCGCACCAGTTGATCAGCAATCGGGAAATACCGGTCATCGTGGGAGATGACGATGATGGTCTTGCCCTGCTGTTTCAGCTCCGGTAGCAACTCGGTGTAGAACACCCGGCGGAAGGCCGGGTCCTGGTCGGCGGCCCATTCGTCGAACACCAGCAACTGGCGTTCGTCCAGCCAGGCACTGATCAGCGCCAGGCGTTTGCGCTGGCCGGTGGACAGGTCGGTGGTGGTGAACGCGCCGTCGCGGATGCTGACTTTGTGGGCGATATCCAGGCGCTCCAGGTATTTCGCAGCATCGCCGGTCAGTGGCGCGTCCCCTGGCAGCGGGTCGTCGAACAGGTAGTAGTCGGCAAAAATGGTGGTGAACAACTGGCGGTAGTCGTCCAGTTCCTCGGGTTGCAGCACCTCGCCGTTGAGCAGGATTTCGCCCTGTTGCGGTGTGTACAGGCCGAGCAGCAGCTTGATCAGGGTGGTCTTGCCGCCGCCGTTCTCGCCGACGATGAACACGATGTCGCCTTGCTTGATGCTCAGGTTGATCGGGCCAAGGTGGAAGGACTCGCTGCCTTCCACCGGTGGATAGTCGTAGCGCACCTGGCGCAGTTCCAGAGTCTGCATGTTCTGCAGGGCAGAGGGGCGGTCGCTGACCAGCAGGTGTGGCTCCGGTGAGGAGAACTTCCACGACAGTTCCGCGATCCGGCCCAGGGCGATCTTGGCCCGGGAGATGATTGGCATGGCGGTGACCAGTCGCTCCAGCGGGCCTTTCATGTAGAGCATCACCAGCACGAAACCGCCCAGCACGGTTTTTTCCGCCGCCGGCCACAGCGCCTGGAAGGCGACAGCCATACCGATCACGGCGAAGAACAGCATCGAGCCGAAGGTCTCGGCGCTGACGAAGATATTGGCCGCTCGGATGTTCGAGGTGCAGATGCGTTCGGTGGTGGTGAAGATCTTTTCATCCAGCATGTGCTGGCGGCGACGGCGCTGGATGCGCAGTTCCTTGGCGCCGGCTGACAGTGCCTGGTAGTGCTTCTGCAACTCGTCTTCGCCGTCGCGGGCCGCGACAATGCTACGCATGCCGGCCTTGTGCGCCAGGTACTGGGCGCCGCTGCCGATTGCCACGGTGACCAGGGTCAGCAGCAGGATCTGCCACGAGAGGAATGCCAGGTAACTCAGGCAGCCGAGGGTCACGGTAAAGGCGATCACCATCGGCGCCACCGACAGGGCGAAGTTGCTCAGGGTGGTGACGTCATTGAGCAGCACCGGAATCAGTCGGTGCGAGCGATAACGCTCCAGTTGCTCGATGGGCGCCACCAGCACTTTGGCCGCCAGTTCGCGGCGCAGGTTGGCCACGACCCGTTGGCCGACCTTGTTGCTCAACAGGCTCGACAGCGTGGAGCAGGCGAGGGTGAGCACCAGCAGACCGGCAAACATCAGGGCTGAATTGACGTTCGGCCCGCCGTCCTGGGTCATGGCGTTGTTGAGGGTGGCCAACAGGCCGGTGACGCTCAGGCCGCTGACGATCCCCAGCACAGTGGAGAGCACCACCAGCCACCAGTACGGCTTGAGGATGCGCAGGGTTTCCCCGGTCAGGTTTTCGGTTTTGAGCGTCATGCGGTGGTCTCTCGGGTCGCTGAGGGTTTTTGCCGTCAGGGAGAGGACGAGGTGCAACAGGGGAAATTTAAAGGGCGGGGAAGCTCTGCCATCTGTCGGACAGATGAATTCTGTCGCTGATTCACCGACGGGCGGTTTCAGTGACTCGCCATGTGTTGCACAATAGGCGCCGTTTCTCCCGTCCAGGATTTGCAATGTCAAAGTCAACCGTCCTCGGTGCGCTCGGGCTGGCCCTTGTGCTGGCGGGTGTCGCCGGCTGTTCCTCGAAGAAAGCCGCTGTCTATGAACACGAGAATTTCGATGATTCCGGGACCTTCTCCCGCAGCTTCCCGGTCAGCGAGGCAGGCTCCTGCGAAGCGGCCCGTCGCGCGCTGCTGAGCCAGGGCTACATCATCACCTCCAGCGACAAAGGCCAGGTCAACGGCAACAAGAGCTTCCAGCAGACCGGCGATAGTCACCTGCAGATCACCTTCAACGTGGTCTGCGCCAACGACATGAGCGGCGCGCAGCGCTCGACCATGTTCGCCAACGCCCTGCAGGACCGCTACGCGCTGAAGAAATCCAACACCTCGGCGAGCCTGGGTGTCGGTGTGCTTGGCTCGGTGTCGATGCCGATCGGCTCGTCCGACGACTCCATGGTCAAGGTGGCCAGCGAGACGGTGACCTCGACCCAGTTCTACGACCGTTACTTCGCCCTGGTGGAAAGCTTCCTGCCCAAGCCGACGAAGAAGAAGGCCGTGGTGCCTGAGGCTGTCGTGCCAGAAGCTGCTGCCCCGGCCAAGCCGGCCGTTGAGCTGGGCGTGCCGGAAATGCCCGCCGCTGCCGCCGCGCCTGTCGCTCAGGCCGCCGCGCCGGAAGCCGCCCCCGTACCCGTCGCTGCACCGGTGGTGGAAACCCAGGCCGCGCCGTTGGTCGATGACAGCAAAGGCTCCCAGCCCATCGCGCCGCCTGTCGAGGCTGCGCCGATCAGCGCCGAGCCGATTGTTGCGCCAGTCGTGACCGAACCTGCGGCCCCGGCCACTACCGTGCCGACCTCGGAAACGCCACCAGCCCCGACCAGCGGCGAAACGCCCGCAGCCCTCTAGCCCGCGGGATAAATCCTGTAACACCTGCTACGTTTATTTTCCTACACGATGTTGTCATTTTTTCTTCACCGGTGCACTTTAGGGTGAACCTTGAATCAGAGATGAACAGACCGAAACGGAGCAGGTGAAAATGGACGATTACCAGGAAGAACTTCTCGAATACCAAGCCTTCGAACTGGATCCACCAGAGCCAGCCGATGATGCTACCGAGCTTTGAACAGCGTCCTGAGCGGTATGACGCGGGGATTGAAATGAAAGGGCCAGTGTTTTTGCACTGGCCTTTTTTTGTTTGTGTCGCGGAGTAGTGGAGCGAGCCTTGGGGGTAGGAACAGCAAGCTGATCCATTCGATGGGGCGAGGCTGCGGGCCTTGTGGGAGATCGCTTGTCGGGGCGCCGAACCGCAGCGATGACGTCGGCGATTTCACCACCGCCATCGCTGCATGGGTATCTACACATCTTGTGGCTGTATGAAGACCATGAAGCGCCAGTCAGGAAACCGAGTCATGGCGACCAGGCGCATGCCGACAGTTTTTCAGCGCTCTCAAGATCGAGCGCCGCCCGCGCGGCGCATCGCGAGCAAGCTCGCTCCTACATTGGTTGCAACGCGGCATGGCCTGTGAGATCGGCGTTGCCGGCCTTGTTGCATGGCTGGAAAGTGCGGGGGGCTGGGGCGCCAGCCTCGAGATCGAGCCGAACCACCAAGGCGTTCACCATGGCCTGACAGCTATAGGTACGTTGCAACCAATGTAGGAGCGAGCTTGTCGGGGCGCCGAACCGTCGCGATGCGCCGCGCGGGCGGCGCTCGATCTCAAGATTGCTGAAAATCTATCGACATGTGGATGGCAGTTGTAACCCGGCCTCCCAGCGAAGGCTTTGCGGCCGCTACCATTCAGAAAGTTGTGTAGATACCTATGGCCATCGCTAGCAAGCCAACTCCCACAATGCCGGCAGCCTCGCCAAATCAAACGGATAAGCCCACAAACCAAACCGTCAGACGCTGATCTTTTCCGACCGCCGCTGACTCCGCCGAAACTCCCCCGGCGTCACTCCGCTCCAGCGCTTGAACGCCCTTTGAAACGCCTCCGCCGAAGCAAACCCCAGCAGATAGGCAATCTCACCAAACGCCAGCTCGGTATCGCGGATATAACTCATGGCCAGATCACGACGGGTGTCGTTGAGAATGGCGCGGAACTGGGTGCCTTCTTCGGCGAGTTTGCGGCGTAGTGTCCAGGTTGGCAGTTGCAGGCGCCGCGCCACTTCTTCCAGGTCCGGTTCCCGCCCGCCGTTGAGCAGCGGCCCGAGCAAGTGGGCGATGCGTTCGCCGAGGCTGCGGATGCGGGTGCGTTCCAGCAGTTCCTGTTCGCAGAGTTGCAGCAGGTGCTGCCAGGTGCTGGGGCAATGCGCGGGGTTGCGCAGTTCCAGGACCGCGCGGCTCAACCGCAACTGGTTGGTCTGGGCGCCAAACTGCACCGGTGCGAGGCTGAGTGTTTGATAGCTCTCGGCGTAGGCCGGGGCATCAAATTCGATTTCGATCCGCTCGGCCTGCAGCGGTTGGCCCGCGAGGCCGGAAAGCTGCGCCAGCCAGCCGGATAGCAGCGAATCCACCACGAAGCGGTTGTAGGCGTTGTACGGGCTGATGGAATAGAAACGCAGCCAGGCGCCATGACTGTCTTCCTCGAAACTCGACTGACCGCGGTAGTTGGCGGCGTACAGCGGTTCGAAGCGCAGCAGTGTGCGCGCCGCTTCACCCACGTTGGGCGCCTGGGCCGCGGTCACGCCGGCCAGCCCCGCCTGACCCAGCCGGCTCAGACGTCCCATGTGCAGACCCAGCGCGGGCTCGCGGGATTGTTCGATGGCGGCGTGGCCGAGGTGCATGTAGCGCGGAATCGACAGTCGCGCGCCGGGCTCGGCCAGGCGCTGCGGGGTCAGGCCATAGCGTTCCAGCAACGGGGCCGGGTCTTGGCCCCGGTCGGCCAGGGCCTGTTCCAGATTCTGGATAAAGCCGACCGAAAGGTCGCCCAGACGTACCCGTGGCCGGCTCACGGCCCTACAGCCACAGGTTCAGTAGCCGTGCGCCATGGCCAGCGCTGGCAAGGTGAAGGCCATTGAGGTTAGCGAAGCCCAGACCTTCGCCGCGGACCTCCCAGAACTGCCCACGGAGGAACACGCTCATGCTGGCGACTCCGGCAGGTACGCCGTCGGAACTTAGGCGATACCAGGCCTGATCCTCGCTGACTTCGCCCGGCTGGAGGCTCAGGGCAGCGGCCAGCGGTTGATGGCGGTTGCCGCGCCAGGGCCCGGCCCAAACGCCCTTGCCATCGACGAACGCCGGGTTGGCGATGATCTGCGCGTGCTGGCCAGCCAGTTGCTGGTAGTTGGACGGGTACCAGGCATCGCTGCCGACCAGTACGCCGAGGCGCCCCGCCGGGGTGTCCAGGACTTGCGGCGGATACGCGGTGCCCGGCTCGATAAAGCGCCGGGTGCTGCTGTCCGGGTACTGCTGGCGTTGCGGCTGACCGAGCACGGAACCGTCACCGGCAAACACCAGGCTGCTGTTGTACAGGGCGCCAGAACCGGCACGCAGGGTACCGTGATCCAGGTACGGCTCGGGCAGCACGATGGAACCGGCCACCAGCGTCACGCCGAACTCCTTGGCCAGCCCGCCGAACAGTTGCTGGTAATCGGCAGCCATCTGCCCGGCCTTCATCCGCAGGTGAGCGTCGGCGCGGCGGTCGTCGCCTTGCGCCGCAACCATCGCCAGGCCGTAGCGCAGCGGATTGCTCAGTTCCAGCCACTGGCGCGCTTCGCGCAGGTGGGTGACCTGGTACATCTCTTTCTTCTCGCCGCGGGCCCAGAGCCAGGTGCCGATGTGCTCGGGCAGGATCACCACGGTGCGCTCATTGACCAGACCCTGAACCCGCGCTTGCTCCAGATAGGAGGCGAGTTTGCGGTGCAGGCGGGTGAGGTTCTGGTAGTCGCCGGGGTAGAGCAGCGGCTCGATGCCGAGCAGGTTGCCCTGGCCGCTGGGGGTGCCTTCGCTCAGCGCCAGCTCGATCCGCAGATCAGACAGGTAATGACCTTCGGGGCGCTGTTCGGCCCAGATCAGGTAGCCGCCAAGGGCGGCGAGAAGAACAAGCGCCAGGGCGCCTGACAGAAGTTTTCGCATGTGGCGGACAAGGCCGGATAAGAATTCGGACACTAGGTTAGTCGTCCTCGTGCAGTTGGATCAATAACTTGTCACTTTCGGTCATTGAGCGCCGACGGGGTGCACTTTAATGTCGGCTCCATACAAACCGACGGGGCCCGCTGTTTGTACGAGAGGCCCTGCATTCCGTGATTCGCACCGCTTGTGGAGATCATCATGACCGCCGCTCACTACCCGCACCTGCTCGCTCCCCTGGACCTCGGCTTCACCACCCTGCGCAACCGCACCCTGATGGGCTCGATGCACACTGGCCTGGAAGAGAAGCCCGATGGCTTCGAGCGCATGGCCGCCTATTTTGCCGAGCGCGCCCGCGGCGGCGTTGGCCTGATGGTGACCGGCGGTATCGGCCCTAACGTGGAAGGCGGCGTGTATTCCGGTGCGGCCAAGCTGAGCACCCCGGAAGAAGCCGAGAAACACCGCATCGTCACCGAGGCGGTGCACGAAGCGGGCGGCAAGATCTGCCTGCAGATCCTCCATGCCGGTCGCTACGCCTACAGCCCCAAGCAGGTCGCGCCGAGCGCCATCCAGGCGCCGATCAACCCGTTCAAACCCAAGGAACTGGACGAAGAGGGCATCGAGAAGCAGATCGCCGACTTCGTCAACTGCGCGCAACTGGCCCAGAGTGCCGGCTACGACGGCGTCGAGATCATGGGTTCGGAAGGCTACTTCATCAACCAGTTCCTCGCCGCCCACACCAACCACCGCACCGACCGTTGGGGTGGCAGCTACGAGAACCGCATGCGCCTGGCGATAGAGATCGTCCGCCGTGTTCGCGAGGCGGTAGGCCCGAACTTCATCATCATCTTCCGCCTGTCGATGCTCGACCTGGTGGAAGGCGGCAGCAACTGGGAAGAAATCGTGCAACTGGCCCAGGCCGTCGAAAAAGCCGGTGCCACGATCATCAACACTGGTATCGGCTGGCACGAAGCGCGTATCCCGACCATCGCCACCAAGGTGCCGCGTGCGGCTTTCAGCAAAGTCACCGCCAAGCTGCGTGGTGCGGTGAAGATCCCGCTGATCACCACCAACCGCATCAACACCCCGGAAGTCGCCGAACAGGTGCTGGCCGAGGGCGATGCCGATATGGTTTCGATGGCGCGGCCGTTCCTCGCCGACCCGGAGTTCGTCAACAAGGCGGCGGCGGGCCGCGGTGATGAAATCAACACCTGCATCGGCTGCAACCAGGCCTGCCTGGACCACACCTTCGGCGGCAAGCTGACCACCTGCCTGGTCAACCCGCGGGCCTGCCATGAAACCGAGCTCAACTACCTGCCAGTGACCCAGGTCAAGCGCATTGCCGTGGTGGGTGCCGGCCCGGCGGGCCTGGCGGCGGCGACCGTGGCGGCCGAGCGCGGCCACCAGGTGGTGCTGTTCGATGCCGCCGGCCAGATCGGCGGGCAGTTCAATGTTGCCAAGCGGGTGCCGGGCAAGGAAGAGTTTTACGAGACCCTGCGTTACTTCGGTCGCAAGTTGCAGACCACCGGCGTCGAGCTTTGCCTGAACACCCGGGTCGACGCGGCGCAACTGGCGGCCGGCGGCTACGACGAAATCATCCTCGCCACCGGCATCGTCCCGCGTCTGCCGGCCATTCCCGGTGTCGACCATCCCAAGGTGATGAACTACCTCGACGTGCTGCTGGAACGCAAACCGGTGGGGCAGCGCGTGGCGGTGATCGGCGCGGGCGGCATCGGTTTCGATGTCTCCGAATTCCTCGTTCATGAGGGCGTCGCCACCAGCCAGGACCGCGAAGCGTTCTGGAAGGAGTGGGGCATCGATACCGGTCTGGAAGCCCGCGGCGGCGTCGCCGGGATCAAGCCCGCGCCGCATGCGCCGGCGCGCCAGGTCTACCTGCTGCAACGCAAGAAAACCAAGGTCGGCGACGGCCTCGGCAAGACCACCGGCTGGATCCACCGCACCGGGCTGAAGAACAAGCAGGTGCAGATGCTCAACAGCGTCGATTACCTGGGCATCGATGATGCCGGTTTGCATATCCGCATCGGCGAGGGTGAACCGCAGGTGCTGCCGGTGGACAACGTGGTCATCTGCGCCGGCCAGGATCCGCTGCGGGAACTGCATGACGGCCTGGTGGCAGCGGGGCAGTCGGTGCACCTGATCGGCGGCGCGGACGTGGCGGCGGAGCTGGATGCCAAGCGCGCGATCAACCAGGGGTCGCGGTTGGCCGCTGAGCTCTGACGAGTAGCTTGCCCTGTGGGAGTTGGCCGGGTGCCGCTCCCACGGGGCCGTGCAGGGGTTATCGCCTGACACAAGACCCTTTAGGAGCGGCTTGAGCCGCGATTGGCCGCGCAGCGGCCACAAAACAGGTATCCGAGGTGTATCAGCCTGCCCGGGGATTCAGGTTTTACGACGGCTTCGCCGCCGTTCGCGGCTGAAGCCACTCCCACAAGGGCGCGAGCAAACGTTCAGATTTTGAGCAAGACAGTTGCTCCCCCGGGGCAGATGCCGCCTGTAGAATCGGCGGCATGCTCAATCTCCCCCAAGCTCCTCTACAACTTCTTTCTCTGCCCTGGATAACCAAAGCCGGTATCCAGGTCGCCCTCCTGCGCCTTGATCTGATCGACCCCATGATCAGTGGCAACAAGTGGTTCAAGCTGCTCGAACACCTGCGAATCGCCCGTAGCAGCGGCGCGCCGGGGATCATCAGCCTGGGCGGCAATCACTCCAATCACCTCCACGCGCTGGCCGCTGCCGGTCAGCGTTTCGGCTTCGCCACCGTCGGGCTGCTGCGCGGTCACCCGCAGGACACTCCCACCACCCGCGACCTTGAAGCGTTCGGCATGCAGTTGCATTGGCTCGGTTATAGCGGCTATCGCGCTCGCAACGAACCGGACTTCTGGCTGCCCTGGCAAGCACGCTACCCCGGCTGGCATTGCGTGCCGGAGGGCGGCGGCGGTGTGTTGGGCGCCAGCGGCTGTGCGCTGATTGTGGAGCAGGCACGGGCACAATTGCCGGTTCTCGGCTGGAACGACTACGACGCCTGGTGGCTGGCGGTCGGTACCGGCACCACCCTGGCCGGGTTGGTGCTGGCGGAAGAGGGCGCTCATCCGGTGCATGGCGCGTTGGCCGTACCACCTGGATACGGCGTGGAAGAGGGCGTACCGGCATTGACCGGCAGCCTCGCCGGCTATCACCTGCACGACGCCAGCCGCGGCGGCTTTGCCAAGGTTGACGATGAATTGCTGGCCTTCATCGATCAAAGCGAGGCCGAGTCGGGCGTGCCGCTGGAGCCGGTGTATACCGGCAAGGCGTTGCTGGCGCTGAAGCAACGGGTGGAAGCCGGGGCCTTGGATGCGGGCACCCGGTTGATCGTTGTCCACACCGGAGGGTTACAGGGCCGACGCGGTTTCGCCTAGTCCTTCGCCGGCAGCATCCGCTGCAACGTATTGTCCTTGCGCACATAGTGGTGATATAGCCCGGCCACCGCGTGCAGTCCCACCAGCCAGTAGCCCAGTGCGCCAAACCATTCGTGCCAGCCTTTGACGAAGCGCGCCAGGTCCTTGTCCGGCGCCACCAGCGCTGGCAGTTCGAAGCCGTAGAAGGGGATCGGTTTGTCGGCGGCGCTGAGGATGACCCAGCCGGCCAGCGGCAAGCCGATCATCAGCGCGTACAGCACCGCGTGCAGCAGATGTGCCAGGCCGGTCTGCCAGGCGGGCGGGGCGGGGATGATGCGCGGTGTCGGGCGGGTCAGCCGCAGGGCCAGCCGCAGCCAGACCAGCACGAACACGGTCAGGCCGAGCATGAAGTGCAAGGTTTTCATCAGTTCCCGCTCGGCGCTGTCCTTGGGGAACAGGCCGCGCAATTCGATACAGGCGTACACCGCGGCCAGCAGCACCAGCATCAGCCAGTGTAGGGCGATGGACAGGCTGCCATAGCGCTCTCGCGTATTGGTCAGGGTCATGGGGATTCCTCGTCAGATCAGGGAGTGCGCTCTTGCTGGCGCTGATCTTCAACTCTAATCGCTGCGCGGCATTGCGGTAGCCGAAGGCGGCAAAAAAGCCGTGGTCAAGGCGTCTGGGTCAAGATTTCGGGCAGGTCGGGCCAGCGATCCGCAACCAGGAACAAACGCTCAGCTTCCTGCCAGTCGCCGTCGTCCCCCGGCTCCAGGCGCACCAGCAACTGGGCCTGGGCCAATGGATCAAGGGCCGCGAGCCAGAGCCGGAGACGCTCCTCGCTCCACAGTTCTTCCGCCGCAACCCTGGCCGGCCCCAACCATGCCTGGCGTGGCAGCAATTGCCAGCGCCCGTCGGTGTGGCTGGCGTGGAATGCCGGCCAGTCACGCTGATGCAGCCAGCGTCCGCGCAAGTGCTGCGGATGCGCGCCGTGGGGAGAATCCGCGTGGGCGGGCCAGGGATAGAGCAAGTAACCGCCCAGCCACAAGCGCGCCTGCACCTGATCCAGGCCAAGGCTCGCCAGGGCGTCGCGGCTTTCCGCGCGGGCCGAGATCGGCAGTTGGTGTTCGGCGAGGTGGGTCAGTTTGCGGTCCAGCCGGTCGTGGCAGCCGGGGCCGAGCCAGTGCGCCGGGTCGACGCCGTCGCCATGGCCGGGACCGAGGTAGAACTTGATCGCCAGTTCCAGGTGATGCACGCCTTCGCGGTCGCGCAGCAGGATGTCCAGTTCGCCCAGGGTGTGCCCGCCCTGGCGGATCGGCAGGTTGGCAGCCAGCAACTCCACGCCGGGCGCCTGGGTCAGGGCGAACTGCCAGAGCCGCTCGTAATACAGCCCCAGCCGCCGGCTGACCGAGCGCGCCAGCCAGGCCAGCAGAGGCGCCGGATCGAGGTCGAGGCGCAGCAGCCAGTCGTGCAGGCCGTCCGGGTCGTCGCGCCAGTTGCTGCCGCTGAGGGGGTGGCGCTGCGGCCACGGCGCGGTTTCCAGCAGCGGCGGCGACAGCAGCGCCCAGGCCAGGTCGCGGACCGCAGGCTGGCGCAGGTGGCGGGGCAGGTCGTGCAGGGCGGCGAACGGATTCATCCAGCGAGCATAGCCCCGTTTGCCGCTGGCCGACGCTTTCGCCCATAATCGGGCCTTTGGCCGCCGTGCCCTTTTACCGCCGCAGAGCCTTGCAGGAGCCCCATGGAGCAATTTCGCAATATCGGTATCATCGGTCGCCTCGGCAGCTCCCAGGTGCTCGATACCATTCGCCGTCTGAAAAAATTCCTGCTGAACCGGCACCTGCACGTCATTCTCGAGGACACCATCGCCGAAGTCTTGCCGGGCCACGGCCTGCAGACGTCCTCGCGTAAGCTGTTGGGCGAGGTCTGTGACCTGGTCATCGTCGTCGGCGGCGACGGCAGCCTGCTCGGCGCCGCGCGTGCGCTGGCACGACACAATATTCCGGTGCTGGGGATCAACCGCGGCAGCCTGGGCTTCCTCACCGATATCCGGCCCGATGAGCTGGAAGTGAAGGTCGCCGAAGTGCTCGACGGTCATTACCTGGTCGAGAACCGCTTCCTGCTCCAGGCCGAAGTGCGCCGCCACGGCGAGGCCATCGGCCAGGGCGATGCGCTCAACGACGTGGTCCTGCACCCGGGCAAATCGACCCGGATGATCGAGTTCGAGATCTACATCGACGGCCAGTTCGTCTGCAGCCAGAAGGCCGACGGCCTGATCGTCGCCACCCCCACTGGCTCCACCGCCTACGCGCTGTCGGCGGGCGGGCCGATCATGCACCCCAAACTCGACGCCATCGTCATTGTGCCGATGTACCCGCACACCCTGTCCGGGCGGCCGATCGTGGTGGATGGCAACAGCGAGCTGAAAATCGTCGTCTCCCAGGACTTGCAGATCTACCCGCAAGTCTCCTGTGACGGCCAGAACCACTTCACCTGCGCCCCCGGCGACACCATCACGGTGAACAAGAAACCGCAGAAACTGCGCCTGATCCATCCGCTGGACCACAATTATTACGAGGTCTGCCGGACCAAGCTCGGCTGGGGCAGCCGTCTGGGTGGTGGAGGCGACTGATGCTCGATCCAGCGCGCAGTTTCGACCTGATCGGCGATGTACACGGATGTGCCCACACCCTCGAACGTTTGCTCGACGCGCTTGGCTACAAGCGGGTGGGCGGCGTGTGGCGGCATGCTCAGCGTCAGGCACTGTTTCTCGGCGACATCATCGACCGCGGCCCGCGAATCCGCGAGGCCCTGCACATCGTCCACGACATGGTCGAGGCCGGGCAGGCGCATTGCATCATGGGCAACCATGAATACAACGCCCTCGGCTGGACCACCCCGGCCGCGCCCGGCACCGGCAAGACCTGGGTGCGCGAGCACACGCCGCGCCATGCCCGGCTGATCGACGAAACCCTGACCCAGTTCGAGCACCACCCCGGTGACTGGCACGACTTCCTCGGCTGGTTTTACCAGTTGCCGCTGTTCATCGACGCCGGGCGCTTCCGCCTGGTGCATGCCTGCTGGGACGGTCGCCTGATCGACGCTCTGCGCCAGCAGCATCCGGCGGGTGTGATCGACCAGGCCTTCGTCCAGGCCTCGGCCGAGCCCGACAGCTTCGCCCACCTGGTGTGCAACCGCCTGCTGCGTGGCACCGACATGCGCCTGCCGGACGGCCTGACCCTGACCGGTGGCGATGGCCTGACGCGCGCATTCTTCCGCACCAAGTTCTGGGAAGAAGACCCGCAGACCTACGGCGATATCGTGTTCCAGCCCGATGCGCTGCCGGATGCGGTCGCCAGTGCACCGCTCAGCCGCAGCCAGAAAAACGCCTTGCTGCGCTACGCCGAGAACGAGCCGATGCTGTTCGTCGGGCATTACTGGCGCAGTGGCAAGCCGGCGCCGATCCGCGCCAACCTGGCCTGCCTCGACTACAGTGCCGTGTTGTACGGAAAGCTGGTGGCGTACCGGCTGGACGATGAAACCCGGATCGACCCGCGCAAGTTCGTCTGGGTCGATGTGGAACGGCCGGAGGCCAGTCAATGAATGTGGTTCAGGTGATGCGCCTGCCGTTGAACATCGACCTTGGCGGTTTCGTCGAGATGCTGCAGCGCCTTCAGGTGTGGCATCGGGTGTCCGTCGAAGGCGACGAGCAGGTGCTGTGGGTCGCGGAGCCGATGGCCGAGCAGATCCGCACGCTGTACCAGCATTACCCTGAAGGCGACCCCAACGGCGAAGTGCAGCGTGCCGAGCCGTTACCGCCGGCGCCCGTGAGGCCGTCACGCCCCGGCTTCGTCGAACAACTGCGCAGCAGCAAGGCGACCGCTGCCGTGTTGCTGTTGAGCGTGGTGGTGGCGGTCGTCACCGGACTGGGTGACAACCTCGCGACCCTGCGCTGGCTGACCTTCCTCGATTTCCATGTGAATGGCGACTATGTCTACTTCACCCCACTGGACGTCAGCCTTCAGGCCGGCCAGTGGTGGCGCCTGATCACCCCGATGCTGGTGCATTTCAGCTTCCTTCACCTGGCCATGAACGGCCTCTGGTACCTGGAACTAGGCCGGCGTATCGAGCAGCGACAAGGCCGCTGGGTCTTGCTCGGCCTGACCCTGTTGTTCGGCCTGGTGTCCAACGCGGCGCAATACCTGTTCGAAGGCGCGAGCCTGTTCGGCGGGCTGTCGGGTGTGCTGTATGGCTTGCTCGGGCATGTCTGGCTGTATCAGTGGCTGGCCCCCGACACGGCATTCCGCCTGCCTCGGGGCACGGTGGCAATGATGCTGATCTGGCTGCTGCTGTGCCTTACCGGATTCATTACCTTGCTCGGTTTCGGCCAGATCGCCAACGCCGCCCATGTGGGTGGGTTGTTGGTCGGATGCCTGAGCGGGCTCTTGGGCGGGGCGCTGGCCCGGCGTAAACTGACCGCTTGATTTGGGAGACGCTATGTCCACTTTTGCGCAAATGATCGAAAACATCACCCCGGAAATCTACGAAAGCCTGAAGCTGGCCGTGGAAATCGGCAAATGGTCCGATGGCCGCAAGCTCACCGCCGAGCAGCGCGAGCTGTCGTTGCAGGCGGTCATCGCCTGGGAAATCCAGAACCTGCCCGAAGAGCAGCGCACCGGCTACATGGGCCCGCAGGAATGCGCGTCGAAGTCCATCACCGTGCCGAACATCCTGTTCAAGTCGGATGCGATCCATTGATCGAAGTCGGCCGTGGTTCCATTCGCAAAATGACCGCGCGTCTCGAGACGCCGGTCGTGCAATACGCTTTCCGCCTCGATGACGTGGAAGTTCCGGTCAATCCCATGCTCGGCCAGACCGTGCGCCTCGAATACCTGGGCGCCATCCACTGCAGCCATTGCGGGCGCAAGACCAAGACCAGCTTCAGCCAGGGCTATTGCTACCCGTGCATGACCAAACTGGCGCAGTGCGATGTCTGCATCATGAGCCCGGAGCGCTGCCACTACGACGCCGGCACCTGCCGCGAGCCGTCCTGGGGCGAGCAGTTCTGCATGACCGATCACGTGGTGTATCTGGCCAATTCGTCGGGTATCAAGGTCGGCATCACCCGCGCCAGCCAGTTGCCGACCCGCTGGCTCGACCAGGGCGCCAGCCAGGCGCTGCCGATCCTGCGGGTCGCCACGCGCCAGCAGTCCGGCCTGGTCGAAGACCTGCTGCGCAGCCAGGTGGGCGACCGTACCAACTGGCGCGCCCTGCTCAAGGGTGACGCTGAAGCGGTGGACCTGGTGGCGGTGCGCGAGCAACTGTTCGACAGTTGCGCCGATGGCCTCAAGGCCTTGCAGGAGCGCTTCGGCCTGCACGCCATCCAGCCGCTGCACGACGGCCAGCCCCTGGAAATCCGTTACCCGGTCGAGGCCTACCCGAGCAAGATCGTCAGCTTCAACCTGGACAAGAACCCGGTGGCCGAAGGCACGCTGCTGGGCATCAAGGGCCAGTACCTGATTTTCGACACTGGCGTGATCAACATTCGCAAGTACACGGCCTATCAACTGGCCGTGCATCAGTAAAAAGGACCGCCACATGCGTACCGAACAGCCGCAAGTGATCTACCTCAAGGACTATCAGGCGCCCGAGTACCTGATCGACGAAACCCACCTGACTTTCGAGCTGTTCGAGGACCACACGCTGGTCCATGCGCAGTTGGTCATGCGCCGCAACCCGGCGCGTGGCGCGGGCCTGCCGCCGCTGGTGCTGGACGGCCAGCACCTGGAACTGCTAAGCGTGGTTCTCGACGACCGCGAACTGACCGCCGCCGACTATGAGCTGAACGACAGTCACCTGACCCTGCAACCGGTCGCCGAGCAGTTCACCCTCGACACCAGCGTGCGCATCCATCCGGAAAGCAACACCGCGCTGGAAGGGCTGTACAAGTCCAGCGGCATGTTCTGCACCCAGTGCGAGGCCGAAGGCTTCCGCAAGATCACCTACTACCTCGACCGCCCGGACGTGATGAGCGTGTTCACCACCACGGTGATCGCCGAGCAGCACCGCTATCCGGTCCTGCTGTCCAACGGCAACCCGGTGGGCAGCGGCCCGCAGGAAGACGGCCGGCACTGGGCGACCTGGGAAGACCCGTTCAAGAAACCCGCGTACCTGTTCGCCCTGGTGGCGGGCGACCTCTGGTGTGTCGAAGACAAGTTCACCCGCCAGTCCGGGCGTGACGTGACCCTGCGCATTTATGTCGAGCCGGAAAACATCGACAAGTGCCAGCACGCCATGACCAGCCTGAAGAAGTCCATGCGCTGGGACGAAGAGGTGTACGGTCGCGAGTACGACCTGGACATCTTCATGATCGTCGCGGTCAACGACTTCAACATGGGCGCCATGGAAAACAAGGGCCTGAACATCTTCAACTCCAGTTGCGTGCTGGCCCGCGCCGAAACCGCCACCGACGCCGCGCACCAGCGGGTCGAAGCGGTAGTTGCCCACGAATACTTCCACAACTGGTCGGGCAACCGCGTGACCTGCCGCGACTGGTTCCAGCTCTCGCTCAAGGAAGGCTTCACGGTGTTCCGCGACGCCGAGTTCAGCGCCGACGTCAACTCGCGCACGGTCAAGCGCATCGAAGACGTCGCCTACCTGCGTACCCACCAGTTCGCCGAAGATGCTGGCCCGATGGCCCACGCCGTGCGCCCGGACAGCTTTATCGAGATTTCCAACTTCTACACCCTGACCGTCTACGAGAAGGGTTCGGAAGTGGTGCGCATGGTCCGCACCCTGCTGGGCACCGAGGGCTTCCGCAAGGGCAGTGACCTGTATTTCGAGCGTCACGACGGCCAGGCGGTGACCTGCGACGACTTCATCAAGGCCATGGAAGATGCCAATGGTGTCGACCTGACCCAGTTCAAGCGCTGGTACAGCCAGGCCGGCACGCCACGCCTGGCGGTCAGCGAGTCGTATGACGCCGCCGCGCAGACCTACAGCCTGACCTTCCGCCAGAGCTGCCCGGAAACCCCGGACAAGGTTGAGAAAAAGCCATTCGTGATCCCGGTCGAACTGGGCTTGCTCGACGCCGAAGGCAACGACCTGCCGCTGCGCCTCAGCGGCGAAGCTGCCGCTGCCGGCACTTCCCGCGTGCTGTCGGTGACCGAAGCCGAGCAGACTTTCACCTTCGTCGGTATCGCGGCCAAGCCGTTGCCGTCGCTGCTGCGCGGCTTCAGCGCGCCGGTCAAGCTGAGCTTCCCCTACGACCGCGACCAGTTGATGTTCCTCATGCAGCACGACAGCGACGGTTTCAACCGCTGGGAAGCGGGCCAGCAACTGTCGGTGCAGGTGCTGCAGGACCTGATCGCGCAGCACCAGCAGGGCGCCGCGCTGGTGCTCGACCAGCGTCTGATTACCGCACTGGGCAGCGTGCTGGGCAATGACCAGCTCGACCAGGCCATGGTCGCCGAGATGCTCTCGCTGCCGAGCGAGGCCTACCTCACCGAAATCAGCGAAATCGCCGATGTCGATGCGATCCACGCCGCGCGTGATTTCGCCCGTCAGCAACTGGCCGAGCACCTGTTCGAGGCGCTGTGGTCGCGCTACCAGGCCAATCGCGCCGTCTCCCGGCAGACCGCCTATGTCGCCGAAGCCGAGCATTTCGCCCGCCGCAGCCTGCAGAACATCGTCCTGTCGTACCTGATGCTCAGCGGCAAACCGCAGGTGCTGGAAGCGACCCTGGAGCAATTCGACGCGTGCGACAACATGACCGAGCGCCTGACCGCGCTGGCCGTTCTGGTCAACTCGCCGTTCGAAGCCGAACGGGCCAAGGCGCTGGCGTCCTTCGCCGAGCACTTCAAGGACAACCCGCTGGTGATGGACCAGTGGTTCAGCGTTCAGGCCGGCAGCACGATGCCGGGTGGTCTGGCGCGGGTGCGCGCGCTGATGGAACACCCGGCGTTCACCCTGAAGAACCCGAACAAGGTCCGCGCCCTGATCGGCGCCTTTGCCGGGCAGAACCTGGTGAACTTCCATGCGGCGGACGGTTCCGGTTATCGCTTCCTGGCCGACATCGTCATCGAACTCAATGCCCTCAACCCACAGATCGCCTCGCGGCAACTGGCGCCGCTGACCCGCTGGCGCAAATACGACGCGGCGCGTCAGGCGCTGATGAAGGGCGAGCTGGAGCGCATCCGTGATTCCGGGCAGTTGTCCAGTGATGTGTTTGAAGTGGTGAGCAAGAGCCTGGCCTGATAGAAAAGCATCGCTGGCAAGCCAGCTCCCACAGGGGACACTGTGGGAGCTGGCTTGCCAGCGATGAGGCCCCTGAGGTCAAAACATTTCCAACTTCCACCCGCTTAACAAAAGATAACGTCCCGTTCGTTGTCAGCCCTTCGCAATCCCCGATAGGATGACCCTCAGCTATTGCAGGGCTCTGGAACACGGTTTTTCGCAGTACCTGCAAATGGATTGACCCAAATAACAATAATCGGGGAACAGATCTATGACGGAGCCTGGAATGGCGGGTACTGGTAACGCGCTCCGTGCGCGCCCATGGGCACTGGTCGCCAGTGCGGCATTGCTGCTGGCAGTGGGCATGTGGGCCAACAGCGTCGAGGCGGCAACGCCGGAGGCTGAGGTCTGGTCCACGGTTTCGGCCAAGGCTGACAAGAGTTTGCTGCTGGACTTGGCCAAGGCCGGTTCACGGCTGGTAATGGTCGGTGACCGCGGCCACATTCTGTTCTCCGATGACCAGGGCGCGACCTGGACCCAGGCCAAGGTGCCTTCCCGCCAATTGCTCACCGCCGTCACCTTTGTCGATGACAAACACGGCTGGGCGGTCGGCCACGACGCACAGATCCTCGCCAGTACCGATGGCGGCGCGACCTGGACCAAGCAGTTCGAAGACCTTTCCCGCGAAGCCCCGCTGTTGGACGTCTGGTTCCAGGACACCCAGCACGGCGTGGCCATTGGCGCCTACGGCGCGATTCTCGAAACTACCGACGGCGGCCAGCACTGGCAGGACATCAGCGAGCGCCTGGACAACCCCGACGGCCTGCACCTGAACGGCATCGCCCAGATCAAGGACGCCGGCCTGTTCATCGTCGGCGAGCAGGGCACCATGTTCCGCTCCAGTGATGCCGGGCAGACCTGGCAGAAAGTCGAAAGCCCCTACGAGGGTTCGTTCTTCGGGGCGATCGGCACCGCCCAGCCGCAGACCCTGCTGGCCTATGGTTTGCGCGGAAACCTTTACCGCTCCAGTGATTTTGGTGACACCTGGCAACAGATCAGCTTGAAAGCCACACGCGGGACGCTCGAATTCGGCCTCTCAAGCGCTACGCTTCTCGATGATGGCAGTCTGGTACTGGTGGGCAATGGGGGGACGGTCCTGCGCAGCAGCGACGATGGCGTCACCTTCAGCGTCTTCAACCGCGCCGACCGCCTCGCGCTGGCAGGAGCCAGCGGCCTGCCTGACGGCAATCTGATCCTGGTGGGGCAGGGCGGCGCACACTTCGCCGCCGCCACCGGTGCCGAGAGGGCGCAACCATGACCAGTCGGGAGTCGTTCACCATGAGCCAACACCATCAGGACAAGCCGACCTTGCTCGAGCGCCTGATTTTCAACAACCGTCCGGTGGTGATTGGTATCTGCCTGTTGGTCAGCATCTTCCTGTTCTGGCAGGCCACGCTGATCCGCCCGTCCACCAGCTTCGAAAAAATGATCCCGCTGGAGCACCCGTTCATCCAGAACATGCTCGAGCACCGCAATGACCTGGCCAACCTCGGCAACACCGTGCGCATCTCGGTGGAAGCGGTCAACGGCGATATCTTCGACAAGGACTACATGGAGACGCTGCGGCAGATCCATGACGAAGTCTTTTACATTCCCGGCGTCGACCGCTCGGCCCTGAAGTCGCTGTGGAGCCCCGCGGTGCGCTGGACCGAGGTGACCGAAGAAGGGTTCTCCGGCGGCGAAGTGATCCCCAACACCTACAACGGTTCGCCGGAAAGCCTCGACGCCCTGCGCAACAACGTGCTCAAGTCCGGCCAGATCGGCCGCCTGGTGGCGAACAACTTCAAATCCAGCATCGTCGATATTCCGCTGCAAGAGTCCTATCCCGACCCGCAGGACCAGGGCCGGCAGATCAAGCTGGACTATCAGAAGTTCTCCCACGAACTGGAAGAGAAGATTCGCGACAAGTACGAAGCGCAGAACCCGAATGTGAAGATTCACATCGTCGGATTCGCCAAGAAGGTCGGTGACCTGATCGACGGCCTGATGATGGTCGCGGCGTTCTTCGCCATCGCGCTGGGCATCACCTGGGTTCTGCTGTACTGGTTCACCTGGTGTATCCGCAGCACCATCGCCGTGCTCACCACCACCCTGGTGGCGGTGGTCTGGCAACTCGGGCTGATGCACGTGGTGGGTTTCGGGCTCGATCCGTATTCGATGCTGGTGCCGTTCCTGATCTTCGCCATCGGCATCTCCCACGGGGTGCAGAAGATCAACGGTATCGCCCTGCAATCCAGTGACGCCGACAACGCCCTGACCGCAGCGCGGCGCACGTTCCGGCAACTGTTCCTGCCGGGGATGATCGCCATCCTCGCCGACGCCGTGGGCTTCATCACCCTGCTGATCATCGATATCGGGGTGATCCGCGAGCTGGCCATCGGCGCGTCCATCGGCGTGGCGGTGATCGTCTTCACCAACCTGATCCTGCTGCCGGTGGCGATTTCCTATGTCGGCATCAGCAAGAAGGCGATCGAGCGCAGCAAACGCGATGCGACCTGCGAGCACCCGTTCTGGCGCCTGCTGTCCAACTTCGCCAGTCCGAAAGTGGCGCGGGTGTCGGTGCTTCTGGCGCTGGTCGCCTTCGGCGGCGGCCTCTGGTACAGCCAGAACCTGAAGATTGGCGACCTCGACCAGGGCGCGCCGGAGCTGCGCCCGGACTCGCGCTACAACAAAGACAATGCGTTCATCATCGACAACTACTCGACCAGCTCCGACGTGCTGGTGGTGATGGTCAAGACGCCGACCGAACAGTGCTCGGTATACAAGACCATGGCGCCGATCGACGAACTGATGTGGACCATGGAAAATACCCCGGGCGTGCAGTCGGCGATCTCCCTGGTGACCGTGTCCAAGCAGATGATCAAGGGCATGAACGAGGGCAACCTGAAATGGGAAAGCCTGTCGCGTAACCCTGAAGTGCTGAACACCTCGGTATCCCGCGCCGATGGCCTGTACAACGGCGACTGCTCGCTGGCGCCGGTGCTGGTGTTCCTCAACGACCACAAGGCCGAGACCCTCGACGCTGTGGTCGGCGCGGTCAAGGCCTTCGCCGACACGCATAATCAGGAAGGCCTGGAATTCCTCCTGGCGGCGGGTAACGCCGGCATCGAGGCGGCCACCAACGAGGTGATCAAGTCTGCCGAACTGACCATCCTGATCCTGGTGTACATCTGCGTCGCGGTGATGTGCATGATCACCTTCCGCTCCTTCGCCGCCACCCTGTGCATCGTCCTGCCGCTGGTGCTGACCTCGGTGCTGGGCAACGCACTGATGGCCTTCATGGGCATCGGCGTCAAGGTCGCCACCCTGCCGGTGGTGGCGCTGGGCGTGGGCATCGGCGTGGACTACGGGATCTACATCTACAGCCGCTTGGAAAGTTTCCTGAGGGCGGGCCTGCCATTGCAGGAGGCCTACTACCAGACCCTGCGTTCCACCGGCAAGGCCGTGCTGTTCACCGGCCTGTGCCTGGCGATCGGCGTCTGCACCTGGATCTTCTCGGCCATCAAGTTCCAGGCTGACATGGGCCTGATGCTGACCTTCATGCTGCTTTGGAACATGTTCGGCGCCCTGTGGCTGCTGCCAGCGCTGGCGCGGTTCCTGATCAAGCCGGAGAAAATGGCCGGACAGCAGAGCAAATCGATCTTCGCTCACTGATCCACGCCTGAGTGAAACCGCGGGCCAGACGCCACAACGTCTGGCCCGCGGTGCATTTGGGCTATCATTGCGCCTTTCCCCATTCATGGCAGTTGCGTAATGACCACCCTTTCCCAAGCCCTGCAAGCCTGCGACATGTTGCTGATCGACGGCCTGCATGCCTTTGACTTCACGTACGACGACAGCAGCCTGCGCATCGAGTGCATGGACGGCCGCGCACTCAAGCGCTGGACCTTCACCCCCGAGCAGATCGCCGCTGCCCGTGCCGAGGGCGAGGATTGGCTGATCGTCGGTGACAGCGGCGAGCACCGCCTGGTGTGCCTGAGCGCGCTGCGGGCCTCGGAAGATGACGAAGGCGAGGAAGCCGACGAAGCCGATGAGGGCGACGATGAAAGCACTGCTGAACCGGCTGATCGCTAGTGCCATGTTGCTGACCGCGATGGCCCACGGGCATGAAGTGCTGGTGGGCAGTTACACCGACGGCGCCAGCCAGGGTATTTATCGCTACCGTTTCGACGGCGCCAGCGGGCAGATCGACGCTACGCCCTTGCAGGTGCAGCCGGCGAGCAACCCGTCATGGCTGACGCTGTCCGCCGACCGCCGCCACCTGTTTGCGGTCAACGAGCAGGCGGCGGGCGAGGTGTCGGCCTTTAGCCTCGATTCGGCCCATCACCTTGCGCCGCTCAATCAGGTTGGCAGCCAGGGCGGCGAGCCGACTCATTCCAGCCTCAGTCACGACGGGCGCTTTCTGTTTGTCGCCAACTATGGCGGTTCGACCCCGGAAGGCGGCAGCCTCAGTGTCCTGCCGGTCAAGGCGGATGGCCGGCTGGGCGCGGCGGTGCAGCGACTGCGTCACGCCGCCAGCCAGGTCAATCCTGAACGCCAGGCTGCGCCCCACGTTCATTCGCTGGTGTCATCGCCGGACGGCCGCTACCTGTTCGCCAGCGACCTCGGCGCGGACCGGCTTTTCAGCTACCGCTACGACGGCAATGCTGCGCAGCCGCTGAGCGCCTTCGATTCGGTGGCGCTGCCGCCGGGCAGCGGGCCGCGGCATCTGCTGTTCAGTGCGGATGGCAAGCGCGCCTGGCTGACCCTGGAAATGAGCGCGCAGGTGGCGACGTTCGACTACCACGACGGCCATCTCAGGCTGGTCCAGACCGTGGCGCTGACGGACAGCGACGATCCCGCAGCAAAGGCTGGCGGCGCGCTGCATGGCTCGGCGGATGGGCGTTTTCTCTATGTCAGCAATCGCGGTAGTGCCAATGAACTGTTGGTGTTCGCCATCGATCCCGATGATGGGCGGCTGACCCTGCTGCAACGGCGTTCGGTGGAAGGCGATCACCCGCGGGAGTTCAGCCTGGACCCGGGGCAGCGCTTCGTGCTGGTGGCGAACCAGAAGAGCGACGCCATCGTGGTGATCCGCCGCGATCCGGACAGTGGTCTGTTGGGTGAGGTGGTGCAGCGGTTCAAACAGGCGGCGCCGTCGGACCTGAAGTTCATCGACTGACTATCAATGGCATCGATATCGGTTACTGGCGCAATGAATTTTTTCTCGCAGCGGTAGCGGCGTAGTTTTGAACCACGGCCCCAGACGGCCTCTTCACACTACCGACTTCGAGAGCCTTGCCATGAACTTCAATCTCTTTCCTGTGATCGCCGCTTCAGCCATTTCCGCATCCGTGGTCCAGGCCGCCCATGCCCATGTTGAAATCAACCAGCGCAAATCGGTGACGCCTAGCTATACCGCTGATTATCTGCGCCAGAGCGCCAATTTCTATGCGGCGCTGGATCACAAAGTCAGTCATTGAGGTTTGTAATGGTTTTGAGGGCCTCATCGCTGCGGTTCGGCGCCCCGACAAGCCAGCTCCCACAGGGCGTTGAGGTCAGGCACAAAAACTGTGGGAGCCGGTCTTGCCGGCGATGAGGCCCTGAACATCACCGCGCCATGACCGCCTTGAACAGCTCCGATTCCAGCCAGCCCTGCAACCACGCGCGCAAGCGCGGGTAGGGCGCCTCGGCGAACCACTGCGGTTCGACCCCGGCGAACTGGCGGATAAACGGCAGCAAGGCGGCATCCGCCAGGCTCGGGTGGCTTGCCAGCAGGTAAGCGTGCTCGCTCAAGCGCTGTTCCAGATCCGCAAGAATCACTTCCGCCTGCCGCCGATAGTGCTCCCGGGATTGCTCCGGGTAGCGCTCGGCGTATTTGTAGTGGTTCAGGTGCACCTTGAATTCGCTGTCATTACGGGCGATCAACGGCTCGATCGCCGCTGATGGACCGTCCTTGAGCAGCCAGTCCTGCGGATCGTTCTGCGCCAGCGCCCAGCGCATGATGTCCAGGCTCTCGTCCAGCACCCGACCTTCAACGCTGAGCACCGGCACCGTGCCCTTGGGCGACAGCGCCAGCATCTCGGCGGGCTTGGCTTTCAGGCTGACTTCCTCGATACGCACCGCCACCCCGGCGTAGCGCAGCGCCAGCCGCGCGCGCATGGCGTAGGGGCAGCGGCGGAACGAATAGAGGATCAACCGTCCACCTCCAGGGTACTCAAGCCATTGCCCTGGCGGCGGACCTGGATTTGTACGCCGATCCGCTCATGCATTTCCTGCACATGAGAAATCACCCCGACCTTGCGGCCTTGAGCCTGCAAGCCGTCGAGGGCGTCCATGGCCAGTTGCAGGGATTCCGGGTCGAGGCTGCCGAAGCCTTCGTCGATAAACAGCGATTCGATGCGCAGGGTGCTGGACGCCATGGAAGCCAGGCCCAGCGCCAGGGCCAGCGAAACCAGGAAGGTCTCGCCGCCGGACAGCGAATGCACCGAGCGCAGTTCGTCGCCCATCTCGGTGTCCTGCACCAGCAGGCCGAGCTGGCTGCCGCCGCGTTTGAGGCGGTAGCGTCGGACCAGTTGGCGCAGTTGCTGGTTGGCGTGGTGCACCAGCAGGTCGAGGTTGTAGCCCTGGGCGATCTTGCGGAAGGTGTCGCCGCTGGCCGAACCGATCAGTTCGCTCAGCCGCGCCCAACGCTGCCATTCCCCTCGGGCCTGGGCGATGCGCTCGGCGAGCGCCTGACTGGCGTGCTGGCGGCGCTGGTCTTCGGCCTGCTGCGCGCGCAGTTCGGCGCAATGGTGTTCGTGCTGGTCGAGTTGTTGCTGGCTGCCTTGCAATGCCAGTTCCAAAGCTTCCGGCGGTTGTTCGGTCAGGTTCAGCGCCTGATGCTGTTGCAGGCGCTCATCACGCTCCTGCACCCGCACGCCGGCCTGTTCGATGGCTTTTTCCGCTGCTTGCAGGCGCTGGCGCAGGCTGGCGACCTGTTCGTCGTCCATGCCGAGCAACGCGTCCAGACCCTGTTCGTCCAGCTCCGGGTGCGCTTGGCGCCATTGCGCGATGGCGGCGTCCAGTTGCTGCTTTTCCTGCTCCAGGTGAGCGTGTTGCTCTTCGCGGGCCTTGAGCTCGCTGGCGATGGCTGCGGCCTGGGTGCGGGCTTCCTGCAACTGCTGGTTGACTGCGGCTTCGGCGTTGCGCGCCTGTTCCACGGCCTGTTCCAGATGACGCTGCCAGCTCTCGGCGTCGGCATGTTCGCCGATCAGTGCAGTCAGGGCTTCGCGGGCCTGCTGTTGCTGGGTCTCGCTGGCGACGAGTTGCTGTTGCAGCTTGTCCTGTTCCTGCTGGCGGGCCTGTTGCTTCAGCTCAAGGGCTTCGCGCTGCTTGATGCGTTCGTTCAGCTCCTGTTGTTCGTCTTTCTGTTGGTCGAGCAGTTGCTGGCGGGTGTTCAGTTGCTGATCGAGGGTCAGGAAGGTTTCCGCTGGCTTGTCCCGCAGCGCGGCGAAGATATCTGCCGGCAGCAGGGGTTCGAAGTGGGCCAGTTCCTGTTGCAGGCGCTGTTCGTCGGCGTGCAGGGCGTCTTGTTGCTGATTCAGTTGCTGGGTGGCCTGCTGACTGGCGTCGTTGGCGGCCTGGAGCTGTTGCTGCAGGCGGGCGGCGTCCTGTTGCAGGGTCAGCAGGGCGTTCTGGCGCTGCTCGTCGCGGGCGATGTCGTCGTTCAGCCGGCGTAGCTGCAGGTCGAGCCACTGGCTGCGGGAGGCACTGTTCTGCTCAGCCAGTTGCGGGTAGAGCGGCTGGGCTTCGAGCTCCGGGGCCAGGCCCTGGAGCTGGGTGTTCAGTTGCTCCTGCTGGTGCAGGTACTCCTTGAGCTGGCCGTTGACGCCGCCGAGCTGGGATCGCAACTCGTCCAGTTTCTGGGTGAGTTCGGTGACCGCCTTCTGGGCGTTGGCCTCTTCGCTTTCGTCGTGGCGGGCGAGGTTTTCCAGCAGCGCTTCCGGCTGATGGTAGGGGTGGTCCAGGCTGCCGCAGACCGGGCAGGGTTGTTCGTCCTGCAACTGCGTGCGCAGTTCTTCAACGCTGGCGTTGCGGGCCAGGCGCTGGCGCTCCAGCAACTGGCGGGTGAGGGTCAGCGCTTGCTGCGCGGCTTCGAGCTCTTGCTTGCCCTGCAAGCCGGCGGCGATCAGTTGCGCGCGCTCCTGCTGGGCGCCGGACTGGCGTTCGCGCAGGGCCAGCAGGCGCTGCTCGACGTCCTGCTGACGACCCCACAGCCGCGCCAGCTCCTCAAAGCCCCGTTGCAGCTTGCGGTTGTCTTGCAGCAGGGTGCCGAGCAGGCCGATCTGTTCAGCCAGCGCCTGCGGTTCGGCGCCGGCTTCCTGGAACAGCACGGCCAGTTCGGCGCGCAATTCCTCGCACTGACGGGCGCGGGTTTCGGCGGTCTGGCGCAGGGTCGGCAGTTCTTCGCGGCCCTTGCCCAGGCGGTTGGCGGTGAGCATCACCTGTTGCAACTGGCTGCGGTAGGCGTTCCAGGCGCTGCCCAGGCTCGCCAGCGCGGCGCTTTGTTCAAGCTGGCCGGCGATGCTGGCGAGGGTCTGTTCGTGGCGTTGCTGATGTTCGATCAGGCTCGCCAGTTGGCTGCGGCCTTCTTCGCACGCCTGCTGCGCTTGCAGCGTCAGGGCACGGTCGCGGGTCAGCTCCTGCTCCAGGCGGGCGAGGTTGTGCTGGGTGTCGAAGGCCTGACGCAGGCGCGGTGCGCTGTCGGTCTGTTCGCCGAGGGCGCGGGTGAGCGCTTCGCGGGCGCCGTTCAGATCCTGGTCCAGTTGCTGCTGGCGGCTGCCCAGTTCGGTCTGTTGCCGGCGCTGCTGTTCCAGCGCGCTGGCCAACGGCGTGAGCTGGTTGAGCAGTTCCTGGCGTCGGGCGAACTGATGACGCTGCGGCGCGAGCTGTTCAAGGCGGGTCAGGTTCAGCCGTTCGCCGGCCAGTTGTTCCCACGCCTGACGGGCGCTGCTCAGGTCGGCAGCCGCGGCGCTTTGCTGCGCCTGCATGGCGTGCAGCTCGTTGAGCCAAGTGCGTTGCTGTTCGAGCTGGCGCAGTTGCGCCTGTTCGGCCTTGAGTTGCTGTTGCGCGTCGCCGAGGCGTTCATCGAGGGCCGCGCGCTCTTCTGCGTTCATCGGCAGTACGCCGCTGGCTTCGAGTTCCAGGGCTTTGTAGCTGTCGGACGCGTCTTTGGCCTTGATAAAGGCGCGACGCCCCAACTGGCTGTAGATCGCCGTGTTGGTGAGCTTTTCCAGCAGTTCGCTGCGCTCCTTGTCGTCGGCCTTGAGGAAGGCACTGAACTCGCTCTGCGCCAGCATCACCGCGCGGGTGAACTGGGCGAAGTTGAGCCCCAGGCGGGACTCGATCAGTTGTTCGTACTCACGCTTGCTCTGGTTGCTCAGCAGTTGCTGGCTGTCGAGGTCGTGCAGGCTCTGGCGGCTGCCTTGCAGCTTGCCGGTGGCCTTGTCACGGGCGCGGTTGGTTTCCCAGCGGGCGCGGTAGTGGCGGCCGTCGATGCCGACGAAGTCCACCTCGGCGAACCCGCTGCCGGTGCCGCGGCGCAACAGGGTGCGCGGGTCGTTGGTGAGGATTTCGCCGTCAATGTCGGGGACTTTGGTTTCCCGGCCGATGTTGTCCAGCCGCGGCACCGAGCCGAACAGCGCCAGGCACAGAGCGTCGAGCAGGGTGCTCTTGCCGGCGCCGGTGGGCCCTGTGATGGCGAACAGGCCGGCGCTGGCCAGGGGTTCGGCGGTGAAATCGATTTCGAACGGACCGGCCAGCGAGGCGAGGTTTTTCAGGCGGATGGCGAGAATCTTCATGGCTGCTCCTCCTCTTGCTGAACGTCCTGCAACAGCAGGGCGAAGTCGGCCAGGGTCTGTTCATCGGCGGCGTTGCCATAGGCCTGTTCCCAGGCGCGGGCGAACAGGTCTTCGGGCTTGAGCTGGCCCAGTTCCACCAGCCGGGTGTCGTCGTCGCCGTCGGCTCCGGCGCGACCGGCATATTCGGCGGCGATGCGGATCAGGCGCACGGCCTTGCCTTGCAGTGCGGTTTCGATCTGCTGGCGCAGGTCCGCTTGCGGCTCGTCCAGTTGCACTCGCACTTCCAGCCACGGCTGGCGTTGCGGATCGTCCAGCAGATCGACCGCCGGCAGTTCGTTCAATTGCGTCAGAAGCTCCGCCAGCGGCGCCGGACCGAGCCGCTGCAAGGCCACAGCGCGGGGCACGTGACGGCTTTCGACGCTGAGCAACTTGTTGCCTTTGAACTCGATTTCGAGGATCTGGTGCGGGTATTTGATTTCCGAGAACGACAGCGGCAGCGGCGAGCCGCAGTAGCGGATGCGTTCCTCGCCGTTGACCTTTTGCGGCTTGTGCAAGTGACCGAGGGCGACATAGCCGATCTCGGCGCCGAACAGACTGGCCGGCAGCGCTTCGGCATTGCCGATGATCAGGCTGCGCTCGGAGTCTTCCGAAACCGAACCGCCGGCCATGTGCGCGTGGCTGATGGCGATCAGCGGCTGCTTCGGGTCGCGGCGTTCGAGGGCGGCGGCGATGAGCTTTTCGTGAACCTGGCCAATGCCGCGCAGGTAGTCCTCGCCCAGGTGCGGGCCGGTGACTTCTGCTGGCCGCAGGAACGGTAGCACCAGGCACCAGGCCAGGACCTTGCCTTTGGCGTTGGTCAGCGGCACCAGCAGACGGTCGCTGTCGAGCTGGCCTTCGTCCAGCCACTGCACCCGGCCCACCGCGTGGGTGCGCAGGCGGCGCATCAGGGCTGCGGGCAGTTCGATGCGCGAGCCGGAATCGTGGTTGCCGGCGATCATCACGATGGTCAGCCCTGGCTGTTGCTCGTGGGCCTTGACGATGAAGTCGTAGAGCCGCTCCTGAGCCTTGACCGGCGGATTGACGGTGTCGAAGACATCGCCGGCGATCAGCAGGGCATCGGGCTCGCGCAGCTTCAGTTGGCCCAGCAGCCAGTCGAGAAAGCAGGCATGTTCGAAATCGCGCTCCTGGCCGTGCAGGGTTTGTCCCAGATGCCAGTCGGAGGTGTGAAACAGACGCATTGGTAATCCTGTGACGGGGGCCGGCTAAAAGCCGGATATGGTACCCGAATGTGGGATGGGTCCGGTGATTGGGTCAGGGTTTTGGGTGATGTTTGGAAGGCCGCATCGCCGGCAAGCCGGCTCCCACAGTGGTTTGTGTCAGGTCACTGTGGGAGCCGGCTTGCCGGCGATGCGCCGCGCGAGCGGCGCTCGATCTTGAGGGCGCTGCAGATACCTACTTCGGATACAACGGCGGCAACCCGCCATTCTCACCCTGCGTCGGCTGTGCCTGTTCCGCGGTGGGGATGGTGCTGATTGCGCGCCACAGTTCATCACCCTGCCAGTACTGTCCCGCTTCGCTGTACAGCGCGCTGTTCAGGCCGTCGAGGGCATCGGAAAGGGGCACGAAGCGCGCCGCCATGTCCGCCAGGGTCTGCGGTTGTTGCCGGGCCCAGGCGTCGAGGGCCTGGCGGGTGGCGTGGGAGTCGTTGGCCTGGCAGGCGCGCTTGAGGTCGTCGAGCAGGGTGCGTGGGCTCGGCCCGGTCTGCGCCGCCCGCAGCACCGCCGGCTGTGAACGGGCGCGCCACCACAATGCGAAACCGGCCAGCGTGGTCAGTGCCAACACCAGGGTGCTCAGTTGCCACGGCCACAGCGGCTGGCCGTCACTCGCCGGCGTCGCGCTCGGGGTTTCCGCGCTCAGCGCCGGGTTGTCCTGCACGTTGAGGCTGCGCGCAGGCAGGCTGCTGCGCTCCAGATGGTTTTCGCGGGTGTTCCACCAGACCAGTTCCAGGCTGGGCAACTCCAGTGCGCCGCTGTGGGTCGGCACCAGGGCCTCGCGTTCTTCGCGGCTGCCGATCAGGCCGCGTTCGTCGATCTGGTTGCGCAGTTGTGGCTGGTCCGGGTAGCGCCGCAAGCCAGGCACTTCGGTGCCGGGCAGGGGCGTCAACTGGGTGCTGGAAAGCCCTTCGGCCTTGACCGTGACGCTGCGGGTCAGCGAGTCGCCAATCTGCGTCGGCCCCTGGCCCGGGTCCGGACTCCAGTGTTCTTCCAGGGTCAGGCTGCGTGCCGGCAACCATGCCTGGCCCGCCGGGTAATCGGCCGGGATCGGGCGCACCTGCAACGGCAACTCACTGGAGCTGACCCGTACCTGACTGTTGCCGGGGTTGCCGGGGTTGCCCGGGTTGTCGCTGTCGCTGCCGGCACTGGTGGCGCTAAAGGTCAGGGTCGGCACCGTCACTTCGCCGCTGCGCTGCGGGTAGAGCGCGTAACGCATCTCGATGACGCCGTGGCGGATGCCGTTGATCAGTTTTTCGTAGGTGCGCGACTCGCCCAGCGGTTCGATCTTCACCCCGTCGATCTGCAGCGGGCTGAGGCTGCTGTCGTCGTACAGCGACACCGAGTGGTAGATGCGCAGGGTCAGTACCGCCTGGGCCTGCACGTAGATGTCGTTCTGGTCGAGGCTGGCCTCGATGAACACCGGGGCGAGGATCGTCGCCGGGGAGTCCTGTGCGGCCTCGACCTGCAATTCGATGGCTTCGCTGTGCAACTCGCCCAGGCGTAGTGGCGGGATTTGCAGGGTGCCGGCCCGTCGCGGCATCAGGGTGACCACCCAGCGGGTGGTGGCTTCGTTTTGCCCGTCGAGGGTGTTGAGGCTGTTGAGCTGGCGGGTGCCGCGGACTTCGAAGTCGGCCTGCAGGGGCGTCAGGTCTGGTTTGCCGAATTGGGTGACGTCCTGGATTTCCAGGGTCAGTTCCAGGGTCTCGGCGGTGTTCAGCCGAGCGCGGTCGACGCTGGCATGGAGCTCTGCGGCCTGAACCAGCGGGCCGAAAAGAAGGCAGAACACGAAGGCGCAGACGCGGCTCATCGATGGGTTTCCTGATGTTGTTGCTGTTCGTACCAGAATTTGCGCCGCAGCAGTTGCGCCGGGTTGTCCGGGATCTGCCGCAGCCATTGTTCCAGCGCCTGGCGCTGTTCGACGTCGAGGTTGCTGCCGGTAGGGCGCTGCGGCGGCTGGGTCACGGATTCGTCGTCATCGCCGCTGCTGTTCTGCTGCGTCTGGCTGTCGCCGGGTTCCGGGTGTTCTTCCGGTTCGTCGCCGGGCTGTCCGGTTTCGCTCTGGTTGCTGTTTTGCTGGCTGTTCTCGTTGCTGTCGCCGGGCATCTGCTGGCCGGACTGTTGCGCGTCTTCCGGCTCGGGTTCCTTCTGCTCCGGTGGTTGTTCCTGCTGGCGTTGTTGCAGCAGTTGTTCCACCAGGGCCTTGTTGGTCAGCGCCGGTTGCAGGTCGGGCTGACGCTCCAGCGCTTCTTCGTAGGCATCTACCGCAGCTTCCAGCTCGCCGCCGCGGGCTAGGGCGTTACCACGGTTGTAGTGGCCGCTGGCGCTGTCGTCGAGGGCGAACTGGCGGGCGGCGCCGGCGTAGTCGCCGGCTTCGTAGAGGGCCCAGCCTTTCCATTGCGGGTCTTTGAAGTGTTTCGCGGCCTCGGCCGGGCGCTTTTTTTCCAGCAGGTGCTGGCCCTGTTGATCGGGGCGGCGCCACAGCTCGCTGAATTCGAAGGCCTGGGCCGGCTGCGGCAGGCACAGCAACAGCGGCAGGCAGAACAGCCAGCCGCGCCGGCCGGCGCAGGCGGCCAGCAGCAACAGCGGCAGCAGCAGCCAGTAACCCTGGTCGGCCCAGTTGTCGAGCTGCACGGTCTGGCCATTGCTGCTCAGGGCCCGTGGCTTGTCGAACAGGCCCAGGCCGCGCAGGTCGAGGTCATCGATTCGCGCATGCCGGTAGCGGCCACCGAGGTCGTTGATAAAGGGCTTGAGGCTGGCGCTGTCCAGTCGCGGCAGGAGAATCGCGCCGTCGGCGCCCTTGAGGAATTCGCCGCTGGCCTGTTTAACCGGTGCGCCTTCGGCGCTGCCCACGCCCAGCATCAGCAGCGCCGGACCGTTGCGACCGAGCGCCTGGCCGATGCCTTGGCGCTCTTCCTCGCTGAGGGACGAGGCAATCAGCAGCACCCGGCCCTGGCCGAGGGCGCCCTGGGCCAGCAGCGCCAGGCCCTTGCGCAGCGCCAGGTCGGCGCGTTGTCCGGGTTGCGGCATGATGCCCGGTTCCAGCGCTTCGAGCAGGTTGCGGCTGGTGCCGAGGTCATCCGACAGCGGCACCAGCGTGTGCGCGCTGCCGGCGTAGACGACGATGGCGGTCTGGCTGTCGCTGCGGTGTTCCAGCAGGTCGAGTATCTTGCGCCGCGCCTGTTCCAGGCGTGACGGTGGGCTGTCTTCGGCAAGCATCGCCGGGGTCAGTTCGAGCAGGATCACCAGCGGGTCGGCGGGGCGCTGGCGGGTTTCTTCCAGGCGCTGCCAGCTCGGCCCGAGCAGGGCCAGCACGCCCAGCAGCCAGGCCAGGCCAAGGGCGACCCACGGCAGTTTGCTGTCGTGGCCGCTGCCGCCGCCGAGCAGTACGCCATGGAAGGCCGGCGGCAGGATCATCTGCCAGCGGCCGGCGCGTTTCTGCCGGTGCCAGAGTTTCCACAGCAGCCAGCCCAGCACGGGCAGCAACAGCAGCCACAGCGGACGAAGCCAGTAGGGCCAGAGGTCGATCATCGGCGCCTCCGCAGGCGCAGGCGTTTCAGCCGTTCGCGCCATTCCGGGTGCGGCTGGAGAAAGTCCGGGCGGCGCAACAGGCGTTGCAGCAGTTTCTGCACCAGATGGTCGGGCCAGCGTTCGCGCAGCACCAACGCCAGGCTGAGCAGCAACGCAGCCGCCAGTGGCCAGGCATACAGTGCTTCGGCGGTCCGCGCCTGGGTCGGTTGTTGTTCCACCGGTTCCAGCAGGTCGAGGGTTTCGCCTATGGTCTTGAGTTCAGCGCCATCGCGGGCGCGGAAGTATTCGCCATGGGTGATCTGGGCGATTTCCCGCAGCGAGGCTTCATCCAGGTCAAGGCTGGGGTTGAGCCCCAACTGGCCAGCGGTGCCGTTTTCCTCGGCGCTGGCGCCGATGCCGATGGTGTAGATGCGGATGCTTTCCTGGGCCGCCAGCCGCGCCGCAGTCAACGGATGGATCTGCCCGCCGTTGTTGGCGCCGTCGGTGACCAGAATCAGCACGCGGCTGTCGGTCGGGCGCATCCGCAGGCGTTTCACGGCCAGGCCGATGGCGTCGCCGAGGGCGGTGTTCTTGCCGGCGATGCCGATCTGCGCCTCGTCGAGGAAGCTGCGCACGGTGCGCCGGTCGAAGGTCAGCGGCGCTTGCAGGTAGGCCTGGCTGCCGAACAGGATCAGCCCGACGCGGTCGCCTTCGCGCTGTTCGAGAAAGTCACCGAGCAGTTGTTTGACCAGCACCAGGCGGCTGACGTCTTCGCCTTCCCAACTCATGTCGGGGAAGTCCATCGAGCCGGAAACATCCACAGCCACCAGCAGATCGCGCCCGCTGGCGGCCACCGGCAGTGGCTCGCCCAGCCATTGCGGGCGGGTGGCGGCCAGCAACAGCAGCAGCCAGATCAGCACGAACGGCGCCTGCTGGCGCCAGGTCGGCAGGTTCAGGCGGGCGCGGCGACCGGCCAGGCCTTCCAGTTCGTCGAGAAAACTGACCTTGAGCACCGGCTCGCCGCTGTCGGCGGCCGGCAGCACCAGGCGCGCCAGCCAGGGCAGCGGGAGCAGGGCGAAGACCCAGGGCCAGGCCAGTTCAAACATGCTTGCGAATCCAGGTTTCGACGGACTGGTTGAGCCCGGCGATGGCTTTGTCGTCCAGCCGGCATTCGGGCTTGTAGGCGCCTTCCACCAGCACCATCCAGCGGGTCAGCCCGGCGGCCGGGCAACGGTTGTCGAGAAATGCCAGCCACTGCCGGCCATTGAGGGTGTGGCTGTGGCTTTCCGGGTAGTGGTTGCGGCACAGGCGCTTGAGCAGGGCGTTGATCTGCTGCAGCCAGGCGCCGGCCGGCGCGCCGTCGTAGGGCTTGGGCAGTTGCGCCAGTTCGGCCAGGGCGGCGACGCGGATCGGGTCCAGCGGTTGTTCGGCGCGTGGCAGCGGCGCCTTGCGTGGTCGCCAGTGGCGCACCCGCCAGAGGCCCCAGCCCAGCAGCGGCAGGATCAGCAGCAGCGCCCACCAGCCGGGTGCGGGCGGCCAGGCGCTGATGGGCTCAGGGGCGATCAGCGGTTGCAGTTGTGCCAGAGGGTTCATCGCGGCTTGCCGGAGCGTTGGGGGTCGAGGTATTCGCGCAACTGCTCGATCATTTCGCTTTGTGTGCTCAACGGCATCAACACCACCCGCAGTTTCTGTGCGAGCAGTTCCCAGCGCGCGATCCGTGCTTCGCTCTGCTGACGATAGCTCTGGCGCAGGTTGGCATCGAGGGTGTCCAGCTCCAGTTGCGCGCCGCGCTGGGCGAAGCGCAGCAGGCCGGCGGCGGGCAGGGCGTGGTCGAGCGGGTCGGAGAGCGGCAGCAGGAGCAGGTCGCAATGCCGCGACAGCAGGCCCAGTTGCTGCTCGACGCTGGGGTTCAGCGCCCGCTCGTCGCAAATGATGATGGCCAGGCTGCCGGGGCGCAGCACCTCGCGGGCGCGGCGCAGCGCGGTGCCGAGGTTGTCGCCCTGGGGCACGGCTTCGGTGTGCAGCGACTGATTGACCCGGGCCAGGCGGTTGAGCAGTTGCAGCAGGCTCTGCTTGCTGCGCCGCGGCTTGATTTCGTAATGCTCGTTGTCGCCGAACACCAGGCCGCCGATCCGGTCGTTGTGGCCCAGCGCGGCCCAGCCGAACAGCGCTGCGGCCTGGGCGGCGAGCACTGACTTGAACATCAGGCCCGAGCTGAAGAACAGCCGCCGGCTTTGTTCGACGAGGATAAAGATCGGCCGCTCGCGCTCTTCGTGGAACAGCTTGGTGTGCGGCTCCTGAGTGCGGGCGGTGACGCGCCAGTCGATGTTGCGCACGTCGTCGCCGGCCTGGTAGACCCGCACCTGGTCGAAGTCCACGCCGCGCCCGCGCAGACGCGAGTGGTGCAGGCCGACCAGCGGACTGCGCTGCCCGGGGGCGGAAAACAGGCGCACTTCACGCACCCGGTGACGCATCTCGATCAGCTCGGCGAGGCTGATGCGGATGCCGGGCGCGTTCAACAGTTGGCTGGGCATGGGGTCAGGCGACAGCGACGACGTCAAGGACGCGCTGGATCACCCGGTCCTGGTCGATACCGGCGGCCTCGGCTTCGAAAGAAAGAATGACGCGGTGGCGCAGCACGTCGAACAGCACCGCCTGGATATCTTCCGGGCTGACGAAGTCGCGCCCCGCCAGCCAGGCGTGGGCCCGGGCGCAGCGATCGAGGGCGATCGAGCCGCGCGGGCTGGCGCCGTAGGCGATCCAGTCACCCAACTCGGCGTCGTATTTGGCGCCGTTGCGGGTGGCCATCACCAGTTGCACCAGGTACTCCTCCACCGCGTCGGCCATGTACAGGCCGAGGATTTCCTTGCGAGCGGCGAAGATCGCCTGCTGGGTGACCCGGCGTTCCGGCTTGGTGCTGCCGTTGAGGGCTTCGCCACGGGCCTGCGACAGAATGCGTCGCTCTACCGATGCATCCGGGAAGCCGATCTTCACGTGCATCAGGAAGCGGTCGAGCTGGGCTTCGGGCAGCGGGTAGGTGCCTTCCTGCTCGATGGGGTTTTGCGTGGCCATCACCAGGAACAGTGGCGACAGCTCGTAGGTACTGCGGCCGACACTGACCTGGCGCTCGGCCATGGCTTCGAGCAGCGCCGATTGCACCTTGGCCGGGGCCCGGTTGATTTCGTCGGCGAGTACCAGGTTGTGGAAGATCGGCCCCTGCTGGAACACGAAGCTGCCAGTCTCCGGGCGATAGATCTCGGTGCCGGTGATGTCGGCGGGGAGCAGGTCGGGGGTGAACTGGATGCGATGGAACTGCGCCTCGATCCCGTCGGCCAGTTCCTTGATGGCCTTGGTCTTGGCAAGGCCCGGAGCACCTTCGACCAGCATGTGGCCGTCGGCCAGGAGCACGATCAGCAGGCGTTCAACCAGTTTTTCCTGGCCAAGGATCTGGGTTGAAAGAAAGGTGCGCAGCGCGACCAGCGCTTCACGGTGTTCCATCGTCGACGGTTCCTGGAATGACGCGCGGGGCCGGCGAACGGCCCCGGGCAGGGGTTGATACTTTAATCCATCCGTGGGGTCGCCGACTAACGGTGCCGGGGGAAATTCTTCGGGGGGAGTCCGGGCAAGGGGCCGTGCGCGCTGCCCGGCCCTGTTCGGCTCAGCGCTCGCTGATGAAGGTGCCGGTGCCGTCGAGGATCACGCGCAGGGTCTGTTCGACTTCATCCGCGTCGATGATGGCGTTGTCCAGGCGGATTTCCAGCACATCGTCTTCGAACAGGTCGGTCGACCCGGCCGCCAGCTCGACCAGCAGGCGGGTAGCGCTGAGTGTCACTTTCAGGTCGCGGACGGTGGCGCCTTCTTCGTCGAACATGAGGTCCACGCTGTCTTCATCCGGGTAGCGGCTGATGATGAACAACTGGCCTTTGTCGCTGTGGCAGCCGACGGTGGCCAGGTTGTCTTCTTCATCATCGCAAGGGTTGGCGAAGGCCAGTTGGGCGGTCAGTTGCATGGGCAGCTCGATAAAGGAATTGAAACGCGAGTGTGCCAGTGTTCGCTCACGGGATAAATCTTCCGTTGCTCCTCGTTGTCCGAATATGTCGCAGCGCCGCAAGCAGGGCCGGGTGGGCTGTCGTTAAGCTGCGTTGTCGATGGACACCCGTAAAGACGCAGCCGGCTTCAGTGGCAGTGGTTTTTGCAGATGTCCATCCCGGGGTGACCAATCGGTCATTCCGGCACCCGCTCTTTCGGATTTCCTCTGCGCTTTGCCCGTCATTGGCTATGGTTGATGCGGGATAAAGCGGACACGCGCGACGCTTCACTCAATAACAAAGCCCAAGCGGAGTACCACAGATGGCGTTCTTCACCGCAGCCAGCAAAGCCGACTTCCAGCATCAACTGAAAGCGGCCCTGGCCCAGCACATCAGCGAGCAGGCACTGCCACAAGTGGCGCTGTTCGCCGAGCAGTTCTTCGGCATCATCTCTCTGGACGAACTCACCCAGCGGCGCCTGTCCGACCTGGTCGGTTGCACCCTCTCTGCCTGGCGCATGATCGAGCGCTTCGATCACAGCCAACCTCAGGTCAACGTCTACAACCCCGATTACGAGCGTCATGGCTGGCAGTCGACCCACACCGCTGTGGAAGTCCTGCACCATGACCTGCCATTCCTGGTCGACTCGGTGCGTACCGAGCTGAACCGTCGCGGTTACAGCATCCATACCCTGCAGACCACCGTGCTGAGCACGCGTCGCGGGGCCAAGGGCGAACTGCTGGAAATCCTGCCCAAGGGCACCCACGGCGAGGACGTGCTGCAAGAATCGCTGATGTACCTGGAGATCGACCGTTGCGCCAACAACGCCGAACTCGGCGTGCTGACCCACGAATTGACCCAGGTGCTGGCCGAAGTGCGCGTCGCCGTAGCCGACTTCGAGCCGATGAAGGCCAAGGTCCGCGACTTGCTGGCGCTGGTGGAGCAGACCCCGTATGCCCCGGCGCAAACCGAGAAATCCGAGATCCAGAGCTTCCTGGAATGGCTGGTGGGCAACCACTTCACCTTCCTCGGCTATGAAGAATTCGTGGTCAACGGCGATGCCCAGGGCGGCCAGCTGGTCTACGACGAGCAGTCGTTCCTCGGCCTGACCCGCTTGCTGCGCGCCGGCCTGACCACCGAAGACCTGCGTATCGAAGACTACGCGGTCAACTACCTGAACGAGCCGCTGCTGCTGTCCTTCGCCAAGGCCGCTCACCCGAGCCGCGTACACCGTCCGGCTTACCCGGACTACGTGTCGATCCGTCAGCTCGACGCCGACGGCAAGGTCATCAAGGAATGCCGCTTCATGGGCCTGTACACCTCGTCGGTGTACGGCGAGAGCGTGCACCAGATCCCGTACATTCGCGGCAAGGTCGCCGAAGTCGAGCGCCGTTCGGGCTTCGACGCCAAGGCGCACCTGGGCAAGGAACTGGCCCAGGTCCTCGAAGTGCTGCCGCGCGACGACCTGTTCCAGACCCCGGTGGACGAGCTGTTCAGCACCGTCATGTCCATCGTGCAGATCCAGGAACGCAACAAGATCCGCGTGTTCCTGCGCAAAGACCCGTACGGCCGCTTCTGCTACTGCCTGGCCTACGTCCCGCGTGACATCTACTCCACTGAAGTGCGGCAGAAGATCCAGCAGGTTCTGATGGAGCGCCTGAAGGCCAGCGACTGCGAGTTCTGGACCTTCTTCTCCGAATCGGTGCTGGCGCGGGTGCAACTGATCCTGCGGGTCGATCCGAAGAACCGCATCGATATCGACCCGAAACAACTGGAAAACGAAGTGATCCAGGCCTGCCGTTCGTGGCAGGACGACTACGCCGCGCTGACCGTCGAGAACTTCGGCGAAGCCCAGGGCACCAACGTCCTGGCGGACTTCCCGAAAGGCTTCCCGGCCGGCTACCGCGAGCGTTTCGCCGCGCATTCGGCGGTGGTGGACATGCAGCACCTGCTCAACCTGTCCGAGGGCAAGCCGCTGGTGATGAGCTTCTACCAGCCGCTGACCCAGACCGGTAAACAGCTACTGCACTGCAAGCTGTACCACGCCGATACCCCGCTGGCCCTGTCCGATGTGCTGCCGATTCTGGAAAACCTCGGCCTGCGCGTGCTGGGCGAGTTCCCGTATCGCCTGCGCCACAGCAATGGCCGCGAGTTCTGGATTCATGACTTCGCCTTCACCACTGCCGAAGGCGTCGAGCTGGATATCCAGCAACTCAACGACACCCTGCAGGACGCCTTCGTCCACATCGTCAATGGCGATGCGGAAAACGACGCCTTCAACCGCCTGGTCCTGACCGCCGGCCTGCCGTGGCGCGACGTGGCGCTGCTGCGTGCCTACGCGCGCTACCTCAAGCAGATCCGCCTGGGCTTCGACCTCGGCTACATCGCCAGCACCCTGAATAACCACACCGACATCGCCCGCGAGCTGACCCGCCTGTTCAAGACCCGCTTCTACCTGGCGCGCAAGCTCACCAGCGAAGACCTCGATGACAAGCAACAGCGTCTGGAGCAGGCGATTCTCACGGCGCTGGACGACGTCCAGGTGCTCAACGAAGACCGCATCCTGCGGCGCTATCTGGACCTGATCAAGGCGACCCTGCGCACCAACTTCTACCAGCCGGACGCCAACGGTCAGAACAAGTCCTACTTCAGCTTCAAGTTCAATCCCAAGCTGATCCCCGAACTGCCAAAACCGGTGCCGCGCTTCGAAATCTTCGTCTACTCGCCGCGGGTCGAAGGTGTGCACCTGCGCTTCGGCAACGTCGCGCGGGGCGGCCTGCGCTGGTCGGACCGCGAGGAAGACTACCGCACCGAAGTGCTGGGCCTGGTAAAAGCCCAGCAGGTGAAAAACTCGGTGATCGTGCCGGTGGGCGCCAAGGGCGGCTTCCTGCCGCGTCGCCTGCCGCTGGGCGGCAGCCGTGATGACATCGCCGCCGAAGGCATCGCCTGCTACCGCATCTTCATCTCCGGTCTGCTGGACATCACCGACAACCTCAAGGACGGCGGCGTAGTGCCACCGGCCAACGTCGTGCGGCATGACGAAGACGATCCATACCTGGTGGTGGCCGCCGACAAAGGCACCGCGACCTTCTCCGACATCGCCAACGGCATTGCCATCGACTACGGCTTCTGGCTCGGCGACGCCTTCGCCTCGGGCGGCTCGGCCGGCTATGACCACAAGAAAATGGGCATCACCGCCCGTGGCGCCTGGGTCGGCGTGCAGCGCCACTTCCGCGAACGCGGCATCAACGTGCAGAAAGACAGCATCACCGTAGTCGGCGTTGGCGACATGGCCGGCGACGTGTTCGGCAACGGCTTGCTGATGTCCGAGACCCTGCAACTGGTGGCGGCCTTCAACCACCTGCACATCTTCATCGACCCGACGCCGGACCCGGCCACCAGCTTCGCCGAGCGCAAGCGCCTGTTCGACCTGCCGCGTTCGGCCTGGAGCGACTACGACACCAGCATCATGTCTGAGGGTGGCGGCATCTTCACGCGCAGCGCGAAGAGCATCGCCATCACCCCGCAGATGAAGGAACGCTTCGCCATCGAAGCCGACAAACTGACCCCGACCGAGCTGCTCAACGCACTGCTCAAAGCGCCGGTGGACCTGCTGTGGAACGGCGGTATCGGCACTTACGTCAAATCCAGCAGCGAAAGCCACGCCGATGTCGGCGACAAGGCCAACGACGCGCTGCGGGTCAACGGTAACGAACTGCGCTGCAAGGTAGTGGGCGAGGGCGGCAACCTGGGCATGACCCAACTGGGCCGGGTCGAGTTCGGCCTCAATGGCGGCGCCACCAACACCGACTTCATCGACAACGCCGGTGGCGTGGACTGCTCCGACCACGAGGTCAACATCAAGATCCTGCTCAACGAAGTGGTGCAGGCTGGCGACATGACCGAGAAGCAGCGCAACCAGCTGCTCGGCAGCATGACCGACGAAGTGGCCGCGCTGGTGCTGGGCAACAACTACAAGCAGACCCAGGCCCTGTCCCTGGCTGCGCGTCGGGCCAGAGAGCGCATCGCCGAGTACAAGCGCCTGATGGCTGATCTGGAAAGCCGCGGCAAGCTGGACCGGGCGATCGAGTTCCTGCCATCGGAAGAGCAACTGGCCGAGCGCCTGGCGGCCAACCAGGGCCTGAGCCGCGCCGAACTGTCGGTACTGATCTCCTACAGCAAGATCGACCTCAAGGAAGCCTTGCTCAAGTCGCTGGTGCCGGATGACGACTACCTGACGCGTGACATGGAAACCGCGTTCCCGCCGTCGCTGGTGCACAAGTTTGCCGACGCCATGCGTCGTCACCGCCTGAAGCGCGAGATCGTCAGCACCCAGATCGCCAACGACCTGGTCAACAACATGGGCATCACCTTCGTCCAGCGCCTCAAAGAGTCCACCGGCATGAGCCCGGCGAACGTGGCCGGGGCATATGTGATCGTGCGTGACATCTTCCACCTGCCGCATTGGTTCCGTCAGATCGAGGCGCTGGATTACCAGGTGCCGGCCGAAGTCCAGTTGACCCTGATGGACGAACTGATGCGCCTGGGCCGCCGCGCTACGCGCTGGTTCCTTCGCAGCCGCCGCAACGAACAGGACGCCGGGCGTGACGTCGCGCACTTCGGTCCACAGATCGCCGCGCTGGGCCTGAAACTCGACGAACTGCTCGAAGGCCCGACCCGCGACCGCTGGCAGACCCGCTACCAGAGCTTCGTCGAAGCCGGCGTGCCGGAATTGCTGGCGCGCATGGTCGCAGGCACCACGCACCTGTACACCTTGCTGCCGATCATCGAAGCCTCGGACGTCACCGGCCACGACCCGGCGCAAGTGGCCAAGGCGTTCTTCGCCGTGGGCAGCGCGCTGGAACTGACCTGGTACCTGCAGGAAATCAGCAACCTGCCGGTGGAAAACAACTGGCAGGCCCTGGCCCGCGAAGCGTTCCGCGACGACATCGACTTGCAACAGCGCGCGATCACCATTTCCGTATTGCAGATGGCGGATGCGCCGGAGGATATGGATGCACGGGTGGCGTTGTGGATGGAGCAGCATCGCGTGATGGTGGAGCGCTGGAAGGCCATGCTTGATGAGCTAAGGGCTGCTACCGGGACGGATTACGCTATGTATGCGGTGGCGAATCGGGAGTTGGTGGATTTGGCGTTGAGTGGGCAGGCGACGGTGTTGCCGTCCTGATTGCTTGAGATGAAATGAAGAGGCCCCGGCAGTGATGTCGGGGCTTTTTCTTTGGGCTGGAGTGTTGCATAGCGCTACCAAAATTCCTCTCGGTCTGGCCTTCTTGTAGGTCATTTCTTGATCGTGTTTCGCGACCTTTTCCGCCGTTGCGTACCTGGGAAATGGTACCTAGGATTGGCCTGTCGCTTTACCACCGCGATCGGTTTTGGTCATCCGTACTGAGACCGTGCATCAGTAGCCCACCCTTCCTTTTTCGCAGAGATTTTCTCCTGATGATCAGTGTTGGTGCGGCTGTGCGTTGGGCACTTTTGAACATGTCGGGGAGGGGGCTTGGTCGGCATATCAATCGCTGGAGGTTTCGCCAGCGTTGGTGGGGGCTCTGTTGGGCGGGCAGGTGCGGGATAGGAGGGGGCGATAAGCCAAGGCAGTGATAGCGTGCTTCAGGTAGAATGCGCGCTGAAATCGGTGGGCTACGGCTGCAACCGTAGCCCACCAACCACATTCACCTAGATAGGAGGTGTACATGGCAACAGCGAGTTTCCCACGCCATTCGTTACAAGGCGAGCAAATCCCTCAGCTTCATTCAATCGAGCTTTTCGCCGGAGCTGGCGGCTTGGGTATGGGTTTTTCCGGATGTGGTGTACAGCACGAGGCTGTTGTCGAGTGGAGTAAGCATGCTTGCGAAACCCTGCGTATCAACAAGCGCTACGGAGTAGAGCCGATTGCGCATTGGGCTGATGTAACTGAAGGGGATGTTCGGCACTTCGACTTTTCAGGGTTCGCTGGTTTGGACTTGATTACGGGTGGGCCTCCCTGCCAGCCATTCTCTATGGGTGGTAAACATCGAGGCTTCTTGGACGAGCGAGACATGTTCCCGCAGGCCGTTCGCGCTATTCGTGAAGTTCAGCCCAAAGCTTTTGTGTTTGAGAACGTCAAAGGTCTGACCCGGGCTTCGTTCTACAATTACTTCAACTACATTCAGTTGCAGCTTGAGTACCCTAGCTTGGTGGCTCGTGCTGGTGAAGAGTGGCTTGAACATCTGAGCCGTCTGGAAGAACACAAAACCGCTGGCGGGCAAAGTGAGTATCACGTCGTAGCACGCTTGGTTAATGCGGCCGATTATGGTGTGCCGCAAAAACGTGAGCGTGTTTTTTTTGTGGGGTTCAGGGCGGATATTCATCGTCCATGGAGCTTCCCGGCCAAGACTCACAGCAGCGATGCGTTGTTGAGGGATCAATGGGTGACAGGCGACTATTGGGAGCGGCACAAGGTTGCCAAGCGCTTCCGTCCTGAGTGTCCGATCACAAGTAGCAAGAAGATGGCTGCGCTCAGAGATTTGGGCGAAGGTATGCTCTTGCCGTGGCAAACGGTGAGAGATGCAATTAGTGACTTGCCAGATCCTGAGCAGCACCCTACGTTGCTGTATCAGGCTCACAAGTTCCAACCTGGTGCTAGAAGCTATCCGGGACACACCGGCAGCCCTTTGGACGAGCCGGCAAAGGCGCTCAAAGCTGGTGATCACGGCGTGCCTGGTGGTGAAAATATGCTTCGTCGGGTTGATGGAAGCATTAGGTACTTCACCGTTCGTGAATGCGCTCGCATACAAACATTCCCTGATGAATTTGTCTTCGAAGGTTCTTGGGGGGAAGTTATGCGCCAGCTAGGTAACGCTGTACCCGTTCGGTTGGCGCAGCATGTTGCCGATGCAGTTTGTACACAATTAAGAAACGTTGGCTAAGGAATCAGAATGGCGAAGGACGCGACGGATTTTCAGGCACTGCTCGGGGAATTGTCTACGATCACTGACAAGCTGTCGGAGACGAAGCCTGAGGGTAATGCGCGAAGCATTGCCAAAGCGCGGCAGGTGTTGAGCGGATATGCCGAACGCTTGACAGAGGTTGCAGCTGGCTTCGACCCAATCTTGCGTCCTTCGTCGATTTTCGATCCTTCGGACCCGCAAACAGCTGGCCGAATAGTCGCGCTAACGTTGATTTCCCAACCTGTACATGAACTGTCGGCCATTCCAAATTTCTATGGCGCAGGGATTTATGCAATCTACTACAAAGGCGATTTTGCACCCTACGCCAAGCTTGTTGACTCAGATCATCCCATCTACGTTGGTAAAGCTGATCCTGAAAATGCATCGGCAAAAAATGCGATTGCGCAGGGGACTAAGCTTGCAGGCCGATTGGCTGAGCATGCCAAGAGCATTGGGAAAGCTGAAACAACTTTGACAATTGAAGACTTCAAGTGCCGGTTTTTGATTGTTCAGTCCGGCTTTCAGAAGTCTGCTGAAGACTATTTGATCAATTTCTTCAAGCCTATCTGGAACTCCGAGACGAAAATCTGTTTCGGTTTGGGTAAGCATGGTGACAGCTCAAAGACGCGGGATAACAAGCGATCTCCTTGGGATACCATGCATCCGGGGAGGGCTTGGGCAGATCAAAGTACGAAGGATCAAAAGACTCGTGATCAGATTATCGCTGAGATTGATCAGCATTTGGCATTGCACCCGCCTTACGTTGATATTCACGAGTTGTTTGATCGCTTCATGGAAGAAATGCGTCAGTTGAACCGTGAGGAGTTCAAGGATGAACGTGATGAGGTTTTTGTGATTGAAGAAGCTTCAGGGAACTATGAAGTTAATTCGTAATTTTTATCATGGACCGTACTTGTAAGCTATTTTTTGAGTGATGTGGTGACGGTGGCGTTTTGAATTGAAACGCGACGTGCAAATTATTTGCACGAAAAACTAGGAGCCGCAGGCAGGTACGTTGATACCGTCGCGAACAGGGGCTGTCTGGACTCATTTTTCTTTTCTCAGAGCTTGAACATGCTCCACGCTCAACCATGGGCGCTTTGAGTGGATTACCCGATGGCAGTTCGCGCAGAGAAGAGCGAGCTCGGCGAGTTTAGTCTTTTCGCCGGGCTTTAAGGTATGGACAGGCTTGGTGTGATGGACGTCGATGATATTGTCGCCAGCCGACCCATACACTTGTGCGAAATCGAAGGCACAGGCTTCGCATTGCAGTCGTCCTTGCTTCTGTAATACGTCTTTCTTTTTGGCATTGACTAGTGCGCGGCTGCGCTCTCTATAGCGGTGAAGGCGGGTCAATACTTTGCCTTCTTCCGCTTCCATAATGTCCGGTTCGTCGCTACCAGATAATGCCTTGGCCTCGGGAGAGAGGCTTCCTACGGCACCGCTAATGGCTGCCACTGCGGCGGCGAGTCTGGCGGGGGCGTCGGCGAATTCATCCCATACTAGTTTCTCGTCTTTATTACCTTTGGCTAAACCCTTCTTACCATCCTTGATGTACTCAGGGTCCCAACGGCGAAAGTTGCCGAGCTTCATGTCGACACCGTTCGCATTACGGAAGCTACCCCCTTTATTGAGGCCGAGCGTGTTGCCAATTTGTCCCAGTAGCTGAGACAAGGCTTGAACCTCAGGATGGTTTTTACTAGGTGGCGACCCACGATGTTTTAGATAGAGGTTAAGTGCAAGAATCAGCTCGTCTCGGGTCCAAGCAGGATTGGATTGGGATTTCGGCTGATGCTCGCCTTTTTTGAGCAGGGCGTTTGCTTCCTTGGATACTATTTTGATCGCCATGAGCGCAGACCTTTTTTCATTTATCGGCGTAGGAATTTTCCTATCGTCGCGAAAATTGGTAAACGATTCAATGTGGGTGGTGGCTTGGTGCCACTTCTTTTGCGGGGAAGTGGTTGGATTTCATGCGTAAAAAAGACGTCCATGGACGTCTTTTTGATGTTGGTATTGCTATCAGTCGAAGTCTCGGTGGTGTGTCTTCCAGTCCTTCGACGTTTCGGATTCTGGCACTGTGCGGCGATCAGCGGTTTGCCCGCGAATAATGATGTGAACTCTCCATTGCAATCGCAGGCAAGCCAGCTCCCACAGTGGGTTGCGGTGCCTTTCGGGGCAGCGTTCGTGGCGTAGCCGCACCGGCTAGGCGAGCAGGGCGGTTGGCTGTACTAACGCGGCTCTTTATTTGAACCGCCGCTCCACCCCTTTCTCCACCAAAATCTTCGCCGAAATCTCCTCCACCGAAAAATGCGTGGAATTGATATTCGGAATATTCTCCCGCCGGAACAGATTCTCCACTTCCCTTACCTCGAACTCGCACTGAGCGAAGCTGGCGTAGCGACTGTTGGGCTTCCGCTCATGCCGAATCGCGGTGAGTCGGTCCGGATCAATCGTCAACCCGAACAGCTTGTGCTGATGATTCTTCAGCGCCGTTGGCAGTTGCAGCCGCTCCATATCATCTTCAGTCAGCGGGTAGTTCGCCGCCCGAATACCGAATTGCATGGCCATGTACAGGCAGGTCGGGGTCTTGCCGCAGCGGGACACGCCAACCAGGATCAGGTCGGCCTTGTCGTAGTAATGCGTACGGGCGCCGTCGTCGTTGTCGAGGGCGAAGTTGACCGCTTCGATGCGCTCCATGTAGTTGGAGTTGCCGCCGATCGAGTGGGATTTGCCCACCGAGTACGACGAATGGGCGGTCAACTCTTGCTCCAACGGGGCCAGGAAGGTTGAGAAGATGTCGATCATGAACCCGTTCGAGGTCGCCAGGATCTCGCGGATGTCCTGGTTGACGATGGTGTCGAAGATGATCGGGCGCATGCCGTCACGCTCAGCGGCGGCGTTGATTTGCTGTACCATGACGCGCGCTTTTTCCACGCTATCGATGTAGGGTCGCGTGAATTTATTGAACGGAATGTTCTCGAACTGCGCCAGAAGACTTTGCCCGAGGGTCTCCGCAGTGATGCCGGTGCCGTCGGAAATGAAGAAAGCAGATCGTTTCATTTGCGCCATGGGCCTTAAGCTGGTGACGAATCTTGGATATGATAGGTTCGGTTTGCCGAACGAGATCGTCGGCATTCTCACTTATTTTCCAGGTCCAGGCCACAAGCGCCCGGTCGATCCCACAGGGGTACGCCGGCGTCCTGAGCTTTTCCAACACAGTTAGTGGAGAGATCACCTTGGTAGAGTACGTAGTTTCCCTCGATAAGCTCGGCGTCCATGATGTGGAGCACGTGGGGGGCAAGAACGCATCCCTCGGCGAGATGATCAGTAACCTCGCGGGCGCCGGTGTATCGGTCCCCGGCGGCTTTGCCACTACGTCTCAGGCGTACCGTGATTTCCTCGAACAGAGCGGTTTGAACGATCAGATCCACGCCGCGCTCGACGCGCTGGACGTGGATGACGTCAACGCTCTGGCCAAGACCGGTGCGCAGATTCGTCAGTGGGTCATGGACGCCGAGTTCCCGGCGCGTCTCGACGCAGAAATTCGTACTGCCTTCGCCGAAATGGCCCAGGGCAACGACAACATGGCCGTCGCCGTGCGTTCGTCCGCCACCGCCGAAGACCTGCCGGACGCTTCCTTCGCCGGCCAGCAAGAAACCTTCCTGAACATCCGCGGCGTGGACAACGTGATCCGCGCGGCCAAGGAAGTGTTCGCTTCCCTCTTCAACGACCGTGCCATTTCCTACCGCGTGCACCAGGGCTTCGACCATAAACTGGTCGCCCTGTCTGCCGGCGTGCAGCGCATGGTCCGTTCGGAAACCGGAACGGCGGGTGTGATGTTCACCCTCGACACCGAATCGGGCTTCCGTGACGTGGTCTTCATCACTGGCGCCTACGGCCTGGGTGAAACCGTGGTTCAGGGCGCGGTCAACCCGGACGAGTTCTACGTTCACAAGAACACTCTCGAAGCCGGTCGCCCGGCCATCCTGCGCCGCAACCTGGGCAGCAAGGCCATCAAGATGATCTACGGCGACGAAGCCAAGGCCGGTCGTTCGGTCAAGGTGGTCGACGTGGACCGCGCCGACCGCGCCCGTTTCTGCCTGAGCGATGCCGAAGTGGCTGAACTGGCCAAGCAGGCGATGATCATCGAGAAGCACTACCAGCGTCCGATGGACATCGAGTGGGCCAAAGACGGCGACGACGGCAAGCTGTACATCGTTCAGGCCCGTCCTGAAACCGTGAAAAGCCGCTCCAGCGCCAACGTCATGGAACGCTACCTGTTGAAGGAAAAGGGCACCGTTCTGGTTGAAGGCCGTGCCATTGGCCAGCGCATCGGCGCCGGCAAGGTTCGTGTGATCCACGACGTTTCCGAGATGGACAAGGTCCAGCCGGGCGACGTGCTGGTTTCCGACATGACCGACCCGGACTGGGAACCGGTCATGAAGCGCGCCAGCGCCATCGTTACCAACCGCGGCGGCCGTACCTGCCACGCGGCGATCATCGCCCGTGAGCTGGGTATCCCGGCCGTGGTCGGTTGCGGCAACGCCACCCAGGTGCTGAAAGACGGCCAGGGCGTCACCGTCTCCTGCGCCGAAGGCGACACCGGCTTCATCTTCGAAGGTGAGCTGGGCTTCGACATCCGTCAGAACTCGGTCGACGCGATGCCTGATCTGCCGTTCAAGATCATGATGAACGTCGGTAACCCGGACCGCGCCTTCGACTTCGCCCAGTTGCCCAACGCCGGTGTCGGCCTGGCGCGTCTGGAATTCATCATCAACCGCATGATCGGCGTGCACCCCAAGGCGCTGCTGAACTACGCGGGCCTGCCGCAAGAGCTGAAAGAGAGCGTCGACAAGCGCATCGCCGGCTACAACGACCCGGTCGAGTTCTACGTCGAGAAGCTGGTCGAGGGCATCAGCACCCTGGCCGCAGCGTTCTGGCCGAAGAAGGTCATCGTTCGCCTGTCCGACTTCAAGTCCAACGAATACGCCAACCTGATCGGCGGCAAGCTGTACGAGCCGGAAGAAGAGAACCCGATGCTGGGCTTCCGCGGTGCCTCGCGTTACATCAGCGAGTCGTTCCGTGACTGCTTCGACCTGGAATGCCGTGCGCTCAAGCGTGTTCGCGATGTCATGGGCCTGACCAACGTCGAGATCATGGTGCCGTTCGTGCGGACCCTGGGCGAAGCCAGCCAGGTCGTCGACCTGCTCGCCGAGAAAGGCCTGGGCCGTGGTGTCAACGGTCTGCGCGTGATCATGATGTGCGAACTGCCGTCCAACGCCATCCTGGCCGAGGAGTTCCTCGAGTACTTCGATGGTTTCTCCATCGGTTCCAACGACCTGACCCAGCTCACCCTGGGCCTGGACCGTGACTCGGGCATCATCGCGCACCTGTTCGACGAGCGTAATCCGGCGGTCAAGAAGCTGCTGTCCAATGCCATCCAGGCCTGTAACAAGGCCGGCAAGTACATCGGCATCTGCGGTCAGGGCCCTTCGGACCACCCAGACCTGGCCAAATGGCTGATGGAACAGGGCATCGAAAGCGTCTCGCTGAACCCGGACTCGGTACTGGAAACCTGGTTCTTCCTGGCTGAAGGTCAGAACGCGAACTGATCGCGGGTACTGGAGCGGTCGTCTGCGCAAGTCCGGCAGCGACCGCTTCAACGGTTTCATCCAGGGCGGGTCCATTGACGGACGCGCCCTTTTTTGTGCAAGAACCCCTATGCAAAGCAGCAGTAGTCTTTTTCCCGTGGCCTTGCTCAGGGCCGAACGTTGCGGCGACCTGAGCGAGGACGTGTACCGCCTGAAGGCCGGCAACAGCCCTGACCGGAGTGTCGAGCTGGCGTTGACCCGCCTTGGCATGGCCGATCAGAACGATGTGCGCGGCGCGCCCGTCATCCTTCTGCATGGCAGTTTTTCCAACCGGCGTTTCTGGTTTTCGCCCAAAGGCATCGGCCTGGGCGCTTATCTGGCGCGGGCGGGGTTTGATGTGTGGATCCCGGAGATGCGCGGTCATGGTCTGTCGCCACGCAACCGCGAGTATCGTTACAACCGCGTCGCCGACTATGCCAGCTACGACCTGCCGGCCATTGCCGCGTTCGTTCACGAGCAAACCGGCCGGCCCGCACACTGGCTTGGTCACTCATTGGGCGGCACGACCCTGGCGGCGGCGCTCGGCGGGCGCTATTTGAATGAAGAACTGATCGCCAGCGCGGCGTTTTTCGGCACCCAGGTCAGCCGTACCTATTGGCCGCTGAAGATTCCGCCGGTGGAGTGGGGCGGCCGCGTGCTGCTCAAGCGCTTCGCCCATCTGTCCGGCTCGCGCCTCAAGCGGGGCCCGGAAGACGAGCCGATCGGCCTGGCCATTGAAAGCATGCGCTGGTTCGGTCTGTTCGGTCGTTTTGGCGACAAGGAGCGGAACTGGTGGGCCGGTCTGGCCGAGGTTCAGGTGCCGGTACTGGCGGTGGCGGGCGCGGGTGACCATCAGGACCCGGTGTGGGCGTGCCGCAAGCTGTTCGAGCAGATCGGCAGCGAGCATAAGCGTTTTCTGCGGCTGGGCCAGGAAGACGGGTTCGACAACTTCGGGCATGTGGATATGCTGGTTAGCAAACCCGCGCAGACGCAGGTCTGGCCGCTGGTTGAGCGCTGGTTGAGCGATCCGCTGGCGATGACGGGACAAGAAGCAGGCGTTTCTCCGGAGCCGGTTAGCGGCTAAGATGTGACGCTTGTCGGATTTCTGGTCACTTTATGTTTTCTGGGCGTTTTCCATGTTCGTTCCGCTCGAGCGTTTGATCAATCTCGAAGAAGGTTATCGCAGGACGTTCAGGGTCAACGGCCAGACGCTCCTGCTGTTGGTCGTGGACAACCGGCCGGTGCTGATCGAGGACCGTTGCCCGCATCAGGGGGCGCCGCTGAATGGCGCCACGCTGGAAGGCGATGTGCTGCGTTGCCCGCGTCACGGTCTGGCGTTCAGCCTGTCTTCGGGGCGAGCGGTGCAGCCGGGATGCGCTGGGTTGAACATGTTCAGGTTGGCGTATGAAGGTGACCGTGTTGGAATCGACGTGTAGCCTTGTAGCCTGGGTCTAAAGCCGTATTGCCAGGCTTCGTCTGTTTCAATGATCGTGTGAGTTCCGACATCCATTTCTTGATCAATGACAGGAGTTTCTCATGCATTACGTAACGCCCGATTTGTGCGACGCCTACCCTGAGCTGGTCCAGGTGCTGGAGCCGATGTTCAGCAACTTCGGCGGCCGCGATTCGTTCGGCGGTGAGATCGTCACCATCAAGTGCTTCGAAGACAACTCGCTGGTCAAGGAGCAGGTCGACCTCGACGGCAAGGGCAAGGTTCTGGTGGTCGACGGCGGCGGTTCGCTGCGCCGCGCGCTGCTGGGCGACATGCTTGCCGAAAAGGCCGCCAAGAATGGCTGGGAAGGCCTGGTGATCTACGGTTGCGTGCGTGACGTGGATGTCCTGGCCCAGACCGATGTGGGCGTGCAGGCGCTGGCCAGCCACCCGTTGAAGACTGACAAACGCGGCATCGGCGACCTGAACGTCGCGGTGACCTTCGCCGGCGTCACGTTCCGCCCGGGCGAGTACATCTATGCCGACAATAACGGCGTGATCGTTTCGCCAAGCCCGCTGAAGATGCCCGAGTAACTACTGAAAACAGGTCGATGGAGTAAGGATGTTCGAGGAAGAAAACGCGCAGTGGGGGCTGGTTCATGCCCTGGTTCTTGATGGCAGGGGCGGTGCGCGTTCCATCGCTCGGACTGAACTGGACGATCTGGTCCTGCAGCCGGAGCAAAGTCTCTGGCTGCATTGGGACCGCGGTCATCCGCAAACCCAGACCTGGCTGCGCCAGGACAGCGGTCTGAATCAGTTCGCCTGCGACCTGTTGCTGGAAGAAAACACCCGCCCGCGGCTGTTGCCGCTGCCCGACGCGCAAATGCTGTTGTTCCTGCGCGGCATCAACCTCAATCCCGGCGCCGAGCCTGAAGACATGGTCTCGGTGCGTATCTTTGCCCAGGCCCAGCGGGTGATTTCCCTGCGTTTGCGGCCATTGCGGGCTACCGACGAACTGCTGCAACAACTGGATGAAGGGCTCGGGCCGAAGACCGCCTCCGAGTTGCTGCTGACCCTTGCCCAGTTGCTCACCGACAAGGTGCAGGCGGTGGTGTCCGATCTTTCCGAACAGGTCGATATCGAGGAAGAAAAACTCGAGGCCGACGACCGCTATGCCCCGGAACATGGCGACCTGCAGCAGATGCGCCGCCGCGCCGCAGGCTTGCGGCGGTTCCTCGCGCCGCAGCGGGAAATCTACGCGCAACTGGCGCGCAACAAGTGGCCGTGGTTCGTCGAAGACGACGCCGACTACTGGAACGAGCTCAACAACAGCCTGACCCGCTACCTGGAAGAGCTGGAGCTGACCCGCGAGCGGGTGGCGCTGGTACTGGAGAGCGAGGACCGGCGCTTGAGCGAGCGGATGAACCGCACCATGTACCGGTTCGGCATCATCACCTGCATCTTCCTGCCTATGAGCTTCGTCACCGGGCTGTTGGGCATCAACGTTGGCGGCATTCCCGGTTCCCAGAGTCCTTATGGCTTCCTGTTCGCCAGCTTGCTGGTGCTGGGGCTGGCGTCCGGCCAATGGTGGCTGTTCCGCCGCCTGCGCTGGGTTTGAGGACGCTGACGTGTTGATGTCCTCCCTGATGCCCGTACGAATTGTTCATGTGACCCATGGGACGAGCGTCTCGTCTTTGACTGACATTGCGCGAGGTGCCCATGCACGATCCGTTTGAACAATCCCTGCGAGACATGCTCAACGCGTCGCCGTCCGGTCAGGACCGCGATGACGATGCCTGCCTCGGGCGTGTCCTGAAAACCGCCAACCGCCAGGTTGGCGCCGGCGATCTGTTCAGCCTGCTTGGCCGCTGGAGCCAGGCGCTGATGATCGCCATCAATAATGGCTCGGCGCACGTTGCGCCGGTCCGCCGCACCGCTACCGTCCGTAAAGCTGATAAGGCCGATTGAATATGGAACTTGATCTCTGGACCCAGAGCCTGGTCGCCGCGATGACCGCGTTGTGGACCAAAGTCGCGAACTTCATCCCGAATCTGTTTGGCGCGCTGGTTGTCGTCCTGCTTGGCTTCGTTGTCGCCAAACTGCTCGACACCCTGTTGTCCAAACTGCTTGCCAAAATTGGCCTCGATCGCCTGATGGGCGGCACTGGCCTGACCAAAATGTTGAGCCGGGTCGGTATCCAGGTGCCGATTTCGACCCTGATCGGCAAGATCGTCTACTGGTTCATCCTGCTGGTGTTCCTGGTCTCGGCTGCCGAGTCCCTGGGGCTTGAGCGCGTTTCCGCGACCCTGGACATGCTTGCCCTGTACCTGCCCAAGGTCTTTGGCGGGGCATTGGTGCTGCTGGTCGGCGTACTGCTGGCGCAGGTGGTCAACGGCCTGGTGCGCGGTGCCGCCGAAGGCATCGGTCTGGAATACGCCACAGGGGTTGGGCGCATTGCCCAGGGCCTGGTGATCGTCATCAGTATTTCCGTGGCCATCAGCCAGCTCGAAGTGAAAACCGACCTGCTCAACCACGTGATCGTCATCGGTTTGATTACCGTTGGTCTGGCCGTTGCGCTGGCAATGGGCCTGGGCAGCCGTGAAATTGCCGGTCAGATTCTTGCCGGCATCTACGTGCGCGAGCTCTATCAGGTGGGCCAGCAGGTGCAGATTGGAGATGTCGAAGGGCAGATCGAAGAGATCGGGACGGTCAAGACAGTCGTGTTGACGGATGACGGCGAGCTGGTTTCGCTGTCCAACCGCACGCTGCTGGAACAGCGGGTCAATAGCCGCTGACCGGGCAAATCCTGCTAATGTATGCCGCCGCAAAATGGCCCCCTCCGGGCTGGCGGCGACGAATACCTGACTGTCGGCCTGATTTGTTTTGAATAAAGTCCATTCGCTGCCCATGCGTTACGACCCCCGCGAGCTCACCGATGAGGAGCTTGTGGCGCGTTCGCATGAGGAGCTATTTCATGTTACCCGCGCCTATGAAGAGCTCATGCGGCGCTATCAGCGAACCCTTTTTAACGTCTGCGCACGTTATCTGGGGAACGATCGTGACGCCGACGATGTCTGTCAGGAGGTGATGCTGAAGGTGCTGTACGGTTTGAAGAACTTCGAAGGTAAATCGAAGTTCAAGACCTGGCTCTATAGCATCACCTATAACGAGTGCATTACCCAGTATCGCAAGGAGCGGCGTAAGCGTCGGTTGATGGATGCCTTGAGTCTGGATCCGGTTGAAGAGGCCTCTGAAGAGAAGTCTCCGAAGCCAGAAGAGAAGGGCGGACTGGACAGATGGTTGATTCATGTGAATCCCATCGATCGTGAAATTCTGGTGCTACGTTTTGTCGCAGAGCTGGAATTTCAGGAAATTGCCGACATCATGCATATGGGCTTGAGCGCGACAAAAATGCGCTACAAGCGTGCGCTGGACAAGCTACGAGAGAAATTTTCCGGACAGGTTGAAACTTAGTCCTTAGGAAATTTCTCTAACGGTTTGGCGAGTTCTGCTAGACTTGCCGACGAGTTGTCCCCCTGAGTTGTGGGACTGCTTAACTATCACCAGATGGGGATTTAACGGATGAAATTGAAAAACACCTTGGGCTTGGCCATTGGTTCTCTTGTTGCCGCAACTTCGCTCGGCGCTCTGGCACAAGGCCAAGGCGCGGTCGAGGTCGAAGGCTTCTACAAGAAAGAATACTTCGACAGCCAGCGCGACTTCAAAAACGACGGCAACCTGTTCGGTGGTTCGGTTGGTTACTTCCTGACCGACGACGTTGAACTGCGTCTGGGCTACGACGAAGTTCACAACGCCCGTGGCGAAGATGGCAAGAACATCAAGGGCTCGAACACCGCCCTGGACGCTCTGTACCACTTCAACAAACCAGGCGACCTGATCCGTCCATACGTATCCGCTGGTTTCTCCGACCAGAGCATCGGCCAGACTGGCCGTGGTGGTCGTAACGGCTCCACCTTCGCCAACGTCGGCGGCGGTGCCAAGCTGTACTTCACCGACAACTTCTACGCCCGTGCTGGCGTTGAAGCTCAGTACAACATCGACCAAGGCGACACCGAGTGGGCGCCAAGCGTTGGTATCGGCCTGAACTTCGGTGGCGGCTCCAAGCCAGCCGCTGCTCCAGCACCTGCTCCAGTTGCTGACGTCTGCTCCGACAGCGACAACGACGGCGTTTGCGACAACGTCGACAAGTGCCCTGACACCCCAGCCAACGTTACCGTTGACGCTGATGGCTGCCCGGCTGTTGCCGAAGTCGTTCGCGTTGAGCTGGACGTCAAGTTCGACTTCGACAAGTCGGTCGTCAAGCCAAACAGCTACGGCGACATCAAGAACCTGGCTGACTTCATGAAGCAGTACCCGTCGACCACCACCACTGTTGAAGGTCACACTGACTCCGTCGGTCCTGACGCTTACAACCAGAAACTGTCCGAGCGCCGTGCTGGTGCTGTGAAGCAGGTTCTGACCCAGCAGTACGGTGTTGAGTCGAGCCGCGTTCAATCGGTTGGCTACGGTGAGTCCCGTCCGGTTGCTGACAACGCCACCGACGCTGGTCGCGCTGTCAACCGTCGCGTTGAAGCTCAAGTAGAAGCTCAAGCCAAGTAATTGGTCTGACGCACTACTGAAAAGCCCGGCTCAGGCCGGGCTTTTCTTTGCCTGCGATTTACCCCTCAGCCCGCCTCGCGCTCCAGTTCCAGGCTGGCTACCGCGCCACTCACGACCTCGCCGATGACCAGGATCGCCGGGCTCTTGAGTTCGAAGGCCGCGGCATCTACAGCCATGCACTGAAGCTGGCTGCGGCATTCCCGTTGCTGCGGCAACGAAGCGTTTTCGATCATCGCCACCGGCGTTTCCTTGCTCATACCACCCGCCAACAACCCGTGCTGGATATCGATCAGCCGGGCGACGCCCATGTACACCACCAGGGTCATGCCGCTTTGTGCCAGTGCCTGCCAGTTCAGGCTGCTGTCGTCCTGAGTGTGGGCGGTGACCAGCGTAACGCCGCGACTGACTCCGCGCAGGGTCAGCGGAATACCGCAGTGGGTTGCGCCAGCCAGACCGGCGGTAATGCCATTGACCAGTTCTACCTCGACGCCGCGGGCCTGCAGCCATGCGGCTTCTTCGCCGCCCCGACCGAAGACGCAGGGATCGCCACCCTTGAGCCTGACTACGCAGCGGCCCTGGCGGGCGTGACGCAGCATCAGCCGCTGGATGAACGCTTGCGGCGTGGATCGGCAGCCGCCGCGCTTGCCGACCCGGATCACCCGGGCCTGCGGGCAGTGCTCGAGGATTGCCGGGTTGACCAGGTCGTCGAGCATGACCACCTCGGCCTCGCGCAGCGCACGCACGGCCTTGAGGGTCAGCAACTCCGGGTCGCCAGGGCCGGCACCCACCAGCCAGATTTTTGCGTTCATGAGCGTTTCCTCGTCAGGTCAGGAGCTGTCAGACCTTTAGCAGGCTGATCAGCAGTATCAGGTTGAGCAGCAACGACAGCAGCGCCAGGCCGCGCCAGACTTTCAGCGGTTCGCGCTCCAGTAGCGGGCGTGGGCGCAGGGCCTGGGGCTGGTGTTCGCCTTGTTCGAGCAGCAATAGCCATTGCTCGGCGGTTTCGAAGCGTTGCCGGGGGTCGCTGTTCAGCGCTTGTGCCAGGCTGCGCTCCAGCCAGTCCGGCAGGTCCGGCCGCAGCCGTGCGGCACTGGCCGGCGTGCCGAAGCGCGGGTGCTGGAACGCTTCGATCTCGCCGTAGGGGTAGTGGCCGGTGAGCAGGTAAAACAGGGTCACGCCCACCGCGTAGAGATCCTGCTGCACGGTGGGACCGTGTCCCTGAAATGCTTCCGGGGCGATGAAAGAAGGGGTTCCGGGCAGGTCGTGGGCGCCGTCTTCGGAAAGTCCAGGGCAGTACGCCAGACCGAAATCCAGCAGGCGTACCTGGCCGTCATTGCCCAGGTGCAGGTTCTCCGGCTTGATGTCGCGGTGAAGAATATTGCGCCGGTGCAGCATGCCCACTGCACGCAGGGTTTGCCGGGCGATGTCCAGCCACTGCGGCACCGCCAGCAGTCCCTGTTGTTCGACGTGCTGCGCCAGAGTCAGGCCGGGGTATTCGCGCATCAGGTAATACAGGTGCTGACGCTGGCTGCCGGGATGTACCTCGGGAAAGCTGCGCCCGGCGACCCGGCGCAGAAACCACTCCTCCATCAACAAGCCCTGCTGTGCCGCGACATCCTGGTCGCGGTTGGCGGGCAGGGTCTTGAGCAGCCAGGGTTGCTGCTGGCGATCGCGAACCCGGTACAGCAGCGACTGTCGGCTCTGGCCCAGCACACTTTCCACCTGCCAGCCCTCGAATGTCTGGCCGGGGCGCAAGGCGGGCGGCAGCGGCCATTGCTGCAACTGCGCCAGGGTGTCGCCAAGGCTGTTCGCGCCGAGTTGTTCGACCTGCACCAGCACGGCGCTGGCGTTGTCCTGGCTGCCCGCCAGGTGGGCCATGCGCACCAGCGTGTTGCAGGCTTCCTCCAGGTCAGTTGTTTCACGCAGCACCGCGCTGATCTGCTGTTCGTTGAGCGTGCTCCAGACCCCGTCGCTCAGCATCACGAAACTCTCGTGGCAGCGCAGTTCGCCTTCCAGGTAATCCACCAGCAGGTGCTCATCCAGTCCCAGCGCACGCTTGAGCACGTGCTGCATGCCTGGCTGGTCCCAGACATGGTCCTGGCTGATGCGCTGCAAGTGATCAGCGTGCCAGCGATAGACCCGGCAGTCGCCGACATGGGCGAGGGTGAAACGCTGGCCGCGCAGCACCAGCGCGCTCAGGGTGGTCAGCAGTGGCTGGCCGCCGCCGTTGGCGCGCAGCCAACGGTTCTGCGCCAGCAGCAGGCGGTCCAGTGCTTGTGCCACGCCCCAGGTGGGCGGCGTGGCGTAGTAGTCCAGCGCCAGCGATTGCAAGCTGGCCCGGGCCGCCAGACCGCCGTCGGCACACTGGCTGACACCGTCGGCGAGGGCGAACAGGTAGCCCTTGCTGGCGGCCAGCTCTGCCGCAGGGGTGACCAGTCGCGTGGCGTCCTGGTTTTCCTCCCGCGGACCGCTGGCGCTGGCCTGGGCGATGCTCAGTTGCAGGGCCATGGCGTCGACTCAGACCCGCGCCGCAGTGACGGCGGCCGAGCCCCAGGTGGTGCGCCAGCGGCGTTTGACGCCATGCAGGCCGAACCAGGCCAGCACGCCGAGGCTGGCGAACAGCCACAGGCCCAACTGATAGTCGCCGCTGTACTGCTTGATGGTCCCCAGGCCTGCCGCCAACAGGAAGCCGCCGATGCCGCCGGCCATGCCGATCAGCCCGGTCATCACGCCGATCTCCTGGCGGAAGCGCTGCGGCACCAGTTGGAACACCGCGCCATTGCCGGCACCGAGGCCGAGCATGGCGGAGACGAACAACGCCAGCGCCGCCACCGAACTGGGCAGGTTGAAACCCACCGCCGCGATGCAGATGGCTGCCACGCTGTACATCGCCAGCAGGGTGCGGATGCCGCCGAAGCGGTCAGCCAGGGCGCCGCCCAGCGGGCGCATCAGGCTGCCGGCGAAGACGCAGGCAGCGGTGTAGTAGCCGGCCTTGACCGGGTCAAGCCCGTACTGGTCGTTGAAATAGCCGGGCAGGGCGCTGGCCAGGCCGATGAAGCCGCCGAAGGTCACGCTGTAGAAGAACATGAACCACCAGCTGTCGCGGTCGCCGAGGGCCTTGAGGTAGTCGGCTGCGGCCTTGGGCTTGGGCCGTTGCGGAGCATTGCGCGCCAGCAGGGCGAACAGCACCAGGGTCAGCAGCAGTGGCAGTACGGCGAAGCCGAACACGTTGTTCCAGCCGAAGCTGGCGGCCAGTACCGGCGCCAGCAGCGCGGCGAACACGGTGCCGGAGTTGCCTGCGCCGGCAATGCCCATGGCCTTGCCCTGGTGCTGTGGCGGATACCACTGTGAAGCCAGCGGCAACGACACCGCGAAAGATGCCCCGGCAACCCCGAGGAACAGCCCGAGTAGCAGGGCGTCGCCGTAGCTGTGGATGCCCAGCTTCCAGGCGCAGAACAGCGCGACGATGACGATCACCTGGCCGATCAGCCCGGCGGTCTTCGGCGACAGGCGATCCACCAGCACGCCCATGACAAAGCGCAGTACTGCACCTGCAAGAATTGGCGTGGCGACCATCAGCCCGCGCTGTTGGGTGGTCAATTGCAGGTCGGCGGCAATCTGCACTGCCAGCGGGCCGAGCAGGTACCAGACCATGAAGCTCAGGTCGAAATACAGGAACGCGGCAAACAGAGTCGGGACATGCCCGGATTTCCAGAAGCTTGTATTCATGGGACACCTCACGGGGCTGAAACAAAAAAACGCCGCTTCCCGGCTCGCGTTGGGGGCGAGGGGGAGAGCGACGTCTTTGTCGAATGTTTGGGGGCAACCGCCGTTGGCTACCGGTGTAGATCAAAGCAAGAGGTGGGCCAGGTTTTCCGGTCGGGGTTTATGTGTGGGGTTGAGGGCCTCATCGCTGGCAAGCCAGCTCCCACAAGGTTCGGTGCATGCAGTACCTGTGGGAGCTGGCTTGCCAGCGATGAGCATGGGTATCTACACATCTCGGAATTGTGTGACGGTCACGAGCTGCCGGTCAGAGGATCTGGGGTCATGGCCACCAAGTGCTAGCCGATAGGTTTTCAGCGCTCTCAAGATCGAGCGCCGCCTGCGCGGCGCATCGCGAGCGAGCTCGCTCCTACATGGTTGCAACGTGCCATGGCCTGACAGAGAGGTGTTGCCTGCCCTTGGCGGTCAACTATGGCCTGACAAACATAGGCACGTTTCAACCCATGTAGGAGCGAGCTCGCTCGCGATGCGCCGCGCGGGCGGCGCTCGATCTTGAGGGCGCTGAAAACCTATCGGCTAGCGCCTAGTCGCCATTACTCGGTCTACTGGCTGGCGCCTCATGGCTTTAATAGAGCCACGAGATGTGTAGATAGCCATGCAGCGATGAGGCCCTCAACCCACCAGCTCACCCCAGCAAGTCATTCATCGCAATGATCTGCTCCGCCACCTGAATCAGCTTCTGCTGCTTGCTCATGGCCTGCCGCCGCATCAGGGTGTAGGCCTCTTCCTCATTGCAGTCCTTCATTTTCATCAGCAGTCCCTTGGCCAGTTCGATGCGTTTGCGCTCGGCCAGTTGCTGGTCGCGGGCGTGAAGCTGGGCCCTGAGCGCCTGGTCGCTTTCGAAGCGGGCCATGGCCACGTCGAGGATCGGCTGCAGGCGACGGGCGTGGATGCCTTCGACGATGTAGGCGCTGACCCCGGCCTGAATCGCCTGACGCATCACGCTCGGGTCGTGCTCGTCGGTGAACATCACGATCGGTCGCGGCAGGTCGCGGCTGACCAGCACCACCTGGTCCATGACATCACGCCCCGGTGACTCGGTATCGATCAGAATCACATCCGGCCGCACCGTTTCGACGCGTGCCGGCAGGTCAATGGTCAGGCCGGACTCTTCGATGACCTCGAAGCCGGCTTCGACAAGGGCAGCCTTGAGCCGGCCGACTTTCTTTTCAGTGTCATCAATCAACAGGATTCGCAGCATCTGGGCGGCCCTCTCAGCGACCGGCCTGCGCCGCTGGCTGTTCGGCCAGGGCGTGCAGGCGGAATCCGTGGGCATAGCCCCGTGGGTCGGAGCCGTCCCAGACCGTTCCATCGATCAACTGGCTGCTGCGCATCGCCGCCGACGGACACTCGACACCAATGCTGGCGGCGGCATCGCGGTACAGGCTGAGTTGCTGCACCTGGTTGGCGACGCCGAGGTAGTCCGGGTCTTCGCGTAGCAGGCCCCAGCGGCGGAACTGGGTCATGAACCACATGGCGTCGGAAAGGTACGGGAAGTTGGCCAGGCCATTGTTATGCAGGCTCAGGCCGTGGGCGTCGTGCCAATTGTTGCCCAGACCGTCCGCGTAATCACCCTGCATGCGCGGTTCGATATCGCTCGGCGGGGTGTCGAGGTAGTTTTCGGCGCTCAGCAATTGCGCGGTGGCGTGGCGGTTTTCCGGGCTTTCTTCGATAAAGCGGCTCGCCGCGAGGATCGAGGACACCAGCGCCCGCGCGGTGTTGGGGTACTGCTCGACGAACGCGCGGGTGGTGCCGAGGACTTTTTCCGGGTGATCGGGCCAGATCGACTGGCTGGTCGCAAGGGTGAAGCCCATTCCCTGGTTCACCGCATTGGCCGACCACGGCTCGCCAACGCAGAAGCCGTCGATGCGCCCGGCGCGCAAGTGGGTGAGCATCTGCGCCGGCGGGACCACCACGCTGTTGACGTCATGTAATGGATGAATGCCCTGGCTGGCGAGCCAGTAATACAGCCACATGGCGTGCGTGCCGGTGGGAAAGGTCTGCGCGAAGGTGAGTTTTGCCTGACTTTGGTGCACGTGGCGCTCGAGTGCCTCGGGATTGCCCACGCCTTGCGCTTGCAGGGCAGGCGACAGGTTGATGCTCTGGCCGTTGTGGTTCAGTCCCATCAGCACCGCCATCGGGGTGGCACCGACGCCGCCGATGCCCAGGTGCACGGCGTAGGTCAGGCCGTACAGGCAGTGCGCGGCATCCAGTTCGCCACTGAGCAGGCCGTCGCGCAGGCCGGCCCAGGAACTCTGGCGTTTCAGATTCAGGGTCAGGCCATGGGGTTGGGCGAAGCCCTGGGTCGCGGCGACCACCAGCGAAGCGCAGTCGCTCAGGGCCATGAAGCCAATGTTCAGGCTGGTCTTTTCCGGGGCATCGCTGCCATGCAGCCAGGCCAGGGGGGAGGAGGGAATGTCGTTCATCGCGTTGGGGTCGCCCGGCAGGTAAAGCGGCGGCCGGCGCGGGTTACGCGGCGGCCCTGTGTGCAGAGTCAAGCAACGCATATGCCAAGGCCCTGTCGCCGCAACCCGGGGCTGGCTATAATCGCCGCCTCTCCACACCTTGAGCCAAGCCCGCCCATGTATAACCTGGCCCGCCAGCTGTTGTTCAAACTGTCCCCGGAAACCTCCCACGACCTGTCGCTGGACCTGATCGGTGCCGGTGGTCGTCTGGGCCTCAACGGGCTGTTGACCAAGGCGCCGGCGCGCTTGCCGGTGAAGGTCCTGGGCCTGGAGTTCGCCAACCCGGTGGGTCTGGCGGCGGGGCTGGACAAGAACGGCGCGGCCATCGACGGCTTCGGTCAACTGGGCTTCGGTTTCGTCGAGATCGGCACCGTGACCCCGCGTCCGCAACCGGGCAACCCGAAACCACGGCTGTTCCGCTTGCCGGAGGCCGAGGCCATCATCAACCGCATGGGTTTCAACAACCTCGGGGTGGACAACCTGCTCAACCGCGTGCGTGCGTCCAGTTACCGCGGCGTGCTCGGCATCAATATCGGCAAGAACTTCGATACCCCGGTCGAGCGCGCGGTAGACGACTACCTGATCTGCCTGGACAAGGTCTACAACCATTCCAGCTACGTCACCGTCAACGTCAGCTCGCCCAACACCCCGGGCCTGCGCAGCCTGCAGTTCGGCGACTCGCTCAAGCAGTTGCTGGATGCTTTGGCCGTGCGCCGTGAAGAATTGGCCCTGACCCATGGCAAGCGCGTGCCGTTGGCGATCAAGATCGCCCCGGACATGACCGACGAAGAAACCGTACTGGTGGCGTCGGCCCTGCTGGAGTCGGGCATGGACGCGGTGATCGCGACCAACACCACCCTCAGCCGTGAAGGCGTCGAAGGTCTGCAGCATGCGGACGAGGCGGGCGGCCTGTCGGGCGCGCCGGTGCGGGACAAGAGCACCCACACGGTCCAGGTGCTGGCCGGGGAATTGGCGGGCAAGATGCCGATCATTGCGGCGGGCGGGATTACCGAAGGCCGTCATGCCGCGGAGAAGATCGCGGCGGGTGCGAGCCTGGTGCAGATCTATTCAGGATTCATCTACAAGGGCCCGGCGCTGATTCGCGAGGCGGTGGACGCCATCGCGGCGATGCCGGGGCGCTGAAACGGGCATAAAAAAGGGCCCCGTCAAGGGGCCCCTGGGCCTTAGCCCGCCGCCCGGATGGGGCGCGCATGGTAACTCGGTTCAGCTCCTCGTTCAGCCAACGGCGTGAAGTTCGTTGAGTCTATGGATACCTGCGGTGCCGGTCATACCATCCCAGTTGTCACCTCGTCCCTCACGCCAGCCATTGATCCATGCCTGGCGTACGGACGGTAGGGTAAAGGGGCAAAGCTCGCGGGATTTGCCGGTGACCCCGTATTGGTAGCCACGTGAAAATGCTCTTTCCAACGGATCACGCTTAAGTCTTCTCATAGGGTACTGCCCTCATTTGTTGACTGTAATGTCCCGTCGACCTCGTGTGAGGTCGGGCAGATTCTTTCTGCCGGTTTTGCGCTCGCTGCCGGCGTGGCGAGCTGAAGTGTTGTCCCGTTGCGGTGACAACCTGAGTTGAGTTCTAACCAATGGGGATGGACGTGTGAACGAACAATTTGTCATAAGCACGTAACTTTTCCATGGGTGAGAGGATAAGTAAAAAATTGATTCAAGGCGGGAGTTGGGGCAAAGCCAGCTATTATCAGGGTTTGCCTGACCTGTAGATCAAATTGCCACCGTCGGGAACCATTCTCGTCACCGGTTGGTAAAAACGACGAAGGGTCGCTTTTGTAACCTTTTGCCATCGAATTTTTCATTCTGCCCGGCGATCAAAGCCTTTTTGCCTTCCGCAAGAAGGGCTCGCCGGGTGGCCCGGTACGTCAACGCGTGCCACTCGGGCGCTTGCCGAAGGCGCCCGTTCAAACTTCGAAGGGCGATGCGCTCGCTCCTTCACTATGCCCAAGGCTGGATGACTCATGTCGGACCGTTTCGAACTTTACCTTACCTGTCCCAAAGGCCTTGAAGGCCTGCTCGCCGATGAAGCACGCGGCCTGGGCCTTGAGGATGTGCGCGAGCACACCTCGGCGCTGCGCGGCTCGGCCGACATGGAAACCGCCTACCGCCTGTGCGTCTGGTCGCGTCTGGCCAACCGCGTCCTGCTGGTGCTCAAGCGCTTCAACATGAAGAACGCCGACGACCTGTACGACGGCGTCAACGAAGTGGACTGGCAAGAGCACCTGGACGCCGCCGGCACCCTGGCCGTGGAGTTCAGCGGTCATGGTTCTGGCATCGACAACACCCACTTCGGCGCCTTGAAGGTCAAGGACGCCATCGTCGACAAGCTGCGCAACGCCCAGGGCGAGCGGCCGTCGATCGACAAGCTCAATCCCGACCTGCGCGTCCATCTGCGCCTTGAGCGCGGTGAAGCAATCCTCTCCCTCGATCTGTCCGGCCACAGCCTGCACCAGCGCGGCTACCGCCTGCAGCAGGGTGCCGCGCCGCTGAAGGAAAACCTCGCCGCTGCGGTACTGATCCGTGCCGGCTGGCCACGGATCGCTGCCGAAGGCGGCGCGCTGGCCGACCCGATGTGCGGTGTTGGTACATTCCTGGTGGAAGCGGCGATGATTGCTGCGGATATCGCTCCCAACCTCAAGCGCGAGCGCTGGGGCTTCACCTCCTGGCTCGGTCATGTCCCGGCGTTGTGGCGCAAGGTACATGACGAAGCCAAGGCTCGTGCCGAAGCCGGCCTGGCCCGTCCACCGCTGTGGATTCGCGGCTACGAAGCCGACCCGCGCCTGATCCAGCCGGGCCGCAACAACGTCGAGCGCGCCGGCCTGAGCGACTGGGTGAAGATCTACCAGGGCGAAGTCGGCACCTTCGAGCCGCGCCCGGACCAGAACCAGAAAGGCCTGGTGATCAGCAACCCCCCTTACGGCGAACGTCTGGGTGACGAAGCCAGTCTGCTCTACCTCTACCAGAACCTCGGCGAGCGTCTGCGCCAGGCCTGCCTGGGTTGGGAAGCCGCGGTGTTCACCGGCGCGCCGGACCTGGGCAAGCGCATGGGCATCCGCAGCCACAAGCAATACGCCTTCTGGAACGGCGCCTTGCCGTGCAAGCTGCTGCTGATCAAGGTCGAGCCCGACCAGTTCGTTACCGGCGAGCGCCGTTCGGCCGACCGCAGCCAGGATGACGAGCGTCCGGCGGCGGCGCCTGCGAGCGAGCCGGCGCGGCTGAGCGAAGGCGGGCAGATGTTCGCCAACCGCCTGCAGAAGAACCTCAAGCAACTGGGCAAGTGGGCGCGTCGCGAACACATCACCTGCTACCGCGTCTATGACGCCGACATGCCCGAGTACTCCCTGGCGGTCGATCTGTACCAGGGCTGGGTCCACGTGCAGGAATACGCCGCGCCGCGTTCGGTCGATCCGGAAAAAGCCCAGGCCCGTCTGTTCGACGCGCTGGCGGCGATCCCGCAGACCCTTGGCGTCGATCAGAGCAAGGTGATCCTCAAGCGCCGCGAGCGCCAGACCGGCACCCGTCAGTACGAACGGCAGAACACCCAGGGTCAGTTCACCGAGGTCAGCGAAGGCGGCGTCAAACTGCTGGTGAACCTCACCGACTATCTGGACACCGGCCTGTTCCTCGACCACCGGCCGATGCGCATGCGTATCCAGCGCGAGGCTGCGGGCAAGCGCTTCCTCAACCTGTTCTGCTACACCGCCACTGCCAGCGTGCACGCGGCCAAGGGCGGCGCGCGCAGCACCACCAGCGTCGACCTGTCGAAAACTTACCTGGACTGGGCGCGGCGCAACCTGTCGCTCAATGGTTACTCGGACAAGAACCGTCTGGAACAGGGCGATGTCATGGCCTGGCTGCAAGCCAGCCGTGAGCAATACGACCTGATTTTCATCGACCCGCCGACCTTCTCCAACTCCAAGCGCATGGAAGGGGTGTTCGACGTGCAGCGTGACCACGTCGAGCTGCTCGACCTGGCGGTAGCCCGCCTGGCGCCGGGCGGTGTGCTGTACTTCTCGAACAACTTCCGCAAGTTCCAGCTCGATGAGCATCTGCAGGAGCGTTACGCGATCGAGGAAATCAGCGCCCAGACCATCGATCCTGACTTTGCCCGCAACACCAAGATCCACCGCGCCTGGCGCATCCAGGCACGGTGAAGTAAATGACGCATTCGGGACTCTCAAGATCGTGGCTACTGGCTATTATTGAAGAGAGCCCTGAGTGCCGTCGCGGGCCGACGTTGTGAGTCATGACCATGTCGATCCCAACCCAGCGCCCAAAGATGCTCGGCTTCATCAGCGAAGAAGTCTCCGCCTGGCTGGTCGCCGTGGTGGCGCTGGTGGTCGGCGGTCTGCTGACTGCCTTGCTGGCGCTGGCTGCCTGGCAGCTTTACCAGCAGCAACAGGCGCAACGCTTCGAACTCCTCGCCAATGAACGCTACAGCCGCATCGAAGAGCGTCTGCTAGACCAGACGCAGCGCCTCGACAGCCTGCGGCGTTTCTTCGTCTACGCCCAGGAAATCACCCGCGACGAATTCGACGGTTACGTGAGGCCTCTGCTGCACCGCTCCCAGGCCTATTCCTGGGCACCGCGGGTCAGCCAGGCGCAGCGTGCCGATTTCGAGCGGCAGACCCGGGAACTGCTCGGTCGCGATTTCAGCATCCGCGAACTCGGTGAGGGCGGCGTACTGCAACCCTCTCAGGTGCGTCCGGTGTATTACCCGGTGCTGTTCAGCCAGACCCTCAGCAAACTGCCGCCGCCCTTGGGTTTCGACCTGCTGTCGCAGTCGGTGCGTCGTGACGCCTTGAACCGCGCCTCAACGCCCGGCTCGATAGCGGTGTCGGCGCCGTTCGACCTGATTGGCGTCGATCCGGCCTATGCCCGCGGTATGCTCATGGTGGCACCGGTGTTTGCACCGCAGCAGCCCGACCCCGGACCCAAGGGTTATGTAATGGCGGTGCTGAGCATGCGCCAGTTGATGGCCGACGGCTTGCCCAGCGCCGAAGAAGACAACCTGGTGGTGCGGATCCTCGACCTCTCCGCTGCGGGTGAGCCCGAGGCGCTGTTCCAGTCGGGCAATACCGTGGGCGACTCGCCGCTGGAGATGCGTCAGGTGCTGCACCTGGGCGATCGTTCCTACCAACTCAACATGTTCCCCAGCAAGGTGTTCCTCGACGGCGATCGCTCGTCGGCCACGGCGGTGGCGTTTCTCGGCGGGTTGTTGAGCCTGTTGCTCAGCGCCCTGTTGTTCAGCCTGTTCAGCCAGCGCCAGCGCGCCCTTACCCTGGTGGAGCAGCGCACTGCGGAACTGCGCATCAGCGAAGAGAGCCTGCGCGATACCCACAATCAGTTGCGCAGCGTGCTGGAGGCCGCGACCCAGGTGGCGATCATCGCCACGGACCTGCATGGACAGATCAGCACCTTCAATGCCGGTGCCGAACGCATGCTCGGCTACAGCAGCGAAGAGGCGGTGGGCAAGCTGACCCTGGAACACCTGCTGTTGCCGCAGGAAGTGCAGGAGCGCGCGCGGCTGATGAGCCTGCGCTTTGGTCGCGAGATCAGCAGCAGCCAGGCAATGCTGGTGGACAGTGTGCCGGACATCGACGAAGAACCCGGCGAGTGGACACTGCGGCGCAAGGACGGAACGCACCTGTCGGCGAACATGCTGGTGACCGCTGTGCTGGACGAATACGGGTTGTGGGTTGGCCACCTGGCGATCTGCATCGACATCACCGAGCGCAAGCGTGTCCACGAAGCCCTTGAGGCCCGGGACAGGCTGCTGGAAAAACTCACCGCCCAGGTCCCGGGCGGGATCTATCAGTTCCGCCTCGACCCCGATGGCAGCTCGTGCTTCAGTTACGCCAGCGAAGGCTTGCGCGATATCTATGAGGTCGACCTGATGCTGCTGCGCCAGGACGCCACCGCAGTGTTTGAGCGTATCCATCCGGATGACCTCGGCAGGGTCCGTTATTCCATCCGCGAATCCGCCGAGCAACTGACGCCCTGGCGCGAAGAGTACCGGGTGCAACTGCCCAAGGCCGGTCTGCGTTGGGTTCGCGGTGAGGCGACGCCGGAGTCGCTGCCCGATGGCGGCACCCTGTGGCATGGCTACCTCACGGATATCTCCGACCTCAAACGGGTCGAGGAGGAGCTGCGAGCGCTGTCGGTCACCGACTCGCTGACCGGCATCCACAACCGCCGTTACTTCCAGGAGCGCCTGAAGACCGAGCTGGAGCGGGCCCAGCGCGGCGGCCAGGACCTGGCGGTGATCATGCTGGACATCGACCACTTCAAGCACATCAACGACCAGTACGGCCATGCCATCGGCGATCACGTGCTGCAAAACCTGTGTCAGCGCATCAGCCACCGTTTGCGGCGTACCGATGTGTTCTGTCGGCTGGGAGGGGAGGAGTTCATGGTGCTGTGCCCGGGCAGCAATGCCGCCCAGGCCCACTCACTGGCGCTGGAGTTGTGGCAGGGGCTGCGCAGCGTACCAGTGGAAGGCGTCGGTCGGGTCACCGCCAGCTTTGGTGTGGCGGGCTGGCGCCCCGGAGAGGGCGCCGATGCCTTGTTGCTGCGTGCCGATTCCGGGGTCTACCTGGCCAAGCAGGGCGGCCGCGACCGGGTCGAAGCCGAACAGTTCTGACCCCGGCGTATTACTCGGTGCCGGCCACTTTCGGCTGCTTGTACAGGTCCAGCAGGATCTGGTCGAGCACCGCCGAAGCGCCCCACGGACGTGGATCGTTGAGGATCGCCGCGACTGCCCAGGTGGTGCCGTTGCTGTCGCGGCTGAAGCCGGAGATGGCACGCACGGTATTCAGGGTGCCGGTCTTGATGTGCGCTTCGCCGGCCATTGCGGTGCGCTTGAGGCGCTTGCGCATGGTGCCGTCCATGCCGGTCAGCGGCAACGAGCTGATGAACTCGGCGGCGTATGGGCTTTTCCAGGCGGCTTGCAGCAGCGTGGCCATTTCCCGCGCGCTGACCCGTTCGGCACGGGACAGACCGGAGCCGTTCTCCATTACCAGGTGCGAAGCGGTGATGCCTTTCTTCGCCAGCCACTGGCGCACGACCCGCTGCGCAGCGCGAGCGTCGTCGCCGTCAGCATCGGTACGGAAACGCGCGCCCAGGCTCAGGAACAACTGCTGGGCCATGGTGTTGTTGCTGTATTTGTTGATGTCGCGAATGATCTCCACCAGATCAGGGGAGAAGGCCCGGGCCAGCAGGCGTGCGCTCTTCGGCACGTCTTCGACGCGGTCGCGGCCCTGGATGGTGCCGCCCAGTTCGCTCCAGATCGCCCGTACGGCGCCGGCGGCGTAGGTCGGATGATCGAGCAGCGAGAGGTAGGTTTGCGAGTTACAGCCTTCGCCCAGTTGGCCGGTGACCGTCACCGTCACGCCGTCGGCCTGGACCACCGGGTTGTAGCGGACTTCGCCGCTGCACTGCTTGCTCGGCAGGGCCTTGACCTGGTTGTCGATGCGGATGCTGGCAATCGGCGGCTCGACCGAGACCAGTACCCGGCCACCGTCATTGCGGGCGACGAAGCGCAAGGCCTTGAGGTTGACCAGCAGCGAGTCGGGCTTGACCAGGAACGGCTTGTTCTCGTCGCCACCGTCGTCATTGAACTGCGGCAGTTGCGGCTGGATGAAATGGCTGCGGTCCAGCACCAGGTCGCCGGTGATGGTCTGCACGCCGTTGGCGCGCAGGTCACGCATCAGCAGCCAGAGCTTTTCCATGTTCAGCTTGGGGTCGCCACCGCCCTTGAGGTACAGGTTGCCGTTGAGTACGCCGTTGCTCAGCGGGCCGTCACTGTAGAACTCGGTTTTCCACTGGTAGGTGGGGCCGAGCATTTCCAGGGCGGCGTAGGTGGTCACCAGCTTCATGGTGGAGGCCGGGTTGACCGAGACATCGGCGTTGAAGATGGTCGGGGTGCCCGGGCCGTTGAGCGGCAGCATCACCAGCGAAAGGGCTGAATCCTGGAGTTTGTTGCTCTTGAGGGCTTGCTGGACCTTGGGCGGCAGCGTGTTACTGACGGGAGCGGCATGGGCCGGCAGCGCGAGTGGCAGGAGCAGGCCGGCGAACAACAGCGAGCGAAGGGATGGGGTCATAAGCACTGAAACCCTGCGGGCGAGGGGTGAAAAAAACGGGGCTGAACAGGATGATGGCCCCGGCATGAAAAAATGATAGCGCGCATTATGCCCCAAGCCCGTGCCCGCGTGCGCCGCGAATGCGCGTCCGTGTGGCGGTTTATCGGGTTTTATCGGGCAGCGCACGGGCGAAGCTGTTAAAGTGCCGCGCGTTAATACTCAAGAGGATTGTTTCATGGCTACCAACCGTTCCCGCCGTCTGCGCAAAAAACTCTGTGTAGGCGAATTCCAGGAACTGGGTTTCGAACTGAACCTGGAATTCAAGGAAGACCTGAGCGATGAAGCCATCGACGCCTTCCTCGACGCCTTCCTGGCAGAAGCTATGGATGCCAACGGCCTGGACTATGTCGGCGGTGATGACTTCGGTCTGGTCTGCTCGGCCAAGCGTGGCTCGGCTACCGAAGAGCAGCGCGCTACCGTTGAGGCCTGGCTGAAAGGTCGTGGCGAGCTGACCAAGATCGAAATCAGCCCGCTGCTGGACGCCTGGTACCCGGAAAACCCGGTCAACCCGGTCGCCTGACAAGCAAATGCGGCAGCCCTGGTGGCTGCCGCATTCGTTTCAGTCTTTCCCTTTCTGATCGACGTCCGTCGATTCTGGCAGGCTCGCCAGAGTTTGCCGCAGGGTCTCGTCGACCCGTTTCATCTGATACAGCACTTGCCGCTTGCGGCGCCTCAGTACCGGCTCCGGTGCGAACCGCTCACAGACTTCCTCAAGCTTTTCACAGGCCAGCATCAGTGCTTCGGCCTGGACGATGCGTGCCACCCCGAGAATCTGGTGGGCGATATTCTGCAACGGCAGGGGGTCGCCATGGGTGTCGATTTCCTGCAGCCGTTGCTGGTCTTCCGGGCTGCTGCGCAGCAGCGTTTCCAAGAGACGGCGCAGTTCTGCGGGACAGTCGCCGATGATCGGTTCGAGGCCCTTGAGATCAAGCAACGCGGGAGGGCTGGTGGCTGGTGGCTGCGTTGACACGCTGGCGAGGCGCTGGCCAAGGGTGTGCAAGCCGATAGGTTTGAGCAGGCAGTCGCTCATGCCGGCCTGTTCGCAGCGCTCGCGGACTTCCGGCTGGGCGTTGGCGGTGTAGCCGAGAATCGTCGAGGGCGTCCTGCCTTGTTGCTGTTCCTGCGCACGTACCGCGCGGGTGAACTGGTAGCCGTCCATATGTGGCATGTTGCAGTCGACGATAAGTACGTCGTAGTGAGCCGACTCGAACATTGCCAGGCCCTGAGCGCCGTTGTCGACGCAGGTGTATTGCACGCCGAGGAATTCCAGTTGCTGTGCAACCAGCAGGAGGTTGGCCGGGTGGTCGTCGATCACCAGCACGTTGAGGCCGGCAGCGGGCATCGGCGGCACCAACTCCTGGGGCTTGGGCTCGCAGCACTCCGGCAGGCTGCGCAGTGGCAGGCTGACGCGGATTTCGGTGCCTTCGCCGGGCTTGCTGAACAGGCTCAGCTTGCCGCCCATCATCTCGCACAGGCTGCGGCTGATGACCAGGCCAAGGCCGCTGCCGCTGCGGGCTTGCGAGCTGTCGGGTTCGATCTGGGCGAACGGCTGGAACAACCGCTGCTGGTCTTCCAGGGCGATGCCGACGCCGGTGTCGCAGACCGACAGTTCCAGTTGCAGGTCGTCGCGGTTGCTGTCGCCAGTGGTGGGCAGATTGGAGATGGCGAGATCGATCTTGACCTGGCCCCAGGTGGTGAACTTGATGGCGTTGCTGACAAGGTTCGAGAGGATCTGCCTGAAGCGCATGGGGTCGAGCAGTACGTCGCGGTGCGCGGTGCGGGAGATGGCGAGGGTCAGTTCCAGGCCTTTCTGCCGCGCCATCCCTTCGAAGACCTGGGTGGTGGACTGCACCAGCTCCGCCGGGTCGACGCGTTCGGGGCTGAGGTTCAGGTGCCCGGACTCAATGCGGGCGATGTCGAGGATATCGCCGATCAGCAATAGCAGGTCCCGCGCGGAATGGTAGGCGACCTCGATGGCCGGGCGATCCATGGGCTGTCCGTCGGGGCGCTTGAGCGCCAGTTCGAGCATGCCGATCAGGGCAATGATCGGCGCTTTTTGTAGAAAAAACCTATGGCTTAAAATTAGTTTTTTTATTTGGTGGCTGTTCAATTACTGCATTGCTAAAAAACAGTTTTTCAATAGCTGATATATCATTATCCTTGTCATTTTCTTGCTTTGAATATAGTTCAATGTCTTTTTTCAAGTTTTGTATATCTGACGATGTAAAAAGCAGTTCATAGACGCTTTTAAATGTATTTTTACAATATTCATAAAACTTAGGGCTGGATGCTTCAACTTTTTGCTGAATAGATAAAAATACACTCGATTTTTGCATTTGCTTGGTGAATTCATCTACGATGTTTTTCGCTTTGTTCAAGTTCTCTATGCGTGACTCCAATAAATCCGCCTTTTCTAAAATGGAATTTATCCTATCAATTGCTTCTCTGTTTTTTTCAAAAACAAATTGATCCTTTTCAAAATGCTCTTTTTTTGTGTTCTCTTTACTTTCCCCTCTCTTAAATCCTATTTTTTTGAAACTCAATTCAGCCTCATCTTGAAGATTTGACCATATTGAATCACTTCCTCTTTTTTGCAAATCTCGGAGTGGTTGTTTTTTAGTTTCAAAATTATAATTCATGAAAATCATTTGGGCGTGATAGTTCATTATATATCGCTTTTGCTCTTCATTGTAATGTCCCTCGTCTGCATGAAAAACCCAGCCCAAACTTTTAAATCCAGTCTTTTCTTCTACACGCTTCGCATAGTCATTTAGACATTCACGCATATCAGATTGATAATCAAGACTTGTTTCTTTTAAGTCATTAAATTGTGCTTCTGATAATGATAATACACAGTCAAGAAATGTATTGGCATTTTTTTGAAATTTCTTTCCCTTTTGCGCCTCTGCTAATTTTATTTGGCTTTGATAATCTTTCAGTATGTCATTATTAGAACTAAAATTGTTTTTTGAAAATCCTTCAATAACATTTTTGTTTTTCAAAAACGAACGCTGAACGTGTCCTATTTCTCCTTTTGCTTGGGAGTCTTTGTAGTATTTAAAATTTGCTGATACATAGTTTTTCATTGTTGCTAATTTTGTTCTTAATTTAATGATAGCATTTACTGCTTTAATAAAGCGCATTTAGCGATAAAATTATATGTGCTTTAATAAAGCGATACTTGTGCAGTGCTTTAATAGCAGTGCCTTCAGTTCGAAAGAAGTGTTTTAGCCCACTAAAACACTCTTCGAGTGTGTGGTCCCCTCGCCGGGTGGCATCTCCGATGGCTCTACGAGGTGTCCTCGCCGGACGGCCCCTACCGGGGGTATCCTCGCCGGATAGGCCAGTCGTCGATAACGATTGATCTCGCTCCCGCTCGCTCAATCATTCTCAACGACTTTGATATCTTGTTCGTCCGTCGCCTATGGCGACTTTTTAGACGAACAATCTTGATGACTGAATCAGATAACAGAGCATCATCTTTGATGATGCTGGGCAGCGTCGCAGACTATATTTTCCCCCGCCGGGGGTTAGGGGGGATTACAAATAACCAACATGTAACTCTGTCCCCCCAACGCGGGGGTTAGGGGGGGATTAGCGGAGTTTACAAGCGAAGCGATGTAAGTGACGCAATGACGATTGAAAACAAGTTTTTGAACCCTTAAAAATAATAGATATAGAGCATTAGGCAGGCCGTGGCCTTGAAGCAATTTAACTACTTGACACGCGTAGCTGAACTACTTGACACGAGTAGCCGAACTACTTGACACAAGTAACATATTTAATCAAATATAAGTAGGAAATAAAAATATTAAAATATTTCTCAATTTGCTACTTGTTTTTGATTATTAATATGTATAATTAATAGTATAACAATCATAATCAGTAATGAGTAAGATAAACAATCAAAAGAAAGTAGTTTATGAGAACAACAAAACCATTGTTAATGACAAGGGCGAGGTTCTTCAAGAAACAAGTGAAACAGTTTCAAGAATGCCTAATGAGCCGAATTTCGTGAAAATTTACATTGATGGAATAAGTAAAATTTACAACCTATCGAACGGGGAGAATTCTTTTTTATTCGAACTATTAAAGCTCGTCAATTACGATAATGAAATTGTTTTAAACAAAGGCATAAAACAAAAAATCGCAGCAAGAATTGGAATAAAAAGTCAAACCGTAGATAACAACATTTCAAAACTTAAAAAATCAAAGATAATTGTAGAGACTCAATTCAGAGGCATATATATGATCAGTCCAGAAATTTTTGGAAAAGGAGCCTGGTCAGAAGTTTATAAATATCGTGCAAAATATCAAAAATTATGCATATCTATTGAGATAGACAATGAAACAAAAGACATTAAAAACGCAAAGATTGACATAAAAAGAGTCGATGATAATGAGAAAATCGAAAAAGCAGCAAAAGAAAAAAACCAAACGACAGATGAATTTATTCACGATTTAGAAAAAATTGATATTGACAATATTGACTTTATTTAAACAGCAACATCAAAAGCTATTTTCTGCGAAGCTGACCAGAATCATCGAATGATGATTCTCTGCAATTTGATTCTGCGTTGCGCGTTGCGCGTCTAAAAAGTGCTACGCACGGACGCACAAACCGCACCAGCCTTTGCTTTAACAATTTTCTACTAATTCCCCTGCTGATTGCATTCATCGGCGTGCGGATCTCATGGCTCATGGTCGCAAGGAAGGTGCTCTTGGCGCGGCTGGCGGCATCGGCCTGCTCCTTGGCCAGGCGCAGGTCCTGGACCAGTTGGCGGCGCTCGCTGATGTCCAGCCAGCCGCCAATGATGCCTTTGACTTCGCCGAGGGAGTCGCGGTACGGCAGGATCCAGTGATAGATCGTCAGTTCAACGTTCTTCATCATCAGGGGCCGGTCGAGGATCAGCGAGCGGCCTTCGTTCATGACCCGCAGGTAGTCGGCCTGGATTTTCCGCGCATCGTCCGAGCCGCCCAGGGGTGCGTCGTCGATGGGTTTGCCGAGGACATCCTCGGGTCCGGCGCCGAGGGCCTGCAGGTAGCTTTCGTTGCAGGTCTGCAGCAGGCCGTCGCGGTCGCGGACATAGATTGGATGGGGCGTACCGTTGACCATCGCGCGCATGAATTCGAGTTGGTCGTTGAGTGCGCGTTCAGCGGCCTCGCGCTGTTTGATCTGGCGGCGCATCCAGGCATTCCAGGCCAGTGACAGCAGCAAGAGAACCAATGTGCCGAGGATCACTTTGAGGATGGTCTGCTGGTAGCTCTGCCAGTAGGAGTAGGTGTTGCCGCTGTAGGCGCGCCAGCGGCTGTTGATGATGCCCATTTCCTCGGGGACGATGCTGGTCAGTGCCTTGTCGAGGATCGAGGCGAGTTCGTGGGCATTGCGCGAGGTCGCCAGGGAGAAGGTGGCGGAGGCATCGCTGACTGTGGAGCGGATCACCAGGTCGCGCTGGGTGGTCAGGTTGAAATTGGCGTTGATCAGGGCCATGACCATGCCTTCGACCTGACGATGCGCCAGCAATGAAGCGGCCGCGGCGATGTCTTCGGTGGCCACCAACTGGATGTCGGGGTACAGCTTGCGAATGTTTTCGTTGAGCATATTGCCGCGGGTGACCGCCAGGCGCCGGCCTCGCAGTTGTTCGAGGGTTTGGGGTGCGTCCTTGCCGTCGCGTGTGACCAGCACGTAGGAATTTTCCAGGTAGGGCCGGCTGATGGTCAGAGTGGCGGCGCGCTCGGGGCTGGATGAAATCGCCGCAATCATGTCGGCATGCCCGTGGTTCATCTGATCGATCATGTCGCTGATGCCGCTGCTGCGCCGAACCTCGAACTGCAGCCCGGTACGCAGGCGAATCAGTTCCAGCAGGTCGGCAGCGATGCCCCGGAGGTTGCCGGATTTGTCGAAGAAGGTCAGTGGCGCGGCATGTTCATCGACGGTTACCCGCACCACCGGATTCTTCGCCAGCCAGCGTTCTTCTCTGGGCGACAGTTGCAGCTTGCGGTCGGTCAGCAGGATGCTGCTGCCGGCGCTCCAGCGTCGGAAAATGCTGGCGCGGGTGGTGCTGGTGACGGCTTCCAGGGTCTTGTTGACCAGGGACAGCAGCACGGGATTGCTTTGGTGCACGGCAAAGCCGAAGCCCATGGCTTCGTGCTTGGCGAAGTTGGCCATCTTGAGGTTCTGCAGGTGGCTTTGATTGAGCAGGTAATGGGTCGACACGGTGTCGCCGAGGAAGACGTCGGCCTGGTCGAAGGCCACTGCATTGAGGGCGTGATGGTAGGAACTGTAAGTACGGATGTTGGCGTTGGGGTAGGTCGCGCGGAGATCGGAGAGCGGCAGATAGTGCGCGATCATGCTCAGGCGCAGACCATTGAGGCCTGTGTCCAGCGGCCGGGTCTCGTTTTCCCGGGTCACCAGCACGGGTTGGTCTTCGGCGTAGGGTTGGGACAGTGCCACCCCCGCAGTTGCCACGTCGTAGCTGTTGGCGCTGCCTAGCAGATCGATCTCGCCTTCTACCAGGGCTTGCAAGGCCAGGTCGCGATTGGCGTAGCGCTTGATCCTGATCGGCAGTCCGAGCGTCAGACCCAGCAACCCTGCGTAGTCGGCGGTGAGGCCTTCGTAGTCACGACCGCTGGCAGTCATGTCGAACGGTGGGTAGTCCGGGGCCGAGGTGCCCAGGACCAGTTCGCGGCGGGTCTGGATCCAGGCTTGCTGGGCCGGTGTCAAGGAAATCCCCAACGGCATCTGGGCGCTTCGACTGAGCAGTTTGTAATGGGTCTCGCCGATGTCGTCTGCCATCGTGTGGTTCAGGCAGGCCATGACCAGCAACAGGCCGAGCAGCATGGACTTGAGCATGGTCGGGTCACACCAGTTCGTTGCGTTTGGCCATTTCGATCAGTTCTACCAATGAACGCGCCTTGAGTTTCTGCATCAGGCGTTTCTTGTAAGTACTGACAGTCTTGTTGCTGAGAAACATGCCTTCGGCAATTTCCTTGTTGCTTTTGCCTTGCGCGAACAGTTGAAGAACCATGAGTTCACGATCATTGACCGATTTGAACCGTTCTATTTCTTCCTCGATTTCAACCTGTTGGCGCAAGGGATAGACCGCCTGGCTGGGGAAGTAGTTATAACCGGAAAGAACCGCTTTCACTGCACTTAACAGTTCGCTCAGGTCTTCCTGTTTGCAGACATAACCGCAAGCGCCGGAAAGCATGCAACGAATGGCGAAGAGCGCCGGGGACTGTGCTGTCAGCACGAGTATCTTCAGGGGCAGCGACATGCTGTTGAAGCGCGAAAGGACTTCCAGACCGTCGAGCCGCGGGATGCCGATATCGAGAATGATCAGGTCCGGCGGGCTTTCGCGGACCATCTGCATGGCGTCTACACCGTTATCGGACTCCCCGGCGATCCGATAACCCTCGTTCTCCAGCAGCAAGCGCAAGGCCAAGCGTATGACAGGATGGTCATCGACAATAAAAACAGAGTGCATGCTCATCTTCCAAAAGGGACTCATGTAGAACCGGCACCATAGCCCAGATATGAAGCGCGCACTTAGATAGAGTGGGGTTGAGCTTTAATATAGGAATTTTCCTACTTTGTATTTTGCTATTTACTACAAAGTTTGTTTTTGAAGTTGCTGGGTTAATTATCGGTTGACCCCAACATCGCCTATTACCTCACTGCCCGTCCGGCTCGATGACGGGGCCGGACGGGAAGTGAGGTTCAGACCGGACTGGAACGCCCTGTCATTTCCCTGGCCATTTCGCTGGCGTAGCTGTCGGTCATCCCGGCGATGAAGTCGATCATGCGCAGGAACGCCGCGTGCAACGAGGCGTTTGGATCGGGAGCGTTGTTGCCGAGCAGGTCGAGGATCCGTCGATGCTTGAACGACGGCGTCCGTCCGCCATGCTGTTCCAGGGCGGCGCCGCAGAAGGAGTTGAGGAGGATTTCAAGGGTGGTGTAGGCGCCGATTTCATGCAGCGTCTTGCGTTTGTCCTGGAAGATCTTCTTGCGCGCGATGTCCTTGGCTTGCAGCACGCAGCGTTTCGCCGGCCCTTCCATGTGTTCGACCAGATCACCTTCCAGCGTGCCGGCCAGCAAAGCCCGCTGCTGCTCGACGAACGCCCGTGCCGCAGCGTTGGTCAGGTGTTCGATAGCCTTGCCGCGGAGGATCGCCAGCTTGCGCCGCCGCGAGTCCTGCGGACCGAGCTGGCGGTAGGTTTCCGGCAGATCGTCGCCGACCAGGCCGAGGAGCAGCGACTCCACTTCGGCGTAGTCCAGCAGCTCCATCTCCAGGCCGTCTTCCAGGTCAATCAGCGCATAGCAGATGTCATCGGCCGCCTCCATCAGGTACACCAGCGGGTGGCGCGCCCAGCGCTGGTTGTCGAGCAACGGCAGTTCGAGCTTGTGGGCGATCTGTTCGAGCAGCGGCAGTTCGCTCTGGTAGCAGCCGAACTTGTGTTTCTTGTAGCCCAGCGAGTCGGCGTGGCGGGCGGTCCAGGGGTATTTCAGATACGTGCCAAGGGTGGCGTAGGTCAGCCGGGTGCCGCCGTCGAACTGGTGGTACTCGAGCTGGGTGAGCACGCGGAAGCCTTGGGCATTGCCTTCGAAATTGAGGAAGTCACCCCGTTCGGCTTCACTCATCGCGTCCAGCCAGCCGCGTCCGGCCGCCTGCTGGAACCAGTGGCGGATGGCGTCTTCGCCAGAGTGCCCGAACGGCGGGTTGCCGATGTCGTGGGCCAGGCAGGCCGATTGCACGACCATGCCCAGGTCGCTCGGTTCGCACCAGCCGGGCAGGGCGTCGCGCAGGGTTTCGCCAACGCGCATGCCCAGCGAGCGACCCACGCAACTCACTTCCAGCGAGTGGGTCAGGCGGGTGTGGATGTGATCGTTGCTGGTGACCGGGTGAACCTGGGTCTTGCGGCCCAGGCGGCGGAAGGCACCGGAGAAGATGATGCGGTCATGGTCCTTGTGAAAGGGGCTGCGACCCAGTTCTTCAGGGCTGTGCAGGGTTTTGCCGAGGCGTTCGCGGGTGAGCAGTGTGTGCCAATCCAAGGCCGGTTCTCCGTATCAGGGGCAGGGGCCTAGCTTCCCGTGTCGGCCGCCGGGCCGCAAGCTCAAAGTCCGGCGGCGTCGACATCGATCAGCAGCAGGCGGCGTCCACCATCGAAGAACTGGCCGGCGGTCAGGCAGTACTGGTTGGTGGTGGCGTCGCGGTAGGTGCTGGAGAGGATCAGTCGGCGCTCGTGCCAGCCTTCGGCCAGCAGGTGATAGAAGTACGGGCGCCAGGACCAGTTGTGGCCCAGGTAGCTGGAATCGACGTGCCAGCCTTGCTGGCGCCACTCCAGGTTCGGCGTCAGCTGGGTGCCGTGGCGGTCGCACAGGAAGAAGCGCAGCAGCCAGGGGTAGGCTTGAAGGTCTGGCAACGCCTCGATCGGCGCGTTGGTCATCGCCCAGTCCTGCAGCCGTGGCATGAGTTCCACCAACTGCTGGCGCCGTTGCATCAGCCGCGCGCGTTCGGCCAGCTTGCCCTGCACATACTGCTCGCGCAGTTGGGCGAAGCGCCCGGCGAAGGTCTGGGCCGGGAAGAATCCGGGTTCGGCAGCGGCGAAGAGAAAACCTTGCAGGTAGCGTACGCCGCATTCCAGGGCGAAGTTCAGTTCGGCTTCGGTTTCGACGCCCTCGGCGATGATCCAGCAGCCGGTCTTCTCGGCCATCTGGGCCAGTGCCTTGACCACCTCGCTGCTCGGGCCGCCGCGGGCCGCAGCCTGGAACAGGCGCATGTCGAGCTTGAGGATGTCCGGTTGCAGCGACAACACCCGGTCCAGTTGCGAATAGCCAGCGCCAAAGTCATCGATGGCAACGCGCGCGCCGGCTTCCCGGTAGTGCCGCACCACCATGGACAGGCGTTCAGGGTCGCCACCCAGCTCGGTGATTTCGAAGACCACACGTTGCGGGTCGATACCCTGTTGCTGCAATTGCATCAGGCTCGGCAGCGGCTGGCCGGGTTGCAGTTCACTGACCCAGCGCGGCGAGATGTTCAGGCTCAGGAACCAGTCTTCCGGTGCCTGGCGAAACTGTTTGAGGGCCTGTTCCCGCAGGGTCCGGTCGAGTTGCAGCAACTCGCTGGAGGGAATGTGCGGGTCACTGAAAAGGGGCCCCACCGAGCGCAATTGACCATCGCTTCGGCGCAGGCGACCCAGGGCTTCGACGCCAGCGATACGGCCTGTGGCGGTGTCGATGAACGGCTGGAAACAGGCGAGCGGTTGCTCGTCGGACACGGCGGCTCCTTGTTGAGTCAGACGCAGGACGCTCGAAAGCGCGGCGGCGGGCCGGGGCCCGCCTTGAAGGTCATCGTTCTGCAAGAATGCCGCCAGTTCGCTCAGCGTTGATTGGGCGGCGATTGCATGAACAGGCGGATTAGCGGCAAAAGGCTACTAGTAAGCTTGGTCAGCCGGCCCAGGTTGCCGCTGCGGGCACCTTTACCGGTGAGAAAGCCCAGCACCACCACCGCGCCAATGCCCCACAGCGGCGCGTGCTTGATGCCCAGTCCGCCCTGCAGCCCGCTTTGCAGGTTGTCACCCATGCTGCGCAGGCGGGTCAACGGCTTGAGCGCCTGGCTCGCCTCGTGGCGGATTTCCTGGCGGTGCATTTCCATGCGCAGGCGCACCAGCGCCTTGCGCAGTTCGCGTCGATTGGTGGTTTGTGGAAGTTCTGTCAGGCTCATGGCAACAGGCGCTCCCGATCCTTGGCGAGTTCTTCGAGGGTGCCGCTGAACGGCGAGGATTCATCGTGCACCGCGGCTTTCAGGCGAATGGCGCAGAACACCGCGGCCAGGCTATAGAACACGCAGAGGCCGATGATCCCGGCGAGACGGTAGCTGTCCCACAGCAACACCAGCAGCAGGGCCGATAGTGCGGTGAGCAACAGCAGGGCGAACACCAGTGCCAGCCCGGCAAACAGCAGCAGGCTCAACGTGCGTGCCTTCTGTTCCTGAAGCTCGATGCCGAAAAGCTCTACGTGGCCGTGCAGCAGGCCGAGGATGGCGGCGCCGAGGCGCCGCGAAGACGAGCCGGTGGTTTGGTTTTCCATGCCCCGTTCCTCAGCGCCGGCTGGCCAGCAGGCCCACCAGGAAACCGACCCCGGCGGCGATGCCGATGGATTGCCATGGATTGCTCTGGACATAGTCCTCGGTGCTGGTCAGTGCTGCCTGACCGCGCACGCGCAGGTTGTCCTCGGTCTGTTGCAGTGTTTCGCGAGCGCGCAGCAGGCTGTCGTGGATCTGCGCGCGAAGCTCGTCGGCCTGGTCGCCAGCGAGGGTGGCGCTGTGTTCCAGAAGCTTTTCGGTGTCACGCACCAGCGCCTGGAAGTCGGCCTTGAGGATGTCCTGGGCGGTCTCTGCAGTTTTGCGGGCCATACGATTCTCCCTGAGGGGTTGGCAATTGGAATTTCGAGTGCGCGGTGAGGCTGAAGGTTCACTGCGATGTGGCTGGTACAGCATTTGCTTCGCAGTGGTGCGCCTTGCCGGGCGCCTGCGCCGTTTGCGGGCGCAGGCCGCTCTGGCCGGCCGCTAAACCATAACCCAATTCAAGACAAACCCAGGAAAAATCACCACGCAGCGGTCTTTCCGGCCACGGATGGGCGACCAATTGATCCAGGTTGGTGCGCGCCGGAAGACTTTCGAACCGCTTTGGTGCTTTTTCCATTCTGCAGGTCTGCCGACTTCATGGAAAATTTGCAAAGCGCCGTGGACTCTCTGGTCCAGGGCTCCAATACCCTGTTCATCCTCCTCGGGGCGGTGATGGTGCTGGCCATGCACGCCGGTTTTGCCTTCCTCGAGGTCGGCACGGTGCGGCACAAAAATCAGGTCAATGCGCTGTCGAAGATCCTCAGCGACTTTGCCGTATCGACCCTGGCCTATTTCTTCATCGGCTACTGGCTTTCCTACGGCACGCACTTCCTGCACCCGGCCGCGACCCTCGGCGCCGAGCACGGCTACGGCCTGGTGAAGTTTTTCTTCCTGCTGACCTTCGCTGCGGCGATCCCGGCGATCATTTCCGGCGGAATCGCTGAGCGTGCACGCTTCGCCCCGCAATTGTGCGCAACCTTTCTGATCGTTGCGTTTGTCTACCCGTTCTTCGAAGGCATCGTCTGGAATGGCAACTTCGGGGTGCAGGCATGGCTGCAGGAGCGCTTTGGCGCGGGCTTCCATGACTTCGCCGGCTCCGTGGTGGTGCACGCCATGGGCGGCTGGCTGGCGCTGGCGGCGGTGCTGTTGCTCGGCCCGCGTAACGGACGTTACCGCGAGGGCCGGCTGGTGGCGTTTGCGCCCTCGAACATACCGTTCCTGGCGTTGGGGTCGTGGATCCTGATCGTCGGCTGGTTCGGTTTCAACGTGATGAGCGCCCAGACCCTGTCCGCAGTCAGCGGTCTGGTGGCGGTCAATTCGCTGATGGCAATGGTCGGCGGCACTGTCGCGGCGCTGCTGGTCGGCCGCAATGACCCGGGCTTCCTGCACAACGGCCCGCTGGCCGGGCTGGTGGCGATCTGCGCGGGTTCCGACCTGATGCATCCGGTGGGTGCGCTCGCTACCGGCGCGATTGCCGGTGGCCTGTTCGTCTGGTGCTTCACCGCGACCCAGAACCGCTGGAAGATCGACGATGTGCTGGGTGTCTGGCCGTTGCACGGCATTTGTGGCGTGTGGGGCGGAATTGCCTGCGGCATCTTCGGCCAGGAACTGCTCGGTGGTCTCGGTGGCGTCAGCCTGGCCAGCCAGTTGATCGGCACCCTGGCTGGCGTGGTCGTGGCGCTGGCCGGCGGTTTTGTCGTGTACGGCAGCATCAAGCGGGTCCATGGCCTGCGCCTGAGCCAGGAGCAGGAGTATTACGGCGCCGACCTGTCGATTCACAAGATCGGCGCCACCAGCCAGGACTGATCGGCCTCAGCGGCCAGCGAGCAAGCGCGCCTCGCTGGCCTCGATGGCGGCCAGCGGGCCGCACAGCAGCACGGCATCACCAGCGTGCAGGCAGGTCGCGCTATCCACCGCCAGCTCGTTGCCATCGCGCTGCACTGTGCGCAGTTCGACGCCCAGTTGCTCCAGTCCGAGATCCGCCAGGCGGCGCCCGCAGGCATAGGCGTTGGCGCCGAGATTGACCGCGTGCATCAGCACCTTGGGCTTGCCTTCGGCGTCGACCAGATGGGTTTGCGCCCCGTGGTAGAAACCGTGCAGCAAACGGTAGCGGTTCTGCCGCACTTCGTCGATGCGCTCGCGAACCCGCGCTTCGGGCACGCCCAGCATGATCAGCGCGTGCGACGCCAGCATCAGGCTCGACTCCAGCAATTCCGGGACCACCGCACTGGCGCCGGCCGCACGCAGTTCATCACGCAGGCTGTCGTCGCGGGTGCGCACCAGGATCGGGATATGGCTGTTGAGGTGTCGTGCGGCCTTGAGCACGGTCATTGCCACGTCGGTGTTATCTACCGCGATCACCAGCAGGCGAGCCCGGTCCAGACCAATCGCCTCCAGCAATTCGCCACGGCGTGAATCACCGTAGTGCACGCAGTTCTCGCCGGCGGTAGCTTCCTGGACCCGCACCGGGTCATCGTCGAGGGCGATGAACGCCTGTTGCTCGCGGCGCAGGAAACGGCCGATGGACTGACCGACACGGCCGTAGCCGCAGATCAGCACATGGCCGTCCATTGTGGCGCTCTGCGCTTCGATTTCTTCCAGGTGAACTTCTTCGTTGGGCTTGCGGTGCAACCGCAGGGCGATGGCAGGCGCGGCGCGCAGCAGCAGCGGGGTGAGCAGCATCGAGCAGAAGGTCGCGGCGAGCAGCAGGTGGCCGAGTTCTTCCGGGAGCATGTTGCTCAGTTGCATCTGCGCCATCAGCGCAAAGCAGAACTCGCCGCCCTGCGCCAGGGCCAGGCCGCTGCGCCAGGCAGTTTCCGCATCGCTGCCACGAGCCCGCACCAGGGCCGCCACCACACAGCCTTTCAATAGCAGCAGGCCCACAGTCAGGCCGAGGATTTCCAGGCCATGGCTGGCGAACAGTTGCAGGTCGATGAGCATGCCGATACTGACGAAGAACAGGCCCAGCAGGATGTCGCGGAAAGGCCGTATGTCCGCTTCGATCTGGTGCCGGTAGTTGCTTTCGCCCAGCAACATGCCGGCGAGAAACGCACCCAGCGCGGGCGACAGGCCGAGCAGATGGGTCAACCACGCGGTGAGCAGGACGATCACCAGCGCCAGCAATACGAACAACTCCGCCGAGTGCGAGCTGGCTACCTCATGGAACAGCCGCGGCAACAGCCAGCGGCTGGCCAGCAGTAGACCGACGAACAGCACCACGGTCTTGCCCAGGGTCAGCGGCAGTGCCCAGTACCAGGCCTGGCCGCTTTCGCCGGCGAACACCGGGACCAGGGTCAGCAGCAATACCGCCACCACATCCTGGAACAGCAAGACGCCGATAGCGTTCTGGCCGTGGCTGCTGAAGATTTCGCCAAGGCTGGTCAGCTCCTTGCTGACGATCGCCGTCGACGACAGCGCCAGCCCGCCACCGAGCAACAGCGCCGCGGTGCTGGGCATGCCCAGCAGTGACAGCACGCCTGCGAGGAGCAGCCCGGTGCAGGCGACCTGCAGGCTGCCCAGGCCGAACACCACCCGGCGCAGGGCAAGCATTTTCGACAGGGAAAATTCCAGCCCCAGGGAAAACAGCAGGAATACCACGCCCATTTCCGCCAGGTCGGGCAGTTCCTCACTTTCGTTGACCCAGTCCAGCGCCGTCGGACCGACGAACAGTCCGACACACAGGTAGCCCAGCACCGGCGGCAATTGCAGGCGCCTGAACACGGCAATGACGACCAGTGACGACGCCAGGATGATCAGCAGGTTTGCGAACACACCACATACTCCATGTAAAAACGGCAAAAAAACGTCTAGATTACAGCGATCGCACGTGCCGCGAATTGACCCTGGTCAATGGGGGTATCATCGTCCGGTGTGCCTCGACGGCATTTTTTCGTGGCCCTAGAATGACCCTTTCGTCCCTTTTGTATCGGTATTTTTCATGCTTCCTGAATGCCAATTGTTCGGCACCCTGGGTTGTCATCTGTGCGAAGTCGCTGAAGCCATACTCATGCCGTTTGTCGAGCATGGCTTGCTGGTAGAGCTGGTCGACATCGCCGACGACCCTGGTCAGGTGGAGCGCTACGGGCTGCTGATTCCGGTCCTGCGCCGCTGCGACAGCGGTGCGGAGCTGAATTGGCCATTCGATGCTGACCAGATTGTGGCCTTCCTTCGTTGAGTCGGTGATTAACATCTGGATGCACATGTGTGGGTGCATCTCGTGGCTGCGGGTTGGAAAATCCGCTGGCGCTGGCTTGTGGTCAGCGTCAATTCCCCAGCCAAAGGAGTGGCACCGATGTACCTCACCCCACATTTCACCCTCGCCGAAATGACTGCCTCGCAGGTTGCCAATCGCGAGGGCATCGACAACGAACCCGACAGCCTGGTCATCGCCAATCTTGTGGACTTGTGCCGCAGCCTTGAGGTGGTGCGCAGTCTGGTCGGGATGCCGATCATGGTCAGTAGTGGCTACCGCAGCGAGGTGCTGAACCGCCGGATTGGCGGCTCCAGTACCAGTGCCCATGTCAAAGGTCTGGCCGCCGATATCATTGCTGTCTCCCTGAGCCCTCGAGACCTGGCGCAGCGAATCATTGACAGCGGGCTGTCGTTCGATCAACTGATCCTTGAGTTCGACGGCTGGGTTCATCTGGGCCTCGCCGAAGGCCGCCAGCGCCGCGAGGTGCTGACCATCCGCAAGGGCACCGGTTATCTGTCGGGCCTGCAATGAACCCGTGTGTTGATTGACGCCCATGCCGCCGGCCTCCTATCCTGTATATAAATACAGTATTGGGGCCGGCTTGTTTCGCGCCCGGAGAACAGCGATGGTTAACGTCGAACAACTGAAATACAGCGTCAATCACATGTCCGTCGACCGTGTGAGTGAAGCCGTGGTGGACCTGCGCATCGACGGGCTGGTCACCGACGACCGTACGCCGTTCGGCAAGGTGCACTTCAATACCTGCTTTGCCGAGGTCGAGGCGTTGTTCCAGCGCGCCGGCTTCCACCGGCCGCTGGATGTGGTCGGCTATCAGGGCCTGGCCTACGCCCTGTACGACGCCAGCCGCTGGGAGGCGGTCGATGTGTTGCGCTGGTTGAAGACCGCTTGCGACCAGGCGGCGGTCGAGGCTGGCTGAGGTGGCGGTCATTCGGGATAATGGCCGGCCATCAGGTCGTGAGTGTTTCCATGAGTGCTTCCTTCAACCCGGCCCAGCATCAGGCCAGCACGGTTTGCCTGCCGCCGGGCAACTGGGTCAGCGTGCTGGATTGCCTGTGCGATCACTTCAAGGCAATCAGCCGGGAGCAGTGGCTCGATCGCATCGCCCGGGGGCGGGTGCTGGATGCCCAGGGCCAGCCGGTTGGCGTCGATCATCCTTATCGTCCCGGTTTGCGCATTCACTATTTTCGTGAAGTCCCCAACGAGAAGCCGATTCCGGTGCTGGAGCACATTCTCCATGCCGACGAGCACCTGGTGGTGGCTGACAAACCGCATTTCCTGCCGGTGACGCCGACTGGCGAGTATGTCGAACAGACCTTGCTCCGCCGCCTGATCCGTCGCCTCGACAACCCTCATCTGGTGCCGCTGCACCGTATCGACCGGCACACCGCCGGGCTGGTGTTGTTTTCCGCCAACCCGGACAGCCGTTCGGCCTACCAGCAACTGTTTCCCACCCGACGTATCGACAAGCAGTACCAGGCCATCGCGCCGGCCTTGCCGAACCTGAATTTCCCTCTGGTGCACAAAAGCCGCATGGCCAGCGGCGAGCCGTTCTTCCGCATGCAGGAAGTGCCCGGCACGAGCAACAGCGAGACCGTGGCCGAGGTGCTGGAGAAGAATGGCGAGCTTTGGCGCTATGGCTTGTCGCCTGTCACCGGCAAGACCCACCAGTTGCGAGTGCATATGGCGGCGCTCGGTGCGCCGATTTGCAACGACCCGTTCTATCCGGACGTGCTGCAGGGCGAGGACGACTACGCCAGGCCGTTGAAGCTGCTGGCGCGGAGCCTGCGTTTCGAGGACCCGCTGACGGGCGAGGTGCGCTATTTCGAGAGTCGCTTGTCGCTGGATTGGTAAGGCCCTGACGCCGAAATGAAAAAGGCCCGGGAAATCGCTTTCCCGGGCCTTTTCGTTTCACCGTTGCGCGCTTAGCGGTTGAAGCGTTCCACCAGCGAGTACTGGGTGGTGGCGGTGAGGGTCAGTTCTTCGCTGAGCAGGGCCGAATGCTGGGCCTGCTCGGAAGTCTGGTCGGCCAGCGCCGCGATGGTGCTGATGTTGCGGCTGATCTCCTCGGCCACCGACGTCTGCTGCTCGGTGGCGGCGGCAATCTGGGTGGTCATGTCGGTGATATTGGCCACCGCCTCGCTGATGCCCACCAGCGCCTGGTCCGCTTCCATGACCCGGGCCACGCCTTCTTCGGCCTGACGGTGTCCGGCTTCCATGGTTTGCACGGCGTTGGATGCGGTCTGCTGCAACTTGGCGATCAGGCTGTGGATCTGCCCGGTGGATTCGCTGGTGCGCTGTGCCAGTTGGCGGACTTCGTCGGCTACCACGGCGAAGCCACGGCCCATTTCGCCGGCGCGGGCAGCTTCGATGGCGGCGTTGAGTGCCAGCAAGTTGGTCTGGTCGGCGATGCCTTTGATGACATCCACCACGCCGCCGATTTCATCGCTGTCGCGGGCCAGTTGGGTGACGGTCTGGCCGGTTTCGCCCACGGCAGTGGACAGGCGCTGGATGGCGTCGCGGGTTTCTCCGGCAATGCTGCGGCCACGGTCGGTCAGGCGGTTGGCGGCCTGGGTCGCGTCAGCGGTGCGCTGTACGTGGTTGGCCACTTCCTGGGTGGTCGCGGCCATTTCGTTGACGGCGGCGGCGACCTGTTCGGTCTCGACGCGCTGGCGCTCCAGGCCCGACGAGCTGTTGTGGGCCAGGGCATCGGACTGCCGGGCTTGCTCGTTGAGGTGTTCGGCGGTGTCCTGCAGGCGGGTCAGGCAGGTCTTCAGGCGCGCGTCCTGGCTGAGCATGGCCATTTCCAGGCGGGCCTGGACGCCACGGCTGTCGGTGAACATCTGGGCGATCAGCGGGTCGGACGTGGTCTGTTCGGCCAGGCGCAGCAGGCGCTTGAGGCCCCGTTGCTGCCAGCTCAGGCCCAGCAGGCCCAGCGGCACCGAAAGTGCGGCGGCGAGAGCGAAGCCCCAGGAGTGACCCAGCCAGATGCCGATCAGGAAGCCGATCTGGCTGACCATGATGAACGGCAGCCAGTCCTGTAGTACCGGCAGCCACTTGTCGCGGCGCGGGATGGCCGACTTGCCATCATTGATGCGCTTGTACAGCGCCTCGGCGCGGCGGACCTGCTCGGCGGTCGGTTTTACCCGTACCGACTCGTAACCCACGATCTGGTTGTTGTCGTAGATCGGCGTGACGTAGGCGTTTACCCAGTAGTGATCGCCGCTTTTGCAGCGGTTCTTGACGATGCCCATCCAGGGCAGGCCTTGCTTGAGGGTGGTCCACATGTGGGCAAACACCGCAGGCGGCACGTCCGGGTGGCGAACCAGGTTGTGTGGCGCGCGCATCAGTTCGTCCCGGGAGAAACCACTGATCTCGATGAAAGCTTCGTTGCAGTACGTAATGACACCCTTGGCATCGGTAGTCGAAATCAACCGTTGTTGGGCAGGGAAAGTCCGTTCGCGCTGGGTAATCGGCTGGTTGTTACGCATAAGCTGTTCAATCCGCAAGGCTTTCGCGTGGTATCGGCTAACGCGCGAAATTATTGAATGAATATTTGGGTTTTATTGATCCCGCTCAATATTCACTTGAGGCGGGTGAGTTACGCGAAGTCGTCACGTTCATGTAATTTGCGCGCATTCTTTCATATTTTCGCAACATAAGTCAGGGTGTGACCGACGGTTCATAGTGGTGCGAGGCGTGGAGAGGTGAAAAATACGAAGTGCAATAGGCGCCGGTCAGCACGCCGGGGAATGGCGGCCAAGCGCTAGAAAACCTGTCGACTAGCGCCTGGTCGCCATTACCCACTCTTCTCAATGGCCAATCAATTGCCGCAACACATAATGCAGAATGCCGCCCGCCTTGAAGTACTCCACTTCATTCAAGGTATCGATGCGACAGAGCACGGCGATGGTTTCCTGGCTCCCGTCCTCGCGGCTGATACGCAGGTGCAGGCTCATCCGCGGCTCGATATGCGCACCGGTAAGGCCGAGGATATCGATCTGCTCGCGGCCGCTGAGCTTGAGCATCTTGCGGTCCTGTCCGGCGCTGAACTGCAGTGGCAACACGCCCATGCCCACCAGGTTGGAGCGGTGGATACGCTCGAAGCTTTCCGCCAGCACCGCTTTGACCCCCAGGAGGTTGGTGCCTTTTGCGGCCCAGTCGCGGCTGGAGCCGGTGCCGTATTCCTGCCCGGCGATCACCACCAGCGGCGTGCCTTCATCGCGGTAACGCATGGCGGCGTCGTAGATCGCCAGTTTTTCGCCGCTCGGGATGTGCAGGGTGTTGCCGCCTTCCTCGCCGCCGAGCATTTCGTTGCGGATACGGATGTTGGCGAAGGTGCCGCGCATCATCACTTCATGGTTGCCGCGCCGCGAGCCGTAGGAGTTGAAGTCGCGTGGCTCCACGCCCTTGTCCCGCAGGTAACGCCCGGCCGGGCTGTCGGCCTTGATATTGCCGGCGGGGGAGATGTGGTCGGTGGTCACCGAGTCCCCCAGCAGCGCCAGAATCCGTGCGCCGTGAACGTCCTCGATGGTCGGCGGCGGGCCGGAAATCCCTTCGAAGAACGGCGGATGCTGGATGTAGGTGGAATCGTCCTGCCAGACATAGGTCGCGGCTTGCGGCACTTCAATGGCCTGCCATTGCTCGTCGCCGGCGAAGACCTCGGCGTATTCCTTGTGGAACATCGCCGTGTCCACCTGGGCAACCGCCGCGGCGATTTCCTGCTGGCTCGGCCAGATATCCCGCAGGTACACCGGCTGGCCGCTGGCGTCATTGCCCAGCGGGTCGCGGGTCAGGTCGACGCGCACGCTGCCGGCCAGGGCGTAAGCCACCACCAGCGGCGGCGAGGCCAGCCAGTTGGTCTTGACCAGCGGATGGACCCGGCCTTCGAAGTTGCGGTTGCCTGACAGCACCGACGCCACCACCAGATCAGCCTTGGCAATGGCGGCCTCGATCGGGTCGGCCAGCGGCCCGGAGTTGCCGATGCAGGTGGTGCAGCCGTAGCCCACCAGATCGAAGCCCAGTTCGTCGAGATAGCGGGTCAGGCCGGCGGCGTCGTAGTAATCGGTCACGACCTTGGAACCGGGGGCCAACGAACTCTTCACCCAGGGCTTGCGTTGCAGGCCCTTTTCCACGGCCTTTTTCGCCAGCAGGCCGGCAGCCATCATCACGCTGGGGTTGGAGGTGTTGGTGCAGGAGGTGATCGCGGCGATCACCACGGCGCCGTCTTTCAAGGCGTGTTCCTGGCCGTCGAGGCTGAAGCGCGTCTCGCCGGGCTGGTCGCTGTCGGTGCCGCTGTTGGCGCGCCGCACGTTCAAACCGAGGAAATCATCGAAGGCCTGGCTGACGCCGGGCAGGGCAACCCGGTCCTGTGGCCGCTTCGGTCCGGCCAGACTGGCCTGCACCTCATGCATGTCGAGCGCCAGGGTGTCGCTGAACAGCGGTTCCTGGCCGGGCAAGCGCCACAGGCCCTGGGCCTTGCAATAGGCTTCGACCAGTTCCACGGTTTCCGCCGGTCGGCCCGACAGGCGCAGGTAATCCAGGGTGACATCGTCCACCGGGAAGAAGCCGCAGGTAGCGCCGTACTCCGGGGCCATATTGGCCAGGGTGGCGCGGTCGGCCAGCGGCAGGTCGGCGAGGCCGTCGCCGTAGAACTCGACGAATTTCCCCACCACACCTTTCTTGCGCAGCATTTGCGTGACCGTCAGCACCAGGTCGGTGGCGGTGATGCCTTCGCGCAGCTTGCCGGTGAGTTTGAAACCGATCACCTCGGGAATCAGCATCGACACCGGCTGGCCGAGCATCGCCGCCTCGGCTTCGATACCGCCCACGCCCCAGCCGAGCACGCCGAGGCCGTTGATCATGGTGGTGTGGGAGTCGGTGCCGACCAAGGTGTCGGGAAAGGCATAGGTGCGACCGTCTTCCTCACGGGTCCAGACGGTGCGGCCGAGGTATTCCAGGTTGACCTGGTGGCAGATGCCGGTACCGGGCGGCACCACGCGGAAGTTGTCGAACGCGTTCTGGCCCCAGCGCAGGAAGGCGTAGCGTTCGCCGTTGCGCTGCATTTCAATATCGACGTTTTGCGCGAAGGCGCTCGGGGTGGCGTAGCGATCGACCATCACCGAGTGGTCAATCACCAGGTCCACCGGCGACAGCGGGTTGATCCGCTGTGGATCGCCGCCCGCCAGCGCCATGGCTGCGCGCATGGCAGCCAGGTCAACCACCGCCGGCACGCCGGTGAAGTCCTGCATCAACACCCGCGCCGGGCGGTACTGGATCTCGCGGTCCGAGCGGCGCTCGCGCTGCCAGTCGGCGAGGGCGGTGAGGTCGGCGCCGGTGACGGTCTTGCCGTCTTCCCAGCGCAGCAGGTTTTCCAGCAGCACCTTCAGCGACATCGGCAGGCGCTGCAGGTCGCCCAACTGGCGGGCGGCCTCGGTCAGGCTGTAGTAGTGATAAGGGCGGCCATTCACCGCCAGGGTCTTGAGGGTTTTCAGGCTGTCGAGCGAGGGCATTGACCAACTCCTTCTGAGTCGGTGAGCGGCCTTGCTGTCGCCGCTTCATCGGCTCTGTGACGATCCGCACGGCACGGACCTGGCTGAACAGTCAGGTTAGTCCTGTTTCATCGACCTGACCCTTTACTGGACCGGCGGGGCATGTCGCCAGTTCCGAAACTCCTTTATCATTCGCCGATTTTCACCGGGGCAGCATGTCCCCGGTCAGGGCTGGGGCGCATCGGCTGCCAGCCGTTCTGGAGTGAGTGATGAATACCCTGTTCATGCATTGCCGGCCCGGTTTCGAGGGCGAGGTCTGTTCCGAGATCAGTGAACACGCCGCGCGTCTTGGCGTTGCCGGCTATGCCAAGGCCAAGCCGCAGAGCGCCTGCGCCGAGTTCATCTGCAACGACGCCGAAGGCGCCGAGCGGATGATGCGTGAGTTGCGTTTCAACCAGTTGATCTTCCCTCGCCAATGGGCGCGCGGCAGCTTTGTCGAGCTGCCGGAAACCGACCGCATCAGCGTGCTGCTGGAGCATCTGGCGGACTACCCGGTGGCAGGCAGTCTCTGGCTGGAGGTGATGGACAGCAACGACGGCAAGGAGCTTTCGACCTTCTGCCGTAAGTTCGAGGGCCCGCTGCGCAAGGCCTTGCTCAAGGCCGGACGTCTGGTCGAGGACGGCCCCGGCGCGCGGCTGTTGCTGACCTTCGTCAGCGGTCGTCGGGTGTTTCTCGGCGTGGCCGACGCGGGCAACTCGGCGATGTGGCCGATGGGCATCCCGCGCCTTAAATTCCCCCGCGAGGCGCCAAGTCGCTCGACCCTCAAGCTGGAAGAGGCCTGGCACCACTTCATCCCGCGCGACCAGTGGGACCAGCGTCTGTCCGATGACATGACCGGCGTTGACCTCGGTGCCGCGCCGGGCGGCTGGACCTACCAACTGGTCCGCCGCGGCATGCTGGTGACCGCCATCGACAACGGCCCGATGGCCGAAAGCCTGATGGACACCGGGCTGGTCCAGCACCTGATGGTCGACGGATTCACCTGGAAGCCCAAGCAGACCGTGGACTGGATGGTCTGCGACATCGTCGAGAAGCCGGCGCGCACCGCGTCGATGGTCGAAGAATGGCTGGGTGGCGGGCACTGCCGCGAGGCGGTGGTCAACCTGAAACTGCCGATGAAGCAGCGCTACGCCGAGGTGCGCCGCCTGCTGGACCGCCTCGAGGAAGGCTTCAAGGCGCGCAAGGTGAAGGTCTCGATCGGCTGCAAGCAGCTCTATCACGACCGCGAGGAAGTGACTTGCCACCTGCGCCGGCTCGACCTCAAGGCGCGCTGAATTCGCTTACTGATTACGGAGTCCCGAATGACCGATCTCACCCCTGATGCCGTGCTCGACGCCACCGGCCTGAATTGCCCGGAGCCGGTGATGATGCTGCACCAGCACGTGCGCGACCTCGCCGCAGGCGGCTTGCTCAAGGTCATCGCCACCGACCCCTCGACTCGCCGCGACATTCCCAAGTTCTGCGTGTTCCTGGGGCATGAACTGGTGCAGCAGCAGGAAGAGGGCGGCACCTACCTCTACTGGATCCGCAAGAAACTCGACTGAGCCTTCAGCGTCCCGCCCGGCGAATATGCCGGCGCGTGCTGCGCGCGAGGCGGATCGACAGCATCAGCGCCGCGCAGGTCAGGCCGGCGATCAGCCCTTGCCACAAGCCGCTTGGGCCGCTGGCCGGGCCGAAGACATCGGTCAGGCCGAGCAGGTAGCCGACCGGCAGACCGATGCCCCAGTACGCGAACAGGGTCAGGATCATCGTCACTCGGGTGTCCTGGTAGCCGCGTAGCGCGCCGGCGCAGATCACCTGGATGGCGTCGGAGAACTGGTACAGCGCGGCGAACACGATGAGCATCGCGGCAATCTGGATAACCGTGGTGTCCGGGGTGTAGATCCCCGCGATCTGCTCGCGCAGCAACAGGATCAGGCTGGCCGAGAACGCGGCGAACACCAGTGCTGTGCCCAGCCCGACCATGGCGGCGAAGCGCGCCTGGTACGGGTCGCCGGCACCCACCGCCTGTCCGACCCGCACGGTCACCGCCATCCCCAGCGAATACGGAATCATGAACAGCAGCGAACTGATGTTCAGGGCGATCTGGTGCCCGGCCACCACGGTTGGGCCGAGGCTGCCGATCAGCAGGGCGATCGCCGCGAAGATGCTCGATTCGGCAAACACCGCGATGCCGATTGGCAGGCCGATGCCGAGCAGGCGCTTGATCACTGCCCATTGCGGGCGGTCGAGCCTGACCAGTACGCGGCTACTGGCGTAGGCCGGGGCCCAGCGGCTCCAGGCGGCCATGCTCAAGGCCATGAACCAGCCGACGATACCGGTGGCCCAGCCGCAACCGACACCGCCCAGCGCCGGCATGCCGAAGTGACCGTAGATCAGCACCCAGTTCAGCGGGATGTTCAGCAACAGCCCGCACAGACCGATGACCATGCTTGGCCGAGTGCGGCCCAGGCCATCGCTGTAGCAGCGCAGCACGTAATACAGGGCGATGCCGGGGAAACCGAAGGCGATGCCTTGCAGGTAGCCCATGCTCGGACCGATCAGTTGCGGGTCGACCTTCATCAGCCGCAGGATCGGTTCGGCGCTGAGCAGCATGGCGCTGGACAGCAGGCCCACCACCAGCGCCAGCCACAGAGCCTGGCGTACCAGCGGGCCGATTTCGCCATGCTGGCCGGCGCCGAAGCGTTGCGCCACTTTTGGCGTGGTGGCGAGGAGGATGCCGGTCATCAGCAGGTACACCGGAATCCAGATCGAGTTGCCCAGTGCTACCGCGGCCAGGTCCTCCGGGCTGACCCGGCCTGCCATCACCGCATCGACGAAGCCCATGGCGGTGGTCGCCAGTTGCGCGACGATGATCGGCGTGGCGAGGTGTAGCAGCCCGCGCGTTTCGGCGCGTATTCGGGCGGGGCGGGAGAGGGTGGTTGTAGCGGAAAGGGTCACTAGGCGGTCGTCCGGTGGCAGTGTGCGGAAAACCGGGCAGTCTACGCCCTGACGCATTGGTCAGGAAATGGGGGGTTGGATGTGCAGGTCGATCGCAACACCTTGTAGCCCCTTACCCACTCCCGGCCCTACACTGCGCTCCCCCACAGGAGAGCACCATGCTGATAGTTGCCGACGAAAACATCCCGCTGCTCGATGCCTTCTTTGCCGGGTTTGGCGAGATCCGCCGCTATCCCGGCCGGTCCATCGACCGCGACTGCGTGCGTGATGCCGATGTGTTGCTGGTGCGCTCGGTGACCAAGGTCGACCGTGCTTTGCTGGAAGGCAGCCGGGTGCGCTTCGTCGGCACCTGCACCATCGGCACCGATCACCTGGATCTGCCGTATTTCGCCGAGGCCGGCATTCACTGGTCCAGCGCGCCGGGCTGCAACGCCCGTGGGGTGGTGGATTATGTGCTGGGCAGCCTGTTGACCCTCGCCGAGCTGGATGGTGCAGACCTGGCGTCGCGCACGTACGGTGTGGTTGGTGCCGGCGAGGTCGGCGGGCGACTGGTCGAGGTGCTGCGCGGGCTGGGTTGGAAGGTACTGGTCTGCGACCCGCCGAGGCAGGCGGCGGAGCGCGGTAATTATGTCGGTCTGGAGCAGATTCTCGCCGAGTGCGATGTCATCAGCCTGCATACCCCGCTGACCCGCTCGGGCGAGCAGGCCACCTGGCACCTGCTCGACGCCGAACGTCTGGCGAGCCTGCGTCAGGGCGCCTGGCTGATCAACGCCAGCCGTGGTCCGGTGATCGACAACATCGCGCTGCGTGAGCTGTTGCTGGATCGCGAAGATGTGCTGGCGGTGCTGGACGTCTGGGAAGAAGAGCCACAGGTGGATTCCGAGCTGGCTGACCTTTGCGTCATCGCCACTCCGCATATCGCCGGTTACAGCCTCGACGGCAAGCAGCGCGGCACGGCGCAGATCTACCAGGCGTTCTGCGCCTGGCGTGGCGAAACGGCGCAGGTCTGGCTTGCCGATTTGCTGCCGCGCCCGTGGCTGGCGCGGCTGGAGTTGCAGAGCGACAGCGACCCGGTCTGGGCGCTGGCGACGCTGTGCCGGGCGGTCTATGACCCGCGACGCGACGATGCTGATTTCCGCCGGAGCCTGAGCGCTGATCCGGCGCAGCAGCGGGCGAACTTCGACTTGTTGCGCAAGGGCTATCCGGTGCGGCGGGAAATCGAGGGGCTGCGGGTGAGGATCGACGGGGAGTCGGCGGCGTTGCGGCAGATTGCGTTGGCGTTGGGGTGTGTGTTGGAAAACTGACCGGCGCGCCCCGCAGAAGATTTTTCACTGAGTACGGGGGGGCGGTGATCTTTGGGGTTGGGCTTTGGTTTTGCGAGCTCTATTCGATGCGGCAGCCTCGCCACATCGAATGGACAAATACGCAACATAGATACTCAAAAGCCCAAAGATTATCCCCCAGAGAACGGATATCTATACATCTTGTGGTTGTATGAAGGCCGTGAAGAGCCAGTCAGGAAACCGGGTAATGGCGACCAGGCGCTAGCCGACTGGTTTTCAGCGGTCTTAAGATCGAGCGCCGCCCGCGCGGCGCATCGCGAGCAAGCTCGCTCCTACATTTTTTGCAACGCGCCATGGCCTGTGGGATTGGCGTTGCCAGCTTTGGTGCATGGCTGAAGAGTGCGGAGCGGCTGAGGCGTCAGCCTCGAAATCGAGTCGTACAAACAAGGCGGTCAACTATGGCCGGGCAGGCATAGGTACGTTGCAACCAATGTAGGAGCGAGCTTGCTCGCGATGCGCCGCGCGGGCGGCGCTCGATCTCAAGGCCGCTACCATTCAAAAAGTTGTGTAGATGCCCAGCCCCCAGGCCCCCCACAAAGAACCAATAAAAAACCCGGCGCAGGCGCCGGGTTTCGAATGAGGTGGAGCTTCAGCTCTTCTTCGCCGGTGCGACCCGGCTTTTTTCCAGTTCGCTGCACGCTTGCTGGATCATCTGCTCGGTGATCGGGATCTCGCGCCCTTGGGCGTCGATGATCGAACCGTGCACCGGTACAGGTTGTGCCGAACGTTGCTGGGTATTCGCGCTGCTATGTTGCAAGCTCATTTCCTGTCTCCTCTTCAGGTGGCTAGCCTAGATTAAATCCGCGTGATGACCGGTCTGTTACAACTCCATCGCCGTTCACATCATGCGAGCAATCAGTCCACCAGAAAGTTCAGTGCAGAGCCAGAGGCCCTTTAGACCGATCCGGTCTATAGCCTGCGCCCCTGCGTTGTAAACCCCCGTGCTCAATGGCGGCAATACGCCTCCCGGGTGTAGGCTGCACGGCAGATCCGACAGACGGCAGTCCTCATGTTAAATCCGCTTTCCTCGCGTCAGCGCCAGGCCTTGCAGCTAGCCTGGCGTTTCGTTCGTCCATACCGCAAACAGTCGTTGCTCGCCTTGCTGGCGCTGGTGGTGACGGCGGGCATCACCTTGTCCATGGGCCAGGGTATCCGCCTGTTGGTGGACCAAGGTTTCGTGACCCGCTCGGCCGACCTGCTCGGTCAGTCCATCGCGTTGTTCATGGCCTTGGTGCTTGCCCTGGCGGTGGGGACGTTCGCCCGTTTCTACCTGGTGTCTTGGATTGGCGAGCGGGTAGTGGCCGATATTCGCCAGCAGGTGTTCGATCACCTGATCAGCCTGCATCCCGGCTTTTTCGAACACAACCGCAGTTCCGAAATCCAGTCGCGGCTGACCGCCGACACCACGCTGCTGCAATCGGTGATCGGCTCGTCGCTGTCGTTGTTCCTGCGCAACACGCTGATGGTCCTGGGTGGCATCGTGCTGCTGTTCGTCACCAACCCCAAGCTGACCAGCATCGTGGTGTTGGCGCTGCCGCTGGTTGTGGCGCCGATCCTGATCTTTGGCCGTCGGGTGCGCTCGTTGTCCCGTGAGAGCCAGGACCGCATCGCCGATGTTGGCAGCTACGTCGCCGAAACCCTCGGTCAGATCAAGACGGTGCAGGCCTACAATCACCAGCCACGGGATCGCCAGCGTTTTGGCGAAACCGTGGAAGCGGCTTTCGCCACGGCGCGCAAACGCATCGTCCAGCGCGCCTGGCTGATCACCCTGGTGATCGTGCTGGTGCTGGGGGCGGTGGGTGTGATGCTCTGGGTCGGTGGCATGGATGTGATCGCCGGGCGTATCTCCGGTGGCGAGTTGGCCGCTTTCGTCTTCTACAGCCTGATCGTCGGCAGCGCGTTCGGCACTGTCAGTGAAGTGATCGGCGAGCTGCAGCGTGCCGCGGGCGCCGCCGAGCGCATTGCCGAATTGCTCGCCGCGCGCAGCGAGATTGTCGCTCCGCAGGACGGTGGCGTGCTTCTGCCGCCACGGGTGAGCGGCCGGCTGGAATTGCAGGCGGTGCACTTTGCCTACCCGTCGCGCGCCTCGCGACCTGCGATCGATGGCCTCGACCTGACCGTCGAGCCTGGCCAGACCCTGGCGCTGGTGGGGCCGTCCGGAGCGGGCAAGTCGACGCTGTTCGACCTGTTGCTGCGTTTCTACGATCCGCAACAGGGGCAGATCCTGCTCGACGGCCAACCCCTGACCCGGCTCGACCCGCAGGAACTGCGCCGGCATTTCGCCCTGGTGGCGCAGAACCCGGCGCTGTTCTTCGGCAGTGTCGAGGACAACATCCGCTACGGCCGCGCCGACGCCAGTTTCGCCGAGGTCGAAGCCGCCGCTCGTAGTGCGCATGCCCACGAGTTCATCCTGCAATTGCCCAACGGCTACCAGACTCACCTTGGTGACGCCGGCCTCGGCCTGTCCGGCGGTCAGCGCCAGCGCCTGGCAATTGCCCGGGCCTTGCTGGTGGATGCGCCGATCCTGTTGCTGGACGAGGCCACCAGCGCCCTCGATGCGCAGAGCGAGTACCTGATCCAGCAGGCTTTGCCGACCTTGATGGCCGGGCGCACGACGCTGGTGATCGCCCACCGCCTGGCCACGGTGCAGCATGCCGATCGCATTGCGGTGATCGACCAGGGCAAGGTGGTGGCGGTGGGGACACACTTGCAGTTGATCGCCGAGAGCCCGCTGTATGCGCGGTTGGCGGAATTGCAGTTTGGCTCTTGATCCGGTTTTTTACAGTTATGTGACAGGATTTGTATCGACTGTCACATTTCTGTAGCAATCCCCTGAGAGTATCGATTTCAACTGTTGCGTAAGTGCTCGATGCAGTTTCGCTGCCGTCACCTGATGGCAGCTTTTTTTTGCCCGTGATTCGAGGACATGGATGTCTTTGGTCGGCGATTGCCGCCGTTTCCATCCTTTGTTCCGAGATCCCGCCGATGCCTCTGCGTACCTCCCTGAGAATGCAAATCCTCGCCCTGCTTGCGGGCAGCCTGTTGGCGATGCTGCTGATCGCCCTGGTCTGTTTCCGTTTGCTGTCCGCCAGTGTCGATGGCTACAGCCAACTGGTCAGTGGTCCGTTGCGGGCGTCGCAGCAGATCGATGAAGCCAACCTGCAATTCAAGATCCAGGTCCAGGAGTGGAAGAACGTGTTGCTGCGCGGCAAGCAGCCGGCGGACCTGGACAAGTACTGGCAGCAGTTCCAGGCGCAGGAGCGCCAGGTGCAGGACATCCTCGGCCAACTGGTGCGGGAGAACGCTGACGATGCGCCGTTGCACAACAGCCTTATGCAGTTGAAAGACAGTCACCGGCAGTTGGGCGAGGCCTATGCCCGTGGACGCGAGGCGTTTCTCGCGGCGGGGGCTGATCCGGCTGCGGGGGACCTGGCGGTCAAGGGCGTGGACCGTGCTGCCAGCGAGCAGATGAGTGCGCTGGTCAGCCAGTTGCGTGCCGCCTCCACGGCGCAGGCCGGGGAACTCAGCGAGCAGGCGCAGCGCACCGTCTGGCTGGGCCTGTCGATCATGTTGCTGTCGGCGCTGGCGATCGGTGTGTTCAGCCTGTGGCTGGTCAACCGCAGCTTGATCGAGCCAATCCGGCGCCTGATCGAATACGTCGCTCATCTCAGCCAGGGCCGTTTCGATGCCCGCGTTGCCAGCGATCGTCAGGACGAACTGGGTCGGCTGGCGGTGGCGGCCAACACCCTGCGTGACTTCCTTGCCGACACCGTCGGCCGTCTGCAGGACAACGCCAGCGAGCTGGAAAGCGCCAGTGGCGATCTGCGCACGCTGGCGGGCGGCATGGCCCGCGGGACCGACGACCAGTTCCAGCGCACCGATCAGGTGGCCACGGCGATGCACGAGATGTCGGCGACTGCCCAGGAAGTCGCCCGTCATGCCGCAGAAGCGGCAAGGGCGGCGGACGATGCTGATCACAGCGCCCAGGCCGGCGAGCAGGTAATGCAGGCGACCATCGACACCATTTCCCGGGTCAACCGGGAAATCGCCGGGACTGCCGGGGTAATCCGTCATCTGGAGCAGGACAGCGGACGCATCGGCAAGGTGCTGGAAGTGATCCGCGGCATCGCCGAGCAGACCAACCTGCTGGCGCTCAACGCGGCTATCGAAGCGGCGCGGGCCGGTGAGGCCGGGCGTGGTTTCGCCGTGGTTGCCGATGAAGTGCGTAACCTGGCGCAGCGTACGGCGTCGTCCATTGCCGAGATCAATCAGATCATCAGCGCGGTGCAGTCCGGCGCGGTGGAGGCGGTCAAGGCGATCGAGGCGGGCCAGGCGCAAAGCGAGGAGGGGGCCGAGCAGGTTCAGCGCGCGGGAGACATGTTGAAACGCATCACCCTGGCGGTGGAGGAGATCCGCGACATGAACCGGCAGATCGCCACCGCCGCCGAGGAGCAGACCAGCGTTGCCGAGGATATCTCCCGCAATCTGGTGGAAATCACCCGCATTGCTACCGACAACCAAGGTGCCGTGCAACGTACCGAACGCGCCGGCCATCGCCTGCACGAGCTCTCCGGGCAACTGGGTGCGGTGACCGCACGCTTGTCCGCTTGAACGTTTAAGCCTGGGGGAAATCCGCCACTTGCTGGCTAAACAGGCGGCAAGCCTGGCGGGATCCCGCCATGAAAACCGGTGAATATGGGGTGCGACCACACGCCTCGCCTATTAGCCGTTGGTCGAGCTGAAGTTGGCCCGTTTCATGCTTTAGGCCGGACAGCGCGGGCCATGTCCCGTGTTGAGACCAGAGGCTGCCGCGGCAGCCACGGCAAAGACCGCTCCCCGCTTCTCCGATACCCCAGCCATTCGCCAGTGCTGGGTCCGGCGCAACCGACCGGGCCTTGTGCATGTTAGGCATCGTGTGAGCAAAACCATAAAACCAGGGCGTGCACCCGGGTGCGGCGGTCAGGCCAATCACTTCACTTCAATTGGATTGAAATATGAAAAAAATCCTTTTGGCGCTCCTGTGCCTGAGCGTCATTGGTTGTTCCAAGCCCAGTGAACCGGAAAAGACTGTCGATGTGCTGCTGATCGGCGGCGGCATCATGAGCGCCAGCCTCGGGACCTACCTCCACGAACTCGAACCCCAGTGGTCGATCAACATCTATGAGCGCATGGACCAGGTCGCCGAAGAGAGCTCCAACGCCTGGAACAACGCCGGTACCGGCCACTCCGCCTTCTGCGAGCTGAACTACACCAGCGAAGGCGCCGACGGCAAAATCGACATCAGCAAGGCCGTGGCGATCAACGAACAGTTCGAAATCTCCAAGCAGTTCTGGGCCTATCAGGTCGAGCAGGACGTGCTGCGCAACCCGACGTCGTTCATCAACAGCGTGCCGCACATGAGCTTCGTCTGGGGTGACAAGAACGTCGAGTTCCTCAAGAAGCGCCATGAAGCCCTGCAGCACAGCTCGCTGTTCCGCGGCATGGAGTTCTCCGAGGACCACGCCCAGATCGCCAAGTGGGTGCCGATCGTGATGGAAGGCCGCGCCGCCGACCAGAAGATCGCCGCGACCCGCATGCCGATCGGTACTGACGTGAACTTCGGCGAAATCACCCGCCAGTTGGTGGGCTCGCTGACCAAGAGCGAGAACGTCAAGCTGCACGTGCGCCACGAAGTCCGCGACATCAAGCGCAATGCCGACAACACCTGGACCGTGGTCGTCGCCGATCTCGGCAACAAGGGCGTAGAGTCCAGCGTCAAGGCCAAGTTCGTCTTCATCGGTGCCGGTGGTGGCGCGCTGAAGCTGCTGCAGAAGTCCGGTATTCCTGAGGCCGAAGGCTATGCAGGCTTCCCGGTGGGCGGCCAGTTCCTGATGACCGACAACCAGGACATCGTTGCTCGCCACAAGGCCAAGCTGTACGGCAAGGCTTCGGTCGGCGCGCCGCCGATGTCGGTTCCGCACCTGGACACCCGTGTCATCGATGGCAAGGAAGTCCTGCTGTTCGGCCCGTTCGCGACCTTCTCCACCAAGTTCCTGAAAAACGGTTCGCTGCTGGACATGTTCGCGGCCCTGACCAGCCACAACATCATGCCGATGACCCATGCCGGTATCGACAACATCGACCTGAGCACCTATCTGATGGGCCAGTTGATGCTGAGCTTCGACGACCGCATGGCGGCGCTGCGCGAGTATTTCCCGCAGGCGAAGAACGAAGACTGGAAATTGCTGCAGGCCGGCCAGCGCGTACAGGTGATCAAGAAAGATCCGGTGCACGGCGGCATTCTGCAGTTCGGTACCGAGATCGTTGCGTCTGAAGACGGCAGCATCGCCGCGCTGCTGGGTGCGTCGCCAGGTGCTTCCACCGCTGCGCCGATCATGCTCAGCGTGCTGGAAAAGACCTTCAAGGACCGCATCAAGACCCCTGAATGGCAGGAAGGTCTGAAGAAGATCGTTCCGACCTATGGCCAGAAGCTCAACAACAACCTTGAGCTGACCAACAAGACCCGCGAGTGGACCAGCTCGCGTCTGGGCCTGACCTTCATGCCGGTGCTGCCGGAAGAAGTGGCGGCTGAGCCGGTGGCGGTTCAGTAAGGTAAGTAGTGCATCGCGAGCAAGCTCGCTCCTACAGGGTTTTGCATATTCCTTGTAGGAGCGAGCTTGCTCGCGATCATCGATGAACCCGTCAACCCAAACCTGACTGGCTCACCCCACAATCAATGCTTTTTCTTCTTGTCCCCAAGGTGATTGCCCAGCGCACCACCTGCCGCCCCGCCCAGGCCGGCGCCAATCGTCGCACCGGTGCTGCCACCGAGCTTGTTGCCCAGCAACGAACCACCTGCCGAACCCAGGCCGCCACCGACCGCTGCCTTGGCCTTGTTGCCTTTCTTCGCCGCTACGGCACCACCCGCCGCGCCGCCGACACCGGCACCAATGGCCGCGCCGGTGCTGCCACCGAGCTGCTGGCCGACCACGTTACCCAGTGCACCGCCCAGGCCACCGCCCAGTGCAGCAGTGCCATCGCCCGCGACGGCGCCTTGTGCGAACAGCAGGCCCAGAGTGACGGCGACAAAAGTCTTGCGCATGAAAAACAACCTCAAGGAAAAAAGCGTGCGATCAGGCACGCGAAATGGAGCACTCCGGGCTTGCCGGACCACTCCAGGAAAACGGGGGGCGTACACGAAAAAGCCCGCGAGAAGCGGGCTTGGACGATAAGCGATCTGGTCGGAGAGACAGGATTCGAACCTGCGGCCTTCTCGTCCCGAACGAGACGCGCTACCTGGCTGCGCTACACTCCGATGAGGAAAATTCTACTCAAAATATTTCCATGAACAAAGCAGCTTCGAGCTGGAAGCTTCAAGCCGCAAGAAAGAGCGGGATGCGCCGCAACCTCCTCTTGCAGCTTGAAGCTCGGAGAGCAGCTTCGAGCTGGAAGCTTCAAGCCACAAGAAGGGGCGAAATGCGCCGCAATCTCCTCTTGCAGCTTGAAGCTTGAAACTTGTGGCTGCTTTCAGAGTTCTTTGACGGTACGGATCTGGTCCTTGTTGACGCGGGTGCGCTTGCCGTCGAGTTGTTCGAATTCGTAGAAGCCGGAATCTTCGTCGTAGCTCGGGGTGTCCACGGCCTGGATTTCACGGCCATCGTTGAGGGTAATCACGGTCGGCGAAGCGCAACCGGCGAGGGCGCCAAGACCGAGGGCAAGCAGGAAAGCAGGAAGGGTCCGTTGAATCATGGTGAATCTCCAATAGGTGAAGGCCGGGTATTGTTCTTCAGACGCATGTGGTTACAGCAAGTTCCTTGCGATCTTTAGCGTAGCGGCTAATCGCGTCATTGACCGGGCGCAATACCTGGTCGGCCAAGCCACGCGGGGCCTCTTTCCCTGTGATATAACACCGCCCATTCCCATTCTTCAACGGACCCAATGCCATGAAAGCCAAGGCAGACGCCCCCTTCGTGCCGCTCAACATCGCCGTGTTGACCGTCAGTGACACCCGCACGCTGGAAACCGACACCTCCGGCCAGGTCTTCGTCGATCGCCTCACCGAGGCCGGTCACAACCTCGCTGAGCGGGTACTGCTCAAGGACGACCTGTACAAGATCCGCGCCCAGGTCGCCACCTGGATCGCCGAAGAGGTGGTACAGGTCGTGCTGATCACCGGCGGCACCGGTTTCACCGGTCGCGACAGCACCCCTGAGGCGGTCACCTGCTTGCTGGACAAGCAGGTCGATGGTTTTGGCGAGTTGTTCCGGCAGATTTCGTTGGCCGATATCGGCACCTCCACCGTGCAGTCCCGCGCCTTGGCCGGGCTGGCCAATGGCACTCTGGTGTGCTGCCTGCCGGGTTCGACCAATGCGGTGCGCACCGGTTGGGACGGCATCCTCGCCGAGCAACTGGACAACCGTCATCGCCCATGCAACTTCGTTCCGCACCTGAAGCAGGCCGCGCCCTGTGAAAGCCGTGGCTGAGGCGCCGGCGGCCAAGCCGCTGCTGCCGGTCGAGGCGGCGCTCGAACGCCTGCTGGCGCTGGCCGAGGCGGCGCCGATCACTGAGGTCGAAGACGTCGCTCTGGCGGATGCCGAGGGGCGGGTGTTGGCCAATGACCTGCACGCCACCCTCGACCTGCCGCCCTGGCCGAACAGCGCCATGGATGGCTACGCCCTGCGCGTGAGCGACTGGCCGGGCGAGCCTCTGCCGGTCAGTCAGCGGATCTTCGCCGGGCAATCGCCGGAGCCGCTGCAGCCCGGCACGTGTGCGCGGATCTTCACCGGAGCGCCGGTGCCTGCGGGCGCCGACTGCGTCGAGATGCAGGAAAACGCCGAAGTCCTGGATGACCAGCGCGTGCGCTTCACCGAAGCCTTGAGCGCGGGCCAGAACATTCGTCCGCAAGGCCAGGAAACCCGCGCCGGTGAGTTGGTGCTGGTGGCTGGAACCCGCCTCGGTCCGATCGAATTGGGCCTCGCGGCCACCCTCGGCTATGCCCGTGTCGCAGTGGTGCGGCGGGTGCGGGTTGCGGTGCTGTCCACCGGGGACGAACTGGTCGAGCCGGGTCAACCTTTGGGTCCGGGGCAGATCTACAACAGCAACCGTCGCCTGCTGTGCAGTTGGTTGCAGCGTCTGGGCTGCGAAGTAGTGGATGCTGGCATCCTCCCGGACGATCTGGTGAAGACCCGGCAATGCCTGGCAGGGCTCGGTGACGTTGACCTGATCCTGTCCACTGGCGGTGTTTCCGTGGGGGAGGCCGACTACCTGGGTGTCGCCCTGCGCGAGGCCGGTGAACTAGCGTTGTGGAAGCTGGCGATTAAGCCCGGCAAGCCACTGACGGTTGGCCAGTACAACGGCGTGCCGGTGATCGGCCTGCCCGGCAACCCGGCTTCGACGCTAGTCACCTTTGGCCTGCTGACCCGGCCTTATCTGCTGCGCCGCCAGGGCGTGCAGGAGGTCAAACCATTGCAGTTCGCCGTGCCGGCCGGCTTCGACTGGCCGAAGTCCGGCAATCGCCGGGAGTACCTGCGCGCCCGCCTGGAGCACGGCAAGGCGCTGATCTACCGCAACCAGAGCTCCGGCGTGCTGCGCAGCGCAGCCTGGGCCGAGGGGCTGGTGGAAGTGCTGGAAGGCACGACGCCGATGCAGGGGGATATCGTGCAGTTCATTCCGCTGAGTGAGTTGCTTGGCTGAGGTTGAGGTGGTGGCTGCATCGCGCCGAACCGTCGCGATGCAGCCGCAACAATTCAGGTCAATGGCATGATCCCGCCCATCACATCCCCAACCGCCACTGGCCGACTGGCCAGCCGAGCATGAACCCCTTCCAGTTGCGCCGCCGCCACGCTCCAGTCATGCCGCTCGCGAACGAACGCTCGTCCCGCCTCGGACAACTGCTGCATCCGCTGCGGCTGGTTGAGCAGTTGCGTGATGGTCAGGGCCAGGTCGTCTCCTGCATCGCCGCCCAGGTAATGTTCGCCACTGCGCACCTGCAGCCCCGAAACACCCTCGCGGGTGGTCACCACCGGTAATCCTGCGGCCATGGCTTCGAGCAGCTTGATCTTGCAGCCGCCGCTCTGGCGCAGCGGAGCGAAGAAGATCGCCGAGTGTTGTTGCAGTTCACGCAGGTCCGGCACGTAGCCGACCCACTCGATGCGCGGGTCGTCCCAGCGCAGTTTCCAGTGTTCCGGCAGCGCATGGCCGGCGATGGCCAGGCGTACCGCCGGGTTGCTCTGCCAGACCTGCGGCAGGATCTCGTCCAGCGCCCATTCGATGGCTTCCTGGTTGGCGCAATGCTCGAAGTTGCCGACGAACAACAGGCGCTGACTACGCGGGCAGACGCGGATGTCCTGGTAGTGGTCGCAATCGACGCCGTTCACCACCACCTGTGTCGTCCGGCCGGTCATCTCGCTGATCTGCCTGGCATCGTAGGGGCTCACCGCTACCACTTCAGTGGCTTGTTTCAGTACCCGGGTTTCCCAGTGTCGGTAGCGCCAGCCGTCGAAGCTGTTGAACGGGCGCAGCCACAGCGGCAGGCGGTCGTGGCAGGCGGCGCCCTTGCGCCATTCGACCTGATGCTCGCTGACGATGAACGGCAGGCCGCTGGCCTGCAGTGCCCGCTCGAATGGCTGGAAGCTGTAGCTGTGCTCGATCTGGATCACGTCCCAGTGTTCCTGCAGCAGCGCTTCGAAGCGGTGGCGCAGGTGTGGTGCCAGGCCATTGATGCTGGTGCGCATCGGGTAGCTGACATTGAGTGCCGCCAGCAGATTGAGCGGGCTGTGCAACGGGCGGCGTGGCAGCACGATAAGGCGTTCCACCAGCGGCATCAGCGCCTGTCGCGCCGGCTCGGTCAGGGGAACCCTGGATTGGGTCAGCAGGGTAATGCGATGACCTCGCTGCGCCAGGCCGCGCAACAGGTTGAACTGGCGGGTTTTGCTGCCACTGGTGGTGGGCCAGGGGAGGTAGGGCAGTGTCCAGAGTACGCGCATGACACTTCCTCGCTTGCCGGAGGGGCTTGGGCGGGTGGAACGAAAACGCCCGCGGCGCCAGCGTGGTGCTGGCTCCGACGTGACGACGCCGCGGGCATCACGGATCATCTTTCGTCAATTAAGTGACTTGTCTGGTTGGTCGGTTGAGTTTTGCCAATTATTTGTCGAAGCATGGTCGTGCTTGCGGGATCTTTCAAATGTCATTCGTAAGATTGCAGAACTTTATGTGTGCGATGTGCAGCAACTGCCTGTCGGCTGTGGTCGAGATAGGGAGTTGAATGTCCGGCCGAGAAGGGGGTTGTCGATGAGCGAACGCAAAGCGCTGCTGATTTTACATGGCAAGCAGGCGATGAACGAAGACGTCCGTGCCGCAGTGCAGGGCATGCGCGAGCGTGGTTGGCAACTGGATGTGCGCCTGACCTGGGAAGGCGGAGATGCCCAGCGGCTGGTAGATGAAGCGCTGGCGGCCGGTTATCCGCACCTGATCGCTGGTGGTGGCGATGGCACGCTGCGCGATGTGGCACACGCCATGGCTGATGTCGACAGCGATGCCAGCCTGGTGCTGTTGCCGCTGGGCACTGCCAACGACTTCGCCCGCGCTGCCGGCATTCCGCTGGAGCCGCAGGCGGCGCTGGCGTTGTTGGAGGGCGAGGCGACATCGATCGATCTGGGTGAAGTCGGCGGTGAGGTGTTTCTCAATATGGGCACCGGTGGCTTTGGCAGCCAGGTGACCGCCAACACCTCGGAAGATTTGAAGAAGGTGCTCGGCGCCGCGGCCTATCTGTTCACCGGGCTATCGCGCTTCAGCGAATTGAGTGCCGCCTCCGTGAGCCTGCAGGGGCCGGATTTCCACTGGCAGGGCGAGTTGCTGGCGTTGGGTATCGGTAACGGCCGCCAGGCGGGCGGTGGTCATGTGCTGTGCCCGGAGGCGCTGGTGGATGACGGGCTGCTGGATATCAGCATCCTGCCGGCGCCGCAGGAAGTGGTCGGAACCCTGCGTGACCTGCTCAGCGGTGGCCTGGGGCTGGAAAGTATGTTTATCCGTGCCCGGCTGCCATGGGTCGAGGTCAAGGGCTCGCAAGGGCTGGACATCAACCTCGATGGCGAGCCGCTGCAGGGCGAAAGCCTGCGTTTCCGGGTGCTGCCCAGCGCGTTGCGGGTGCACATGCCGGCGGATTCGCCGCTGCTCAGTCGTCGAGGCTGATGATCTGCTCGCGCACGGCGAACAGCACAAGCCCGGCCACGTCGTAGATCTGCAGGCGTTTCATGATCTGCGAACGGTGGGTTTCCACGGTCTTGACGCTCAGGCCGAGGCCGTTGGCGATTTCCCGGGTGGACTTGCCGCGCACGATCAGGCGCAGGATTTCCAGTTGGCGAGCGGTGAGGTTGTGGTTCTCCGCAGGTTCGACCTTCTGCGTGCGCAGTAGCGCCTGGTTGATCACCGTGTGGGCGATGGCCGGGCTGAGGTAGCGCTCGTCATTGCGCAGGGCGGCGAGGGCCTGTTCCAGTTCGGTGGCGGTGGTGTCCTTGAGCAGGTAGCCATGGGCGCCGGTCTCCAGCGCCTGCATGATCAGGTCGGGGTCGGTGTGCATCGACAGGATCAGCACCTTGCAGCGGCTGCCTTCGGCCTGCAGGTGGCTGAGGGCCTCAAGGCCGCCGATGGCGCGCATCGACAGGTCGAGCAGGACGATGTCCGGGTCCAGTTCATGGACCAGATCGACCAGTTGGCTGCCATCGCTGGCTTCGCCCACGACGGTGTAGCCGGGAATATCGGATACCAGGGCGCGGACGCCGGCACGGATCAGGGAATGGTCGTCAACCAGCAGCAATTTACAGGTCATGAAGTCTTACTTGAGTTGGCGCGCTCGCGCGAGCGGGGTGCCCAGGGAAGGAGCGCGTCGATCCGCGAGCCTTTGCCAGGCTCGCTGTGGACCGTCAGGCTGCCATTGAGCAGGTGCGCGCGTTCGGCCATGCCGGCCATTCCGCACTGGCCTTCGTCGCCGGGGTGGGAAGAGGGCAGGAAACCCTGGCCATCGTCGCTGATCGATAGCGACAGGCCTTCCGGCTTGCGCTGAAACTGCACGATCAGGTTTCGCGCCCGGGCATGACGCAAAACGTTGGTTATCGCTTCCTGCGTGATACGGAAGGCGGCCATGACCATCTCTTCCGGTAGGCCGTCCAGGCGGCTTTTGCATTCGAGGCTCCAACGCACGTCGGTGTTGTCCAGCGTGCGCGAGAGGTGTGTGCGCAGGCTGGCTTCCAGGCCGAGGCTGTTGAGCTGGCGCGGAGCGAGGCTGGTGGCCAGGCTGCGGGCGTGGGAAAGGGTTTCGTCGAGGGTGTCGCGCAAGGCCGCACACGAATCCTGCAGGGTTTCCGGCAGGCGCCGTTGCAGCCATTCGGCCTGCAGCTTGGCAGCGGTCAGGAGTTGGCCGATATCGTCGTGCAGTTCGCGGCTCAGGCGCAGCCGCTCGCTTTCCTGCACCTTGAGCAGGCGGTCGGCCAGCTCCTGCGGGGTCATGACGATCACGTCTTTGGGTTTGCGTATCGTGACGAGCACGCCCAGCAGGGTGATGGCCTGTAGCACCAGCAGGATCGGGGGCAATGGCGTGGCGCTGAAGTAGCAGGTCAGGGAAGCCACCAGCGAAGCCAGGCAAGCCAGTGCTATCGCACGCTGCAACAGGGCCGTGCCGCGTGGGTGCCGGGTGAAGGTCTTGAGGCTTGAGTGCACGGAAAATGAAGCCACTGGAGTATCACTTTTCAAAGCCAGTTCGGGGTTGATTGAAGGGCTTTTTAGAGGGGCCTTCAACAACTTTTATCATCATGTTGCAACGGGCGGTCAGGCACTTTTTTAGTGCGCTGAAAGCGCCATGTTCCAGCAGTGGCAACAGTCGGCAACCGGCTCGGAGCGGCGCATGGTATCACTTCGGAGTCGAATGGTCGCGGGCCGATAATTGGTCTGAATAGTCAGGTTTTGCGGGCTGGTACGGGCGTTCCGTCTGGTGCGGATTCTAGCACTTTGCCACTACTACTGGCGAACTTAAACGTTCATTAAAAAGTCGGATGTACTTTTTCCAAGTCGACAGAGTTGTTTGAGAACTCGGTACTTAGTTGCACGTTAGTGCAGGGGAAACACTTGCAGGCTGTATGCCGGACAAGTTTTCCGTGTGTGCTTAGTTGTCATTTGTTTGTCGTCGATCATTTTTCCGTACGCTGCTGAAGGCTCTGGGATGCAGCACGCGAGCTGATCAGACGTTTTCGACGGATTGATCGCACTGCGTCCGCGCGGGATCGAGTGCCTTGTCCAGGTGTGTGAGCAACTCCTGTTGTTCTTCGCTATCCAGGTTCAGCGTGCCAGTAAACGGATCGATCAACTCGATCTGCCAGGCCAGCAGGCTCAGGCACGCTTCAAGGATACCCAGTGCCGTTCCGTGCAACGGGTTGCGCCGATGGTCCGGTGCCAGCAGGGCGATCAGTTGCTGGCAGAAACCGGCGATCTGCACCTGTTCCCGAGGCCCGGCTTTTTCCATCAGGGTGCGGAGGGTGCTGATCAGGCAATCGCTGGCGTCCGCATCTTCGCCAATCAACTGGAAATGTTGCAGGCAGTCGTGGGCGCGGCTCAAGAGTGCGTGGGCATCATCCAGGAAATCATGTAGCGGGCTCATATCCGGTGAGTCGTTCGGCATCAGTCGGCTCCTGGCATGCATGGGCGGCAGGCCTGGAAGCAGACGGGCGACAGGTCAAGGAAAGAGGCTGGCCACAGCGAAGTGATAACGAACAAGGGCCCGACTCCATTCATGCATTGAGAATGGCGTCACATTAATGGCTAACTGATTTCACGAACATCAGGTCCCGCCCGATTGATGGTAGGGGTTTCCCTGATGGGGAATTTACGGTGCGACTCCGTTGCGGAGCGGGGTGACAGGAAAAACTGTGAGTGCAGTAAAGCATGATGCTAAAGTGATATCAACGCTTCACGTAGCATTTTCTTCGTAGGGTCAAGCTGTCGCATAAGCGGCCGATATAAGGCCGATGCATATTTATCTTTTGCAACAAGCCTGGGGGATTCAATGGCTGGCATTCTCGACTCGGTAGACCAAAGGACACAGCTGGTAGGCGAGAACCGCCTGGAAATCCTCATGTTTCGCCTCGCGGGCCGGCAGTTGTTCGCGATCAACGTCTTCAAGGTGCAGGAAGTCCTGCAACTGCCCAAGCTGACCCTGATGCCCCAGCGCCACACCTACGTCTGCGGCGTGGTCAACCTGCGCGGGCAAACCCTGCCGGTCATCGACCTGTCGCAAGCCATTGGCATGCGACCCCTGGAACCGGGCCCGAACAGCACCATCATCGTCACCGAGTACAACCGCTCGGTACAGGCCTTCCTCGTTGGTGGCGTCGACCGCATCGTCAACATGAACTGGGAGGCCATCCTGCCGCCGCCGACCAGTGCGGGGCGTCAGCATTACCTCACCGCCATCAGCAAGGTCGACGAGCAGTTGGTGGAAATCATCGACGTGGAAAAGGTGCTGGCGGAAATCGTGCCGTACAACGCCAAGGTTTCCCGGGAAAAGCTCGACGATCCGGTCCTGCGCCGCGCCTATGGTCGCGAAGTGCTGCTGGTGGACGACTCCACCGTGGCCCTGGCGCAATTGCGCGAAACCCTCTCCCAGTTGGGCGTGAAGTTGCACGTGGCCAGCGATGGCCTCAAGGCCCTGAGAATGCTCAAGGGCTGGGCGGATGCTGGCGAGGATGTCTGCGAAAAACTGCTGATGATCTTCACCGACGCCGAAATGCCGGAAATGGACGGCTATCGCCTGACCACTGAAATCCGCAACGATCCGCGTCTGCGCGCACTGTACGTGGTACTGCATACCTCGCTGTCTGGCAGCTTCAACGAATCCATGGTGAAGAAGGTCGGTTGCGACAACTTCCTCTCCAAATTCCAGCCTGATCGCCTGGTGGATGTGGTCCGCCAGCGCCTGATGCTCGACGAAGCCACCGTCTGATCCCGCGCCTGCCCGGCAGCCATTGCCGGGCATCGGGTGTAAGCTGCGCTTTTTCGTCAGGGAGCATCGGCTCATGCGTTTGAGTGCGCTTTATCGTTACCCGGTCAAATCCGCGCAGGGCGAAGCGCTGCAGCAGTCGCCCGCCGGGCTGCTGGGCCTGGCCGGTGATCGTCGCTGGATGCTGGTGGATGCAGGCAATAACCGTTTTCTGACCCAGCGCGCTTTCCCACAGATGAGCCAGTTGTCGGCGCTGTACGCGGCTGACGGCGGGCTGCTGCTCAGCGCGCCGGGCCAGCCAGCGCTGCATGTCGCGGTGCCGAGCCCGGACGATGCGCTGCGCGGCGTCACCATCTGGCGCGATACCCTCCAGGTTCCGGATGCCGGCGATGCAGCGGCGGAGTGGCTGAGCGCCTTTATGGGGCGTGCGGTACGCCTGGTGCACGTGCCTGAAAAGCGCACCCGCTACCTGCCGTCCGGTTATGGCGAAAACAGTGACCGCGTGGCCTTCGCCGACGGTTTCCCGCTGCTGCTGATTGGCCAGGCATCGCTTGATGATCTGACGCGGCGGGTCGGTCGCCCCATGGAAATGATGCGCTTTCGGCCAAACCTCGTCATCGAGGGCAGCGAGCCGTTCGCCGAGGATGGCTGGAAACGTATTCGCATTGGTCAGCAGACCTTCCGTGTGGTCAAGCCGTGCGGGCGCTGCATCCTCACCACCATCGACCCGGCCACCGGTGAACGCAGCCCGGATCGCGAGCCGTTCGCCACGCTGATGAATTATCGGCAGAAGGAAGGGGAGGCCATGTTCGGCCAGAACGTGGTGGCCGATGGTGAAGGTGCGCTAGAGGTGGGGATGGCGGTTGAGGTGCTGGAGTAAGGGCGCGCCGAAGCGCAATGCCAGTCAGTTAAACTTCGCGTCGAACCGTCGCGAAGGGCTGACTGGCATTACTCAAAAGCGGGCTTCTACTCCTATCACTGATCGTCGAAATAACGCTCATGCCAATCCACCAGCGGCTGCGGTGAATTGAGTTTCTGCCCGTAGATCACCGCATAAGACAGCACGTTCTGCACGTACTGGCGGGTTTCGTCGAACGGGATCGATTCGACCCATACGTCGAAACTCAGGTGGTCCGCGCCGCGTAGCCACTGGCGCACGCGGCCTGGGCCCGCGTTGTAAGCGGCCGAGGCGAGCACCCGGTTGCCGTTGAACTGACCATGAACCTGGCTCAGGTACGCCGCGCCGAGCTGGATGTTCTTGTCCGGGTTGAGCACCTGGGCCGGCGAAGCCAGCGGAATGCTGAACTTGCGTGCGGTTTCCTTGGCGGTTGCCGGCATCAGTTGCATCAGGCCGCTGGCGCCGACGCTTGAGCGGGCGTCGTCCATGAATGCGCTTTCCTGGCGGGTGATGGCGAACACCCAGCTCGAATGCAAGCCACGCACCTTGGCTTCGCGCACCAGCGTGTCGCGGTGGGCCATCGGGAAGCGGATATCCAGGTCATCCCAGTATTGCGCCTGGCTGATGGTGCGAATGGCCGGGAAGTACCAGCGCAGGTCGTAGGCGATGCGCGCCTGGGCGACCATTTCGTCGCGATTGAAGTGACGGCTGACGTGGTACCACTCGCGGCGACCGTCAACAATCTGCCCGCGCTCATGGAATTCCAGCGCCCGGCGCACGCCAGGTGTATTACGCACCTTGTTCATCAACTGCTGGCTGATCACCAGCGGTTTGTTGTTCAACTGGTACGGCGTTTGCGCGCGGTCGGCGGCGAGGAAGCCATAAAAGTCCCGCTCGCGCGCCACGGTCTTGTACAGCAACGGGATCTGCGGGTTCTGCGGCTGGGCCAGCTCCAGGCTGCGGGCCTGCCAGTAGCGCCAGCGGTTGGTGGTGGCCAGATCCTGCGGCAGGCGCTTGGTCAGCTCGTAGGCATCTTCCCAGCGACCCAGGCGCAGCAGCAGGCGCATGCGCCATTCGCTGACGGTGTTGTCGCGCAGTTGCGGGTCGTAGCGGGTCATCAGGTCGAGGCCGCGCGGGTCGTAGCGGCGAGCCAGGGTCAGGCCGATTTCGCGGGCGATGGCGACCTTTTCGTCGCTGGAGAAATGCATGCGGGTGGCGTAGTCGTCCAGCAACGCCATGGCCCGGTCCGGGTCCTGGCGGGCCAGGCGGCGCAAGCCGAGGCTGACCACGTCGGACATCGCTTCGTTGACCGGCACGAAGCGCGACGGCTGATTGAGCAGTTCCGGTTTCTGCGCGACATCGATCAGCAGGCGGCCTTGTTCGCCGAGGGTCGGCAGGGTCTTCACCAGATTGGTGGCCAGCGCGTAGTTGCGCGCCTGGGCTGCCAGCTTGGTGCGCTGCCAGCGCTTGGCTTCGGTCAGTTGGCCCTGGGCGGCCCACTGGTCGAACAGCACGTCACAGGCGGCTGGTTGCGACTTGCCCACCAGCCAGAGTTTTTCTGCGGTGGCAAAGCCTTCGGCGCGCAGACCGTGGCCCAGCTGGTATTGGCCGTTGAGGCAGTCCAGTTCGGTGAAATTGAGTTTGGGATCGTAGTACTTGATGAAGGTCTGCCACTCGCCGCGCTCGGCGAGCCAGCGCAACCAGCGCAGCTTCATCCAGTTGGCCTGGGGCAGGTCGCCATTCTTGGCCAGGAAGCTCTCGATCTCGGCATTGCTGGAGGTCTTGAGTCGCGCGGTCAGCTCGTCGTAGGCCAGGTACGGCTCCAGCGGATAGTCCTGCAGGGCCGCGGCGTAACGTCGGTAGGGCCCGGTATCGCCCTTGGCCAGCGCGCGCTTGGCTTCGTCGTACATCTGGCGTTGTTGGGCGAGGTCGGCAGCCTGCACGGCACCGGCCACGGAGGCCGAGAGGAGCAGGCAGGAAACGATGTTGAGCAGGCGGCGCATGATACTTCCAGACAGTTGACCAAAACGAGTGTCGGCGTCGCCAGCACTGTGGGTTCACGGGCTTAAGCTTAGCCGTTTGCCCGCGCCGGATGAAAGCATTGTGCTTGCATCCGGATGTAACGCGCTGCGGGCTGGCGGACGGCCATGTGTACTGTGTTGCCCGGTCAAGTCAGGTAGAATGCGCGCCCGCTTTCTGGAGAACAACATGACCCTGCTCAAATTCAGCGATGTGTCCCTCGCTTTTGGCACCATGCCCTTACTGGACAAGGTGTCCTGGCAGATCGCCCGTGGTGAGCGGGTCTGCATCATCGGTCGCAACGGCACCGGCAAATCGAGCATGATGCGCCTGGTCAAGGGCGACCAAAAGGCCGATGACGGCGAAATCTGGCGTGCGCCGGGGCTGAAAATCGGTGAGCTGCCGCAAGAATTGCCGGTAGCCGACGACCGTACCGTATTCGACGTGGTTGCCGAAGGCCTGGCCGGCGTCGGCGCATTGCTCGCCGAGTACCACCACCTGAGCCAGAACATCCATACCGATGCCGATCTGGAAAAACTCATGCACGTCCAGCAGGACCTGGAAGCCCGCGACGGCTGGCGCTTGCAGCAACTGGTGGACAGCACCCTGAGCCGCCTGCAGTTGCCGGCTGACAAGACCCTGGCCGAGCTGTCCGGTGGCTGGCGCCGCCGCGTGCTGCTGGCGCAGGCGCTGGTGTGCGAACCGGACCTGCTGCTCCTCGACGAGCCAACCAACCACCTGGATATCGGTGCCATCGCCTGGCTGGAAGACGCCCTCAGCGGTTTCGGCGGCGCAGTGCTGTTCATCACCCACGACCGTTCCTTCCTGCAGAACCTGGCCACGCGCATTCTTGAACTGGACCGTGGCGGCCTGATCGACTGGAACGGCGACTACGCCAGCTTCCTGGTGCACAAGGAGGCCGCTCTGGCCGCCGAGGAAACCGCCAACGCGCTGTTCGACAAGCGTCTGGCCCAGGAAGAAGTCTGGATCCGTCAGGGCATCAAGGCCCGGCGTACCCGTAACGAAGGCCGTGTGCGCGCACTGAAGGCGCTGCGGGTCGAGCGTAGCGAACGGCGCGAGCGCCAGGGCAAGGCCAATATCCTGATCGAGTCTGCGGAGAAGTCCGGCAAGCAGGTGATGGTGCTGGAAAACGTCAGCTTCGCACACCCTGGCGGCCCGACCCTGGTCAAGGATTTCTCGATGGTCCTGCAGCGCGAGGACCGTATCGGCCTGCTGGGTGCCAACGGTACCGGCAAGACCACGCTGCTCAAGCTGATGCTCGGTGATCTGGAGCCGACCGGCGGCAAGGTTGATTCGGGTACGCGTCTGGAGGTGGCTTACTTCGACCAGTTGCGCAATCAGTTGGAGCTGGAAAAGACCGTTATCGACAACCTCGCCGAAGGTCGTGACTTCATCGATATCGACGGCCAGAGCCGCCATGTCCTGAGCTACCTGGGTGACTTCCTGTTCAGTCCGCAGCGTGCGCGCACGCCGGTCAAGGCGCTGTCCGGGGGCGAGCGTGCGCGGTTGCTGCTGGCCAAGCTGTTCAGCAAGCCAGCCAACCTGCTGGTACTCGACGAACCGACCAACGACCTCGACGTGGAAACCCTGGAACTGCTGGAAGAAGTACTGGCGGGCTACAAGGGCACCGTGCTGATGGTCAGCCACGACCGGGCATTCCTCGACAACGTGGTGACCAGCACCCTGGTGTTCGAGGGCGAGGGCAAGGTACGTGAGTATGTCGGCGGCTATCAGGACTGGATCCGCCAGGGCGGTTCGCCGCGTCTGCTGGGTGTCAGCGAGAGCAAGTCGGGCAAGTCCGAGCTGAACACCGCGGTGGTCACTGCGCCTGTGGCGGAGCCTGCACCGGTTGCGGCGACTGCGGATACCAAGAAAAAGCTTAGTTACAAGTTCCAGCGCGAGCTGGAAGCCCTGCCGGGACAGATTGAAGCAGTGGAGGAGAAGATCGCCGCGATCCAGCAGCAGATTTCCGACGCCGGCTTCTATCAGAAGTCCAGCGAGCACACCAGCAAGGTGCTGGCTGACCTCGAGCGGATGCAGGCAGAGCTGGACGTGCTGGTCGAGCGCTGGGCCGAACTGGACGGTTGAGACGGGAAGGGGCCCGAAGCGAAAGCTCCGGGCCTTTTTGCGTTACTCGGCTTTCTTCTGCAGGCGGACCGCCAGGACATCGCAAGGCGCGCCATGCAGCACGTCATTGGCGGTGGAGCCAAGCAGCAGGGCCAGGCCGTGGCGGCCATGGCTGCCGACCACGATCAGGTCGCATTTCTGCTCCTTGGCCAACTGGTGGATCTCCTGGCGTGGCTGGCCATAGGTCAGGTGCGAATCGCCGCGAATGATTTCCGGGTATTTGTTGAACAGGCGTTCCAGCCGCTCCTTGGCCTGGTCGAACTGCTGCTGTTGCAGTTGCGACAGGTCCATCGGCACGTCGCCGCCAAACGCCATGGCCATCGGCTCGACGATATGCACCAGCGACACTTTGGCATTGCCCGGGGTGGCCAGCTCGCGGGCGCGTTTGATGACCGGGTCGCATTCTTCGGTCAGGTCGACGGCGACCAGTATGTGTTCGTAGGGCATGAGAGGCTCTCCTGACAATCGCGATAGTTAAAGTATGGTCCGTTTCAGGCTGATCGCATCCAGTTGCGGCTAACCAGCTCATTTGCAAAGACTTGATAGGAATAACAGATATGACGGTCTGGGTAGTAGTGTCAATCCTCGCGCTGATCCTCAGTCCGCTGGCCTGGTTGTTGCCTTCGCGGCGGATGAGCGGGCGGATGGCGCTGCGTCTGGAGGCTCGACGCATGGGGCTGGCAATGCAACTTGCACCGCAGACCTGGCCGCACTGGCTCCCGGAGGAACCACCGGGCAACTGCGCGCAATATCATCAGGCCCGACGCCGTGGCAGCATTGATGTCTGGTGTTATTGGCAGACCGAGCCGGGCACCTGGCTCAACCAGTGGCGCGAGCCGTGCGTCGATGAGCGAGTGTTGGAACAGCTCAAGCGGCTGCCGCCGAGTGTTTATAAAGTCGAGGCCACTGCGCAGATGGTCGCTCTCTGTTGGGGGGAGCGTGAGGATGCCTCAGTGTTGCGGGATGTTGCTGAGGTTTTGAAAACCCTCGCATAGAAAAGGTTCTTCACGGAATAGCGGGAGCGATGATGCTTGGGCTTGGGCTTGGGCTTGGGCTTGGGCTTTGGGCTTGGGCTTGGGCTTTGGTGCTGGGAGCTTATCCGTTCGATGTGGCGCCGCTGCCGGCCCCTTCCGCCTTTACGGCGGCCGACTTTTTTCTTGGAAAAAGTAGGC
>NZ_QKVL01000180.1 GCF_003231275.1 Pseudomonas huaxiensis
CGACTTTCCCGGATTTGCCGATTGGCCCAAAGCCGTCGAGTGGAGGGCCAAAGTTGTAGCCCAACGGCGTCAGCACAGTCGATCAGTGCCTGTCCCTGATTACGCCGAGGGCAGTACCTGCGGCATCACCGTGCACTTTTTACCGTGTGACGAGATTCAGGTCGCCACTTCCTGCTACGCCTACGGCCACCCTGAGTACCCGATCAAAACACCTCTCAACCTGCCGAAGCCGCAGTCATGCCCTGCGACCCGAAACTCACCCACGGGAGACGCTTCATGATGAGCTTCCTCATTCAGGCAAGGCGCGTTGTCATTTGTGGATTGGCTGGCGCGTTGTTTATCCCTGCTACTCAGGCCGGAATCATCGAGGGGGTTAACCATACCCACTGGGCGATCAACAAGTTCAGCGTTGACGGGCGTTCC
>NZ_QKVL01000181.1 GCF_003231275.1 Pseudomonas huaxiensis
AGTCGGGCTAACTTCCAGATGCTCGAAGTCGCCACCAGTGGTGCCGGTGATGGTCACGCTGACGCTGCCCGCATCCACATAAACAGTGTCTTTCGGCGCAGCGAACGTGACGGAGCCTTCAGTCGCATCCTTGGCAATGGTGATGGTTTCACCATTGCTCAGGGTGATCTTCATCTCAGTGCCGGCTGGGTTGGTCAGCTTGGCGGTGTAGACGATATTGCCGCCTTCCTGGACGGAACCGGTGGCCGACAGGGTCAGGCCGGTGGTGTCCAGGCGCGCTGGATCGTCGGTCACGACGGTGGTCGGAGTGCCTGCGGTTTCCAGGTGCTCGTAGTTACCACCAGTCACGCCAGTGATGCTGTTGGTCAGCGGCGTATTGGTATTCAACACGTTGTTCGGGGCAATGAAGTCCACCGAACCA
>NZ_QKVL01000182.1 GCF_003231275.1 Pseudomonas huaxiensis
AGACTTCTTCAATCTGCATGGTGGGGGGACGGGGACTGAGACGTTTGCCTACACCCTGACTGATGCTGATGGCGATACCAGTACTGCGAATCTGGTTCTGGATATCAAGAATCTGAATGATCCGGTCACCCTTAATGGCCTTGATACAGAGGGTGGTGAGCTTTCGGTTTACGAGAAGAATCTGAGCGACGGTAGTAATCCGAATACTCCGGCGCTGACTCAAACCGGCACCTTTACCGTGACTGCGCCGGATGGTCTGCAAACGCTCAGCCTGGGCGGCATCAACGTTATTTCTGGCGGGGTGGCGGCTGGTTTCCCACAGACTGCGACGACGCCGCTGGGGAATACGCTGACAGTCACCGGCTACAACCCAACCACCGGCGTAGTGACCTACAGCTACACC
>NZ_QKVL01000183.1 GCF_003231275.1 Pseudomonas huaxiensis
AAAAAGGGGACAGATTTATTTTCGGCTACTTAGAAAAATAAATCCGTCCCTTTTTCAGTCCCTTTTCACTAATAAACGCCTCTCACCTAGACTGGAAACTTCGTTGAGTAACGCTCTTCTAATCTTTCAGCAGACCTTAGAACATCGCCTCCATCATCAGGAAAGAAAGCAGAGTAAACATCAGCTGCAATTTTCATCAGGGAAACGTAGTCAGGCACTGCGATACTTGAAGTTTCCACTTCGCCCAAAAAGAAACTGACCTCACTGAAATCTCCTGGATCGTCCCAGTCCTGATCAAGAGAGTAGAAAAAACCTTCACTCACAGAGAAGCCAACTCCTCGCGAAGCGTCATAGATAAACGCTGAAAAATTAGTCCTACCCCTCACCATAGAAGCCTCTAT
>NZ_QKVL01000184.1 GCF_003231275.1 Pseudomonas huaxiensis
ACGCCTTGCGGTCGAGCTTGCCGTTCGGCGTCAGCGGCATGGCAGCCAGCAGCACGAAGTGGGTCGGCACCATGTAGTCCGGCAGGCTCGCCTTCAGTGTGGTTTTCAGATCTTCGCGCAGCGCGTCAGCATCGACTTCGCCACGGGCAACCAGATACGCCGCAAGCTGCTTGCCCTGCGGACCATCGATATCCAGCACCACCGCTTCGCGGATGGCCGGGTGTTCTTGCAAGCGGGTTTCGATTTCGCCCAGCTCGATGCGGTACCCGCGGATCTTCACTTGATGGTCGGCGCGGCCGACGTATTCGAGGACGCCATCGGCGCGACGGCGTGCCAGGTCGCCGGTGCGGTACAAGCGCTCGCCTGGTGCGCCGAACGGATTCGGCACGTACACC
>NZ_QKVL01000185.1 GCF_003231275.1 Pseudomonas huaxiensis
AGTGTACGTGCCGAATCCGTTCGGCGCGCCAGGCGAGCGCTTGTACCGCACCGGCGACCTGGCACGCCGTCGCGCCGATGGCGTGCTCGAATACGTCGGTCGTGCCGACCATCAAGTGAAGATCCGCGGGTACCGCATCGAACTGGGCGAAATCGAAACCCGCCTGCAAGAACATTCCGCGATCCGCGAAGCGGTGGTGCTGGATATCGACGGCCCGCAGGGCAAGCAACTGGCGGCGTATCTGGTCGCCCGTTGCGAAGTCGATGCTGAGGCGCTGCGCGAAGATCTGAAAGCCGCACTGAAGGCCAGCCTGCCGGACTACATGGTGCCAAGCCACTTCGTGCTGCTGGCCGCCATGCCGCTGACGCCGAACGGCAAGCTCGACCGCAAGGCGC
>NZ_QKVL01000186.1 GCF_003231275.1 Pseudomonas huaxiensis
GTGGCGACTTCGAACACCTCGAGGTCAGCCCGACTGCCGCGGTTACTGCGGTTACCGACAGCATCGACACCAGCACCGTGACCCTCACCGCTACTGCTAGCGCGGTTGAAGGCGGCGTAGTGACTTACACCGCGAGCGTCACTGCTCCGGTAACCGGTGCTCCACTGGTTATCACTCTGGCTAACGGTCAGTCGATCACCATCCCGGTCAATGCTTCGAGCGGTTCGGTCGACTTCATCGCCCCGAACAACGTGCTCAACACCAATACCCCGCTGACCAACAGCATCACCGGTGTGACTGGCGGTAACTACGAACACCTGGAAACCGCTGGTACTCCGACCACCGTCGTCACCGATGACCCAGCGCGCTTGGACACCACCGGTCTGACCCTGTCG
>NZ_QKVL01000187.1 GCF_003231275.1 Pseudomonas huaxiensis
TACACCCAACTGCAAGGCCAGTGGGCCGACGGCAACCTGGACAGCTCGGAAAAGATCAGCCTCGGCGGTGCCTATGGCGTGCGCGCCTACCCGCAGGGCGAGGCGTCTGGTGATCAAGGCTGGCTGGCCAACGTCGAACTGCGCTACGCGCTGACCGATGCCTGGCAGCTCAGCACCTTCGTCGACCACGGCGAAGTACGCCTGAACAAGGACACCTGGAGCACGGGCGAAAACCACCGCAGCCTGTCGGCGGCGGGCGTTGGTGCACGCTGGGCGGCGTATGGCTGGCAGATCAACACGGTCGCGGCATGGAAGCTGGGCAACGATGATCCGCAGAGCGATGTCGATCGCACCCCGCGGGTGTGGGCGCAAGTGGTGAAGTTCTTCTAGG
>NZ_QKVL01000188.1 GCF_003231275.1 Pseudomonas huaxiensis
GTCTCGGGGAGGAGTTACATCAACTTTAATGCAGAAAAAAAGCGACCAGACTGTTATCAGTAAACCGAGGCCAACCATTATCAGAAGCTCAAGGTTTAGAGATGTTCCAATTGATATGACAATCCACAAGAGCGCTATCAGCAAGGCAGTCATAATCGGCGAAAACCAAATCACCACGCCTCTTATAAGTGCGGAAGCACGAGGTAGTTCCAGTAGAACTTCGTCCTGATGATTGGGCGTATCAAAGCCTAAGTCCGGGGTAACGACTGGTAATTCGTAGGGGCCGGGCAGGTCTTCCTTCCAGCCGGGACATGGTGGTATGAGCGTAGGTCCTTTCATTCTGCTCATGGCGCGGTCCTCGACTCCAGATCCATATCGGCAGGCCACTC
>NZ_QKVL01000189.1 GCF_003231275.1 Pseudomonas huaxiensis
ATCTCGAGGAGGTTTTGTTTCGACCTTCACGCAGAATAAAAGTGACCAGACTGCAACAAGAATCCCGAAGAAAAATGCGACCCACTCCTCGACGCTCAACCGGCGCCAGTCTGATAAGAAAAGCAACAGAATCACGACGGTCAGGATTGCTTGTACTGGCGCGAACCAAATCAACCATCCTCTGGCAAGTGCCGAAGTACGTGGCAGCTCCAGCAAAACCTCATCCTGATGGTTGGGTGTATCAAGCCCGAGGTCCGGGGTAACGATCGGTAATTCGTAGGGTCCGGGCAGGTCTTCTTTCCAGCCGGGACAAGGTGGTGTCAGCTTAGGTCCTTTCATTCTGCTCATGGCGCGGTCGTCGACTCCAGGCCCATATCGGCAGGCCACTT
>NZ_QKVL01000019.1 GCF_003231275.1 Pseudomonas huaxiensis
CACTTATTGCAACAAAGTTGTCATCACGGTCAAAAGCGCTGAAAAGCGAAGAAGGGAGGCCTTGCGGCCTCCCTTCTTCTATATAGCTACATAGCTAGCCTTACAGACTCGGGAACGCGAACTGCGAAGCCTCATGGCTGGCACGCTGCGGCCAGCGCTGGGTGATCGCCTTGCGCCGGGTGTAGAAGCGCACACCGTCTGGGCCATACGCATGCAGGTCGCCGAACAGCGAACGCTTCCAGCCGCCGAAGCTGTGGTACGCAACCGGCACCGGCAGCGGCACGTTGACGCCGACCATGCCCACTTCGATCTCGTCGCAGAACAGCCGCGCCGCTTCACCGTCACGGGTGAAGATGCAGGTGCCGTTACCGTACTCGTGATCGTTGATCAGTTGCATGGCCTCTTCCAGGCTGCCGACACGGACGATGCACAGCACCGGCCCGAAGATCTCTTCTTTATAGATGCGCATTTCCGGCGTAACGCGATCGAACAGCGTACCGCCAACGAAGTAGCCGTCTTCATGACCCGCTACGCGATAGCCGCGACCATCCACCACCAACTCGGCACCCGCAGCGAGGCCATCGTCGATATAGCCAACGACCTTGTCTCGCGCAGCTGCGGTTACCAGCGGCCCCATGTCCAGGCCACAAGAAGTGCCGGCACCAATCTTCAGCCCCTTGATCTGCGGAACCAGCTTGGCCACCAGCGCATCGGCGACCTGATCACCCACGCACACGGCAACGGAGATAGCCATGCAACGCTCGCCACAGGAACCATAGGCCGCGCCCATCAGCGCGCTGACCGCGTTGTCCAGATCCGCATCCGGCATCAGTACGGCATGGTTCTTCGCGCCGCCCAGCGCCTGGACGCGCTTGCCGCGTTTGGTGCCCTCGGAATAGATGTACTCGGCAATCGGGGTCGAACCCACGAAACTCAGCGCTTTCACTTCCGGCGCCTCGATCAGCGCGTCCACTGCTTCCTTGTCGCCATGCACGACGTTCAGTACGCCCTTCGGCAGCCCGGCTTCCTGCAGCAGTTGAGCGATCAGCAGCGTCGAGCTTGGATCACGCTCCGACGGTTTGAGAATAAAGGTGTTACCGCAGGCGATCGCCAGTGGATACATCCACAGCGGCACCATGGCCGGGAAGTTGAACGGGGTAATGCCAGCAACCACGCCCAGCGGCTGGAAGTCGGACCAGGCATCAATGTTCGGACCCACGTTGCGGCTGTACTCGCCCTTCAGCACCTCAGGAGCGGCGCAGGCGAACTCGACGTTCTCGATCCCGCGCTTCAGCTCACCGGCGGCGTCTTCCAGGGTCTTGCCGTGCTCTTCGCTGATGAGCTGGGAGATGCGTGCTTCGTTCTGCTCCAGCAATTGCTTGAAACGGAACATGACCTGGGCGCGTTTGGCAGGCGGGGTATTGCGCCAGGCCGGGAACGCAGCCTTGGCCGCATCGATGGCCTGCTGCACGGTAGCGCGGCTGGCCAGCGACACTTTATGGATCGCCTGGCCGGTAGCCGGGTTGAAAACGTCGGCGCTGCGCTCGTTCGGGGAAACCAGCTCGCCATTGATCAGGTGTGCAACGGTGCTCATGCAAAACTCCAGAATTCGGGTTCGGGCAGGCGCAAGACCGCGCCCGCCCCGGAAGAAGAAATCAGTCGATGGCGTTCAGGGCTTCGCCCACGGCGTCGAACAGGCGGTCCAGTTCTTGTGGCTTGGTATTGAAGGTCGGGCCGAACTGCAGGGTGTCGCCGCCGTAACGGACATAGAAGCCGGCTTGCCACAACTTCATCGCCGCTTCGTAAGGACGCACGATGGCGTCGCCGTCCCGCGCACCGATCTGGATCGCGCCAGCCAGGCCGTAGTTGCGGATGTCGATGACGTTCTTGGTGCCCTTGATGCCGTGCAACACGTTCTCGAAGTGCGGCGCCAGTTCGGCAGCGGACTGCACCAGGTTTTCTTTCTGCAACAGGTCCAATGCGGCGATACCGGCCGCGCAAGCCACTGGGTGCGCCGAGTAGGTGTATCCGTGGGGGAATTCCACCGCGTATTCGGGCGTTGGCTGATTCATGAAGGTCTGATAGATCTCACTGCTGGCGATCACCGCGCCCATCGGAATGGCGCCGTTGGTGACCTGCTTGGCGATGCACATCAGGTCCGGGGTCACGCCGAAGGCATCGGCACCAAACATCGCGCCCATGCGGCCGAAACCGGTGATGACTTCGTCAAAGATCAGCAGGATGTTGTGTTGGTCGCAAATTTCCCGCAGACGTTTCAGATAACCCTTAGGCGGCGGCAGGACACCGGCGGAACCGGCCAGCGGCTCGACGATCAGCGCAGCGATGTTGGACGCATCGTGCAACTCGATCAGCTTGAGCATCTCATCGGCCAGGGCGATACCGCCCTCTTCCGGCATGCCTTTGCTGAAGGCGTTGCCCGGCAGCACGGTGTGCGGAATGTGGTCGACGTCGAGGAACTGGCCAAACATTTTACGGTTGCCATTCACACCGCCCAGGCTGGTACCGGCGATGTTCACGCCGTGGTAACCACGGGCACGGCCGATCAGCTTGGTCTTGGTGGCCTGGCCTTTCAGGCGCCAGTAGGCACGGACCATCTTCACCGCGGTGTCACAGCACTCGGAACCGGAGTTGGTATAGAAGACGTGATTGAGGTTGCCAGGCGTCAGGTCGGTGATCTTCTCGGCCAACTGGAACGACAGCGGATGACCGAACTGGAACGCTGGCGAGTAGTCCAGCACGCCCAACTGACGAGAAACGGCTTCCTGGATTTCCTTGCGGGTGTGACCGGCGCCGCAGGTCCACAGGCCCGACAGTGCGTCGAAAATCTTGCGGCCTTTGTCATCGACCAGATAGTTGCCTTCAGCGGCGACGATCAGGCGCGGATCGCGCTGGAAATTACGGTTGGCGGTGTAAGGCATCCAGTGCGCATCCAGCTTCAGCTGGCTAGCCAGACCGGCAGGAGCGTTTTCAGGCAGGTTCATCGTCAAGACCTCGCAAGGCGGATTGAACAGCATTCGAAGAAAGCGTTGTGTTGCCGATACGTTGTCACGGCTATAAAGTCCGGAAAACTGGACTTTTCTAATCCTCAGTTCACTGGACACTAAACTATGAGCCGTCGCCCGGAGCCGCTTTCCCAAGTCAGTGATTTCGACATCCGGCTGCTGAAGATTTTCCGCAGCGTTGTTGAATGTGGCGGCTTCTCTGCGGCGGAGAACGTGCTTGGGATCGGGCGCTCGGCGATCAGCCAGCAGATGGGCGATCTGGAACAACGCCTCGGACTGCGCCTTTGTCAGCGTGGGCGTGCCGGGTTCTCGCTGACCGAGGAAGGTCGGGAGGTCTATCAGTCGGCGCTGCAGTTGCTCAGCGCACTGGAGAGTTTCCGCACCGAGGTCAACGGTCTGCACCAGCACTTGCGCGGCGAGCTGAACATCGGTCTGACCGACAATCTGGTGACCATGCCGCATATGCGCATCACCCATGCCCTCGCCCAGCTCAAGGACCGTGGCCCGGACGTGCGCATCCGCATCCGCATGATCCCGCCGAGCCAGGTCGAACAAGGCGTGCTCGACGGCAGCCTGCATGTCGGCGTGGTGCCGCAGGCCAGCCCGCTGTCCGGGCTCGAGTACCAGCCGCTGTACAGCGAACGGTCACTACTTTATTGCGCCGTGGGCCACCCGCTGTTCTATGCCGACGACCGCCAACTGGACGACCAGCGCCTCAACAGCCAGGACGCCATTGCCCCGACCTTCCGGCTGCCCGCAGAAATTCAGGAGCACTATCAGGCACTCCACTGCACCGCCAGCGCATCTGACCGTGAAGGCATGGCGTTCCTCATCCTCACTGGGCGCTACATCGGCTACCTGCCGGATCACTACGCCAGCTTCTGGGTACAACAGGGCCGCCTGCGCGCACTTAAACCCAGCGAGCGTTTTTACGACCTGAGCCTGGCCTGGGTAACGCGCAAGGGACGGCGTCCGCACCTGGTGCTGGAGAGCTTCCTGGAGAGTCTGGCTGCGACACGATGAGACGCATTTGCGATATTCTGCCGCTTCGCGCTTGTCTGCCCGCTGCGGCTGGGGTATCAGTGCAGGTGCCTCTATTTCCCAGCTCTTGCCGGAATCGCCCATGACCCTCGAAGTGCCCGCCCACCGCCCCTTGGCCGCCAAGCCCGCCGGGCGAATTCGCCAGAAGAACGAGCAAGCCATCATCCAGGCCGCCGAGGACGAATTCGCACGGCACGGCTTCAAAGGCACCAGCATGAACACCATCGCCCAGAACGCCGGGCTGCCCAAAGCCAACCTGCACTACTACTTCACCAACAAGTTGGGGCTGTACATCGCAGTCCTGAGCAACATCATCGAGTTGTGGGACAGCACCTTCAACGCCCTGAGCGTCGATGACGACCCGGCCGAGTCCCTCGCCCAGTACATCCGCGCCAAGATGGAGTTCTCGCGACGCAACCCGCAGGCGTCGCGGATCTTCGCCATGGAGATCATCAGCGGTGGCCAGTGCCTGAGCGACTACTTCAGCCAGGACTACCGCGAATGGTTCAAAGGCCGGGCCGCGGTGTTCCAGGGCTGGATCGATGCCGGCAAGATGGACCGGGTCGACCCGGTTCACCTGATTTTCCTGCTCTGGAGCAGCACCCAGCACTACGCCGACTTCGCCACCCAGATCTGCCAGGTCACCGGCCGCAGTCGCCTGACCAAGCAAGACATGGAAGAAGCCGGCAACAATCTTATCCACATCATCCTCAAAGGCTGTGGCCTGACGCCGCCGAACTGACACCCGCTTATGCCTTCTACCCTGCTGGACACTTGCGAATACCGCGAAGAGATTCGCAAGAGCCGCTTCATTACCCTGGCCGCGCCTATCAGCACGCCCGGCGACGCCCAGGCGTTTATCGAGCAGAACAGTGACCTCGCCGCCACCCATAACTGCTGGGCCTGGAAGATCGGCGAGCAATACCGCAGCAGCGACGACGGCGAACCCGGCGGCACTGCCGGTCGACCGATACTGGCCGCCATCGAAGCCCAGGACTGTGATCAAGTGGTAGTGCTGGTGATCCGCTGGTACGGCGGCATTCAATTGGGCACCGGCGGACTGGCCCGGGCCTACGGCGGCGGCGCCAACAAGTGCCTGCAACAGGCGCCGAAGCGCCTGCTGGTCAGTCGCACGGAGCTCAAGTGCAGTTGCTCGTTCAGCGAATTGGCGCTGCTAAAGTTGCGGGTGAGCGAAGCCGATGGCTTGGTGCTGGGCGAGGAATTCACGTCCAATGGCGTCGACGTCCGCCTCGCCCTTGGCGCAACGCAGATCGATACCGTGCAACGGCAACTGGCTGACCTCAGCCGTGGCCGAATCCTGCTCGAGCCCTGCTGAGCGATTTGCCCACATCTGCTGTGGGCCCGGTTGTGGATAACCTCTGCGCACTCCTCTACAGGCCTTGCCCAGCAAGGCCTGCAGGAAAACGATCAGATTTTGATCACAATCTGATGACAACCGCTTATTCGCCGAAAAATCAGCCGCTTAAGTCCGGTTATCAGCGTTGGAAAGCAACAAATCCGGACTTGAACCCCCTACGCGGTGTTGCACACAAATACTGTGGAGGAAGTTGTGGATAAACCGTGCACGCCTGCATCAATCGCTTGCCTGGCCGTCACGCGGAGCAGTTGATCGTTTTTTGATCAGACAAGTTTTCCACAGCCCGTATCGGCCACAACTGTAGCGCCGCCCAGGCCAACTCCATCACCAGAATCCCCCAGATCAATTCGGTCGCGCCCTGCATCAGCGCATACGCTTGCCAACTGGCGAACAGCAATCGGCCCACGGCGTCATAGCGACCGAATTGCACCTGTGGATCGCGAATACGCAGCACAGACCAGACGCAGACAATCGAGCCCATCAGGTTGGCCATCAACACGTGCATCGGGGCGAACGGCGGCAGTTCCCCCGTCAATCCCCAACCAGCGCTCAACTGGGTCAAGGCGCCGTGCAGCAGCGCCAGGCTCCAGGGCGTTACGAATGCCGCCGTGATCAACAGGTCGTACCAGCCACTGGCCCTGACTAGACCCCGATAGCCTTTCTGACTCCACATGTGCCGCTCCTTGCTGGAAAGTAAAGGCAGCAGGCTAAAGCCTGGAGTATGCTCCAAGGTCAACCCTTCCTCAGGAATCGATTGTGCGAATCGGAGAACTGGCCCAGACCTGTTCCGTCAGCCGCGACACGTTGCGCTTCTACGAGGAGCGCGGTCTGATCCGCGCCCATCGCAGTGCCAACGGCTACCGCAATTACCCGGCTGAAACCGTGCAACTGGTGCTGCTGATCAAGACCGCGCAGAAGCTCGGTTTCAGCCTTGGCGAAATCAGCCAGAACGTCGCCGAGTTGTGGCAGGCGAAAGACCCGGAAGCACTGGTCACGCGCTTTATCGAAGACAAACTGGCACTGGTCGAAGCCCGGATCGAGGCTCTTGATCAGTTGCGCCAGGAGTTGCGTGAACGGCTGCAGCAACGCTGCCCCTTGCGCCTGACGGCGTCCCCCTCATTGAAAGGAGCTCTCGCATGACTAACCCGAAAACCGCCCTGATCATCGGCGCCTCCCGTGGCCTGGGCCTTGGCCTGGCTGAACGCTTGAGCGAAGACGGCTGGAAGGTCGTCGCAACCGTGCGCGACCCGGCCAAGGCCAGTGCGCTGGCAGCATTGCCAGGCATCCAGGTGGAAACCCTGGAAATGAACAGCACCACACAGCTCGACGCCCTGCAAAAGCGCCTCGAAGGCCAGGCGTTTGATCTGCTGTTCGTCAACGCGGGGGTTAAAGGGCCGGATAACCAAAATGCCGAAGTCGCACAACTGAACGAGATCGGAGAATTGTTCCTGACCAACAGCGTGGCACCGATCCGCGTGGCCCAGCGCTTTGCCGGCCAGGTGCGTGGAAGCGGCGTTATCGCGTTCATGAGTTCTATCCTCGGCAGCATCAGCATTCCCGACGCTCCGGACCTGGCCCTGTACAAAGCCAGCAAGGCCGCACTGAACTCCATGATCAACAGCTTCGTCGTGCGCCTGGGCGAAACCGGTCTGAGCGTGCTGGCCATGCACCCGGGCTGGGTCAAGACCGATATGGGCGGCGACGGCGCCGACATTGATGTGCCCACCAGCACCCGCGGCATGGTCGAGCAAGTCAACGCTTACGCCGGCAAGGGCGGCGTGCATTACATCAACTACAAAGGCGAATCGCTGGTCTGGTGATTTTTCCTGCGATGTGGGCCGTTCCACGCTAGGTGAAACGGCCCGGCACGGCGCAGCTATAGTTCAACCGGCCGGTCAGGTTTCACAGCCCCGGTCCGACAACCTCTGTAGAATGCGCCGATTGCACCTGATGAGAATTGACCATGTACGACTGGCTTAACGCGCTGCCCAAGGCAGAATTGCACCTGCACCTGGAAGGATCGCTGGAGCCCGAGTTGCTGTTCGCCCTGGCTGAGCGCAACAAGATCGCCCTGCCCTGGAATGATGTCGAAGCCCTGCGCGCGGCTTATGCTTTCAACAACCTGCAAGAATTCCTCGACCTGTACTACCAGGGCGCCGACGTGCTGCGCACCGAGCAGGACTTCTACGACCTGACCTGGGCCTACCTGCAACGCTGCAAGGCTCAGAACGTCATCCATACCGAGCCCTTCTTCGACCCGCAGACCCACACCGACCGTGGCATTCCCTTCGAAGTGGTTCTGGACGGTATCGCCCGCGCACTCAAGGACGGCCGCGAGCAACTGGGCATCGGCAGCGGGCTGATCCTCAGTTTCCTGCGCCACCTGAGCGAAGAAGAAGCCCAGAAGACCCTCGACCAGGCTCTGCCATTTCGCGATGCCTTCATTGCCGTGGGCCTCGACAGCTCGGAGAAAGGTCATCCACCGAGCAAGTTCAAGCGGGTCTTCGACCGTGCCCGTAGCGAAGGCTTCCTGACTGTCGCCCACGCCGGCGAAGAAGGACCACCCGAATACATCTGGGAAGCGCTGGACCTGTTGAAGATCGAGCGTATCGACCACGGCGTGCGCGCCATCGAGGACGAGCGTCTGATGCAGCGCATCATCGACGAGCAGATCCCGCTGACCGTGTGCCCGCTATCCAACACCAAGCTCTGCGTGTTCGACCACATGAGCCAGCACAACATCCTCGACATGCTCGAACGCGGTGTGAAGGTCACGGTGAACTCGGACGACCCGGCGTACTTCGGCGGTTATGTCACCGAGAACTTCCACGCCCTGCACACCCATCTCGGCATGACTGAAGACCAGGCCCGTCGCCTCGCCCAGAACAGTCTGGACGCCCGCCTCGTCAAAGCCTGAAATACCTGAAAGAACGCTCGGCGACCTTCTCGCCGGGCGTGATGTTCAGCCCATCGACAGCGGCGCCGGCATGCGGGCGATTTGCTGGATGCCACGCAGTCCACCGGGGGTCAACTGCACGACCCTGGACTCATCGCTGATCCGCACCCAGCCTGACTGAACGAACAATTTCATGAGACTGCTGCCCAGCGCGCCGCCCAGGTGCGAGCGCCGGTCATGGACCTCGCTGCAACAGTTGCAGAGGCTGCACAGGCGACCATCGCGTGGGGCCAGTGCGTCGATGAAGATGCCCTGGCGAGCAAAATGAACGCGGCCGTGCAGGGTGATTTCCAGTTGCTGCTCGGCCTGTTGCACCCACTGCGCGTCCAGCAGTCGCTGCAGCAAGTCTGCCGCCACCTCGCCGCCAAGATGATCCCAACACAACCGTGCCCGACGCATCGCCAGCGGCACTGTCACTGGAGCCTGCTCGCGTGACGTCGCCGGCCGCTCGAAGTCGCGGATGGTCACGCTGGCCAGTGCTTCCACGGCAGTGCCGATTTCCGGTGCGGCCAACCGGAAGTAACGCTTGCGCCCCCGAGCTTCACGTTTGAGCAGCCCCCCGGCCGACAGCCGGGCCAGATGTGCGCACGCCGAAGAAGGTGTCAGCCCGGCCAGGGTGGCCAGTTCCTCCAGGGGACGCGCCATTCCATCGATAAGTGCCCAGAGCATTGCACTGCGTTTGGGATCGGCCATCAAACTGGCGATCTGGCTGATACTGGCTATCGGTTGCATCTTTCCACTCCCTGCGTAGTTGTCATTGGCGAATGCGGGCTCCTCCCATCTTCAAGCCGGGCAGACAAAGGCCCGGCCGCCGATACCAGGAAACCGGTACGGTACTTACTCGAGGTATAAGTTCATGGGAAAAGGGCATCCCGCCCTTGCTTCAACCTGGAAACATTATCCCGATGATGGCAATTGCCCGGTCCAGTATAAGCCTGCTTATTCCGGCACAAGCGCCACCTTTTGCGACAAACTGCCCATGCTTTCGCAACCCTGGGCGAAAGCCCGGAGCGAGGTGTTCTGCGGAACAACGGTCATTTTTGAGGCGCAAGTGCCTATGTATTCATGGCATCGCGGATTACAGGAAAGTCATCAAGGCAAATTGAATTGTTACTTTACCTACGTTCAAAGTAATAACTTCCTTCATACATATGCGCAGTGTATGTCGGACATAAAAATGAATGCTTAACCTGCTTCTGTTTTCAACTCATCCAGCAACAACCGGCAGCGCTCCTTGAGCAGGGCGCTCAAACGTTGTACCGGCTTGCTCAACTGCGCCCGGTGAGTGCACAGCAGGTTCAGCGGCGTGGACTCACCGCGATAGTGCCCCAGCAACACCCGCAGACGACCGGCGCGTACATCGGCGGCCACATCCAGCCAGGATTTGTAGGCGATCCCCACACCCGCCACGGCCCAGCGCCGCACGACATCAGCGTCGTCGCAGAAACGGTCGCCGCTGACCAGCACGCTTTCCTCACCGTCCTGCAGCTGGAACCGCCAGTGATCATGCACACCGCTGCCCAATTGATAGAGCAGGCAATTGTGTTCGCTCAGTTGGGCAATGCTGCGCGGCTCGCCATGTCGCGCAAGATAGTCAGGCGCGGCGCAGAGCACACGGCGGTTCTCCAGGCACAGCGGCACCGCGACCAGGCTGGAGTCCTCCGGCGTTCCGTAGCGCAGGGCGATATCCACCGGTTGGCGAAACAGGTCGGCGTTGCGATCGCCCAGCAACAGACGCACGTTGAGCAGCGGATGGGCGCGTTGCAGTTCGTCCAGCCAGGGCAGCAGCACGTTGCGGCCAAAATCCGAAGGCGCCGATAACTGCAACACCCCACTGATTTCATCCTGTTCGCGGGCCAGCAGGCGCCGTCCTTCATCGAGACTGGCCAGTGCCGCACGGGCGTGCGCGAGAAAACCCTCGCCCTCGGCCGTCAGGCGCAGGCTGCGCGTGGAACGGGCCAGCAGACGGGCGCCGAGTTGCGCCTCCAGACGCTTGAGCGCCGCACTGGCCACCGCCGGCGACAGGTCGAGCAAGCGCGCCGCCGCCGACAGACTGCCGTGTTCGGCAGCGCTGACAAATAACTGCAAGTCATCGAAGCGCAGCAAGGCGTCCTCCATTTTCAAAAATATTTTGAAAGTTTCTGCGGTTTTAGCGGCTTTTAACCGGAAACGAAAGGGTCAATGATGGCCAGCATCCCGCTCACGAGGAATCCCCTGATGAAAGCCGTTGCCTATTACCAGTCGCTGCCAATCGAAGACGCCGCCGCCCTGCAGGACATCGAACTGCCGGCCCCCGAACCCGGCCCGCGCGACGTGCTGGTGGAAGTCCGGGCAATCTCGGTCAACCCGGTGGACACCAAGGTGCGCCGCAATGCCCAGCCCGAAGGTGGCGCCGCCAAGGTGCTGGGCTGGGATGTCGCCGGGGTGGTCAAGGCGGTGGGCAGTGACGTCAGCCTGTTCCAGCCCGGCGACAAGGTTTATTACGCTGGCTCCATCGCCCGTGCCGGCGGCAACAGCGAGCTGCATGTGGTGGACGAGCGCATCGTTGGCCACATGCCGAAAACCCTGAGCTTCGCCGAAGCCGCTGCCCTGCCGCTCACCGCGATTACCGCCTGGGAACTGCTGTTCGACCGCCTGCAGGTCGCCGAAGGCAAACAGGACTTGGGCCAGAGCCTGCTGATCGTTGGCGCCGCCGGCGGTGTCGGCTCGATTCTTACCCAACTGGCCAGCCAACTCACCGGGCTGCGGGTGATCGGCAGTGCTTCGCGGGAACAAACCCAACAGTGGGTGCGCGAGTTGGGCGCCGACCATGTCGTCGACCATCGCCAGCCACTGGCTGCGGAGTTGAGGGCGCAAGGGATCGACCAGGTCACCCATGTCGCCAGCCTGACGCAGACCGATGAACACCTCGATCAACTGATCGAAGCCCTGGTACCGCAAGGCAAGCTGGCGCTGATCGACGATCCGAAGCAACTGGACGTGACCAAGCTCAAGCGCAAGAGCCTGTCGCTGCACTGGGAGTTCATGTACACGCGTTCGTTGTTCGAAACCCCGGACATGCTGGAGCAGCACACGCTGCTCAACCGGGTGGCCGAACTGGTCGACGCCGGCACCCTGAAGACCACGCTCGGCGAGCATTTCGGCCAGATCAACGCCGCCAACCTGCGCCGCGCCCATGCGTTGCTGGAAAGCGGCAGCGCCAAGGGCAAGATCGTCCTCGAAGGGTTCTGAGGCATCCGACGTACGGCATGACCGTCAGTCCGCAGCTTGCTCCAGGTCATGCCCCGCTCGCAAAAGCGGCGCCTACAATGCGGCAGCCTTTGCCAACCGGAGGTATGCCGCGATGAAGATTGTGCTCAATGCGTCAGGCAAAAAACCGGGCTGCCCTTGGGAAGTCCGGCTCGATCAGCATGTGGTGAGTTTTCGCAGCGAGGCCGAAGCCCGGGCCTTTATCAACACCCTTCAAGCCCGGCTTCAGGCGCCGCATCCACTCAGGCGCTACGCTTGAGTTGCAGGCGGCGGGTCAACACCGCCGCTGTCACCGCCCCGGCACCGCACAGGGTGATGACCAACGCCATGGGGAGCGCGGTGCCGTCATGCAGCGCGCTCACCAGCCCCGCCGCCCCCGCCGCCACACTGAACTGCAGACAACCCAGCAATGCCGAGGCACTGCCGGCGCGAGCGCCCTGCCCGTTCATCGCGCAGGCCGAGGCGTTGGGGATGATGCAGCCCAGGCTGGCAATACACAGGAACAACGGCACCAACAGCGGCCACAGCGCTTGTGTGTGCAGGGCGCTGATGCCCAACACCACCAGACCCGCCAGCAAATATACCCAGATCGTGCGCGCCAGCAGCGAACTGGGCGCGCGCTTGGCCAACAGGCGAGCGTTGACCTGCGCCACCAGAATGAACCCCGCCGCATTCATGCCGAACAGCCAGCCGTAGTGCTCGGCGGGCACGCCGTACAACTTGATGAAAACGAATGGCGAACCGGCGACGTAGGCAAACATCCCGGCCATGGCGATCCCGCCGGTCAGGGCGTAACCGAGAAACACGCCATCCTTGAGCAGTCGCCCGTATTGCCCCAGCGCTCCGGACAACGGTGGCCGCGGCTGATTCGCCGGCAGGCTTTCCGGCAGGCCCCAGGCCACGGTCAGCGCACAGACGGCACTGAACAGCGTCAGGGCGATGAAGATCGACTGCCAGCCATACAGGTTGACCAGCACCCCGCCGAGCATCGGCGCGAGGATCGGCGCCAGCCCCATCACCAGCATCAATTGCGAAAACACTTTCGCCGAGCCGACCGCGTCGCACTTGTCGCTGACGATCGCCCGCGACAGCACCATCCCCGCGCAGCCGCCCAGGGCCTGGACGAAGCGTGCAACCACCAGCGTATCCAGGCTTGGCGCAAAGGCGCAGGCCAGCGATGCCAGGGTGAACAAGGTGACGCCCGCCAACAGCGGAATGCGCCGGCCAAAGCGGTCAGCTACCGGGCCATAGGCCAGTTGGCCGATGGACAGGCCGAGGAAATACGCCGCAAGGGTGGTCTGGATACGTTTTTCATCGGTGCCGAAGGCCACCGCCATCGCGGGAAAGCCGGGCAGATAGAAGTCAATCGCCAACGGCCCGAACGCACTGAGTGCGCCGAGTATGAGGATGGTTCGCAGGTTCATCGGGAATCCGTAGCAGGCTAAGCAAGTTGGCTAGTCTAACTGGCCCACGGGGTTCTCGCTGAAGGAGTTATAAGGAAATTCCAGACGGTCATTGATTCGGCCCTCATCGCCGACAAGCAGAGCGCTGGCCGGCGATGAGACTCGATCACTCAGATTGCGCGAGCTTCGTAGCCTTCTTCGCGGATCAGCTCGAGAATCTGCTCCGACGGCAATTCGCTCTTCACCGACACCTGTTTCTGCGCCAGATCGACGGTCACCTGCGCCGTCGCATCTTCCCGCTGTACCGCGTTGGTCACGGCCTTGACGCAGTGGCCGCAGGTCATGCCTTGCACATTGAATACTTGCATCGTCGCTACCTCCTGGTTGGATTTGGTCGCAGTCTCAAGCTTGCCACCGGGGCAAGGTCAAGTTTGTCGTGGCGCTGCCGGGCTGGAAATCCTCGCCCGCCTCGGCCAAGCTGCGTGCTTGTCGATTCATCAGCAGGAGATTCATCCATGGGCAAGGCAGCGTTGGGCCTTCTCGGTGTGCTGGGGCTGTTCAGCAGCGTTTCCCCGGCCATCGCTGAAAGTCAGGACTACAGCGTGCTGATCATTTCCCGCGAGCGCCTGGAAGTGGCCACCACATGCGAGATCGGGATTTACCTCAACGACCAGCTCTCCGGTCGCGTATTCCAGGAAGACTCCGTCTCCTTCAACCTGCCGGCCGGCAAGGTTGATATCCGTCTGCGTCTACTGCCAGGCCAGGCGCCGGGCTGTTACAACGGCATCGAAAACCAGCGTAGCCAGCAACTCAACCTGCAGAACGGCCAGGTCAATAAATACCGCATCGCCTCGGGCCAGAATGGCCTCTATCTGAAGAAGGCCGACTTGAACTATTGACCTTGCCAGCATGGCAAGGTTGATGCTGGCGGCCAGTCCACGGAGGAGAGCCCCCATGCCCGAGTCAATCACCTTCGACCTGCCGATCTCCGGCATGACCTGCGCCAGTTGCGCAGGTCGGGTGGAACGGGCGCTGCGCAAAGTCGCCGGCGCCGAGCAGGTCAACGTCAACCTCGCCACCGAGCAGGCCCGCATCCTGGCCCCGGCCGACCGCCTGCCGGCGCTGGTGGAAGCGGTCAGCCAGGCCGGCTACAGCGTGCCGGCGCAGAGTCTGGAGTTGCAGATCGGCGGCATGACCTGCGCGTCCTGCGCCGGACGTGTCGAGCGTGCCCTGAACAAGGTGCCCGGGGTGCAATCGGTCAGCGTCAACCTGGCCAGCGAACGCGCCCATGTCGAAGTCATCGGCCACCCCGACAGCAACCTGCTGATCGCCGCCGTCGAGCGCGCCGGCTACAGCGCCAGCCTTCCACACACCGGCCAGACCGCCGTCGATGACAGCGAACGGCGCCTGCGCAACGAGCGCTGGGCGGTGGGCCTTGCCTTGCTGCTGGCCCTGCCGCTGGTGTTGCCGATGCTGCTGCAGCCCTTTGGTATCGAGTGGATGCTCCCGGCCTGGGCGCAGTTCGCCTTGGCCACTCCCGTGCAGTTCGTGCTCGGTGCGCGCTTCTATGTGGCGGCCTGGAAAGCGGTGCGCGCTGGCGCCGGCAACATGGACCTGCTGGTCGCCCTCGGCACTAGCGCCGGCTACGGCCTGAGCCTGTACGAATGGAGCCAGGCCCACGCCGGCATGGCGCCGCACCTGTATTTCGAAGCCTCGGCGGTGGTCATCGCACTGGTGCTGCTGGGCAAATACCTGGAAAGCCGCGCCAAGCGTCAGACCGCCAGCGCCATCCGCGCCCTCGAAGCCTTGCGCCCGGAACGCGCGCTGCAAGTAGTGGAAGGCGTGGAGCGCGACGTACCGATCAGCGCGCTGCGCCTGGACGACCTGGTGCTGGTCAAGCCCGGTGAGCGCTTTCCGGTGGACGGTGAGGTCATCGAAGGCCAGAGCCACGCCGATGAAGCGCTGATCAGCGGCGAAAGTCTGCCGGTGCCCAAGCAGCCGGGCGATCGTGTCACCGGCGGCGCCATCAACGGCGAAGGCCGGCTGCTGGTCCGGACTTTGGCGCTGGGCACGGAAACCGTGCTGGCGCGGATCATTCGACTGGTGGAAGACGCCCAGGCGGCCAAGGCACCAATCCAGAAACTGGTGGACCGGGTCAGCCAGGTGTTCGTGCCCACGGTACTGGTGCTGGCGCTGATCACCCTGATCGGCTGGTGGCTGGCCGGCGCATCCATGGAAGTGGCGCTGATCAATGCCGTCGCGGTGCTGGTGATCGCCTGTCCGTGCGCCCTCGGCCTGGCAACACCCACCGCGATCATGGCCGGCACCGGAGTGGCAGCGCGCCACGGCATCCTGATCAAGGACGCCGAAGCCCTGGAACGCGCCCACGCGGTGAATCGTGTGGTCTTCGACAAGACCGGCACCCTCACCTCCGGCAGCCCGCGCATCGTCCATAGCCGAGCACTTGCGGTGCAACCCGAAGAACTGCTGCAACTGGCCGGCGCCCTGCAGCGCGGCAGCGAGCACCCGCTGGCCAAGGCGGTGCTGGATGCCTGTGCCGAGCGGCAACTGAACGTGCCCGAGATCCAGGACAGCCAGTCGCTGACCGGTCGCGGTATCGCTGGCAGCCTCGACGGCCGCTCGCTGGCGCTGGGCAACCGCCGCCTGCTGGATGAAAGCGGCTTGCAGCCGGGCGATCTGGCAGCGAACGCACAAGCCTGGGAAGCCGAGGGTCGCACCTTGTCCTGGCTGATCGAACGCGCTCCGCAAGCGCGGGTGCTGGGCCTGTTCGCCTTCGGCGACAGCCTCAAGCCCGGTGCCGAGCAAGCCGTGAAGCAACTGGCCGCACAAGGCATCAGCAGCCACCTGCTGACCGGCGACAACCGCGGCAGCGCCAGGGTGGTGGCCGAGGCCCTGGGCATCAAGGACGTGCACGCCGAAGTGCTGCCAGCGGATAAAGCCGCCGAAGTCGGCGCGCTGAAGCAGAGCGGCGTGGTGGCGATGGTCGGCGACGGCATCAACGACGCCCCGGCGCTGGCCGCCGCCGATATCGGCATCGCCATGGGCGGCGGCACCGACGTCGCCATGCAGGCTGCCGGCATCACCCTGATGCGCGGTGACCCGCGCCTGGTGCCCGCAGCGCTGGAAATCAGCCGCAAGACCTACGCGAAGATCCGCCAGAACCTGTTCTGGGCCTTCATCTACAACCTGATCGGAATTCCACTGGCGGCCTTCGGCCTGCTCAACCCGGTACTGGCCGGCGCGGCGATGGCACTGTCGAGCGTCAGCGTGGTGAGCAACGCCCTGCTGCTCAAGACCTGGAAACCGGACACGCCGACAGAGGAGCAAAAACCATGAATATCGGCCAGGCAGCCAAGCGTACGGGCCTGAGCGCAAAGATGATCCGCTATTACGAGTCCATCGGCCTGCTCAAGCCGGCCTCGCGCAGCGACAGCGGCTACCGTCTCTACCAGCAGGACGACCTGCACAGCCTGACGTTCATCAAACGCTCGCGGGATCTGGGATTTTCGTTGGAGGAAGTGGCGAAGCTACTGACCCTGTGGCAGGACCGCCAGCGCGCCAGCGCCGACGTGAAGGCGCTGGCCAGCGAACATATTGCCGACCTCAACCGGCGTATCGAAGAGTTGGTGAGCCTGCGCGACACCCTCAGCGAACTGGTCGCCCACTGCCAGGGCGACGATCGCCCCGACTGCCCGATCCTCAAGGACCTGGCAGCCGGTTGCTGTCACTGACTCACTGCATCCACGGGGGCGGGGGCTCCTCGCCCTTGGTCGGGCCACGCTCGGCATCGACCTTGGCCGCCTTGCGCCGTTCGTCGTCGATCCGCGCGGCCTCGATTTCCCGCATCACGCCGTTCACGTCGGCGGTGTGTTCATCGTCTTTCCACTGCCCGCTGAGGACGCTGTCCGGTTGCAGCTCGCCCGCCTGGTACAGCGACCACATCTCGCGGGCAAAGCGGGTTTCCTTGAGCTCCGGGGCAAAGCGCCCGAAGTAGTGGGCCATGTTCGCCACATCCCGCTCCAGCATGCTGAAGGCGTGGTTGTTGGCGGCGGCGTCCACGGCCTGCGGCAGGTCGATGATCACCGGGCCTTCCGGGTCGAGTAGCACGTTGAACTCGGAAAGGTCACCGTGCACCAGGCCCGCGCACAGCATCAGCACAATCTGACGAATGACAAAGGCGTGGTACTCACGGGCCTGTTCCGGCTCCAGGTCGACATCGTTGAGCCGTGGCGCAGCCTGGCCGTCGTCGCCGGCGACCAGTTCCATCAACAGCACGCCGTCGAGAAAATCGAAGGGCTTGGGCACCCGCACGCCGGCACTGGCCAGGCGGAACAGCGCCGCCACTTCGGCGTTCTGCCAGGCATCCTCGGCTTCCTTGCGACCGTACTTCGAGCCCTTGGCCATGGCCCGGGCCTGGCGGCTGTTGCGCACCTTGCGCCCTTCCTGGTACTCGGCGGCCTGGCGGAAACTGCGTTTGTTCGCTTCCTTGTAGACCTTGGCGCAGCGCAATTGCTGGCCGCAACGCACGACATACACCGCTGCTTCCTTTCCGCTCATCAGCGGGCGCAGCACTTCATCGACCAGACCGTCTTCGATCAGCGGTTCTATCCGTTTGGGAGTCTTCATCGGCTTTTGTTCTTGCTCCTGTCTCTGCCACTGATGGATGCGCTGCCGTAGCGCCGCGCGCACACGATAGCTCAAGCGCCCTGCCGGAAACGGACCCGGATCAAGGGCGAGGGGTTTCAATTTACGTCAGCTCAATTTCTGAACAGTTCCCCGGGGGTGGCACCAAATAACCCTTTGAAGGCGGCGATGAAGGCCGAGGTCGAGTCATAACCACAGCCCAGCGCCGCCTGGGTGACACTCTGGCCCTGTTCAAGCGCGTCGAGGGACGATAACAGACGCATGCGCTGACGCCACGCACGAAAACTCAAACCGGTCTCGCGCTGGAACAGCCGCATCAGGGTTTTTTCCGATCGCCCCAGGCGCTGAGCCCAGTGTTCAAGGGTGTGCGCCTGCTCAGGATGGGCCAGCAGTTCGTTGCATAACCTCAACAAACCGGGGTGTTGCGGCGAAGGCAGCGAGAAGCCCACCTCCGGCAAACGCTGCAACTGATCGAGCAAGACCTGTACCAGATGGGCCTCGTGGCTGTCGCCTTCCGGGTAATCCACCGGGTACACGCAAAACTGCTTGATCAACTCCCGCGCCAGCGGCGTCACCTCCAGCACCCGGCAGTGCGACGCAGCCCAGGACGAATCTTCGCTGCGCACATACAGGCTGCGCATCTCCGCCCGCGTCGAGGTGATCACCTCATGCTCGACCCCGGCCGGAATCCACACGCCCCACTGCGGCGGAGCGAAGTAGCTGCCCTCGGCGGTATGGACTCCGAGCACTCCGCTGATGGCGTAGGAAAACTGCACCCAGTCATGCCGATGACGCGGCGTCCATGAGCCGGCGCCGAGGCTTTCGGCGCGGGCATACAGCGGCCGCGGCAGCGCCGTCAGGTCGGGAATCCGACGAGGGGCGGAATTTTGTCCGTTACTCGGCATCGCTTGGCCTTATGTCGCAAGACGGAAACTGACAGGCAGGTTAGCCTCAATCACGATTATTACAAGATGATTCGAAGGTCCGCCTATGCAAGCACTCAAGCACCTCAAGCGCGTGGTTACCGACTGGTTCCTCTGCGGTATGTTCCTGGCCACCTTTCTCGCCTGGCTGTTCCCGCACTTCGGTGCAGCGGGCGGGGCGATGCATGCCGAGTACGTGATCAACATCGGCGTGTTCCTGGTGTTCTTCCTCCACGGTATCAATCTGTCCAGCGAGCAGATCCGCCACGGCCTGAAGAACACCCGCCTGCACCTGATGGTGCAAGTCTTCACCTTCGTGGTCTTCCCGCTGCTGTGGCTGCTGGGCAAGACACTGCTAGGCAGCCAGATTCCGGCGCTGCTGATGCTCGGCTTCCTTTACCTGTGCGCCCTGCCCTCGACCATTTCGTCCTCGGTGGCGCTGACCGGCAGCGCCGGCGGCAACGTGCCGGCAGCGATCCTCAACGCCAGCCTGTCCAGCGTGCTGGGCATCTTCATCACACCATGGCTGGTGAGTCTGGTGGTGGGCAGCGGCAGCGACGGCATCGACCTCGGCGCCACCCTGCTCGACCTCTGTGGCCTGCTGCTGGCACCGCTGCTGCTGGGCCAATTGCTGCGGCCCTGGCTGGGACGCTTCTTCGCCCGGCACAAGCGCTACACCAATGTCATGGACAAGCTGGTGATCCTGCTGCTGGTCTACGCGGCGTTCTGCAATTCGATGATGTCGGGTATGTGGCAGCAACAAGGGCTGTCGGTGATCGTCACCGCTCTGGTCGGCAGCGCGCTACTGCTGGCGCTGGTCCTGTGGCTGACCACCCGCAGCGCACGGGCGCTGAAGTTCAGCCGCCCCGACGAGATTGCCGCGGTGTTCTGCGCCAGCAAGAAGTCCCTGGCCGCCGGGGCGCCGATGGCCGCACTGATTTTCGGCGCCCACCCAGGCCTGGGTCTGATCCTGCTGCCGATCATGATCTATCACCCACTGCAGTTGATCGTCTGCTCGATCATGGCCGAGCACTACGCCAACCAGCCGGCCCGGGAAGCCGCCGCCCTGGTCAGCGCTCGATAATCGCCGTCACACCCTGACCGCCCGCGGCGCAGATGGAAATCAGCCCGCGGCCCTGACCCGCCTGGTCGAGCAGCTTGGCCAGGTTGGCGACAATGCGCCCGCCGGTGGCGGCGAACGGATGGCCGGCGGCCAGCGAGCTGCCCTTCACGTTCAGCCGGCTGCGGTCGATGGACCCAAGCGGCTGGTCGAGGCCCAGCCGCTCGCGGCAGTAGTCCGCGTCTTCCCAGGCTTTCAAGGTGCACAGCACCTGCGCGGCGAAGGCTTCGTGGATTTCGTAGTAATCGAAGTCCTGCAGGCTCAGGCCGTGGCGCGCAAGCAGTCGCGGTACCGCGTAGACCGGCGCCATCAGCAAGCCTTCGTGGCCTTTGACGAAATCCACTGCGGCGTTCTCGCCGTCCAGCAGGTAGGCCAGCACCGGCAAACCGCGCTCTTTCGCCCACTCCTCGCTCGCCAACAGCACCACCGAGGCGCCGTCGGTGAGCGGCGTCGAGTTGCCAGCGGTGAGCGTGCCCTTCTCGCTGCGCTCGAACACCGGCTTGAGACTGGCGAGCTTTTCCAGGGTCAGGTCCGGGCGCAGGTTGTGGTCGCGGGACAAGCCCTGGAACGGCGTCAGCAAATCGTTGTGCCAACCTTCGGCGAAGGACGCGGCCATGTTCTGGTGGCTGCGCAGCGCCAGTTCGTCCTGCTCCTGGCGGCCGATCTGCCAGGTCTGCGCCATCAACTCGCAATGCTCGCCCATGGACAGCCCGGTACGCGGCTCGCCATTGCGCGGCAATTCGGGTTTCAAAAAGCTCGGCCGCAGCTTGAGCAGGGCCTTGAGTTTGTCTGCGGTGCTCTTGCCGCGATTGGCTTCCAGCAGCACCCGGCGCAGGCCTTCGTTGACCGCGATAGGTGCATCGGAGGTGGTGTCGACGCCCCCGGCAATGCCGCATTCGATCTGCCCGAGAGCAATCTTGTTGGCGACCATCAACGCCGCTTCCAGGCCGGTGCCACAGGCCTGCTGGATGTCGTAGGCCGGGGTCTGCGCCGACAGGCGCGAGCCGAGCACGCATTCACGGGTCAGATTGAAATCGCGGGAATGCTTGAGCACCGCCCCCGCAGCCACCTCGCCCAGGCGCAGGCCGTGCAGGCTGAAGCGCTCGATCAGCCCTTCCAGGGCGGCGGTCAGCATCATCTGATTGCTGGCGCGGGCATAGGGGCCGTTGGAGCGGGCGAAAGGGATTCGATTGCCGCCAATGATCGCGACCCGGCGCAAAACTCGCATAGAAAACTTTCCTTACTTCGCGAAATAGACGCCTACAGCGTAGGTGTTTTTTCCTGGAGCGAACGACCAATGGCCGATCATGGTCCACACTTTGGGGCTTATTTCAGGGAGACGTACTCATGAGTGATCGCTATATCAACTTCGCCAACTCCGATTTCGGACGCCGTGTAGTAGGTGCTGTCGGCCTGCCCGCGCCAGCCCGCCTGGAGCGCTGGGAAGCCGGTCGGCTGCGCCCGGTGGAAGGCGCCCTGCTGCTGGGTGGCGGGCCGCTGGCGGCGAAGGTGGCGGCGTTCGCCAGTCGTCTCACCGATGAGTCCTACAGTTTCGCCGACGAAGCCCTGGGCTTGCCGGCCTGGGTTGCCGGGCTGGGCAGCAAGCTCAAGGCGGTGGTCTTCGACGCCAGCGCCATCAGCGATATCGATCAGCTCAAGCAACTGCGCGAGTTCTTCCAGCCGTTGCTGCGTAGCCTTGCCGGCAGCGCGCATATCGTCATTCTCGGGCGTGCACCGGAGCACCTCGACGACGTACTGGCCAGGGTCGCCCAGCGCGCTCTGGAAGGTTTCAGCCGGTCGCTGGCCAAGGAACTGCGCAACGGCGGCACCCTGCAACTGCTCTATGTGTCCCGCGATGCGGAAGACCAGCTCGAAGGCGCGCTGCGTTTCTTCCTTTCGCCGAAAAGCGCGTTCATCAGCGGCCAGGTGTTGCGCCTGGAAGCCTGCGCCAGCAAGGTGCAGGACTGGACCCGCCCGCTCGCCGGGCGCAAGGCGCTGATCACCGGTGCGGCGCGGGGCATTGGCGCGTCCATCGCCGAAACCCTGGCCCGGGACGGCGCCGACGTCGTGCTGCTGGATGTACCGCAGGCCAGCGATGATCTGCACGCCCTGGCCGAGCGACTCGGCGGTCGTGCGCTGGCGCTGGATATCTGCGCCAGCGAGGCTGCGGCGCAACTGCTCGAAGGCCTGCCGGAAGGCATCGATATTGTCGTGCACAACGCCGGCATCACCCGCGACAAGACCCTGGCCAACATGACCCCGGAATACTGGGACTCGGTGCTGGCGGTCAACCTCAAGGCCCCGGCCGTGCTGACCCAGGCCCTGCTCGACAGCGGCGCCCTGCGCGACAACGCGCGGATCGTCCTGCTCGCCTCCATCAGCGGTATCGCCGGCAACCGCGGGCAATCCAACTACGCGGCGAGCAAGGCCGGCCTGATCGGCCTCGCCCAGGGCTGGGCGCCGCTGCTGGCCGAACGCGGTGCCAGCATCAACGCCGTAGCGCCAGGCTTTATCGAAACCCGCATGACTGCGGCAATCCCGTTCACCTTGCGTGAAGCCGGGCGGCGCATGAGTTCCCTCGGCCAGGGCGGCCTTCCGCAGGACGTTGCCGAAGCGGTCGCCTGGTTGTCGCAGCCAGGCAGCGGCGCGATCAATGGCCAGGTGCTGCGGGTGTGCGGCCAAGCCGTGATGGGGGCCTGAACATGACCCAGACCTGGCACGACGTTGGTCACACCGCCGGCCTTTCCGGGCTGTACCTGAAGGCTGCGAGCAAGCGCAAGATCAGCGGCGACACGCTGCCGGCCACAGGCCTGCGCTGCTCGCTCAGCGTCGATGAACGCAACCTCGCCGCTTACCGCAAGCTCTGCCTGTTCAGCAACGACGGCCGCCTGCCGCCGACTTATCCACATGTCATGGCATTCGCCCTGCAATTGCAGTTGCTGACGGACAAGGCGTTTCCGTTTCCGCTGCTGGGGCTGGTGCACCTGAGCAATCGCATCCGCGTGCTGCGCCCGTTGGGCGGCGTGTCGCGGCTGCGCTTCGCGGTGTCTGTGGATAACCTTCAGCCCCACGAAAAAGGCGCCACCTTCGACCTGCGCACCGACGCCGAAGACGGCCTCGGCCTGCTCTGGTCGGAGAGCAGCCGCATGCTCTGCCGCGGCATGAAGCTCGAAGGCGAGCCGCCCGTCGCGCAAGCGCCGGCGGAACTGCAAATGAGCGAGCTGACCCGCTGGTATGCCGACAGCGATATTGGCCGGCATTACGCCAGAGTCTGCGGCGACTACAACCCCATCCACCTCAGCGCCGCGACCGCGAAGCTGTTCGGTTTTCCACAGGCCATCGCCCACGGCATGTGGAGCAAGGCCGTGGCCCTGGCTCACCTGCGCGGGCACTTGCCGCGCAGTGGCTATGAAGTGGCGGTGGATTTCCACAAGCCGGTGCGGCTGCCGAGCGAGGTCATCCTGGATGGCAGCAAGGAGGCACCGAGCGGGGAGTTCCGCTTGAGCGGGCATGGCGGGCTGGTTCATATGAGCGGTGCATGGCGGCCGCTCGGTTAGACACGCATCGCTTGCCAGTCACCCGCTTCCCCCTGAAGCTATACCGCCTCAGGAGACCGCACATGAATCTGCAAGAACTCACTCAACGGCTGCACCACATCCGCGACAACAATGACTGGCGTGGTTTTCACAGCCCAAAAAACCTGGCCATGGCCGCCAGCGTTGAAATGGCCGAACTGGTGGAAATCTTCCAGTGGCTGAGCGAGGACCAGTCGCGACAGTTGTCCGCCGAACAACTGGAACACGCCGGCCAGGAAGTGGGCGATGTGGTGCTCTACCTGTTGTTGCTGTGCAGCGAACTGGGCCTGGACATGGAGCAGGTGGTGCGCGCCAAGCTGGCCGACAGCGAGAGGCGCTTCGCCAAATGAACGACCGTCATTTCGATGCCCTGGCGACCCGTTTCGCCGAGAAGATCTATGGCGGCGCCAAAGGCGCGATCCGTCTCGCGGTACTGCAGGCGGACCTCGCCGAGTGCCTGCCGGACCGCCCGCTGCGAGTACTGGATATTGGCGCGGGCCTGGGCCACATGTCGTTGTGGCTGGCCGAGCGCGGGCATCACCTGACGCTGGCCGAACCCGCCGCGCCGATGCTCGACGGCGCCCGCGAGCGCTTCGCGGCCGCCGGCCAGCCGGCCACCTTCATCCAGGCGCCGTGGCAGGACCTGCTCGGCGAACTGACCGAGCCCTATGACCTGGTGATCTGCCACGCGGTGCTGGAATGGCTCGCCGAGCCGGAAACCATCTTGCCGGTGCTGCACCAGCTCACTCGTCCCGATGGCCTGTTGTCGCTGGCGTTCTACAACCGCGACGCGCTGGTTTACCGCAATCTGCTCAAAGGCCATTTCCGCAAGATGCGGCGCAACACCCTGGCCGGCGAAAAGCAGAGCCTGACCCCACAGAAACCCCTTGATCCGCGCGAACTCAGGGCGCAAGTTGAAGGTCTATGGCAAATAGACACCGAGAGCGGCGTGCGCGTGTTCCATGACTATATGCCCCCGGAATTCCAGGCCCGCGCCGAACTGATCGACCTGCTCGAAATGGAACTGGCCCACCGTCGTCACCCGGCCTTCGCCGGCCTCGGTCGTTACCTGCACTGGATATGTCGACCCCGTTAGGGCCCAACGCCCTGGGAGAGCCACATGCCGTACCGTGTCGTCCTCGCCCTGACTTGCCTGACCCTGGCCGCCTGCCAGGGCAGCAACCCTTATGTCGCCGACTCCCGGCCCCTGCCGCCCGCGCCCCCGCAGGCGGCCACAACCTTCGATCAAAGCGCCTACCCCGCACCGGCCCGCGACTACGGCCGCTACCGTAGCTGGGCCTGGCGCGACGGCCAGTTGCCTGCGGGCAATGCCTCGACCGACTCCGCGCAACTGGCCGACGTGGTCAGCAATGCCCTCGACCAGCGCGGTCTGCGCCCCGCCCGTGGCGGCCGTAGCGACCTGCTGGTGAGCGCCGGCATGCACACCGAACGGCGCCTGCGGCAGTACCGCGACGATGATTACTCACCCTACGGCGGCTACGGCGGGATGGGCTATCGCCACGGTTACTACGGCAACAGTTACGGGGTCTACGGCAGCGTGCCCGTGGTCCGCACCTACGCGGTCGAGGTGCTGGTGGTGCGCGTTGACCTGTTCGATGCCGGCAGCGGCCAGCCGGTCTGGAGCGCCAGTGCCGAGAGTGGCAGCCAGGGTTCCCTGGCCGACCGCGACGAGGCCCTGCGCAAGGCCGTCGAAAAGGCCATGAGCGGCTATCCTCCCAGCTAGATATCGTCACTGGAGAACAACCATGTTCCGCCGACTCGCTTTATTCTCGCTGCTGGCACTGCTCGCAGCCTGCCAGTCCAACAATGTCAGCCAGGACTTCGACGCCAGCCGCGACTTCGCCGCGTACCGCAGTTGGACCTGGCTGGAACCGGCCCTGCAATACCGCCCGGATGATCCGCGCATCAAGAGCGACCTCACCGAACAGCGCATTCGCCAGGCTGTCAGCGGGCAGCTCGACCAACGCGGCCTGCGTCCGGCCCAGCCCGGCACTCGCGGCGACCTCAACGTGCAGACCTACCTGATCGTGGAAAACCGGCATCAGCAGATCACCACCCAGTATGGTGGTGCGTGGGGCGGTTATTGGGGAGGCTACTGGGGCGGTCCGGCGTTCAACGAGACCCGCACCGTCGAGTACAAGGTAGCGACCATCCAGATCGACATGCTCGATGGCCGCGACGGCAAGCTGGTCTGGCGCGGCAGTGCCGAGCAGGTCATGAACCACTACCCGCCGACCCCTGAAGAACGCAACGCCGCGATCCAGAAGACCGTCACCCAGGTGCTGGCCAACTACCCGCCCCGTTGACCCTTCGTCCGTGGCCAGTCGCCGCTACAGGCGACTGGCCACGTTCTTGACTACACTCCGTTGACGCACGCGACGTGCACGGCCATGTGCCGGCAAAGGAGTGCTCGTGTCTTCCCGATTCTCTACACGTCAGGGCGGTGCCATCGGCCTGATGACTGCGCTGACGCTGGCGTTGGCCGTGGTTTTCGGGCTGCTCGCGGTAGACGGCGGGCGGCTCTATATGGAGCAGCGCAAGCTGCAACGCATCGTCGACATGGCGGCTCTGGAAGCAGCGGGCCAGAGCGCCACCTGCAATGGCATCGGACCGCAGGCCGCGACCCTGGCCAACACCAGTGCAGTGCGCAACGGCTTCACTCTCGTCGGCGGCAACACCCTGGTCACTACCTGCGGCAGCGTCAGCACTGGCGCCAACAGCCTGCGCATCTTCAGCCCGAATGCCAGCCTGGCCCAGGCCATCAAGGTCGTGGGCAACGTCAACGTACCCACCAGCATCGCCGCCGGTATCCGCAACCTGGTGGCCGGCCAACCCATCCCCAACACCCTGCAATTGCATGCCCAGGCCGTGGCCGCCGCGCCGCTGCCGCCCGTGGCCATGCTGCGCCTGCGCTCGACCCTGCTGACCATGGACACGCAAAAATCGGCACTGCTCAATGCACTGATCGATCCCCTGGGCGGACGAGTCACGCTGGACGCGGTGGGCTGGCAGGGCATCGCCAACACGCAGATCAACCTGCTGAGTTTTCTCGACGCGCTGGCGATCAAGGCCAATGTCGGTGCCGGCCATTATGACGAACTGCTGACCAAGAACCTTCACGTCACCGATATCATTCAGGTCGCGGCAAATGTGGCGAGCCAGTCAGGCGCGCTGGCCGAGGTGGTGACCAATCTTGGCAAAGTGGTGGTCGGGGCGAACAACAGCACCGTGATTCACCTGGGCGACATGCTGGATATCCAGAACGGCACCACCAAGGCCGGCCTCGACACCATGGTCAACGTCATTGACCTGGTGAAGGCATCGGTGATGCTGGCGGCCCAGCAGAGCGCCGCAGTGGCGCAGGTCCCGCTGAACCTGCTGGGACTGGTGACAGGCACGATTCGCGTGAAGGTAATCGAGCCGGAGCAGCTTTCCGCCATCGGCAATCCGGCGACCGACGAGATCAAGGTGCACACGGCCCAGGTGCGGGCGCTGATTTCCCTCGACCTGCCGGTTCTGAGCAGCATCACCGGCCTGACCAACGCGGTGCTTTCCCTCGCCTCGCCACTGACCACGCTGATCGGCAACCTGTTGACCCTGAACCTCAAGGGCACCCTGGAATCCATTGGCTGCGCGTTGCTGGTGCCGTGCAAAGTCAGCGACATCCAGTTGATGCCGAACGTGCAGCAGATCAACATCGGCCTGGAAGTCGCGGAGGGCAGCAGCCAGGTCAGCAACTACAGTTGCACACCCACCAAGACCCTCACCGCCAGTACCAAAAGCTCGGCGGCGAAAATCGCCGTTGGCAAGTTCGACACGCCCAATGACTTCTTCACCACGGGCAACACGGCCATCCAGCCGATCCCGCTGATCGACTTCGGCACCAACGTGTGCACCAAGCTGACCATCATTTCCCTTGGCTGCGGCACGCGCGTGCCCTTCGTCGGCGGCGGTATCGGGATCAAGGTCGATACCACCGTGCTGGGAACACCCCCCGCCACGCCCGTGAACCTGTTGTTCAGTGGCCCCACCGAGTTGCCCAAGCTCAATCAACCGCCGGTGTACAAGACGACCACCGGCGCCAGCAATGCTGTTGCCAGCCTCGGCACCACCCTCACTGGCGTGCAGTTACTGACGTACCAGCCGCAGGGCAGTCACCCGCTGGGGCAGGTGGTCACCTCGGCGACCAGCCTGCTGACGGGCGTAAAAGACATTCTGGTGCCAAGAATCACTACCCTGCTCGACCGCCTGACCAGTCCGCTGATCAATTCGCTGCTGAAGGTACTGGGCATCGATCTGGTGGTGACCGACGTTGGTGCCCACCTTGACTGCAGCAGCAACCGCGCTCAACTGGTGCTCTGAACCGGCAGTTCGATGACGAAGCGCGCGCCGTCGCGGCCATTGCTGACACTCAGGGTGCCACCCATGCTTTCGACGATCCGGTAACTCACCGACAACCCCAGCCCGGTCCCGACACCCGCCGGCTTGGTGGTGAAGAACGGCTCGAAGATGCACTCCAGCAGACGCGGCTCGATGCCGCCGCCGCTGTCTTCCACCAGCAGACGCACCCACTGGCCGTCGCGCTCGCTACGCAGCGAGATCCACGGCTGCTCCGGCTTCTTCTCCATCAGCACATCGCGGGCGTTGACCATCAGATTGATCAGCACCTGCTCCAACTGATCCATATGGCCGCTGACCGGACACCCCGTCAGCGGATCACCCAAGCGTACCGCCACACTCTTGGCGGCCAGCCCATCGGCCAGCAGCGACAGCGCCCCCTCCACCGCAGTCCAGGGCTCGAACAGCCCGCGCTCAACCTCCGAGCGACGACCGAAGACGCGCATGTGATCGACCACCTTCGACGCCCGCACCACCTGGGCGTCGATGCGCTTGAGTTTTTCCTGCAAGTAATCGACATCCACCTCACCGCCTTCCAGACGCTTGAGGGCGTTGACCACAGCCATGCGCATCACGTTGAGCGGTTGGTTGATTTCATGGGCGAGCCCGGTGGACATCTCGCCCAGGGTGGCCATCTTCGCGCTCTGCAGCAGTTGCTGCTGGCTGCGCCGGACCTCGGTGTTGTCGCGCCCCACTGCCTGGATTTCCAGCAGACGACCGTCGGCATCGAACAGGCCGCGGTCCGCCCAGATCCACCACGCATGTTGGCGCCCCGGCAGTTGCAGGCAGACTTCGTCACTGCTCATCGGCGCCTCGGGGCTGAGCCGGGCAATGCGCTCGACAAACAGCTCGCGCTGCCCCGGCGACAGCCAGTCGCAGAGGTTCATGCCCGGCAGTTGCGCCGGGGTGCATTCCAAGTAGTCAGCCAGCGGCTGGTTGCCGTAGAGCAGTTCGAGGTCGGGGCGGTAGCGGCAGATCATCGCCGGCGAATCCTCCACCAGCACGCGGTAGCGCTCTTCGCTCTGGCGCACCCGCTCGGCGGCCTGGGTCGTCTCGGTGACATCGAGCCAGATACCTACCACCTCCACTGGGATGCCCAGGTCATTGCGCAACAGACGGGCCTCGTCGAGCACCCAGTGCCAGCCGCCTTCGCTGTCGCGCAGGCGGTAGCGGCTGCGCACCTGGCCCTCGCGCAGCAGGGTGCGGGTGCGTGCCAGCCACAACGGCTGGTCGTCGGGATGCACCCATTGCGCGGGTTGCAGGCGCTCGCCCGGCGCCGGCTGCCAACCGAGCAACGGTTGCAGGCTGGCGCTGAAGAACTCGGCGTGCAGCGCGCCATCGTCGTAGTGCTGGATGTAGATCACCGCCGGCGAACTGGCGATCAGGTTGTCCAGCCGCGCGTGGGCGGCGCTGGCTTGTTGTTCCTGTTGCTTGATGTCACTGATGTCGAGCATGAAGCCGTGCAACCGGCGCGCCTCGCCCTGGCCACGCAGCTCACCGCACAAACGGTACCAGCGCGGTGTGTCGCCAAGCAGGCGCAGGCACAATTGCAGGCTGTCGCCCTGGCGCTGCAGGCTGGTGAAGGCCAGCAACGCCGCCTCGCGATCGGCCGGGTGCACCTGGGTCAGCCAGTCGGCCAGGGTGACCCGCGCCGGCACGCCAAAGCTGATCGCCAGCCCCGGCGCCAGATGCAGATAAGGATCATGCGGCGACCACTCCCACCAACCGGCGCCAAGCAGGCCCTGGACATTGTCCAGGCGCTGCTGACTGGCCTGCAGCCGATCACCCGCAAGACGCGCCAGCAGCGGCTCGGCCAAGGCGTCGGCGAGCAGCAAGGCGTCGTCGTCCAGGCGTGGCTGACCGCGGTCCTCGCACAGCAACCAGGCCTGCACTTCGTGCTGCTGGGTGTGGGGCATCAGGTAGAACGGCAATTCCAGCACCTGCAAGGCCGGCTGGGCGGCGCTGTGGATCAGGTGCTCGGCCGACAGGTCATTGAGCAACACGCCCAGCCGTGGCTCGCTCCACGGCAGGTTGTCGCCGTAGTGCACATAGTTTTTCCAGCCGCCGGCGCCGCGCACCCATAACGTCGCCCAACCCGCCTGCCAGTGCCAGGCAAGACGGCGCAGCTGCTCGCCGGTCTGCTCCGCGAGATGCTCAAGGCTGCAATCGCGCAGCGCCGCCGCGACTTCGCTGGCGAGCATTTGCCGCTGCTGCGCGGCCAGGCCCTGGCGTTGTTGCTGCACCAGGTCGCCGATATCGAACAATTGCAGCAACCAGCCCTCGGGCTGAGCCAGCAACCAGCCACGGGTATGCAGGGTGTGACCGGCGGCGGCGCGAAAGTCCAGGTCAAGCGGATGCGCCTGCCAGTCCGGCGGCTCGCCTTCCAGAGCCAGCAAGCTGTGGGGTTGCACATAGTCCTGCAATCGCGCCGGCATCTGTGCCGGCAAGGCCAGCACGGTGCGCAACGGGCCGCTGAGACGCAGCACCCGCGCCTGATTATCCAGCCACAGTTGCAGGCCGACTGCGGGCGGTGCCGAGGTTTCGGGCCAGGTCGGAAGTTCGCCGGCGCGGGTCCGCCAGCGGTCGAATAACCCCGAGCCGCCGCTCAAAGTTGCAGGCTCGCTTGAGCACCCAGTCGCGCGGGCAGTCGCGGCACTTCGCCAATGACCGGCAATACCAGCACCGGCATCGCCGAGGTGATCTTGGCTTTGTCGTAGTGGACGCTCACCGTCAGCAGTTTGCCCGCAGTGAGTGTCACGGTAGCGTCGCTGGCGTAGTCGAAACTCAAGGCGCCAGGTAGCCAGGCCAGTTGCTGCTCGAGCACTTGCCGGGCCAGGTTGGTGACGTCGGTGCCATAGCTCCCACTGGTGGGATCCAGCGCCACGCAGCGGCGCACCGCTTCGCTGCTGGCCTGGTTGAACGACTGCACCATGAGCATGGGCAGGCTGTAACTGAGCAGCCCGTAGAACACCGCAAAGAACATTACGAAGACCAGGGCGAACTCAATCGCCACAGCACCTTTTTCCCGTCCACCGAAGCTCGCTTTCATGATCGCGTCTACCCTGACAGTGACACCTCTTTGACAAGCATAGAATCAATCAGACCAGGGGATGGCCTTTCGCCAATGCAAAGTCTAGTCGTGCTGTTGTGGCTTGCCCTTTGTGCCGAACAGGATGTGCGCGAACGACAGATCGCCAACGCCCTCACCCTCGGTGCAGCCGCCCTCGCCCTCGCCTATCTGTTCGTCACCGGCCACACCTGGATCGGTGCCGAACCCACCGATGCCGCCGTCGCGCTTGTGCTGGTGATGGTGTTAACCCTTCCGGGTTATATCCTTGGCCGCTTGGGGGCTGGCGACGTGAAGCTGTTGGGCGCTCTGGCCCTGGCAACTGACCAGTGGTATCTGCTGGGCACTTTCATCGGCGCCGGGGTCGCCGTTCTGGTCTGGCTGATCAGCCGACGCTGGCTGTGGTCGTTGCTTAATCAGAAGGTTAAGAAGCGCCTGCAGGCGATCCACGAGGAAGTGTCAAAAAAGCAGCCCTTCGCCCCATTCCTCATGGCGGGCTTTCTGCTGGCCGCTTTATGGATCCATTAGTCGCCTGATGCGTGTGGCACGGGTGTCACGCCTTGTAAATAGTCGAAAGGAGCGACTACTTTTGAGTTAGTGCCCCACCGTGACCCGGGACCGCCTTGGCAGCTTTCAGGGAGGGCACCTCAGCATGGAGTTGCGAGCTAAATGCCAACCAGCCAAGTGAAAGTCCTGGTCGTCGATGACCAGCCACTGATCGTCGAAGAGCTTTGTGAATTCCTCGAAAGCAGCGGTTATCTCTGCGTCCCCTGCCATTCCAGCGTCACTGCCATCGATCGCTTCAACGCCGACCCGGCCATCGGCCTGGTCCTCTGTGACCTGAACATGCCCGAATACGACGGTATCGAGCTGGTCAAGGCGCTGAAGAAGAGTGCCGGGCAGGAGCGCGCCTTCGAAGCCATCATGCTCACCGGCCGCGCCGAAAAGCAGGACGTCATCAAGGCCCTGCGCGAAGGCTTCGCGGACTATTACCAGAAGCCGGTCGACCTCGAAGAGTTGCTCAAGGGCCTGCAGCATCAGGAAACGGAGTTGCTGAAACGACAGAAGAACTTCCATCAGCTTGGCCACCTGAACCAGAAGCTCAAGTACCTCGCCGACTCCATCGACGACCTCTACCAGGACCTCGACAAGGCTCGCGGGCAGGCGCCCGGCAAAGGCGACGGCAACGAAGACAGCGAGCACGACAGCGTCACCATCCCGACCATCTTCTCCCCGCTATCGCCCCGCCAGCTTGATGTGGCGCGGCTGGTCGGCAAGGGCAAGACCAACTACCAGATCGCCTGTGAACTGGGCATCACCGAGAACACGGTGAAGCTCTATGTCTCGCAGGTGCTGCGCCTGACCCACATGCACAACCGCACGCAACTGGCCCTGGCGCTATCGCCCGGACCGTCGACGCCGTGGCAGCGGGTGACGGAGCATTGAGCGCCCTTGAGATCGAGCGCCGCTTAGGCGGCGCATCGCTGGCAAGCCAGCTCCCACAGTGAATTGAACTGCGACTTTAAAAGTGGGAGCCGGCTTGCCGGCGATGCGTCGCCCACGCGGCGCTCGATCTCAAGAACGCTAGAACGCTGGAAACCTTCTGCCCGCCTCACTGACTCCCCGACGACGTCACCTTCTCCCACTTGAAGACATCCGGAATCTTGTAGTCGTACACCTTCTGCCAGCGCTCCATGGTCTTGTCGTATTCCTTGGGCGTGGTGGCCTGTGGGTTGCTGGAGGCGTGCAGCCCTCGGGGTTGCAATTGCAGCCAGGTTTCGGTGGTTTCCTGGGCCTTGGACGAAGGCCCTTCGGGAACCGCCGCGGCAGCGCACGAGAAGCCGGCCAGCACGATCAACAACGGGATTCGCACGTTCATCAGGAACTCCTGGGCGGCTGCGCGCCGCCGGGTTTGAGTTGCTCGGCACGGGCCTGGGCTTCGCTGAACTGGGCCGAACTCAGGCCCAGCCGGCTGACCAGATCGGCGGCCTGTTGCCATTTGTCCTGGTACAGCAGCAGGGTCACCAGGTTGACCGCCGCCAGCCGGTCGGTGTCTTTCAGCTCGATGGCGGTGAGGAACTCGAAGCGGGCCTTTTCCATTTCGCCGAGGTTGAGGTAGATCACGCCGAGGTCGTTGCGGATTTTCTCGTCGGTGGGCGCCAGGCGCACCGCGCGCAGCAGGTGCTGCCGGGCCTGGACGTTGTCACCACGTGCCGAGGCCAGTTGCCCCAGACCATGTTCCGCCTCGGCGGCCATGCAACTACCCAGCAGGCTGCGGTACAGCGGCTCGGCCTCGCTGCTGCCCAACAGGCGCAGCACTTTGGCCTTGCGCACGCGCACCTGGGCAAGGTTGTCGGGCATTTCCTCAAGGTGCGCGAGGCTCGCATGAGGACGGCCGTCGGCGAGCATTTCATCAGCCATGTTCAAAGTCAGTTCCTGGGAGGAATCCGGCTTGGCGCAACTGGCCGAACCGCCCAGTTGCGCCAACCAGGGCGCACCGCCCTGATTGGCGCAGCCGCTCAACAGCACCACGCCCAGTATCAATACGCCGACTCTCATGCACAGCTCCCCATTCAGTGACTGAAGGCCCGTGCCAGCGCGGTCAGACCCGGCCCGGCCAGAACGATCAACAAGGCGGGAAAGAGAAAGACCATCATGACGACGGACATCTTCCCGGACATTTTCGAAATACGTTCCTGCAGCCGCGTCAGGCGCCGGTCATCGAGCAGTTGCTTGAGCGCCAGCAGCGACTTCATCGCGCCACCGCCCTGGGTCAGCAACTGTTGCAGAATCACGCAGGTGTCGTTGAACTCGTCCACCGACAGCAGCTTCGCGGTTTTTTCCAGCTCCGGCGCCAACGCCAGCCCCGAGTCCACCCGAACCAGAATCAGTTGCAGTTCCTGGCTGAGCACGGGAAGCAATTGCCGCCCTTCAGTGCCGAGGATGCGCAGGCTCTGTTCCACCGCGAGCCCGGAGTCGAAGAGGATGCGCAGCAGCGGAATGAAGCTGGAAACCTCATCGGCAATCTGCTGCTGCCGTCGTGCCGCGACGTAAGCGAGGATGCGCTTGGGCAGCAGGTAACCGATACCGAGGGCGAACACCGGCAGCATCCAGGGTGTCTTGCTGTCGGCGTAGAAAAAATGCTGAACCAGCAAGGCAATGAACAGCGCACACAGCGGCACGCCGATCTGCAATGCCGCGAAGAGCGATCGCTGGCGCGTGCGCCGCCAACCAATGCGGTCGAGCAACATGCGGGTTTCGCCGTCCAGGCTCAGCGAGCGCTGGGCCAGCGAGCTGTTGCCCAAGCGCTCCAGCCAACCGTCCTGCGCCAACTCGGCACTCTGCCGGCCTTGCAAACGCAGGGCGACCAAATGCTCACGACGGTGTTGGCGCGTCAGGTGCAACACCAACAGCATGAACGTGAGCAAGAACAGTCCGGCACTGATGAGCAACGCCATTTCAGATACTCCGCAACATGCGCCAAAGCGTCACGCACCCAAGCAACTGCAGGATGAACGCGGTCAGCAGCATCATCTGACCGCCGCTGTTGTTCCACATAGACAACAAGTAACCCGGGTTGGCGATCATGAAGTAGCCGACCATGCTGATCGGCAGCAACGCCAGCACCACAGCGGTCATCCGCGTTTCGCCGGTCATGGCGCGCAACTGGCGGGCACCCTGCTCACGCTCCCGAATCAGCTTGACCAGGTTTTCCAGCAACTCGCTGGCATTGCCGCCATAACGGTGGTTGATACGCAGGCCAAGCGCGAGCATGTGGAACTCGTCCTGGTCATACAGCTCGGCCAGATCCAGCAGGGCCTCATCCAGACTGACCCCCATCTGCACGTTGCGCTGAACCCGCTGCATGGCGCTTTTCAGGGGGGCGGCGGAGACTTCGATGGCGCCCAGCATGGCATCACTGAGGGTGCGCCCGGCTTTGAGGCTGCGCACGGCGTGATCGAGCAGTGTCGGCAGTTGCTCGATCATCCGCCGCAGCCGGCGCTGGAAGCGCCAGCTCATGTAGAGGCGCCACAGCAGCGGGCCGAGCACCAACATCGTCAGTGCTCCCGGCCAGCCCGAGAAACTGCCCGCCAGGGCAATCAGCAACAGCCACGCCGCCCCCCAGAGCAGCAGACGGTCGGTGCGCCGGTCGAAGCCGGCGCGCAACAGCAGCAGCTCCAGCCAGCCGCAGGTCGGTGCCTCGACCGCCACCGGCTCCGGCAACTGGCCCAGCCGCTGCAAGGTGCGCTCTTGCGCCGACTTACGCACGCCGCTGTAGAACAGGCTGACAGAAGCGCTCAGCAACAGCAGCCCGAACAGCCCCAAGACCAGGGCGATCATGGCGCGGACTCCAGCGGATCGTGACGCAGCTTCTCTCCGGCCGGGTTGACCGCGTCGCGCACGAAGGCCGTACCGCCTCGCCGATCAAGGCGGAACAGGGTGTTGGTGACGTACACGTCATCGCGCAGGCCAACCACTTCGAGCACCTCGCTGACACAACGGCGCCCATCGGGCAGGCGGGTCAACTGGATCACCACATCAAGGGCGGCGCAGATCATCTGCCGCAGGGTCTTCTCCGCCACCTGGAGCCCGGTGAGGCCCACCAGGGTTTCCAGGCGCAACAGCGCGTCCTGCGCGGAGTTGGCGTGGACAGTGCTCATGGAGCCGTCGTGGCCGGTGTTCATTGCGGTCAGCACATCGATGACCTCCACCCCGCGAATCTCCCCCAGCAGGATGCGGTCCGGGCGCATCCGCAGGGCGTTGCGGATCAGTTCGCTGGCCTTGATCTCGCCATGGCCTTCGGCATTCGGCGGCCGGGTTTCCAGACGCACGACGTGAGGGTGGTCCAATTGCAGCTCGGCCACGTCCTCAATGGTCACCAACCGCTCGTGTGGGCTGATCAACTGGCTGAGGATGTTCAGCAACGTGGTCTTGCCGGTGCCGGTACCGCCACTGACCAGCACGTTGCAACGCTTGCTCACCGCCAGTTCGAAGAACGCCATGATCCCCGGATCGATGGCGCGGGTCGCCAGCAGGTCGGCGCTCTTGAGCATGTCCTTGCGGAATTTGCGGATCGACAGGCAAGGCCCGTCCAGCGCCACCGGCGGAATGATTGCGTTGACCCGGCTGCCGTCGGGCATGCGCGCATCGACCATTGGCGACGACTCATCCAGGCGCCGGCCAAGCGGCGCAAGGATACGTTGCATCACCCGCTCGACATGGTGCGAATCGATGAAACGCAGATCAGTCTGGTGCAACACCCCGGCGCGCTCGACGAACACGCGGTACGGGCCGTTGACCAGGATTTCGGTAACGCTGGTGTCGCGCAGCAGGACTTCCAGCGGGCCGAAGCCGGTGAGTTCGTCGACCAGTTCCTCGGCCAGCCGCTCCATTTCATAGCGCGACAGCGCCAGGTGCAGGCGGGCGATGTAATCGCCGACTTGCTCAGTGACGAATTGCGCCAGCGCCGGGCGCGAGCCTTCCAGCAGGTTGCGGCCGGAGTCTTCGATGGCATCGATGATGTGACGGTGCAGCGCGCGCTTGAGCGCCTGGGGATCGTTGCCAAGGTTGGCCCGGGGTCCGCCGAACAACTCGTCACTGGTCATGCTTGTTTCCCCAGAGCCGGGTCAGCCAGTTGTTGGCCTTGGGCTTGAGGTTTTCCGAACGCCGCGCGAGGCGATCGCCGAGGGTCTTGAGGGCATGAGTGAGGTTGTCGCGCGGGGCCAGTTCGAACAGGCTCACGCCCTGGTTCCTGGCATTGAGCCGCACCTCGGGACTGGACGGCAGCTCGGTCAGCACCGGCAGGGCGAAGCGCTTGCCGAGGGCTTCGGCGTCCGGTACCACGCTGCGCAGGTAGCGGTCGACCAGCAGTTTGGCGTGCTCCAGGTTCATGCCTTTCTCACGCCAGGTATTAAGCACTTCAAGGTTGCGCCGACACTCGATGACGTTCTGGTCGGTGTACCAGATCAGCTTGTCGCAGTGGCTGACAAAGGTGCGCAGCGCCTCGCTGTCAGCCTGCCCGGTGAGGTTGACGATAATGTGCTGGAAGTGTTGCCGCAGCGCACTGAGCAGCATGTACAGCTCGGCGGCGCTGGTGCGCTCCAGCGCTTCGTCGCCGAGGGCGTAGGCCAGCAGGCGCAGGCCGCTGGCCTCGCGGGCGAAGGCGCTGTCGATCAGGGTGCTGTCGAGCCGGCGCAGATGGCGCAAGGCATCGCCGAAATGAAAGGACGATTCCACGCCCAGCAACGCCAGGCTGTCACCGCGGGGCAGGCCGAGGTCGAGCAACAGGGTTTGCTGGCCGCTTTTCTGCACCACTTGTCCGAGGTGCAGAGCCAGCAGTGCGCCATCGGAACCGCACTGGGTGCCATAGAGCACGGTGAGGCCGCCCAGGTGCGGGTTGGTGGTCACTGGCGGCAGGCGCTTGCCGAGGCGCCGGACCAGCCCGGCCACCTCGCTCGAGCGCGAACCGTAGGCGACGAAATCCCGCGCCCCGGCGCGCATCGCATTGAGCACAAGCTGGTTGTCCATGCCATCGCCGAGGGCGACGATCGCCAGCATCGGTTTGGCCTCCAATACCCCTTCGATCAACGCGCACTGGTTGACTACATGGTCGCGGTCCAGGCCGATGAACACCAGATTGGCGAAGGTCACGTCGACCAGCGCCAGCATTTCATCAAGACTGCCGCTGCCGGCGCCGACCACCTGGCCCAGCGGCGCCAGCGCGGTCTGCAGCCACTGCAGGTCACCCTCGTTGCGGGTGATGGCAAGGAAGGTCTGACTCAGGCTTTCGCTCATTGGGATAACCCACTGCGACGTTCAAAGTCGCCGTTTTCCAGGAAGAAAAGCCGTCCCCAGCTCGGGTCGTAGGTGCGCAGACGCTCACCGGGAAGCTCCGGCAGCTTCGCGTTCACCGCCAGCGGCTTGACCAGGTGGGGCGTGACCACCATCAGCAGTTCGGTTTCATCGCGTTGCAGGGTTGATTGGCGGAAAAACGCACCGAGAATCGGCAGGTCGCCCAAGCCAGGGAATTTGTCCACGGTAGAGCGATTACGGCTGCTGATCAGGCCGCTGATGACGAAGCTTTCGCCATCGGCGAGGGCGATGCTGGTATCGGTGCGCCGCACCGTCAGACCGGGCACGGCGGTGCCGGCAATCTGCACCACGTTGTTGTAGTCCAGTTCGCTGACCTCGGGGGCGACCTTGAGCAGGATCCGGTTGCGACTGACCACCGTCGGGGTCAGTGCCAGGCGGATCCCAAACTCCTTGAACTCGATCGACACGTTGTCGCTGCCGCTGCTGGGCACCGGAATGGGAATTTCGCCACCGGCCAGGAAACTCGCGGTGGTGCCACTGAGCACCACCAGGCTGGGGCGCGCCAGGGTATAGGCGAAACCGCTGTTTTCCAGTGCATTGATCGCCGCCAGGAAGCGACTGCTGCCTCCGCCCCAGACAATGTTGAAGACATCATTGTTCAGCGGAATCAGCGGCGTCACCGACCCCACATTGCCGGGGGAGACTACTGTCGCCGGGGTGGTACCGGGCGACCCGATCAGCGAGTTGTTGGAGCCTCGGAAGAACAACCGCGCGCCCGCTTCCTTGAGCTTGGTACGGCTGACTTCAACGAAGCGGATATCGGCCTGGACCTGGCTGGGCAACTCCGCATCCAGCGAGGACGGCACATCCGTTGAAACCATGTCCGCCGTTGCCCGCCCACGGACAAAGACCATGGTCTGGCGCGGCGTGCTGGCGCAACTGGTCCACAAGCTCAGGCTGGTCGCGCCGGGCCCCATGGCCGTGAGGAGCACAGCGTCATTGCCCACCGGATGCACGTCGGCGACTTTCGGATCGCCCACTGCCGCGCGGCTGATGCCCACCGGCAGGCGGACTTCCTGTTGCAGGCCCTGGTCGATTTCGATCACCGCAGGCACTCTCGGCAACGCGGAACAGCCGCTGGTGGCCGCGTGCGAAGCGGACCATGGCAGTAGCAGCGAAGCCATCAAGGTGTAGACGGAAATCCGCGGAGAACGGCTGCTCATTGAAGGGCATCCTTGCTGGGTTCAGTGGGATTGCTCGGAAGATTGCGTGCCGCGGATGATTTCCATGGCCCGTCGTGGCGCCGGAGTGTTATGGACGGGCGCTGCCGGCTGGACCATGGCCAGTTGACTGAAGCGGTAGAGTTCGCGATTGGCATTGGCCAGCGTGGTGTCCGTGGCCTTCGGGTCAGCCCAGTAGCGAGCCAGGCGATTTTCTTCAGCGCTGCGCACCACCAGGCGCAGGCTGCCGGCCTGGGCCGCCAGTACCAATCGACTCGCCAGCCCTTCGGGAACCGCCACCACCACGGTGCGCGGGGCATCGCGGCGTTTTTGCTCGCGAACCTTGGGATCGACCTCGACCGGCTCGGCTGGTTTGCCGTCGCTGGCCAGCCCCATCTGCTGGCCAACACTGAGCAAGCGCAAGGCCGGGATCACCACTTGAGCGCTGGCCTGGGGATTGTCGGTTTCATCTTTCAGATAGAGCAGCACGTCGACGTAGTCGCCAGGGCGGATCTGCCCGGCTGCGCCGCTGACCTCATCCACTGCGAGCGTCAGGGCCCGCTCGCCCGGCTGAATCATTCGCGCCAGCGGACCACCGGCCTCGAAGCTGCTTTCTTCCAGCCAGGTGCCGGCGGGCAGATCGCGCCACGGCGTGCGTCCGGCAACTTGCTCGGGAGTCTGGAAACTGCCGGCCGGCGCCACCAGCAGGCGCTCCACGGCGAGATCGTCGGTGCTCAATGGCATATTGGCGGCAACATCCCGGCGCAACACCACCACCGGTTTGCGCAATTCATCCTGGACGTTGTTGACGGCTTGCGTCACCGGCTGGGTTGCCGGCGCGGGTGGCGGCGTTTCTGTCGCGGGCTTCCTGCCAAGGGTCAATCCCCAGTAGCCGGCGACGATGGCCCCTAACAAAAACAGTCCGGCGAGTATCAATGTGATGCGACTGCTCATGTCCGGCCCCTCCCTGCCTTGCGCCCCATCAGCCCGGTACATCTTGTTAACGGGCTCACAAATACTCAGTTGGAAGTAACTATTTCGCTATTTGACGGTAGCGCAGGTAGGCCAAAACGCCATTACACCGTCAGATTATTTTCGGTGGCATTTCTGTCACCCCCATAAAACAACAGCTTATTGGCGGCAGTTTTCCACTATCACTTTGGTGTTAATGCTTTCTTACATTTGCTGAAGGGTTAACTCTTGACGATGCTCTGGTGGCAAAGGGGAATCACCCAATCCCCGTGTCACCAGCGCTTCCCGCGCTAAGGAGCAACATCATGCGTCTTGCCAAAATCATCCAGTCCATCCGGGGATTCTTCAAAAGTACTGACGGCGCGTCGGGTATCGAATATGCGCTGGTCGCCTGCATGGTGGCCGTTGCCTTGGTGGCATTTGTGCCAACCATCTCCGAGGGCGTGACCAGCATCTTCACGACCATCGAGGGAGCCCTGCCCGAATAGGAATGACCGTATCCCGGCAGAGCCGCCGGACGCTCCCCCATGAGCCCAACGTAACCCGTGACAGGACTACGCCATGCCTGCTTCCCCCCCACGCGAACAGCTGCTGTTAGTGGATGATGAAGAGGACGCGTTGAACGAACTGGCTGAACTGCTGGACGGCGAAGGCTTTTGTTGCCACACGGCGACATCGGTGAAGCTCGCCCTCCAGCAGTTGACCCGGCACCCGGATATCGCCCTGGTCATCACCGACCTGAACATGCCGGAGGAGTCCGGCATCTCCCTGATCAAACGCCTGCGCGACCACACGGCCCGCGAGTACCTGCCGGTGATCGTCTGCAGTGGACAGATCGACTCTGTTGTTGCAAATGAACTGGAGCGCTTGCAGGTACAGGGCGTCTTTCGCAAACCGATCTATCACACCCGCTTGCTGGACACGCTGAGCAGCCTGTTTCCGCTGGAGCGGGTGCAGGACAAACTCCACGCCGTTCCCTAGGCGCTGTACGAAATGCATCCGAACTCGGCCATGCTGCGTTGAAAACAGGCGAGGATCAGCCGTGCTCGACACTCACCTGCGGGCGGGCCTCAATTAAGGGGTATGTACGTCTCTACGAAAAAGGACCTGATATTTTTGTCAGTTGCTGCGAAGAAACAGGCAGGTTTAGATTAAAGTACACACACCCGCCAGGAGTCTGACATGAATACTTCACAAAGACTTTCAAAAGAATCGAAAGATATATCAGAAACACTTCCCGCCGGCTTCTCCGCCGAACCGGTAGGTGATGATATATATCATTGGCAAGCGACAATTCCCGGACCTGCTGACTCGCCATTTGACGGGGGAGTTTTCTCCCTCAGCATTCATTTCCCGAATGATTACCCCAGCAAGCCACCCAAGGTGGTTTTTACAACAAAAATCTATCACCCCAATATTAGTTCCAATGGTTCGGTTACCCTCAACATCTTGAAAGGTGGTTGGTTACCGACCCTTACCATTGACAAGGTACTTCTTGGTATTTCCGCTCTGATGCTAAAACCCAACCCTGATGACCCACTGGTGCCAGAGATAGCACGGCAATTCAAAGAAGATGACAAGAAGTACTTTGCCGCGGCGAGGGCACATACCCAAAAGTACGCGATGTAGCATTTCATGGAAAAGGTCGCTGAGACGATTCAGACTCGACGATCTATCGCAGAAAAGATCAGGAAATGTCCATCGAATATATCCTGACCACACACGTCCAATCCTCGTCCTTTTTGTTGATATAAAAAGACTGTGAATACGTTGGCACTGTAGTGGCCAGGCAGTCTTGGACATTGAACGGAATAGATGCCCTTGCGAAACACCACCCACCAATGCCCCGAGACTGCCTGACAGCCCCGGGGCATTTCCATTGCCGCTCACTCACAACTGATAACTGAAACTCACCGTGAACCGCGGCCGGCGGTTGAAACTGTCCAGCGCCATGTCCGACATCGGCTTGGCCGCCTCCAGCGAGATGTTGTAGTAACGCGCGTCACCAAAGCGCAGGCCGAGGGCCAGCGATGACATCCGCGAGTCCTGCACCTGCAGTTCGTTGAACCAGGTCCGCGCAGCGTCCAGCACCACATAGGGCTGCAGCACCTTCACCCACTCGCCTTCGCGCTTGAAGCTGTAGTTGACCTCGTAGGCCGCGCCCCAGCCCTTGTCGCCTGACGCTTGATCCACGGGGTAACCGCGGCCGAAGTTCTGCCCACCGAACACCGCCCGTTCGCTGTCGGGCAGGTTGTCGTCGGTCCAGTACAGCGCGGCGGACACTACGCCTTGCCAGTTTTCGAAGAAGCGGTCGCTCTGTACGCCAGACAGCCGCAGGCGGAAGAAATCAAGGTCGTAGCCCGCGTCGGTTTCAGCACCGAAATGATCAAGTCCCTGGTAGACGCCCGCACTGATGATCCGTAGCTGCTTTTCAGTCGCCTTGCGCCAGTCGCCCTCGAAGGCCAGGGCGCGGATGTCGGTGTTGGTGCTGACTTTCAACGGGAAGCCGATCACGCGGTAATCGGTGCTGTCGTCGACGGCGTAGAAGCGTGCTGAGAGGCTCAGCCATTCATTGGGCGAGGCGATCAGCGGATGGGTCAGGCCGATGGAGTAGCGGTCGTTTTCACGGTGCTGCTTGAGGTTGATGTTATCGGTCAGCCTGACCACCGCACGGGGGTCGCTGCGGTAGCGGGATGCCGACAGGATCAGTTGGGTGCCCTCGCTGTCCAGGGACTGCGAGTAGTCGGCGCGGAAGTACCGCTCCTTGTCCTCGCCTGGCGGGAACAGGGCGCTGACACTCACTTGCTCGGCGACTGCGGTCTGCGCATTGCTGTTGGCACCGAACAGGGCCTGGATGTCGTCGCGACTGCCGTCTGTGAGGCTCATGGTGGTGGTGAACGGCTTGCGAGAAGCCTGCACCATCAGCTTGCTCGCCCCGTCGGTGGTGCCCGGTGGAGGCACATTGGCCTGCAAGGTGATACCGGGCACGCGGCTCATCAGCGAGGTGTAACGTTCGAATGCCTGGCGCGTCAGCGGCCGTACGGCCTTGAGCTTGGCCACCAGTTTGTCGAGGTAGCCCGAGACACGACCAATATCGCCCTGCAGTTCGTAATCGCGGATATAGCCTTCGACCAACACGACCCGCAGCCGGCCTTCGGCGAAATCCTGCACGGGGAGAAAAGCGTAGGACAACAAGTAGCCGTCCTGCTGGTAGCGCTGGGTGAGACGCCGGGTTGCCTCGATCAGCTCGCCGACAGTCACCTCGCGATCGATCAGCCCCTGATAGTTTTCACGCAATTCGCTCAGCGGGTAGACCGTCCCGCCTTCAATGCGGATTTTGTGGATCAGCACCCGGGTATTCATCATCAGCGGCTGGGGTTGAGCGGTTGCCGGACTCGGCACTTGCAGCTTGGGAGTTGTCGGCCTGAAAGCATCAGCCGGCAAGTTGGGTGCAGGCAGGTTGCGTTCGGTTTCGTTGCTGTTCAGATAGCTTGGGAGCGGCTCGGCCTGAAGCACACTGACCCAGGACAAACCCACTAACGCGACTGCCATCGATCGCATAGGACACTCCATGATCCTGAAAAGTACGAGGGAACCAAGGCGGTTCCCTCGTCAGACTCAAGCGTAGGTGTTGCCCGTAAGATCGTCTAACAACAGTGATGGCTTTTTACTTTTTGAGGCCCCCGGTCAGGCCGTTGAGCAGGCCGCCAACGCCACCGGTAGCTCCGGCACCGGCATTAGCACCCACGGAACCACCGACACTGGTTCCAGCGGTTACGCCACCCAGGGTTCCTGTCACGGTACTGACCACGCCACCGAGGGTGCCGCCGACACCGCCAGCGCTGCCCGTTGCACTGCCCACGGCGCCCGTTACTGTGTTGACCACGCTACCCAGCCCTGCACCGGCACCGCCAGTTCCACCAGTTGCGCCGTTCAAGGTGCTGGTTACGGTGTTGACTACACCACCCAGCCCTGCGCCGACACCGCCTGTTCCGCCAGTCGCACCGGTCAAGGTATTGGTTACGGTGTTGACCACACCACCCAGCCCTGCGCCGACACCGCCACCGCTGGCTTGGCCGTTGACCAGACCACCCGCCTGGGCGACCGTTACGCCTACTGCACCCAGTGTTGCGCCAACCTGATCGACTACGGGGTTGCTCGTAGCATTGCCCAACTGGGTACCAAGGCTGGTTACCGCACCACCGACCTGACTGACCAGCCCGTTGACCGGAGCGCCCAGACCAGTAGCGGCCCCAACCTGCTGGGTCACGCTGGCTACCGTATTGACGACCGGCGTAACCGCCGAGCTGACTGAGTTGGTCAGTGCCGCAGCCGGGGCGGCCGCGCTACCGCTGGCGACACCGTTACCGCCGAGCAGTGTTCCCAGCGAAGCCACCGTGTTACCAACACCGGACGTAGCATTGCCAGCAGCGCTCACCACAGCGTTATTACTGCCTGCATCGAAGCCAGACCCGAGATCCGCGACGACGCCGCCCAGGGTTTCCGGAAGGCCCGTCGAACCACCCGCCTTGCCATCGCCAACCAGACCGCCTGCGGTAGAGGTGCCACCACCGACATTGCTCAGCAGGCCGCCCACCGCAGTGGTCAGGGGATTACCGTTGCCGGCGGCGGTTACGCCGTCGCCGACCTTGTCGACCAGGCCACCAACCTTCTGCACCACCGAGTCAAGCGGAGCACCCAGCCCAGTCACGGAGCCCAGGTTGCCAGTGGTGTTCTCCACCAGCGACACGACTTGCACAGCGGTGTTGCTGAGTTGCTGGTTGAGACTGCCCAGAGGGCCAGTCGTGCTCTGAGTATCTAGGGTGTTGCCCAGCATGGTGACCGCTTGGCCAACCTGGCCGACCAGGCCGCCAACCACAGGTACCTGCTCGATGACATTGCTACCGGCGAGTGCCTGTACTCCACTGCCAAGGTTCGCAACACCAGCGCCGACCCCGGAAAGGGTCTTGCCAACGGCATTACCGCCAGTGCCCAGTTCGCCGAGGCCGTTGCTCACCCCAGTACCGATACTGGTGACTGCTTGACCCGCGGAGTTCACCAGGCCACCGGCGTTGACGTCGCCCAGCACCGGCAACGTGTTGAGAGTCGTACCGAGGCTGCTGACAGCCGTTCCAACCCCGGAGACTCCGGTGCCGACCTGATCCAGAACCTGGCCGGTGATGAGAGGTGTGGTGGTGTTTCCGCCACCGCCGGCGTTACCGCCACCAGTGCCGCCACCGCCAGTGCCACCGCCGCCCGTACCGCCACCGCCGGTTCCACCATCACCACCACCCGTACCGCCGCCACCGGTTCCGCCACCACCTGTGCCGCCACCGCCGGTTCCGCCATCACCACCACCCGTACCGCCGCCACCGGTTCCACCATCACCGCCGCCGGTTCCGCCGCCACCCGTGCCTCCGCCGCCGGTTCCGCCATCACCGCCGCCCGTGCCGCCACCGGTTCCGCCATCGCCTCCGCCGGTGCCACCGCCGGTTCCGCCATCGCCTCCGCCGGCAGCACCGCCGCCGTCTGTTGGCGATGAACCGTCTACTTCACTATGGTGACCACCGCCACCACTGCTGCAACCCGCCGATGCGGTTATAGCCAGAACCAGTGCCAGTGCCGTGCTTGCTTTGATCCACGCTTGAGTATTCATGATGGCGACTCCATAGCTTTCGCTGCCGCTGCTTGGTGTTTTGTGTTTACGGACGGTCCCAGAGCGGAACCTCCACTTCCGTAACGCCATATCAGCCCCCCAAGCGAGGAGTCACAATTCTGAACTTGGTATTAACCGTTTATATACGCCGACGATGGCAAAAAAAGTCCTTTGAATTCAATTGGTTGAAAACCTCTTTCAGCCAAGATGATGGCACTTCGACTTTCGCGCTATATCCATTTGACGGGTAGCTGGCGTCAATTTCAGGTGCATAACGCATGCATTTGCAGCGCAGCGTCTATGCATGAAAAGCGATTCGGGAAAGCCCGTTGACTACAGTAAACTCCGCGCCCCCTTGCGGGTTTCCACCTGGCCGAGACTTATTCCGGCGAGTTTCGTAGCACTTTTTTCCTGGAGATTTTCCATGCCTGCCCCTGTCTGGTGGCTGCTTTGCCTGCCCTTTATCGCCGGTGCGTTCCTGCCCTTGCAGGCCGGTATCAACGGCCAGTTGGCCAAACAGGTGTCCAGCGTGCTGGCTGCCGCCCTGATCTCGTTTGCGGTGGGCACCGTCGCCCTGCTGGCGCTGGTTCTGAGCCAACGTGAGATGCCCGGGCTCACCGCCCTGAAAGGCCTGACCTGGTGGCATTGGAGCGGCGGATTGCTGGGGGCGTTCTTCATCACCACCGCCGCCTTCGCCGGCCCGCGCATCGGCGCCATGCTGTTCATGGCGCTGGTGCTGGCCGGGCAGTTGGCGATGGCCATGGCCCTCGACCATTTCGGCTGGGCGGGTTTTCGTGAAGCACCGGCCAGCCTCGGCAAGATCGCCGGCCTGGTGTTGATCCTCGGCGGGGTGTGGATGATTCGCCGCTACTGAGTGACCTGGAAGGTCAGCCGTGCGGTCTGGCCGCTGGCATCGAGCACGCTCAGTTCGTACTGGCCGGCCTCGTCGAGGTTGGCCTTCAACAGGTTCTGGCCGGCGGTTTCACCCAGCGGCGCACCGTTGAGGAACCACCAGCGCTGCCCATCACCACCCAGCGCGGACACATCCACATGCAGCGTCTCGCGGCTGGTGGCCGGACGCCGTAACTGATCGCCCTGACGCACGCCGACGATGGACAGCGGCGGCGCCGTTGCCGGCACTTGCGGCGGGCACGCCGGGTCGGTCGCCGGTAGCCGTATATCACGTCGCTCTACCCGCGACAGCCATGGTTCCAACGGCGCTGGCCACAGGGCAATATCCCGCGACTTTGCGCCAGGACACCCCGCATCAACCCGCAAGCCCCGGTCATTGATCCAGACCCGCTCCAGCAGCCCGACACTCAGCGGCTGGTCCTGTGCCATCAGCGTCGGTGGCGTGGTGCCGTCCAGCGTCCAGGCAAACCGCTGGCGGCGACAGTTGGGATCGCTACGTGCCAGCGGCTGACCCAACGGCCAGCAGATCGCTGCCACGCCGACATTGGCTGGCACCGCGGGCACCGGCACGGCGATGCCGCGCTGACTGTCGCGGTTGCTCAACACATCGTGCACTTGCAGCATCAACGGCGCGGCCGAGGCCAGGCCGAACTGACCAGGCACCGGGGTGCCGTCCGGCCGACCGATCCAAACGCCAATCAGGTAGCGCGGACCGACCCCGATCGACCATGCATCGCGAAAGCCATAGCTGGTACCGGTCTTCCAGGCCAGCGTCGGACGCTGCACCAGCTCGGCGTGCGGATCGCGATCAGGGCGGGCCTGGCCGCTGAGGATGCGCCGCACGATCCACGCCGCGCCCGGCGACAGCAGGCGTCGCTCCAGCAGCGGCGCATCCGGTTGCAGGCGCAGGCTGGCACTCATGCCGTCGCGGGCGAAGGCGCTGTAGCCGGCGACCAGGTCTTCCAGACGGCTGCCACCCCCACCGAGGATCAGCGACAGGTTCGGCTCGGCCAGCGCCGGCAGCGCCAGCGGTACACCTGCGGTACGCAGTTGCGCGGCGAAGCGTTTCGGCCCGTAGGCTTCCAGCAATTGCACCGCCGGCAGGTTGAGCGATAGCGACAACGCTGAGCTGGCCGCCACCGGGCCACTGAAGCCCATGGAGAAATTACCGGGACGATAATCGCCGTAACGCCGCGGCACATCCTGCAATAGCGATTCGGAATGGATCAGGCCATCGTCCATGGCCATGCCGTAGAGAAACGGCTTGAGGGTCGAGCCCGGCGAACGCCAGGCGCTGATCATGTCGACGTGACCAAAACGACGCTCGTCATTGAGGTCCACCGAACCGAGGTAAGCGCGCACCGCCATGGTCTGCGACTCGACCACCAGGATCGCCGCCGAAGTCCGCTCGGGAAGCCGCGCACGCCAGCCAATCAGCAGGTCTTCCAGACGGCGTTGCAATACGGCATCGAGAGTGGTGCGAATCAGCGGAGGGCTGTCCGCACGGTTCAGGCGGCGTGCCAACAAGGGCGCCAGTGCCGGCTCCTGGCGCGGGGCGAGCAGCAGTGGTTCTTCCATGGCTTCGTGGATCTGCTGGCCCGGCCACACCTGATATTCATCGAGGCGCTGCAGCACCTTGTCGCGGGCAGCGGTGGCGCGCTGCGGATGGCGGTCCGGGCGCAGGCGGCTGGGCGCTTGCGGCAGCACCGCGAGCAGCGCTGCTTCGGCGGGAGTCAGGTGCAGCGGTGACTTGCCCAGGTACGCCCAACTTGCCGCCGCCACGCCTTGCAGAGTGCCGCCGAAGGGCGCGCGATTGAGGTAGATTTCGAGGATCTCGCGCTTGGACAAATGCCACTCCAGTTGCAGCGTGCGCCAGAGCTGGCGCAACTTGCCGGGCAAGGTGCGCGAGTGTGGATCGAGCAGGCGCGCCACCTGCATCGACAAGGTGCTACCGCCCGACAACACCCGGCCACCACTGAGGTTCTGCCAGGCCGCTCGCCCGAGTGCCAGCGGGTTGACCCCGGGATGGCGATAGAACCAACGGTCCTCATAGGTGAGCAGGGCCTGGAGGTACAACGGCGAGACTTCCTCGACACCCACCGGGTAACGCCAGACGCCTTCGGCATCGGCGAAGCGCCACAACGGCGTACCGTCCTCGGCCAGCACCACCCGGGCCAGATCATCTTCGGGCAGCGGCAATGGCCAGATCCGGTCGGCCAGCCACAGCAGCGCCACCAGCCCCAGTCCCGCCAGCAGCACCTGGGTTGCCAAGCGGGCCTTGCGACCACGCGGCAGGGCTACGCTGAACATCGGAAGCACTCCATCAGGGAACCGTAATGGCCTGGCGATAGCCAAAGGCTGGAAGGCAGCGTGAACGCTGTGACGATCATCAGGACACAACCATGCATGTAGAAGGTTTTTTCGAGTGGCTGGGACAAGCGATAGGCGCCGTCATCCGCTTTGTGGTGGACGCCCTCAGCGGGCTGTTTGCACTGCTGGCCAACGCCGGCACGAAGTTCATCGACGGCCTGGCAAGCACTTTAGGCATGGACACTTCGATCATCAGCATCCTGATTCTGATCATCGGGTTGCTGCTGTTGTATTCAGCGGTCAGAGCGTTCATGCGGGCATCGGTGATTGCCGGGATCATCTGGGCATTGTTGGGGCTGTGGGTGTTGAGTTGGGTGGTGCATTGAACAGTGGGGGCCGCGATTGCGGCCCCCATTGATTTCAACGGCCCTTGATGACCATCTCTCCAGCGCCATCGCCCACAGCCTGCCAGTCCGGCCGGTACATCGACTCCACCTGCGGCGGCGGAATCCGGTAGCTGCCCGGGGTTACCGCACGCGCCAGGTACAGCAGGTGGGTGGTGCCATAACCATCGAGGTTCAACGCCGCCACGTAGCGGTCATCGCGGAACTCCTGATGAACCACGTTGGCGTTCTCCATCGCCTCGCGCCATTGCTTGACCGCACTGCTGGCGTTTTCCAGGCTGGCGGCGCTTTGCGCGAGGTTCTGGTTTTCCAGTTCCAGTCCCGCCGGCAGCAGATCCACCACCAGCGCGTCCGGCACCCGGGCCTTGGCCTGAATCGCCAGGTGCACCAGCACCAGGTCGCCGCTTTCCAGCGAGCGCAGATCCAGCGCCTGGCCGTTCATGCCCAGGTACTCACGACGGATGCTCATATTGTTGCCACTGGCTGCTGGTGCCTGGCGCGGATAGCCGGACAAGGTCAGGCGCTGGTACAGCGTCTGCTCGCCCTCGTTGTGCACGGTCAGCGGCGAAGCCAGTAACGCGCCCTCGAGGTGCAGGCCAGATTGCGCCGGACTCAGCTCGCGGGTTTCGCCGGCGCTGTCCAGTTGCGCTTTCCACTGTCCCTCGGGTTGTTGCGCCAGGCCACGCCCGGCGAGGAACAGGGCATTACGCTCCTGGGTAGACAGCCACGGGCTGGCAGCCAGTTGATCGGAGAGCTGGAACAGGCGATCCGGAATCACCTTGCTGGCGAGCTTGTACTCGTCGAGCAAGGCGAGGATCAGCGCCTGGTCCCGCAACGGGCTGCCGTAATCGGCCATCCACGCGTTGCCGCGGGTGACCGCCAGCCCGGCCTGCAACGCCTGTTCGCCACGGGGCTTGTCACCCATGGTGTCGAGGGCGATCGCCAGTTGCACCAGTGGCAAGCCGGAACGGGCATCGGCGCGACGCTCGAACAGACTGCGCAGGGCACCCAACGGCGCCTGCTGGCTACGGGACAACACCAGCGCGGCGTAAGCCTGCACGGCAAAGCGGCTGTGCTCGGCGTTCTCGCTGTAGTTGACCTCGATCAGATTGCGCTCCTGCACATAACGCAGCAGCCGCTCGCTGGCCTTCTTCAAGGCCTCGGGCGGAACAGCAAAGCCCTGGTCACGGGCGCGCAGCAGGAAGTCGGTGACATATGCCGTCAGCCAGTACTCTTCGTCACCGTCGGAACTCCACAGGCCAAAGCTGCCGTTGTAACGCTGCATGCCCAGCAGGTGCTCGATGCCCATCTCGATCTTGCGCTGGCGGTCCGCAGCCGGCTCGCCGGTCAGACCGAGGCGCTTGAGGGTGGCGGCATCGGCGTAGAGCGATGGGTACAAGCCGCTGGTGGTCTGCTCCAGGCAACCATAGGGATAGGCTTTCAACGCACGGATCTGTTCGGCGAGGTTCAGCGGCGGCCGGCTCGACAACGCCAGGGTCGCTTCCAGTCCTGCCGGCTCGAACAGCGCCAGGTCCTGCTCCGGCAAGCTCCACGGCTCGCCCTTGAGCGCCACGCGGTAATGCTTGAGTTGCGCCGGATAGGCCGGGCGCACGCCGAGGGTCCAGTCACGGGAGAAGCCGGTATCGGTCTCGCCCGGCAGCACCAGGCCATCAACGCGCACGGTGACGCGGCCCTGGCCGAAGCCACCCTTGGCCTGCACCGGCACCTGCAGCGTGACGCGCTGGCCGGGCTTGAGCTTGAGCGTCTGATGGGACGAGCCCAGCAGGTCCAACTGGCCTTCGGTGGCCAGGGCCACCGCGAGGGTCTGTGGTTGTTCGGTGAGGTTGGACAGGTCCAGCGCCAGGCTGGTGCGGTCGCCACCGGCAAGGAAGCGCGGCGCCGACAGTTCGGCGATCAGCGGCGCGGCGACCACGGTCTTGCCCTCGGCCACGCCGAAGTGGTCTTCGCTCCAGGCCTGGGCCATCAGACGCAGTTCACCGTTGAAATCGGGAATCTCCACGGTCGCCTGGCCTTTGCCCTGCGCGTCGAGCGTAACCGGTGCGCTTTGCAGGGCGACGATGGTCACGCTGGTGTCCGGACGCTTGCCGCCCTTGGCCATGCCGGCGTCACCACCGAAGGCGAGGCTGGCGAGACGACCCTGGCCGGCTTCGATCAATTGCCCGTAGATATCCAGTTGGTCAGCGCCGTAGGCCTTGCGACCGAACATGCCGGTAAACGGATCAGGAGTGACGTAGCTGGTGATATTGAGAATGCCGACGTCCACTGCCGCCAGCAGCACCTGGACCTGCTTCGGTACGCTGCCATCGGCATTGCGCGCTTCGATGTTGACGGTCAGCGGGTGCTTGGGCCGCATCTTCGCGGGTGCGTCGAGGGTCAGCGCCAGCTTGCGCTGGGCGCGGTCCAGCGGCAGGTGCAGCACGCCCACGGCGCGCTTCGGTGTGACGTTGGCCTTACGTTCGCCCGGGCGAATCACCAGTGCGCTGACATAGAGGTCATGCCGCGCCCATTTCGGGTCCAGCTTCACCTCGAAGGCCTTGCCCTCGGCGGGGACATCGATCTCCTGCCACCACAGCGGGCCGTCATTGCCTTCCACCATCAAGTAGCCCTTGCCGGCGGCGGGCGGGGTGACCGTCACGGTCGCGGTGTCGCCATCGTTATAGGCCGGCTTGTCGAGCGCCAGGCGTACCTGGTCAGGGCGCACTGCGCCGCCGTCGGCGTTGTCCTGGGCGCGGTAGCCGGCCCAGAAGCGCAAGCTGCTGGTGATGCCGGTATCCGGGTCTTCCACTTCAACACGGTACGGGCCCCACTCCACCGGGAAACTGAGCTTGGTGGTACTGCCGGCGGGAACGTTGATGTTCTGCTCGCTTTCCGTGAGCTGTTTCTCGTTGAAGTTGTAGCTCCAGCCGTCGCTCTGCGAATAGTTCCAGTAGTAGTCGCGGCGCTCACGCACCAGACGCACACGCAGGTTCTCCGCGGCCAGCTTGTTGCCGTCGCGGTCTGCCATCAGCAGTTCGATTTCCACCGGCGCATCGCCATCGGTTTCCTCGCCGTCGAACAAACCGCGCAGGCCCGGCAAACGCTCCGCCGGCCAGATCGGCTGTTCCAGGCGCCGAGTGATCGGCCGACCACCGGACTCTTGCAGGCTGGCCTGCACCGTCAGTTGCAGCGGCGAGCGGGCCTCTGCCCATTCGCTGGCGATGCTGATCGTCGCCTCGCCATTGGCATCGAGAGTGCTTTCTTCCAGCTCCAGGTCGTGGTTCAACTCGCCTTCGGTGACCGAACCGAACTGATAGCCGGGCAATGCCGGTACCGCTTCGCGCAGTGGCCGCACATAGACCTGACCACTGAGCCGGTTACCCGCCGCCGGGGCGCCATACAGGTAGCGGCCGTTGACGCTGACTTCGGCGGTTTCGTCGGGACTTAGCGGTGCATCGCTGCCCTTGAGTTCCAGCGCAAGGCGCTCGGGCAGGAAGTCTTCGACGAGGAATTCGTGAACCTGACGCTTGCCGCCGCCGAGGTCGAACAGCAACTGCCAACGCCCGGTCGGCGCTTCGCCCGCCAGTTGCAGTGGGTACTGATAGAAACCGTTGGCATCGGCTTCCCAGACAAACTTGCGGCTGACCTGCTCATCCGGCCGACGCACTTCCACGTTGATTGGCTGGGGGTTGACCGGCTTGCCGTCCTGGTCGCGCAGCAGACCATTGAGCAGCACGGTTTCGCCGGGACGATAAAGGTCGCGCGGGCCGAAGACGAAGAACTGCAACGGATTGGCCTGCGGGCCGGTGACGGTGAATTCGGAAAGATCCAGCGCGGCGCTGTTCAAGCGCAGCAGCGTGGTGTGTTCGCCCTGGCGCGCCAGCAGCACGTCGGCCTTGGGTGGCAGCGGCAGTTGCGAGTGACCGCTGCTGTCGGTCTTGCCCTGGCCGAGCAGTTTGCCTTCGTTGTCGAGCAGGTCCAGCTCGACACCACTCAGGGCCTTGCCACCTTCCAGCGCCTGGGTGAAGACATCGAGGCGATTGCTGTAGCGGTGCACCGACAGGCCAATATCGCTGAGGGTGAACAGGGTAGCCGGCTGCGAATAGTTGTAGGTGCCGGAGGCACGCATCACCGCCAGGTAGACCCCGGCTTCCTGCAATGGCTTGATCCCGGCCATGGGCACCAGCAGGGTTTCGCGGGTGTTGGCTGCCGGGTTCAGGTCGAAGCGACCGGCGTAGACCAGATCGGCCATGGGCAGCAGCTCATTGGCCTCGTAGCTCTGCAACGCGCTGTTGCGGCCCCACGAACCGAGGAAGGTCGGCAGGGACTCGGACTTGATGCGGAAGAATTCGACATCGACCTTGGCGACGTTCAGGGCGATCACCGGCAGGCCCTCGGCCAGGCGGGTCGGCAGCAACGAACCGCGACTGGCGAAACCGATGCTCGGCTCCATGTCGCGGGTTTCCAGGCGGCTGACGAATTCACCGGCCAGGCGCTGGCCGTTGACGCTGAGCAGACCGGCATCGATGGTCAGCACCAGCTTGCGCTGCGGTTCCAGGTGACGCAGGCGCAACTCCATGCGGCTGTTGGACAGCTCCCAGGCGCCATCGACCTTGCCCTTGACCGTGTCCACCAGGTGCAGGCGCTCGGCGAACGGCTGGTCGGCGTCCAGCGGCGCGGAGAATGTCACCGACAGCGCACTGGCGCCATCGAGCTGCACTTCCGAGACGTCCACCACGTTCAACTGACGGCCGGCGTAGCGCTGGGCCAGCGCGGCGACATCGACAGTCGTCGGTGTAGCCGCAGGTGCGGTTGCGGCGGCCTTCTCGGCGGGCGCGGGTTTATCGACGGATGACGAATCACAGGCGCTGAGCAGCGCCAGCGCGCAGGCCAGCCACAGTCCTTTGTTGAGCATGGGGATAACTCTTTGGCAGCAGGATCAGACGGGAAACTATATATCAAGGCTGCCGGCTTCACCGGCTAATGCCTGCGGGATGAGACAGGGTTCACCCGGCAAAGTGCGGCGAGCTGGGTAGAATGTGCCGTTCCAGGCTGCTGTGCTGCCCTTCTGTAGGAGCGAACCTGCTCACAACGAGGACTGCGCCTCAGCCACATCAAGGACTTTTCATGCCCTCATTCTTCGCCGACTGGCACCACCGACCCACCCACCACAAGGTCTGGGCCCTGGCTGCGCCGATGATCCTGTCCAACATTTCGGTGCCATTGGTGGCCCTGGTCGACAGCACGGTGATCGGCCACCTGCCTCACGCCCACCAGCTCGGCTCTGTGGCGGTGGGCGCCAGTCTGTACACCCTGCTGGTGTCGGTGCTGGGCTTTCTGCGCATGGGCTCGACCGGTTTCGCCGCCCAGGCCGCCGGCCGATCCGACGGCGCCGCGCTGCGCCAGGTGCTGGTTCAGGGGCTGTTGCTGGCACTGTTTTTCGCCCTGTTGCTCGGTCTGCTGGCCATCCCGTTGAGTCATCTCGCCGTGGGCCTGATGCAGCCCGGAGCGGAGCTGGAACAAGGCACTCTGCAATTTTTCCAGATCCGCCTGCTGGGCTTGCCCGCAGCGCTGGCCAGCTTCGCTCTGGTGGGCTGGTTCCTCGGCACGCAGAACGCCCGTGCGCCGCTGATCATCCTGCTGACCACCAACCTGCTGAACATCGTTCTCAACCTGTGGTTCGTCCTCGGGCTGGACTGGGGTGTGGCCGGATCGGCGCGGGCCTCGGTGATCGCCGAATGGGCCGCGGCGTTGATCGGGCTGGCACTGACCCGACCCTCGTTACGCGCGTTTCCCGGCCAGGTCATCTGGCCACTACTCGCACGCTGGCAGAGCTGGCGACCGATGCTCAGCGTCAATCGCGACATTTTCATCCGCAGCCTGGCGCTGCAAGGGGTGTTCTTCCTCATCACCGTGCAAGGCGCGCGCATGGGCGAAGCGACCGTGGCCGCCAACGCCCTGCTGCTCAATGGTCTGCTGCTGACGGCCTACGCACTGGACGGTCTGGCCCACGCCGTCGAAGCCCTGTGCGGTCACGCCATCGGTGCCCACGACCGTCCGGCGTTACGCCGTTCACTGGTGATCGCCGGTGGCTGGTCATTGATCGCCAGCGTGGGGTTTGCCGTCCTGTTCCTGCTCGGCGGGCACCTGTTCATCCAGATGCAGACCGACATCCCGAGCGTGCGTGAAACCGCGTTCGAATACCTGCCGTACCTGGCGCTGCTGCCGTTGATCGCCGTCTGGAGCTACCTGCTCGATGGCCTGTTCATCGGCGCCACCCGCGCCCGCGAGATGCGCGACGCCATGCTGCTCAGCGTCGTCATCGCCCTGCCCTTCGCCTGGTTCGCCAGCGACCTGGGGAATCATGGGTTGTGGCTGGCGTTTCTGTTGTTCATGGCCTTGCGCGGGGTGACGCTGGGGTTGATGGGGTGGTGGTTGCAGCGGAGGGATGGGTGGTTTTCGCGGTAGTCAGGCGCATGCTGGAAGACTTTGTCGCGCCCTCAAGATCGAGCGCCGCCCGCGCGGCGCATCGCCGGCAAGCCGGCTCCCACAGTGGTTGCTCGCGGTGCGCGCGCCGAAAAACCGCTGACAAGATTTCTGCACAAAAAAAGGCCCGCCCCCGGAATCCCAAGGGCGGGCCTTTTCAGTTCAGCGCTATTACGACGACAAGTACGAAGACCGCGTCAGCCCCAAGCGCAGTGCGTCGAGGAACTGGGTCCGCTCGCGGGCCGTTATGCGCGCACTGGCGACCTTGTCGCGGTAGTGGGTCATCAGCTCTTCCGGAGACAAGTGTACGTAGCGCAGCATGTCTTCGATGGTGTCGTGGGTTTCGATACCGGCGTGGTACACGCTGCCGTTCGGGTTCTGGTAGATGTTCACCGAGTCGGTGTCGCCGAACAGGTTGTGCATGTCGCCGAGAATTTCCTGGTAGGCGCCGACCAGGAAGATCCCCAGCAGGTAGTCCTCACCCTCTTTGACCGCATGCACTGGCAGGCTGGTCTCGATGCTCTGCTCATCGACGTACTGGTTGATCTTGCCGTCGGAGTCGCAGGTCAGGTCCTGCAGCACTGCACGACGCAGCGGCTCTTCATCCAGGCGATGCAGCGGCAGGATCGGCAGGACCTGGCCGATGGCCCAGGTGTCCGGCAGGCTCTGGAATACCGAGAAGTTGCAGATGTACTTGTCGGCGAGCTTGTCGTTGAGTTCGTCGAGCACCTGGCGGTGCGAGCGCTGACGCGCCTTGAGCGAGTTGTGCAGGCGTCGGCAGACGGCGAAGTAGCACTGCTCTGCCAGGGCTTTCTCGGCCAGGGTGATCTTGCCGTCGGCGTACTGCGCAGCCACGTCGCTCATGTAGTGGGTGGCGCGCCAGTAGGTTTCGGTGACCATCTCGATATCGGTTGGGCCGAGCAGGTCTACCAGCCATTGCACGGTTTCCGGCAGGCTTTCCTTGTTCTCGATTTCCGGCACGTCGTCATTGTGGCGCTCGACGTCGGTCACCTGCACCACCAGCATGGCGTGGTGCGCAGTCAGCGAGCGACCGCTTTCCGAGAAGATGTGCGGATGCGGCAGCCCTTGGGCGTCGCAGAATTCCTTGAGCATGCCGACCACGACACCGGCGTAGTCGTCCATGTCGTAGTTGATCGAACTGGCGTTGCGCGAGTGGGTACCGTCGTAGTCCACACCCAGGCCACCGCCGACGTCAATGTGATCGACCGGCAGGCCCAGCGCGCGCAGTTCGCCGTAGTAACGGATGGCTTCCTTGAAACCGTGCTGGTAGTCCGCCAGGTTGGCGATCTGCGACCCCATGTGGAAGTGCAGCAGGCGGATGCCCTGGTCGAGCCCGGCATCACGGAAGCGCTGGACCACGGAGATCAGTTGCGCCGCAGACAGGCCGAACTTGGATTTCTCGCCACCGGTGTCAGCCCATTTGCTCGACGCCAGCGACGACAGGCGCACGCGCAGACCGACCTGCGGTTTGACCTTGAGCTCGGCGGCTTCCTCGATCACCAGACCCACTTCCGACTCTTTCTCGATGACGATGAAGACGTTATGGCCGAGCTTCTGGCCCATCAGCGCCAGACGAATGAACTCGCGGTCCTTGTAGCCGTTGCAGACGATGGTGCCGCCCTTGGGCGCCAGCGCCAGCACCGCCAGCAACTCCGGCTTGGAGCCGGCTTCCAGGCCGATGGAAACATTCTGGGTGGCGATGATGTTCTCGATCACCGCTTCCTGCTGGTTGACCTTGATCGGGTACAGCGCGGTGTACTCGCTCTGGTATTCCAGGCGCGCGATGTTGGCGTCGAAGGCGCCGGTCAGTTGGCGAACGCGGTCTTGCAGGATGTCGGGGAAGCGCACCAGCAGTGGCAGCGACAGGCCGCTCTTGCGCAGCTCGTCGACCTGTTCGAACAGGTCGATCGGTGCACTACCCGGGCCATTGGGGCGAACTTCGACACGCCCCGCTTCATTGATCGCGAAATATCCCGCGCCCCAATGGCGAATCCCATAAACACTGCGGCTATCGGCCACGGTCCATTGGCTGCCATCGTCTTTGCGTGTGCGTCGTACGGACATCGAAGTCCCCTATTCAAGAAAGTCAGGTAACACCGGCCAAGCGGGATGGCGCAGTGTAAAAAATGAAAATGACGATTTTCCCTGTTCAGGCATAGACCCCTCACAAGGCAACGAGTTTAGACGCTGGACGAAAAGTCCCGGGTGCCCCGGCCCTGCGCCCGCTCTGCACAAGCAGCGAACACGCAAGAACGAGGCAGGCGATCAGCCGCCGGACTTTTTCGCTTTGAAACCCTGCTTGATCAGCTCGGCCAGCAGCAACTCGACATGGTCGCCCTGGATTTCGATGACGCCGTCTTTCAACGCGCCGCCCGTGCCACAACGCCGTTTCAGCGTGGTGGCGAGGTCTTTGAGCTGTTCTGCAGGCAGCGGGACGCCGCTGATGGTGGTCACCGTCTTGCCGCCGCGACCTTTGCTCTCGCGGCGCACACGGGCGATGCCATCACCTTCGGGGATGACCGTCTGCTTGCAGATGCAGGCATCGATGGGTTTGCTGCAGTCCGGACAGTGCCGACCTGCATCAGTGGAGAACACCAGGCCGCCGAGGGCGGAAAGTGATGAGGCTTTCTTGGCCACTTTTGATCCTCTGTGTTGAGGACAAAAACTGGTCGCTGTCCCTGGCAGGACATCGACCGCGAAGCCCCACTCTGGCAGGGGCAGCGCACCTGCCATGAACGGGTCGCGGCAGGGTGAAAAAGGCCGCGCAGTGTAACGGCAAATGCGCCGGTTGCTAAGTACAGAACTGCGCCATTTTGGGCGATTTTCGCGACGTCAGGCTTGACGGTCGAAAACCCGGTTCAGAGCAGCCAGGGAATCGGGACAATACGGCAGGTGACGGGACTCTTCGCGGATCACTTCGAGATTGGCGAAACGGGCTTCGCTGACCTCTTCCGGCTGCAGTTGCAAAGGCCCGTCCCAGACGGCCGAGAACACCGAACACCAGAGCCGGTTGCCGGGCTGGTCGAAGAAAAAGTGGTCGTGGGCGCGCAGTTCTACGCCACTCACCCCCAGCTCTTCCGCCAGCTCCCGCGCCGCCGAGTCGGCGTACGCTTCGCCCGCCGCGACCATGCCGCCCGCGGCCACATCCCAGTAGCCGGGGTAAATGGCCTTGCTCAGCGTACGTTTATGAACGCACAACTGGCCGGCGCCATTGAACAGCAGGATGAAGGTGCAACGGCCAATGAGGCCGCGCTCACGCAACTCGGCGCGCGGTAGCTCGCCGAGCAGGTTGTCGTCCTCGTCGACCCAGGCGACCCGCTCCAGGTCCGAGGCGGCCCGATGCGCCGCCTCCGCTTCGCTGATGCTCATCAGCCCTGGGACAGCAACTGGCGCAGGTCGATGACTGCGGCGTTGGCCCGGGAAATGTAGTTGGCCATGACCAGCGAGTGGTTGGCCCACATGCCGAAGCCGCTGCCGTTGAGCACCATCGGGCTCCACAGCGCTTCCTGCGAAGCTTCCAGCTCACGGATGATCTGCCGCACGCTGACGGTGGCGTTCTTCTTCGCCAGCACGTCGGCGAAGTCCACCTCGATGGCACGCAGCAGGTGCGACAGCGCCCAGGCCTGACCGCGGGCCTCGTAGAACACGTTGTCGATTTGCATCCACGGGGTTTCAACCAGTTCTTCATCCAGCTGTGGTGCCTGACCCGCGACCACCGCCTCGGTTTTCAGGGTGCTGTTGAGCTTGACCCGGCCAACGCTGGCCGACAGGCGCTGGGACAACGAGCCCAGACGGGTGGCGACATCGCCCAGCCAGTTGTTCAGGTTGTCGGCGCGGGTATAGAAAATCGCACCCTTGTCGGCGGCGGCCAGACGAGCCTGATAGCGGCTCAGGGACTTGATGCCTTCTTCGAACTCGGACTCGCTCGACGGCAGGATCCAGCTCTTGTTGTCGAAGTTGAAGCGCGGCTCGGCCTTGGCCAGATCGGCGTCTTCGGTCGATTGCGACTGCGAGCGGGCGAAGTCCTTGCGCAGGGCGCGGGACAGATCGCGGACCTGGACCAGCACGCCGTATTCCCAGCTCGGCATGTTGTCCATCCACAGTCCCGGAGGGAAACGGTCGTTGGAGATGTAGCCGCCCGGCTTGTTCAGCAGGGTGCCGGCGACGGTCTTGAGGGTTTCGATGGTGGTGTAGCCGATCACCATCTGCTGGCCGCTCTGCTCGGCGGCGATCTGAGCGTTCTGCTGCACGGGGAACAGCGCCGGCTCCTCGCTCCAGTACCAGCCCAGGCCTACCGTCACCAACAGGTACAGGCCGATCACCACCGCCAGCGAACGGCTGAGCAAGCCGCGGAAATAGCTGTCTTTCGGCGTGGAACGACCAGCGCTGCGCTCCTCGCGCGCTTCGGCGCTGCCCGTACGGTTTTTCCAGTCAAGCATGGCGTTGTCCTTATCGGTCAGGGGCATTTCCAGGGTTCGACCGCAACCTCCGGGCATTGGTGCCGACGCATCGACGATTGTCGGAAAATGCGCGGGCGCCGGGGCGGCCTGAGTGTCAGCACTATAAAGCAAGGGCAGAGGATCGCATAAACGACTCACGGGTCAGGAACTGAATTGTTCTCCGGCGTCAAAAAATTGATGCAGGGCACTCGTTTGCTCAGAAAGTGGTGCTAGCATAGAGCCATCACTCGAACTGCCTCACCTTTATAAGTAGTCAGGACATGACCGAGCCAGAAGACCCGAATCGCGAGCGACTAAAGCAACACTTTGCCCAGCGGGTCATTCATCAGGCCCGGCAGATCCTCGAGATCTGGCAGCGGCTGCAACGCAGCGAATGGTCCACCGGCGACCTGGGCGAACTGTGCGAGGCCAACCTGCGCCTGCAACGTTACGCCGTACGTTTCGAGCAACCGGAACACAGCCTGCTGGCCGACGCCATCGGCGAGGTTCTGGATGCGGTCGAAGCCAACAGCGCGCGGCTGAGCAGCAACCTGATCAGCGAACTCAACCGCCTGATGCAGCGCCTGTCGCGCACCGGCCTGCGTCAGGGCGACCGCCTTGAACAGACGCCGCTGCCACCGCTGCGCAAGCCGGTCTACATCATGCTTCAGGACCATGACCGGGCCGAGCGTCTGGTCAAGCAACTGGAGTTCTTCGGCCTGGGCGTGGAAGCGCTGGACAGCGCCAACGCCTTCAACGCATCGATGAACGAGCGCCTGCCCTCGGCGATCGTCATGGACGTGGATTTCGGCGGTCCCGGTCAGGGCCTGAAGCTGGCGGAACAGGCGCAGCAAGGTCTGGAGCAGCGCGTGCCGCTGCTGTTTTTCAGCCTGCATGAAACCGATACACCGACCCGCCTCGCGGCAGTGCGCGCCGGCGGCCAGGAATTTCTCACCGGCACCCTCGAAGCGTCGAGCCTGCTGGAGAAAGTCGAACTGCTCACCAGCGTCGCCCAGTACGAGCCGTTTCGCGTCCTTATCATCGACGACTCCCGCGCCCAGGGCCTGCACACCGAGCGCCTGCTGAACAATGCCGGCATTGTCACCCGCACGCTCACCGATCCGATCCAGACCATGGCCGAGCTGGCCGATTTCCAGCCCGACCTGATCATCCTCGACATGTACATGCCGGCCTGCACCGGCGCCGAGCTGGCCAAGGTGATCCGCCACAACGACCGTTACGTCAGCGTGCCGATCATCTACCTCTCCGCCGAGGACGACCTGGACAAGCAACTCGACGCCATGAGCGAAGGCGGCGACGACTTCCTGACCAAGCCGATCCGCTCGCGCCACCTGATCACCACTGTACGCAACCGCGCCGCCCGGGCCCGCAACCTGAAATCGCGCATGGTTCGTGACAGCCTCACCGGCCTGTACAACCACACCCACATCCTGCAACTGCTCGAAGACTGCAGCTTCCGCGCCCGCCGCGAGAGCGTGCCGCTGAGCTTCGCCATGCTCGATATCGACCACTTCAAGAAGGTCAACGACAGCCACGGGCACCCCATGGGCGACCGGGTGATCAAAAGCCTGGCGCTGTTTCTCAAGCAACGCCTGCGCAAGACCGATTTCATCGGCCGCTACGGCGGCGAAGAATTCGCCATCGTCATGCCCAACACCGACGTCGGCTCCGCGCACAAAGTGCTCGACGAGATCCGCCGGCGCTTCGCCGAGATCCACTACCCCGCCCAGCCGCAGGACCTGTTCTGCACCTTCAGCGCCGGTGTGGTGGAACTGAATGACGAACTCGACGCCCTGAGCATGGCCACCGCCGCCGACGAGGCGCTGTACCGCGCCAAGGCCGCCGGACGCAATCGGGTGCTGCGGGTCGAGACATGAAATCAAATGGCCACTTTTTTTGACCGAGTGGCCCGCTTCGTCATAACCACGTCATAAAAACGCAATAAGTTCAGTGACTTGCCACCAGCCGTTGGTAGTCACGCACATGCGCCTCAAGCTGCTCACCAATCTGAACACCCTGTTACTGGTCCTGGTCTGCCTCGCCCTGGGCGCTACCTTGTGGTGGTCGCAGCGCGCGCTGGAGCGACCCTATCTGCTGATGGAGCGTTACCTGGGCCTGTCCCAGCAGTTCCAGAACGGGGTGGCGCGCAATATCCAGACCTACCTCGCCAGCGGCGACGCCCTGCAACATGCCACGGCCCTGCAGGCCACCCAGCAGTTGCAGGAAGAACTGGGCCAACTGCCGGCCGAACTGGCACACAGCGTGCGCCCGAGCCTGGACAGCCTGGCGACCTTCACCAGCAACGAACTGCTCGCCGCCGGCAAGCTGGCCGGGGATCCGCAGGCCCTGTTGTTGCAGGCCGAACGCGAACTGGGCGCCAACCTGGAACAGTGGCTGCGCTACAGCCAGAACAGCCAGAACACCGAAGCGGCGCGCTATACCACGCCGCTGTTCGAAGCCGGGCTGCACCTGAGTCGCCTGTCCCTGGCCCGCGACAAGCTGGTCAGCAGCGGCCGCAGCGAACTGGCCGAGGAAGTCGAACGGGAACTCAACCTGATTGCCGGACAGGCGCGCATTCTCGATGGCCTGCCGCTGCTTGGGGTCAAGGAAGCCAGTGCCTCGGGCTCCGACGATTTCGCCTCCATGATGGGCCTGGAAAGCGAGAGCAAGAGCGAGGCCGAAGACACCGCCGTCGGCCTGCGCCGAGAGCTCAACAGCCTGATCAGCCGCTACCCCGCAGAACTGCAACGCACCCGCGAGCAAATCCAGCGCCGCGGCGAACTGGCAGCCACCACTCAATCGCGCATCGCCGCCGTGCAGCAGGCCATCGCCGATCTGGAACCCGGCGTACGCAGCCAGCACGCGCAGATCCAGAGCGAAGTGCGCATCATGCAAGGCGTCATGATCGCCCTGATTCTGCTGATCGCCCTGGTGATCGACCGCCTGCAACGGCGCCTGGCACGGGTACTGACCAACCTCGACCCGGCGCTGTCGGACTGGGCCAGTGGCGATTTCAGCAAGCCGATCGCCCTGCCGCCCAGCAACCGCGAGATGCACGACATTCAGGACTCTCTGAACCGCTTGCGCGACTACCTGGTGGAACTGGTGGGGACCATCCGCCACAACGCCGAACAGGTCGCCGGCAGCAGCCACGCCCTGGCCGGCATGAGCAGCGCGCTGCACGACGGTGCCGAGCGCCAGGCCGGCGATACCGCACAGATTCGCGATGCGCTGGGTGAACTGGAAGCCACGATCGTCCAGGTCGCGGGTGACGCCAGCCAGGCCGCCGACGCCAGCCGTCAGGCCGGTGATGCGGTGGAACAGGGCCAGGCCGTGATCGGCCAGAGCCTGAACGGGCTGCGCAAGCTGGTGGACGAAGTGCAAGGCAACGCGCAAATGATCGAAGAACTGGCCCAGGAGTCGGCGACCATCGGCAGCGTCCTGACGGTGATTCGCGCCATTGCAGAGCAGACCAACCTGCTGGCCCTCAATGCTGCGATCGAAGCAGCGCGGGCCGGCGAAATGGGCCGCGGCTTCGCCGTGGTGGCCGAGGAAGTCCGCTCGCTGGCCCAGCGCACCACCGGCGCCACGGGCGAGATCCAGACCCTCATCACCCGCCTGCAACAGGCCGCGCGCGATTCGGTGGAAGGCATGCGCACCCAGCTCGAACACGCCGAAGCCACCGCCAACCAGGCCCAGGCCGCCGATGGCGCGCTGGATGAAATCGTCACTGCCATCCAGACCATCGCTGACACTGCCGGGCGCATCGCCGATGTCACCGCACAGCAGAGCGGCGCGGTCAGCGAGATCCGTGATCATAGTGAACGGATTCATGGTCTGGGTGAGGACAATCTGCAGCGAATCGGTGAAGGACGGGATCAGGGTGAGCAGTTGTTGAGGCTTGGTGGAGAGCTGAATACGGCGGTTCGGGCATTCCGCTTGTAGGTGGTCCTCCCACGCCTTGTCGCTGGCTCGTCAGCGATGAACATCGGTGAAACGCCAGTCAGGAAATTGGGTAATTGCGACCGATGCAGGAGCGAGCTCGCTCGCGATGCGCCGCGCGGGCGGCGCTCGATCTCAAGGGCGCTGGAAAACTCCTGGCATGCGCCTGTTGGCCATTACTCGGTCTTTTGACAGGCACCTTCCAGCCACCACATTGCCGAAAGATATGTAGATACCCACACAGCGACAAGGCCCTCAACAACACAGCCATCCCCAGACTCCGCTATCATGCAGCCACCTCTGCACCCGCGAGACCATCATGCGTCGTCTGCTCTGCCTCCTGCTGCTGGTTCTAGCCATGCCCGCCGTGGCCACCGGCCTGTTCGACAGCCGCCCCAGCGCCACACTGGGTGCTTCCTCCCTGAACAACAGCGCCGATTTCCTGCCGGTGCGCGAAGCCTTCAAGCTCAACCTGATCCAGGGCGACGCCCAAGGGATCAAGCTGCGCTTCGTCGCCAGCGAGGGCTATTACCTCTACCGCCACCGCTTCCAGTTCCGCACCGAACCCGCCGACATCGCTCTGGGCAGCGCCCAATTGCCGCAGGGCGAGGCCAAGCACGATGAGTTCTTCGGCGATGTCGAGGTCTACCACGGCATCCTCGATATCGACCTGCCGCGCACCGACGACAAACGCCCGTTCACCCTGCTGGTGACCTACCAGGGCTGCGCCGACAAGGGCCTGTGCTATCCGCCGGAAACCGAGCGCCTGAGCATCGCCGGCGTCGGCGCAGCTACACCGGTTGCCGGGGGCGCCCCGGCCGCGACCGAGAGCAACTGGAAAAGCCTGCTGCTGTTCTTCCTCGCCGGCGTCGGCCTGACCTTCACCCCCTGCGTGCTGCCCATGCTGCCAATCCTCTCCGGCGTGGTGCTGCGCGGCCAGGTCGGTGGCTGGCGCGGCCTCGCGCTGTCGCTGGCCTACGTGCTGCCGATGGCCGCCTGCTTCGCCCTGCTCGGCGCCTTGATGGGCCTGTTCGGCGCCGGCCTCAACCTGCAGGCGCGCCTGCAGTCGGTCTGGGTGCTGGTGCCGTTCTCGCTGTTCTTCGTGGCGTTCGCCCTGGCCATGTTCGGCCTGTTCGAATTGAAACTGCCGCAAGCCGTGAGCAACCGTCTGGACCGTCTCGCCGGGAATACCAAAGGCGGCTCGCTGCTGGGCGCGGCGGTTCTCGGCGCGGTCTCCAGCCTGCTGGTCTCGCCGTGCGTGTCCGCACCGCTGGCCGGCGCCCTGCTCTATATCAGCGCCAGCGGCGACGCCGTCGGCGGTGCGCTGAAACTCTTCGCCCTGGGCCTGGGCATGGGCGCTCCGCTGCTGCTGGTGGCGACGGGCGGCGCGGCCTGGCTGCCGAAGAGCGGGCCTTGGCTGGTCACGGTGAAAAACGCCATCGGGGTGCTGTTGCTGGGTCTGGCGATCGGCCTGCTCAGTCGTGTCTTGCCCGGCCAGATCACGCTGTTGCTGGTGGGCTTGCTGGCCGCGGGTGTGGCGCTGTTCCTCGGCGCCCTCGAGTTCATCCCGAAAACCACGCGCCAGCGCCTGGCACAACTGCTCGGCCTGGTGCTGATGGTCTACGCCCTGGCCTGCTGGTATGGCGCCCTCAGCGGCCAGAGCGATCCGCTGCGACCGCTTCCCGTCAGCGGCAACGCCGTGACCGCGCAACCAACAGCGAGCGACATCTGGCAAACCATCAGCAGCCCCGCCGAACTGGACCGGGTGCTGGCCGAGGCGAAAGCCGCCGGCCAGCCGCTGGTGCTGGACTGGTACGCCGACTGGTGCATCAGTTGCAAGGTGATCGAGCACGAGGTGCTGAATGCGCCGAACGTGCTGCCATTGCTCAAGGAATACCGACTGATTCGCTTCGATATCACCCAGAGCAGCGCCGAACAACGCGCCCTGCTGGATCGCTATCAACTCTTCGGCCCGCCCGCGCTATTGTTCTTTGCGGCGAACGGCAGCGAAAAAACCGAGGCGAGGGTGGTCGGGGAGACCAACGCCGGCGAATTCGCCGAACATTTACAGCGCATCCGCGCCGATCTGCGTCTATAACTGCTGGGGCCGCAAAAAACCGTTACCAATGACCGGACTTAACAAAATAGTCACATATTTTGCGTGAATCTCGGTCATCGTGCTGGCTATTGCAGTTAACTGGACAGTGCTCGGCTCTTTGCGGCATAGTCGCCGCGCTTGTATTCATGTCCGACAAAAATCAAAGGATGCGCAGATGGCGACACTACTGGTGCTGCACGGCCCCAACCTGAACCTGCTCGGGACTCGCGAACCCGGTGTCTACGGTGCCGTGACCCTGGCGCAGATCAACCAGGACCTGGAGCAGCGTGCCCGCGCCGCCGGCCATCATCTGCAATACCTGCAAAGCAACGCCGAATACGAACTGATCGACCGGATCCACGCCGCGCGCAATGAAGGCGTGGACTTCATCCTGATCAATCCGGCTGCTTTTACTCACACCAGCGTCGCATTACGTGACGCATTGCTGGCGGTGAGCATCCCATTCATCGAAGTGCACTTGTCCAACGTGCACAAGCGCGAGCCGTTCCGTCACCACTCCTACTTTTCGGATGTTGCCGTGGGAGTGATCTGCGGTCTGGGCGCCAGCGGTTACCGACTGGCCCTGGAATCCGCCCTGGAACAACTGGCCGCCGCCGCAAAATCCTGAATAACGCGAGCCTGGCCATCGCCAGGCTTACAAGAACGTTTGAATCACGTTCATACGCCCCTGACCGAACCTTGGGAGTTGATGATTAATGGATATTCGTAAAGTCAAGAAACTGATCGAGCTGCTGGAAGAATCTGGCATCGACGAGCTGGAAATCAAGGAAGGCGAAGAGTCCGTGCGCATCAGCCGCCACAGCAAGACTCCAGCCCAGCAGTACTACGCGCCGGCTCCAATGGCCGCCGCTCCTGCTCCGGCCCCTGTCGCTGCCGCTGCCGCCGCTCCGGTTGCCGAAGCTGCCGCTGCCGCGCCAACACTGAAAGGCACCGTGATCCGCTCGCCAATGGTCGGCACCTTCTACCGCAAAGGTTCGCCAACCTCGCCTGCCTTCGTTGAAGTCGGCCAGAGCGTGAAGAAAGGCGACACCCTGTGCATCGTCGAAGCGATGAAAATGATGAACCACATCGAAGCCGAAATCGGCGGTGTCATTGACGCCGTTCTGGTAGAAGACGGCCAGCCGGTTGAATACGACCAGCCTCTGTTCACCATCGTTTGAACCGCGGAGAGCCTGCGATGTTGGAAAAAGTTCTGATCGCCAACCGCGGCGAAATTGCCCTGCGTATCCTGCGAGCCTGCAAGGAACTGGGCATCAAGACCGTCGCCGTACACTCCACGGCCGACCGCGAGCTGATGCACCTGGGCCTGGCTGACGAGTCCGTGTGCATTGGCCCGGCGTCGTCCAAGGATTCCTACCTGCACATCCCCGCGATCATCGCCGCGGCCGAAGTGACCGGCGCCACCGCCATTCACCCTGGCTATGGCTTCCTCGCGGAAAACGCCGACTTCGCCGAGCAGGTCGAGAAATCCGGGTTTGCCTTCATCGGCCCGAAAGCAGACACCATTCGCCTGATGGGTGACAAGGTGTCTGCCAAGCACGCCATGATCCAGGCCGGCGTTCCGACCGTACCGGGCTCCGACGGCCCGCTGCCGGAAGACGAAGAAACCGCGCTGGCAATTGCCCGCGAGGTTGGCTACCCGGTGATCATCAAGGCCGCCGGTGGCGGTGGTGGTCGCGGCATGCGTGTTGTGCACAAGGAAGAAGACCTGATTTCCTCGGCCAAGCTGACCCGCACCGAAGCCGGTGCAGCGTTCGGCAACCCGATGGTCTACCTGGAGAAGTTCCTGACCAACCCACGTCACGTGGAAGTTCAGGTTCTCTCCGACGGTCAGGGCAACGCCGTACACCTGGGCGACCGTGACTGCTCCCTGCAGCGCCGCCACCAGAAAGTACTGGAAGAAGCGCCGGCTCCAGGCATCGACGAGAAAGCCCGTCAGGAAGTCTTCGCCCGCTGCGTCCAGGCGTGCGTCGAGATCGGCTACCGTGGCGCCGGCACCTTCGAGTTCCTCTACGAGAACGGTAGCTTCTACTTCATCGAGATGAACACCCGCGTGCAGGTTGAGCACCCGGTTTCGGAGATGGTCACTGGCATCGACATCGTCAAGGAGATGCTCAGCATCGCCGCTGGCAACAAGCTGTCGTTCACCCAGGATGACGTGGTTATCCGCGGTCACGCCCTGGAGTGCCGGATCAACGCCGAAGACCCGAAGAAGTTCATTCCGAGCCCAGGCAAGGTCAAGCACTTCCACGCGCCGGGCGGCAATGGCGTTCGCGTCGATTCGCACCTGTACAGCGGCTACACCGTACCGCCGAACTACGATTCGCTGATCGGCAAGCTGATCACCTACGGCAAGGACCGCGACGAAGCCATGGCGCGCATGCGCAATGCCCTGGACGAAATCGTGGTTGACGGGATCAAGACCAACATCCCGCTGCACCGTGATCTGGTACGTGACGAAGCCTTCTGCAAGGGCGGCGTCAACATTCACTACCTGGAACACAAGCTGGCCTCGGAATAACGAGTCAGCCGCTTTCAGCGGTCGAATGGAAAAAGCCCCGCACGTATCCCGTGCGGGGCTTTTTCGTTTTCACTGCGCCATTGTGATCAGCAACAGCGCCTGGGCATCCACCTCGGCCGAGGTAGCCGGCTCGCCACGCAAGTTATGGACCGAACCGTCGGATCGCTGCACCAGCGGCTCCTGGCGAAAACGCGCCATGAAGCGCTGGCCGCGTCGGGCCATGCCCCCGCTACCGCCCTGGCTGGCCTCACGCAGAATCGGGTCGACCACCTCTTGCACCGCGTTGCGGGTAGTGGTGAACACTGTGGTCGCACCCTCGGCAAGGTCGAGCCGCACGCCATAGATGTTACCCATGCACGATGAATACGACCAATGATCCCACTTCGCAGGGATCCCTTTTCGCGCCAGTGCTGACCGCAGTGGCCCGCCGATATCGGCACCACCGGACAGCCAGTCGCCCCCCACCAGCGTGGCCTTGATTGGCTCGCGCCCGGTGCCATGGCCAATGCGAGTCAGCGCGCTGGACAAGGCATCATCAAGCAACGCGCGGATATTGTGATCGACGTGGATCACGGCGCCCGCACGCGTCGACGGGTTATACAGGCAAGCCACCACGCAGCTTTGGGCGTTCAACGAATACAGGTAATTGTCGCTCGCCCCTGGGTCAAACCGGGCGATCACGCCCTCCCCCTGAAGCGCGCCGCGCGCCGGCAAAGGGTTAGTCCGGGCCGGAAAGGCATCGCAGACACGCGAGACCTGCCCCAGGTAGTGAACATCGTTGCCGCCACCCCGGAGCCCGACATGAGGGTTGAACGACCAATGGCCACGGACATCCCGATGGATGGGCATTTTGTACTGCGCGGATGGAAAGTGGGGGTCGATCAGCCGCAACGTCTGGTTATCCAGATCCGCAACCACCTCGAAGTACTTGTCCTTGTGGAGGATATGAAGTCGCCCTCCGCTTTGTCCGCCTGGCGAGCTTTGGAACAGCCCATTCAGCAAACCGTCCTGCTCCAGCCGGCGCAGGTTCTCAGGCGCTCGCTTCAGGGCCTGATGCTTATCCAGGATATCGCCCCCCCTGCGCCCGGCATGATCGCTCGAGCGGAGCCCTTTCATTCCGGACATCTGCAATGCACCCATCGACCGAATGCCCCCGGGACCGATTTGCCGCGCAGCCGTCCAGGCGCCTGGAAGCGCGATACCCCAAAGCCCCAGCGCTACATCAAGCCAATGGTGCAGGGCCCCCGCCGAATCACCGTCGCTGTACGCGGCAATCGCCTTGCTCGTGCCAATTGCCACAAAGACCATATCGAGAGCGAACCCCAATGGCGGAAACACCAGGCTTAGTGGAAGGGCGGCGTAAACCAGGCCTTTTACCACCAGCTCGAAGATGACGTCGTGACGACTTGTGGTCACCGCCTCGACATCATCGATGTGGCGCTGCAGGTAGTCATCGTACTCGTCCAGAAAGTCTTCAACGCGGGTCGCCTCGCGCAGTGAGTCCCGCACCGCCTCGCCCTTGGCCAACTGGGTGAGGCGCAGGGCGGCTGCGGGACGGTCGGTGTAACGCAGATGGGACAGGAAATAATCCTGCATGCCTCCCGGTCCGGCGCCAGTGAACCCCGCATAGCCGCGCAAGGCGATACCATCCGGCGCTTGCGGCGTGTACAGCCAGTCGTGCGCGACACCTTCTTCAATATCCCTGAACACGTAGAGGCCAACGGCCTGTCGGCCATTGATAGCGAGCCTGAACACACCACCGGTGGTCGCGACCTCCTCCGCAGACCCACGCTCCCTTGCGGGCTGGCGCCACGAAAGTCCTTCGATAGCGCCCGCCAGCCGCTGAAACTGCACAACTGTCAGTAGCCCCCTCGCATGGGCAACGTGAACATCCCGCAGCATCGTTGCCTGGGTCAGGGCGCGGTGCAACGCCCGACGCTCGGCATAGATGGCCTGCGTCGGATCGAGAAACTCCGCACGAATCGACTGCACAAAGCGATCGCCCAGAAAAGCACTGCGCAGATACGGTACAAACTCTGCTGAACGCAGTTGACTCAGGTCTTGCCCGACCGAAGAACGGACCGGCATCCGCGGATTGTCCAGTCCCCAATTGTCGTCGTATCCGTACATCGCCAGGTCCAGCAGCGAGCGCGTGACGCTTGGCGTCGAGTCAGCAAGACCGGGCTTGAAATCGAACAGAATGGTTTGCGGATCGACCTCGCCCCGTACCCCGTGCTCGCGCAGATAGGCATCGATGTCAGCCGTAATGGAACGCTTGGCAAACGCCTGGAACGTCTGCTGCCCGGCAACCGCGCGCTGCAGTGCATCATTGAGCAGATGGAGGTCTTCGTTGAGGCCGGCGATCACCTGACGCTGCGCCAAGGGCAAAGCACCGAACCAAGCGGGCGCCTCCTGCAATTCCACACGGGAAAGATGATGAGCCTTGCCCAAGGCAACGAGCGCCTCACAAGACTCCCGGTAGCCAAACGGCGCACGGCGATGATCGCGTTGAACATCCCAGTGATCGGCACGCTCCACGACCTTGTCGAAAAACGCCTCGGCCCGCTGCCGCTGAACGCTATCGATCAGCCCCAGCAGATACTCACGCCCGGCTTCATCGCCCAGCCAGCCACCCAGCTCGATAGCCACCGCCCGCAGGGAAGGCAGCTCGACCCACGCCTGCCCATCGGGCTTGCCGGGCGCGTACAGCACCAGCGACTCCGCCGCTTGATCGCTCTTCTGCACATGAAAAAGCAGGAGGTTCGCCAACGGCAGATCCGGGAGCAACGAAACGCCGACCACCTTCTCGCCCGACTCCGCGCTATCGACGCCGTTGGACTCCCGAATATGCAGGACCCGTTCCAGGCTCTCGGCACTCAGGTGCCCTCGGCAGCGCGCGATAAACGCGCTCTGCTGCAAGTGCGCATCGTAGAGATCGAGAAGCGCCACCGTCAGTTCAGGGTTGTCATGGCGCTCGCTGAGTCGCGCCCGGTATTCCCCGCGCGGATCAACGCTTTGCAGCAAAGAATCCAGGAATGGCTGAGCGAGCGGCGCGTGAGACGCCTTGGGATCGTGGTGCAGGGTTCTGCTTTTTTGCGGGCCCGGCGCAAAGGGTCCCCCGGCCACCAGCGCCGTCAGCGAAGTGACCCGGGTCGCGGAAAAAGGCGCCGCGTTGCCACGGGTTTCCACCTGCAGGCGATCCGGCTCGATATCGATACCCAGCGTGGCGCGCGCGTGGTCGATGATCGCTTGCCGCGCAAAGGCGTGCAGTGAGGTGACGCCATGCAGCAAGTGTTGGACTTGCTGCTCCAGAAACAGGCTGCGTAGCTGCAGCGCGCGCAAGGTTGAAAGGTCGGCCTCGCCCAGCGCGGCGAACCAGTCGCCGAGAGCGGAGCGGGTCAGGCGCCGCACCATCGAGCGCTCGGCATCGGGTAATCCATCACCGGCCTCGAACGACGCCTGCCACTGCTCTTCAAGCGCCTCGATACGCTGCGCCAGAGTCACGGCATCCAGTTGCGCCAGGCTCTGCGGCAAGAACAACGCGTCAATGCTGGCGCAGTGAGCATCCAGCCGTTGCAGGAAAAGGCTGCCGACAGACGAGGTCGCCTCAAGGGCGCCCGGACGGGCTGTCCAGCGCTCTCGCAGCGCACGCTGGTAATCATCGACCACCCCGCTCGCGACACCTTCGATCACCTGCACCAGCACATCATAGGACTCGGCATCCGCTTCGCTATCCGCTGTTTGCGGCCAACGCAGCGGCCCCCTCAAATTGCCATCGTAGCGGGCGACGCGCCCATCAATCAGGCGCTGCAACAGCGCTTCGAACAGCGCCTCGAGAAACGAAGGAGCGATATCACCTTCAGGGTAATAGGTGCGCAGGTGCACCCTCAGGTGATCACCCGCGATATCGGCGAAGGTCAGCCGACCCTCCCAGAAACGCTCGGTCCAGGTCGCCCAGCGCGTCACCTGCACCAGCGACGCTCCGGCCACCGAAGACGATTGCAGATTGTTTTCCATTGTCTGGCTCCTCACGAAGGAAAGGAGCGAGCGTGCGCCAGAGGTAAAGGCGCCGGGTGATAGATAGTTAGGACGCAATCGATCCACACCACCCGCCGCCTGTTATCCACTTTGCGGCGTAGCTGGCGTACACTGCCCGGCTTTCACAGCACTGCGCTGAACCACCCTGGTGAAGGTACCCCAATGCCCTGGTTACAAGTTCGTCTGGCCATCACTCCGGAACAGGCCGAAACCTATGAAGACGCCCTGCTGGAAGTGGGCGCGGTTTCCGTGACCTTCATGGACGCCGAAGACCAGCCGATCTTCGAGCCAGACCTGAACACCACGCCGCTGTGGTCGAACACCCACCTGCTGGCGCTGTTCGAAGCCGATGCCGAACCGGAAGCGGTGTTCGCCCACCTGCAACTACTGACCGGCGCCGAGCTGCCCGAGCACCATGCCGAAGTCATCGAAGACCAGGACTGGGAACGCAGTTGGATGGACAACTTCCACCCAATGCGTTTCGGCCAGCGCCTGTGGATCGTGCCGAGCTGGCACGCCGCGCCGGAACCTGGGGCCGTCAACCTGCTGCTGGATCCGGGCCTGGCCTTCGGCACCGGCACCCACCCGACCACCGCGCTGTGCCTTGAATGGCTCGACGGTCAGGACATGAAAGATACCCAGGTCCTGGACTTCGGCTGCGGCTCCGGCATTCTCGCCATCGCCGCGCTGCTGCTGGGCGCTCGCCGCGCCGTCGGTACCGACATCGACGTGCAGGCCCTCGAAGCCTCGCGTGACAACGCCGGGCGCAACGGCGTTGCCGAAGCAGACTTCGAGCTGTACCTGCCCGAGCACATGCCAGCCCAACAGGCCGATGTACTGGTGGCCAACATCCTCGCTGGCCCGCTGGTCTCGCTGGCGCCGCAACTCAGCGGCCTGGTACGTCCGGGCGGCCTGCTGGCGCTCTCCGGCATCCTCGCCGAGCAAGGCCAGGAAGTGGCCGCGGCCTACGCGGCGGACTTCGACCTGGACCCGATCGCCGAGCGTGATGGCTGGGTACGCATCAGTGGTCGCCGCCGTTAACTGCACTAGACTGGTTCTCATCCCACCCCGGATCGCCGCATGACCGACAGTTTCGTCACCCAGTGCCCGCATTGCCAGACCAGCTTTCGCGTCAGCCACAATCAACTGAGCGTGGCCCGCGGGGTCGTGCGTTGCGGCAACTGCCTGCAGGTGTTCAATGCCGCCCGCCAGTTGCTCGAGCAGAGCGCCGCCCAGCAACCGCCGGTCGCCCCCGCGCCCGTCGCTGAACTGCAGGCGGTCGTGCCTGAGCCGGTCGTGCCGGACGAAACCGTCGAAGCCCCCGCCCTTCCCGTCGATGAACCTGCGCCCGCTCCCGAGCCGGCGCCGGCCCCGCCGGCGAAGAGCTGGAGCAACGTCGATCTGGACCTCGACCACCTCGATCTGGACCGCGAACTGGCCCGCCTGGAGCAGCGCGAGATCCAGCCGAGCGTCGACTTCCACGCCGCCCCGCGCCGGGAAGACAGCCTCAGCGCCAAGCGCGACGATGCCAACAACGACGATCTGCTGGAGGCTGGCCTGTTCAGCACCCCGGCCTCGGAGCGCGAGCCGGACAAACCGTCCCTCGACGAACCGCTGCTGCAACTCGAAACCCGTGAGCCGGACGAGCAGCCATCGCCGGGCGACCGCACCGAGCCTTCGCTGTCGCTGGACCTGCCCGAGCCGGAAGAAACCCCGCCCGTGCGCAGCCACGTGATCGCGGACGACGAAGATGACCTGCCGGATGCCGGCACCCGTCTGTCGGCCCGGGATGATGACGACCTCGACCAACGCAACGATCACGACGACGAGCCCACGCTGAGCGAACGTCGCGACCCGCAACTCGGCGCCATTGCCGAGCCCGAGCGCCCGGCACGCAAGGAAACACTGGTCGACCTGGTCGACGACCCGCTGCAACTGGACTGGCAGAAGCCCCGCAGCAACCTGGGCCGGCGCCTGCTGTGGCTATTCCTGATTCTGCTGGCCGCCGCCGCGCTGGCCGGCCAGTACATCGCCTATCACTTCGACGAACTGGCCCGCCAGGACCAGTACCGCCCCTGGTTCCAGCAGGTGTGCCCGACACTCGGCTGCGAGGTGCCGTCCAAGGTCGACATCGCCCGGATCAAAAGCAGCAACCTGGTGGTGCGTAGCCATCCTGACTTCAAGGGCGCACTGGTGGTGGACGCGATCATCTACAACCGCGCGCCCTTCTCCCAGCCGTTCCCGCTGCTGGAACTGCGCTTCGCCGACCTCAACGGCCAACTGATTGCCAGCCGTCGCTTCAAACCCGCCGAGTACCTCAGCGGCGAACTGGCCGGCAAGGCCGAGATGCCCAGCCAGACGCCGATCCACATCGCCCTGGATATCCTCGATCCGGGCCCGAAGGCAGTCAATTACAGCCTCAGCTTCCGTTCCCCGGAGTAAAAGCAGCCACAAGTTTCAAGCTTAAAGCGGCAAGAAAGAGCCGATCACACGCGATCCTGCTTCCTCTTGCCGCTTGAAGCTTGCCGCTTGAAGCTAGCCGCGCCAGCGGCGGAGCTGTTCAGATTTTATCCAGATTCATCTTTATCCGGTCATCGAGAGCGGGTATCATGCCCACCCTTTTTCGAACTCTAATGATCCGGCCCCACAACAGGGAACTCCTATGTCGGCGGTACGCATCGGCCCATACACACTGCAAAACAACCTGATCCTTGCCCCCATGGCCGGGGTCACGGACCAGCCTTTTCGTCAGCTCTGCCGACGAATGGGCGCAGGCCTGGTGGTGTCGGAAATGGTCAGCAGCGACATGAGCCTGTGGAACAGCCGAAAGTCGCGCCTGCGCATGATCCACGAAGGCGATCCCGAGCCACGCTCGGTACAGATCGCCGGCGGCGACGCGCAGATGCTCGCCGCGGCGGCCCGGGCCAATGTCGAACTGGGCGCCCAGATCATCGACATCAACATGGGTTGCCCGGCAAAAAAAGTCTGCAACAAGGCCGCAGGCTCTGCTTTATTGAAGGATGAAGCTTTGGTCAGCGAGATTCTCCACGCGGTGGTCGCCGCCGTGGATGTCCCGGTGACCCTGAAGATCCGCACCGGCTGGGACCGGGCGAACAAGAACGGCCTGACCGTGGCGAAGATCGCCGAGCAGGCCGGGATCCAGGCGCTGGCCGTCCATGGCCGCACCCGCGCCGACCTGTACACCGGCGAAGCCGAGTACGACACCATCGCTGCCATCAAGCAGGCGGTGTCGATTCCGGTTTTCGCCAATGGCGACATCACGTCGCCACAGAAGGCCCGAACCGTGCTTGACAGCACTGGCGTCGACGGCCTGTTGATCGGCCGTGCCGCCCAGGGCCGGCCATGGCTCTTTCGCGAGATCGAGCACTACCTGCGCACAGGCGAAACACTGCCCGCGCCGGGGCTGGAGGAAGTGGAACGGATTCTGCTGGAGCACCTGGCAGCGCTGCATGCCTTCTATGGCGATGTGATGGGCGTGCGAATCGCCCGCAAGCACGTTGGCTGGTACCTGGCAACGTTACCGGGGGCCAAGGAGTTTCGCGCCCGGTTCAATCGTTTGGAAGACACACACGCGCAATGCGCCGACGTTCGCCTTTTCTTCAGCGAACGTGAACAGAGCCTTGAGACAGAGGACGGACAAGGGGTGGCCGCATGACGATGATGACCGAGACTTTAGTGAGTGGAACAACGCCCGTGAGCGACAACGTCAACCTGAAACAGCACCTCAATACCCCCAGCGAAGAGGGACAGACCCTTCGCGGAAGTGTGGAAAAGGCGCTGCACAACTATTTCGCCCACCTCGAAGGCGCTGCTGTCACGGACGTGTACAACCTGGTGCTCTCTGAAGTCGAGGCGCCTCTGCTCGAAAGCGTGATGAACTACGTCAAGGGCAACCAGACCAAGGCCAGCGAGCTGCTTGGACTGAACCGAGGCACCTTGCGCAAGAAACTCAAGCAGTACGACCTGCTGTAAGCATGAATCCCAACCAGAAAAGGCGATCCCCACAGTGAGGTCGCCTTTTTTGCTGACTCCACCGCGTTATGGAATCTGAAATGACCGACCAGACTACTCGCCTGCCGATCCGCCGTGCCTTGATCAGCGTTTCCGACAAGACCGGGATCCTCGAATTCGCCCGTGAGCTGCAAACGCTCGGCGTCGAGATCCTGTCTACCGGCGGCACCTTCAAGCTGCTCCAGGACAACGGCGTCGCCGCGGTCGAAGTCGCCGACTACACCGGCTTCGCGGAAATGATGGACGGCCGGGTCAAGACCCTGCACCCGAAAATCCACGGTGGCATCCTCGGCCGTCGCGGCACCGATGACGCCATCATGCAGGAGCACGGGATCAAGCCGATCGATCTGGTCGCCGTCAACCTGTACCCGTTCGAAGCCACCATCTCCAAGCCGGGTTGCGACCTGCCGACCGCCATCGAGAACATCGACATCGGCGGCCCGACCATGGTCCGCTCTGCGGCCAAGAACCACAAAGACGTCGCCATCGTGGTCAACGCCAGCGACTACGCGAACGTGCTGGAAAGCCTCAAGGCCGGTGGCCTGACCTATGCCCAGCGCTTCGACCTGATGCTCAAGGCCTTCGAGCACACCGCAGCCTATGACGGCATGATCGCCAACTACATGGGCACCGTGAACCAGTCCGCCGAGACCCTGAGCACCGAAGGCCGCAGCGAATTCCCGCGCACCTTCAACAGCCAGTTCGTCAAGGCCCAGGAAATGCGCTACGGCGAGAACCCGCACCAGAGCGCGGCGTTCTATGTCGAGGCCAAACCTTCCGAGACCGGCATCGCCACGTCCGTCCAATTGCAGGGCAAAGAGCTGTCGTACAACAACGTGGCCGACACCGACGCCGCGCTGGAATGCGTGAAGAGCTTCGTCAAGCCGGCCTGCGTCATCGTCAAGCACGCCAACCCGTGCGGCGTTGCCGTCAGCCCTGAAGGCGGTATCCGTCAGGCTTACGAACTGGCCTACGCCACCGACACCGAGTCGGCCTTCGGCGGCATCATCGCCTTCAACCGCGAGCTGGACGGTGAAACCGCCAAGGCCATCGTCGAGCGTCAGTTCGTCGAAGTCATCATCGCCCCGAGCGTCAGCGAAGAAGCTCGCGCCGTGGTGGCTGCCAAGGCCAATGTGCGCCTGCTGGCCTGCGGTGAGTGGTCGGCAGAACGCGCCGCAGCCTGGGACTTCAAGCGTGTGACCGGCGGCCTGCTGGTACAGAGCCGCGACATCGGCATGATCACCGACGCAGACCTGAAAGTGGTGACCAAGCGCGCCCCGACCGAACAGGAAATCCATGACCTGATCTTCGCCTGGAAAGTGGCCAAGTTCGTCAAGTCCAACGCCATCGTCTATGCCAAGAACCGCCAGACCATCGGCGTCGGCGCCGGCCAGATGAGCCGCGTCAACTCCGCGCGCATTGCTGCAATCAAGGCCGAGCATGCTGGCCTGCAGGTGCAGGGCGCGGTCATGGCGTCGGATGCGTTCTTCCCGTTCCGTGACGGTATCGACAACGCAGCCAAGGTCGGCATCACTGCCGTGATCCAGCCAGGCGGTTCGATGCGCGATGCCGAAGTCATTGCTGCTGCCGACGAAGCCGGCATCGCAATGGTGTTCACCGGCATGCGCCACTTCCGTCACTGATTTACGGCAATCGGCCGCACTGAAGCAGGCATCTGCTGCGTTGGGGCCGGTTCCGCTGATGCTCATTGCCAGACGGCAACTGCGCTCATCGGAACCGACCCCGCCTTGCATCTACCTGCTTCATTGCGACCTCGTACAGCGAATACAAAACGAAGGGCATGCCCTTCACTGAGGTTTTGACATGAACGTTTTGATCATCGGTAGCGGCGGTCGTGAACACGCCCTGGCCTGGAAAGTCGCCCAGGACCCGCGTGTCGAGAAAATCTTCGTCGCTCCCGGCAACGCCGGTACCGCCACCGAAGCCAAGTGCGAGAACGTCGCCATCGAAGTGACCGCGCTGGAGCAACTGGCCGACTTCGCCGAGAAGAACGTCTCGCTGACCATCGTCGGCCCGGAAGCCCCGCTGGTTGCCGGCGTGGTCGATCTGTTCCGCAGCCGCGGCCTGGACTGCTTCGGTCCAACCGCTGGCGCCGCCCAGCTTGAAGGCTCCAAGGCCTTCACCAAGGATTTCCTGGCTCGCCACAAGATCCCGACCGCCGACTACCAGAACTTCACCGAGATCGAGCCAGCCCTGGCTTATCTGCGTGAAAAAGGCGCGCCGATCGTCATCAAGGCCGACGGCCTGGCCGCCGGCAAAGGCGTTATCGTCGCCATGACCCTGGCCGAAGCCGAAGACGCCGTGCGCGACATGCTCGCCGGCAATGCCTTTGGCGCAGCCGGTTCGCGCGTGGTTATCGAGGAATTCCTCGACGGCGAAGAAGCCAGCTTCATCGTCATGGTCGACGGCGCCAACGTGCTGCCGATGGCCACCAGCCAGGACCACAAGCGCGTCGGCGACGCCGACACCGGCCCGAACACCGGTGGCATGGGTGCCTATTCGCCAGCGCCAGTGGTCACCGCTGATGTCCACCAGCGCGTGATGGACCTGGTGATCTACCCGACCGTGCGCGGCATGGCCGAGGAAGGCAACGTCTACACCGGTTTCCTTTATGCCGGTCTGATGATCGACAAGGCCGGTAATCCGAAGGTCATCGAGTTCAACTGCCGTTTCGGCGACCCGGAAACCCAGCCCATCATGCTGCGCCTGGAGTCGAGCCTGATCCTGCTGATCGAAGCCGCACTGGCCAAGGCTCTGGATAAGGTCGAAGCGGTCTGGGATCCGCGCCCAAGCCTGGGCGTGGTCCTGGCCGCCGGCGGCTATCCTGGCGACTACGCCAAGGACGCGCCGATCAAGGGCCTGGACGCCGCCGCTGCGCTGCAAGGCAAGGTGTTCCATGCCGGTACCGCGCTGAAGGACGGCCAGGTCGTGACCAGCGGCGGCCGTGTGCTCTGCGCCACCGCCCTGGGTGACACGGTCGAAGCCGCACAGCAACAGGCATACCGTCTGGCAGCCGAAATCGACTGGGAAGGCGCGTTCTATCGCAAGGACATCGGCTATCGTGCCATTGCCCGCGAGCGTGGCGAGCATCAGGAGTAACCTGCCTGAGCGGGAGCGTGGCGCCTTTGCGCTGCGGCTCCCGGCTCGTCGTCAGGGCCCGGGCAAAACCTTGCCTTCGGCTTGGCACGCCGCGCATAGTGGTACACCGGCACTCAGCTAGGAAGGGAAATCGTCGTGCGTTGGCTCAGGATTGCCATTGGAACCATCGTCAGCCTGCTGACCCTGCTCTGCCTTATTCCGGCCGTGGCCGAATCGAGCAGCGGCTGGGCGGTGCTGCTCGACGGCCAGGCCAATCTGCAACTGGGCGACATCCGTTCCGAACGCTACCGCAACCAGTTCAGCCCCATCGAACTCAACCAGCTCAACGCCGCAGAGCCCAACCAGGCGCTCTGGCTGCACTACCGGCTGCCGCCCGGCCAGCATGAGCAGGTTATCCGGGTGTTCGCGCCCGACCTCTCGCGTCTCGACCTTTACGTCCTCGACGGCAACAACCTGCTACAGCAGTCGCACAACGGCCGTCGCAGTGACAGCGGCCTGCTGACCCTGAGCAGCAGCGACCACCTGCTTTCACTTCCCGCCAGCCCCGTGGCACTGGATGTTTACCTGCGGTTGGTGTCCGAACACCAACTGCGCCCTGGCATCAGCCTGTTGCCTGCGGTCGAAGCCGCCGCCGACCAGCGTCGTCCGCTGTTGTTCGGCTTGCTGTTCGGCTGCCTGGGCATGCTGGCGCTGCACAACCTCACCCGCTTCGCCTACTCGCGCTCCACCGCCAGCCTGTGGCTGGCCGGCTATCACCTGCTGATGATGCTCAGTGCGCTGATCCTGCTCAACCTGAGTGGCCCATGGAACCTGTGGCACTCGGCGCAGACCCCGGCGGCCTACCTGACAGTGCTGCTCGCCACGCTCTGTGGGCTGGTGTTTACCCAGCGCTTCTTCGCCCCGCTTGGCCAACCCCGCCTGACCCGCTTGTTGCAGGGCCAGATGCTGCTGGTGGTGTTCTGCGGCCTGCTGCTGTTGTTCGTCGATACCCTGCCGCTGAACCTGATGACCTACGCGCTGGTGGCACTGGGCTGCCTGAGCATGCTCGGCGTCTCGCTGTATCACTGGTACAAGGGCTTCTCGCCGGCGCGCCTGCTGAGCCTCGGCATGCTGATCTTCACCGTCGGCTGCCTGGTGGTCTTGCCGGCCCTGCTCGGCCTGACCCGCACGCCGACCCAGTGGCTGCTGTTCATCCTGCTCGGCCTTACCGTGTTCAGCGGCCTGCTGCTCAACCTTTCGGTCAGCGAGCGCCTGCGCTATATCAACGAAGCGCGCTTCAGCGCCAGCCGCGAACTGGCCGCGAGCACGGCCGAGATCAACGCCAAGGCCGAGTTCCTGGCCAAGATCAGCCACGAAATCCGCACCCCCATGAACGGCGTGCTGGGGATGACCGAACTGCTGCTCGGCACACCGCTGTCGGTCAAGCAGCGCGACTATGTGCAAACCATCCACAGCGCCGGCAACGAGCTGCTGACGTTGATCAACGAGATTCTCGACATCTCCAAGCTCGAGTCCGGGCAGATCGAGCTGGATGACGTGCAGTTCGACCTCAACGCGCTGATCGAGGACTGCCTGGGCATCTTCCGCGCCAAGGCGGAGCAGCAGAACATCGAGCTGATCAGCTTCACCCAGCCGCAGGTGCCGCGGGTGATCAGCGGTGACCCGACCCGCCTGCGCCAGGCGATGCTCAGCCTGCTGGACAACGCCCTGAAAAAAACCGACCACGGCGAAATTCTGCTGGTGGTCGCCCTCGATCAGCGCGGCAGCAGCCCGCGCCTGCGCATCGCCGTGCAGGACTGCGGCGAAGCCATGCAACCCGCCGAACGCGACGCCCTGTTGCAGGCCGAGCTGCACAGCAAACACTTCCTCTCCAGCAACAAGCTGGGTGGACATCTGGGGCTGGTGATCGCCAAGCAACTGATCACGCTCATGCAGGGCGAATTCGGCATCAAGACCAGTCACAACCAGGGCAATACCCTATGGCTGACCCTGCCGCTGGACCCGCAGCGCCTGGAGCAGCCGGCCACCGATCTCGATGCCTCGCTGCGCGGCGCCCGGGTGCTGGTGGTGGACGACAACGACACCTGCCGCAAAGTGCTGGTCCAGCAGTGCGGCGCCTGGGGCATGAACGTCAGCGCGGTGCCGTCGGGCAAGGAAGCGCTGGCCCTGCTGCGAACCAAGGCACACCTGCGTGACTACTTCGACGCGGTCCTGCTGGACCAGAACATGCCCGGCATGACCGGCATGCAACTGGCGGCGAAGATCAAGGAAGACCCGAGCCTGAACCACGACATCCTGCTGGTGATGCTCACCGGTATCAGCAACGCGCCGAGCAAAGTCATCGCGCGCAACGCCGGGGTCAAGCGCATCCTCGCCAAACCGGTGGCCGGCTACACCCTCAAGACCACCCTGGCCGAAGAACTGTCGCAGCGCAGCAAAGTGCCGCCGCCGGGCTTCATGCCTGCCCAGCGCCCGGCGCCCATCGAACTGCCCGCCGATTTCCGCATTCTGGTGGCCGAAGACAACAGCATCTCCACCAAGGTCATCCGCGGCATGCTCGGCAAGCTCAATCTGGAGCCGGACACCGCCAGTAATGGTGAAGAAGCGCTCAAGGCCATGAAGGCGCAGCATTACGACCTGGTGCTGATGGACTGCGAAATGCCGATCCTCGATGGCTTCTCCGCAACCCAGCAACTGCGTGCCTGGGAAGCCAGCACCCAGAGCCCGCACACGCCGGTGGTGGCGCTGACCGCGCACATCCTCGCCGAGCACAAGGAGCGCGCGCGGCTGGCCGGCATGGACGGGCACATGTCCAAACCCGTGGAGCTGTCGCAGTTGCGCGAGTTGATCGAACACTGGGTGGCCCGCCGCGAGCAGTCGCGGCCAGCCGCCGATGCGCCGCTCTCGCACTGATACACTTGCCCCGCCTTTTCTTCTTTCGCGAGCCCAGACCATGCTTCATGAGTTGTTCAGCGTTTACCTGAAAATGCTCGTGCTCTACAGCCCGTTCTTCGTCCTGTCCTGCTTCATCAGCCTGACCCGCGGCTACTCCAGCAAGGAGCGCAAGCACCTGGCCTGGAAGGTGGCCATGGGTGTGCTGATCGCCAGCGTGCTGCTGTACCTGTTCGGTCGGGTGATCTTCGGCGTCTTCGGCATCACCGCCGATGCCTTCCGCATCGGTGCCGGCAGTGTGCTGTTCATTTCTGCGCTGGGCATGGCCCAGGGCAAGTCGGCAGTGCAGACCGACAACGTGCAGCAGGACGTCACCATCGTGCCGCTGACCATCCCCCTGACCGTCGGCCCCGGCACCATCGGTGCGCTGCTGGTAATGGGCGTCGGCCAGCCGCACTGGGACGACAAGTTGCTGGCCATCGTCAGTATCGCGCTGGCCAGCTTCACCGTCGGTCTGGTGCTCTATCTCTCCAACCGCATCGAGCGGATCCTGGGAGACCAGGGTCTGCAGATCGTCAGCCGACTCATGGGTCTGTTCGTCTGCGCCCTTGCCGCGCAGATCATCTTCACCGGAATCAAGGGCTACCTGATTTCCTGAGGCGCTGCCTCAAAGCTCATAGACCTCCTGGCGAAGAGCCTGCTCCAGGCTCTTCTCGACCTGCCGCCTGAAATTTTGCTCGAACAGGCGCACGTTGAAACGCACCAGCTCGATCCTCGAACCGGTCACCACGCGCTCACGGTAGAGAAACCCGCTGAGCAGTTCCTCTCGCTCCAGGGTTTCGTGATACAGCACCAGGTCCACGTAACCTGGCTTGATGATCCGGCAGGGCAGTAACTGGAAAGACTCAGACGTCAGCGAGCGGGCCTCGAAGCGGTGGAGCGCAGCCTCGCTGGCCTGCAGCGCCTCGATGGACCAACGGGTCATATCCGAATACTGGCTGTCGGCGGTGGCATTGATCTGCGCCAGAACATCGTTCAGCGCTTTGCGGCGTTGCCGATTGGGATCGAAGGATTCCCGCGGCGGTCGGGCGTCCCAGCCCAGGAACATCAGTTGTCGCCGATAGAAGCTGTAACCGTCGCTCACCCCCTGGTTATCCAGCACATCCTGCGTCGCACGCTGGGCGAAGAGCATTGCCATCTGGACGCTCTCACGGACGTCTTTGCCGATATCAGGGAAAAAGGACATCAGGGCATTGCCCACGACGGATGTCCGAGGTTGATCTGTCATAGCGTTCTTGCCTCAGTGAAGGGTGCAAGTGGCTGCCGCGTCGAGCAACACGCGGGCAAAGCGGTCGTGTCCGGGTTCAAGCAACTCGGGAGCTGGTTCGGCCATGAGGCTCTGGATCGACAGGTCGCCGCGCAAGGACGCGCCGTCCAGCGCCGCCACCAGCCAGTCAGGGCCAGGCGTCTGGCTGGTTTCCAGAGCGATGCTGCATAAGCTCAGTCGCGAGCCGGGTCGCAGCACGCCCATCTCCAGCACCAGGCATGCGCCACCTTGTGGCAAGCGCCGCAACACCGAACCGCGCAGTTGCTCGATACCCGGTTGCTGCGGGTCCAGCGCATCGACACAGCGCTCCAGCACCGCACCCAGTTCCGGGTGCTGAGTGCTTAGCCACAACACCAGAGGCTGCATGGGCGCCAGCACGGTCCGACAATGCGCGAGCTCGATGCTCTGGCAACTGTGACTCACCCACCAACCGCGTTTGCCCAGAGCATTGCGATAGGCTCGATACCATTGCCGGTGCTTGTCGAAGCGCGATGTCATCAGACCGTCTGCCGAGCGCTGGGCATAACGCAGCGAACCCAGCACATTCTGGCGATCCACATCTCCGACCTGAGGAGCCACCAGAATCAGGCTGCCCTCGCTGGTCCACATCGTGTAGCCGTCGATATCCACGTCGGTCATCTCCAGAAGAATGCCAAGGGCCCGCTGCTTCAGCGTCGGTCAGATGTCGTAGTCCATGATCCTGCTCAGGGCCCGCTCACCCAGGCGGTGCTCAACGCCCGCGCGCACGCTGGCATACACCAAGCTGTTGAACGACAGGGCCGCAGTGCCCTTGTAGGTTTCCGAGGTGGCGCTGTCCCAGTCGAATACCAGGACATCGACATCCTCCTTGCGTACCGTGCGCTGAATCGCGCCAAGCGCCATCACCACCTCACCGCTCTCGGTCTCGGTACAGGAGGCCAGGCCAACGACCACATGGGAACGTCTTTCCAGATTGCGCTTGAACACGGTCAGGGCCGGCTGGTTGGTTTCCAGGCCCTTGATTGCTGCCTCGGCGAGCGACTTGATCGCGGCGGTCACGGGGCCACCCAGCAGCAGGCTGGTAGCCGCAGACTGCACAGCTTTGACGGCGACGTTGGCAACCTTGAGCGACTGCTCGGTGGTGCTTTCCTTTTCGTGGGTGCGATGCGCGACGACCCAGCCGCAATCGCCCATGACCTGGAGGAACGAGGTGAACCAGGATTCGCTCATGACGGTCTGGTCGTGGAGTTTGTTGGCGACCAGAGTGGCGAACAGGAAGCTGTTTTTTACGTCGATGCGGCTTTGCGCGGACATGCCGGCGCCGAAGGCCACAAGGGAGCTTTCCACCACGGCGGCGGAGCTCAGATTCATGGAAGGGTTGCTGTCGTTGGTCATAGCGAAGTCCTTTTTAGGTGTTCCCTCTCAGGAGGGAACGCCAAGGTACGTCGCAACGACAGCGGGGTCAGGAACGAAGCCTTTCCCCGCAGTACTCAGTCCGCCTGGGGATACCAGCGCGGCGTATAGACCCACTCGCCGCCATCGGCGCGGGCGAAAGTGCGGGTGGTGCTGGAACCGATCAGCACCATGGTGCGCATGTCGACCATCTCGGGCTGCAACTCACCCAGGCGAATCGCCTTGAGCGACTGCCCCGGCCGGGCAATATCGCGGCCCAATACCACGGGCGTCTGCGGCCCGCGATGGCGACGGACGATGTCCAGCGCCTGCCCCAGTTGCCAGGGCCGCGAGCGCGAGATCGGGTTGTAGAAGGCCAGGGCCAGGTCTGCCTCGGCGGCCAGGTCCAGACGCTTCTCGATGATCGACCACGGTTTGAGGTTGTCCGACAGCGAGATCACGCAGAAGTCATGCCCCAGCGGCGCACCGGCCTGGGCCGCGGTGGCCAGCGAGGCGGAAATGCCCGGGAGCATTTCCAGCTCGACCCGATGCCAGGCCGGATCGTCGGAGGCTTCAAGTGCTTCCAGCACCGCCGCAGACATGGCGAACACGCCAGGGTCACCCGACGACACCACAATCACCGAGCGCCCCTGCGCCGCCAGCTCGAAAGCATGACGAGCGCGTTGCAGTTCTTCGCGGTTGTCGGTGCAGTGCAGCACCTGATCGGCACGGAATGGCCCGGCCATGCGCACGTAGGTTTCGTAGCCGAGCACATCGTTGGCCCGCGCCAGCTCGGCCTTGACCGCCGGCGCCATGAGCTCGGCGGAGCCCGGGCCGAGGCCGATCACTGCGACGCGGCCCCGGCTCTGGCCAATGCGTTGCGGATCAATCGGCGCGTTGGCTACCGCTATCGCCAGTCCCTCGCCCACCGCTTGTGGTGCGAGCAACTGCGGCAATGCCCGCGCCGCCAGGGCGCTGACCGAGGCCTGGGCCGGTGCAAAGCGCAACGGCACACCCAGCTCGCGCGCGGCGTCGTGCAAGGCCGGTTCGGCCATGTCGTCAGCCTTGGCGAGCAGGCAGGCCAGCGATGCCTCCGCGATCTTCGCGTCGTGCAGGGCCGCACGCACCGCCTCGGCCAAGCCTGTGACCGAGGCCGAAACCGCCACCAGCACGCACCGCGGATGGATCAGCAATTCGTTGGCTGCCGCCTCGCGTTCGGCGCAGCCGACATGAATGGTCAGGGACGCCTGCTCATCCTGCGGCAAGCGCGCTTCGTCGAGCCAGGGCGCGGCGCCTTCGATGCGCACGCGCTCACCGGCCAGCAAGTCGGAGACGAAGCGCTTGCCCAGCTCCAGGTCCGCCAGGGCATAGCCGCTGGGAGGATTGAGCAGGCAGGTGCCGAAGCGCAGTTCGCCACTGGTGGTGATCGCCGCGGCGACGCCCAGTCCAGCGGCAATTTCCCGCGCCATGACATTCACCCCGCCCAGCCCGCCCAGCAGCGGCACGACCGCGCTACCGTCCTCGGCCACGGCCAGCACCGGTGGCTCCGCGCCTTTCTCCAGCAACACGCCGGCGAGGCTGCGGATCACGATGCCGGCGGCGCACAAGGCGATGATCGGCGTGTCCTGTTGATAGAGCTGGCGCAGGCTGGCGCCGAACTCCTGATAGCTGACATCGACGTCTTCGACCCGGCCAGCCAGGCCGTGGATCAGGGCGTCGGGATACAGCTGCTGGATCTTGCGGGCCGTGGCCACGCTGCCTTTGCCGAGGATGACAATGGCCGGTGCGCGTCGGGTCATCAGCCTTGCCACCTTTCGCCGGGAACGATGATCAGCGAGAAGTACGGCGACGACGCCGGATCGACCTCATCGAGCGCGACGATCTTCTGGTTGGCCATGGTCGCCCGCTCCACGTACAGCGCGCGGCTATCGAGACCCAACTCGGTCAGCACCTGGCGGACCTTGGGGAAGTTACGCCCGAGCTTCATGATCACCGCCGCATCGGCATCGGCCAGACGGCGCTTGAGTTCGTCATGGGGCAGCACGCCGGACAGCACCGACAGGCTCTGGTTGCGATACACCAACGGCGCACCGAGCACCGAAGCACCACCAAGCATCGAGCAGACACCCGGAATCACCTGGGCGTCATAGCGTTCGGCCAGGCGATCGTGCAAGTACATGTAGGAGCCGTAGAAGAACGGATCGCCTTCGCAGATCACCGCCACATCGCGGCCCGCGTCCAGGTGTGCGGCGACCTCGATGCTCGCGGCATCGTAGAAATCGCTGATGACCTGTTCGTAGGACAGCGGCGCCGGCAGCGCCTCGGTGGTCACCGGATAAACCAGTGGCAACAGGGTCTGCTCGCTTTGCAGGTACTGCTCGATGATGCCAAAGGCATTGCCGCGCTTGCCCTTGGCGACGAAGTACGCCACCACCGGCGCTTCACGCAGCAGACGCAGGGCCTTGAGGGTGATCAGCTCGGGATCGCCGGGGCCAACGCCCAGGCCGAGCAAACGTCCACGGGCCTGCATCATTCGACCTCCGTGGCGAGGGCGTTGACCGCGGCGGCGGCCATGGCGCTACCACCCAGACGGCCTTCGACGACCACGAACGGCACGCCACGGCTGTCCGCCGCAAGCATCGCCTTGGACTCCGCCGCACCGACGAAGCCCACCGGGAAGCCGAGGATCAGCGCCGGTTTCGGTGCGCCGGCGTCGATCATTTCCAGCAGGTAGAACAGCGCGGTCGGCGCGTTGCCGATCACCACGACGCTGCCTTCCAGGTGCGGGCGCCACAGCTCCAGGGCCACCGCCGAGCGGGTGTTGCCCAGTTCCTTGGCGAGGTCCGGAACGCTGTCGTCACGCAGGGTACAGATCACCTCGTTGTTGGCCGGCAGGCGCGCGCGGGTGATGCCTTCGGCGACCATCCGCGCGTCGCAGAGAATCGGCGCGCCAGCGGCCAGGGCTTCACGCCCGGCCTTGCCGGCGCCTTCGGAAAAGCGCAGGGCATCGACCACCTCGACCATGCCGCAGGCATGGATCACCCGTACCGCGAGCTTTTCCAGGTCGGCCGGAATCCGCTCAAGGCGGGCCTCCTGGCGAATGATGGCGAAGGAGTTGCGATAAATCTCCTGGCCGTCGCGGATGTAATCAATCATCGAGGGTTGCTCCGTGGGCGGGCGTCCAGCGTGGCGCCCGCTTCTTCCAGTGTCAGGTTGCGCCCGGCGACAACGCCGGGGCCCGGCTGCGCCGGGTCGTGAAAATACAGGTCATAGCGACCGGGGCCGACCGCCAGCAAGGTGACCGGCGCGGTATGCGCCATGGCGCAGGAGCGGCCGCAGCCGCTCAAGTGAACGCCAGCCACCGGGACCGGCTGGCGCAGGCTGAAGGCCAGTTGCAGCGCATCGCCCTTGGTGTCGGCGAGGGCCTTGGCGCAACCGGCCGAGCCGGTGCAGGCGACCACGCCGGCCAGCGGCTCGGCGGCGTCGGTGATCAGGCCAAGGTGAAGCAAGGCGGCCAGCACCCGTTCGGCGCGGGCAATGGCAATGTTCGGCAGCAGCACGCTCTGCCAGGGCGTCATGCGCAGGCTGCCGTCGCCCAGTTCCCGGGCCAACGCACCGACGCCACGCAATTGCACCGCGCTCAGGCGGCCGAGCGGCGCCACCGCGCCCACCGCGACCCGCTCGGTTTGCTGCTGGGGATAGACACCCAGGTGGCGCGCGAGGTCACGTCCGGGGCGGCGCCAGTCGAGCACAGCAGCATCGCGGCGCAGCGGCAACGCCAGGCCGGCGAGGAAGGCGTCCGTGGGCAGTGTCTCCAGCAACTGGCGCATTCGCGACTGACCGGCATCAGCCAGATCGAGAAACCGCTCCAGCACCGCCCGCACCAGCGCCAGCCCTGCCGCCACCGGCACAGCGGCCACCGGCGCATCCCGTCCCGGACAGCCCGCCAGGCCGAAGGCCAGCCACAGATCGTCATCCAGGCGCAGCGGCGACAGCCACAGGTCGTGGGGATGCCAGAGCATCGCCAGGTCTTCGCCGCCATCGAGCTGCACGGCGAACTTGGCCGACAGTGCATGGAAGCGCGGCGTGGTCTGCAGCAGGTCGAGAATCTGTGCGCCCAGCGCGCGGGTGTCGAACAGCATGGCCGGGTCGAGGCCTGCGGCGGGGCTGAGCATCAGGTTGCGCACGTCATCGCCGGCGGCGACCCGCGGGCCCAGGCCGGCCGCCAGCAGGTGCGCGATCAGGCCCTGCTGGTCGCTGCCAACGCCACGAATCTGCAGGTTGCTGCGGTTGGTCACCTCGATCACGCCCCCGGCAAAACGCTCGGCGGCCTCGGCCACGGCTTCGGCCTGGTCGGCGTCCAGATGCCCGGCATCCAGCTTGATCCGTGAGATGCCGCCATCGCGGGCCTGGACGATGCGCCACAACCCCGGGCAGGCCGAGGGGCGAATGGCAGGAGCGGGTTGGGATTGGTTCAAGGGTTCACCCGTCAATCGTCAAATGGGGCTGGGCACCGGAAGGCGCGGTATTATGCCTGCTTTGCCCGGCGGCGGGCCAAGCCTGCCGGTCGGATAGGCCCGGAAAAGAGGAACGGCATGGCGCCCTGGTTGACCATAGTAGGAATCGGCGAAGACGGCTTCAGCGGCCTCGGCAAGCAAGCCCGGCGCGCCCTGCTGCACGCTGCCAGGGTGTTCGGCAGCCCGCGCCAGCTCGACCTGCTGCCCCATTGCCTGAAGGCCGAGCGCCTGACCTGGTCGAGCCCGTTCTCGTTGGCGCCGGTGCTGGCCCTGCGCGGCGAGCCGGTGTGCGTGCTGGCCAGCGGCGACCCGATGTTCTACGGCGTTGGCGCCAGCCTCGCGCGGCAAGTCGCGGCCGATGAGCTGAACGTGATTTCCGCCCCTTCTTCCTGCGCCCTCGCCGCCGCCCGCCTCGGCTGGCCATTGCAGGAGGTGGTCATTGTTTCCGTGGTCGCCCGCCCGCTGGCGCAACTCAACGCTCACCTCTACAGCGGCCAGCGCCTGCTGGTGCTGAGCAACGATGGCAACAGCCCCGCCGCCATCGCCGCTCTGCTGCGCCAGCGCGGCTTCGGCCCAAGCCAGTTGCATGTACTGGAACACCTCGGCGGCAGCGCCGAGCGTCACCTGCAAGGCAGCGCCAACGACTGGCAGGACGGCGCGGTCGCCGACCTCAATCTGGTCGCCATCGAATGCCGCGCCGACGCCAATGCGGTGTGCCTGTCGCCACTGGCCGGGTTGCCGGACAACGCCTTCCAGCACGACGGGCAGATCACCAAGCGCGATGTCCGCGCCATCACCCTGGCTCGCCTCGCCCCGCAGCCAGGCGAGTTGCTCTGGGATGTCGGCGCCGGCAGCGGCTCGATCGGCATCGAGTGGATGCGCGCGCACCCGGCGTGCCGCGCCCTGGCGATCGAAGCCGACGATGGCCGCCAGCAACTGATCGAACTCAACCGCGATGCCCTCGGCGTGCCAGGCCTGCAACTGGTGCGCGGACGCGCGCCGGAAGCGCTGCACGGCCTGGAGCGCCCGGACGCGATCTTCATCGGCGGCGGCGTCACCGTGCCCGGCGTGCTGGAGCATTGCTGGGAGCACCTGCGCCCCGGCGGTCGGCTGGTGGCCAACGCGGTGACCCTGCAAAGCGAAGTGCGCCTGATGGAATGGCGCGAGCGCCACGGCGGTGAACTGACCCGCATTCATGTCGCCCAGGCCCAGCCGCTGGGTGGCTTCGACACCTGGCGCCAGGCGCTGCCGATCACCCTGCTCGACGCCATCAAGCATGCGTGACGAAACCGCCGAACAGCCGGCGCCGCTGCGCAGCGGCCTGACCACCGGGAGTTGTGCCACCGCCACCAGCCTCGCCGCCGCGCGCTTGTTGCTGACCGGGCAAGCGCACGATGCGGTGGAAATCACCCTGCCCAAGGGCAAGCAGGTGCAGATGCGCCTGGAGTTTTGCCGCCTGCACGCCCCGGGCGCCGAGGCCGGCACCCTCAAGGACGCCGGCGACGACCCGGACGTGACCCACGGCGCGCTGCTGTTCAGCCGCGTACGCCTGCTGGACGAACCCGGTGTGCGCTTCGTCGCAGGCCAGGGCGTCGGCACCGTGACCCGACCCGGACTGGTGCTGACCGTGGGCGAGCCGGCGATCAATCCGGTGCCGCGCCGAATGATGACGGAGCACCTGACCCGCCTCGCGCAGGAATGCAATTACTCCGGCGGCTTCGAGGTCACGGTGAACGTACGGGACGGCGAAAACCTGGCGCTGAAGACCATGAACCCGCGCCTGGGCATTCTCGGCGGCCTGTCGATCCTCGGCACCAGCGGTATTGTCCGGCCCTTCTCCTGCTCGGCCTACATCGCCTCGATCCATCAAGGCATCGACGTCGCCAAGACCAACGGCTACGAACACATCGCCGCCTGCACCGGCAACGCCAGCGAGGACACCATGCGCCGGGTCTACGGCATGCCGGAAATCGCCCTGATCGAAATGGGCGACTTCGTCGGCGCGGTGCTCAAGCACCTGCGCAAGGTGCCGGTGGCGCGCCTGAGCCTGTGTGGAGGCTTCGGCAAGATCAGCAAGCTGGCCGCCGGACACATGGACCTGCACAGCCGCCATTCCAGCATCGACCTGCCGCAACTGGCGCAATGGGCCGCAGCGGTGGGCGCCGATGCGGCGCTGCAAGCGACCATCATTCAGGCCAATACCAGCCAGCAGGCCCTGGCCCTGGCCCACGCCGCCGGCGTACCACTGGGCGATGCGGTCTGCGCCCACGCCCTGGCCTTCGCCCGCAGCGTGGTGCCGGCGCAGGTGCAGGTCGAAGTGTTCGCCATCGACCGCCAGGGCGGCATCGTCGGCAAGGCGGGTGTGCAATGAGCCAGCGCATCCTGCTGCTTGGCGGCGTCACCGAGGCCCTGCGTATCGCTCGCCAATTGGGGCCTGAGCACGTCTACAGCCTGGCCGGGATCGGCCGGGTGCCGGATGATCTGGCCTGCCAGGTGCGCGTCGGCGGTTATGGCGGCGCGGACGGCCTGGCCGCCTACCTGCGCGCCGAAGGCATCGACTTGCTGATCGACGCCACCCACCCCTACGCCGCGCAAATCAGCGCCAACGCCGCCAGCGCCGCGACTCTCGCCGGCATTCCCTGCTGGGCCCTGCGTCGTCCCGCCTGGCAGGCCCAGGCCGGCGACGATTGGCGCGAAGTCGCCGACTGGGCCGAACTGATCGCGGCACTGCACACCTTCCGCCGCCCGCTGTTCACCCTCGGCCGCGAACCGCTGCAACACCTCAATGAGATCCCCGACCACCAGTTCTGGACCCTGCGCGCCCTCGACGCTTGCCCCGCCAACGACCGCTGCGAAGTGATCGGCGCCCGCGGGCCGTTTCTGCTGGGCGACGAGCGGCAGTTGTTCGAACGCCGCCAGATCGATGTGCTGATCAGCAAGAACAGCGGCAGCAGTGCCACCGAACCGAAGTTACAGGTGGCCCGCGAGCGCGGCGTACCGGTGTTGATTCTCGGCCGTCCGGCGCTGCCCGAGGTCGACCGTCACTTCGCCGACCCGGCCGCGCTGCTCGCCGCGCTGGCTGAAGGACACCTCCTGTAGCAGGCCAGTGCAGCACTCGGGTATTGCCAACACACCGGCAAGCGATTCCAATGCCTCATCCTTTTCCCTACGCAAGGCTGCGACTATGGAACTGCAATGGTGGATCTGGCTCGTTCTGGGCTTTGGCCTGATCCTGCTGGAACTGGTACTGCCCACCTTCTTCATCATCTGGTTCGGCATTGGCGCCGTGGCGGTCGGAGTAATCGCCGGGCTGGTGCCTGGCCTGTCCCTGGCCAGCGAGCTGATGATCTGGGTGGTGCTCTCCTCCCTCACCGTCGCCCTCTGGTTCAAGGTGTTCAAACCCCGCAGGGCGGACAATCGCTGGACCGCCGACGAGGTGATCGGCGAAGTCGGCCTGCTGACCGCGCCAGTCTCGGAGTTCCAGAAAGGCCGCGTCCGTTTCCAGAAGCCGATCCTCGGCAATGAAGAGTGGGTCTGCATCGCCAACAGCGACATCGCCTCCGGCGAGCGGGTCCGCATCCTCGCGATCGAGGGCAACATTGTCCGGGTCGGCAAGGCCTGAAAGCGTTTCAAGACACCATCAAAGGAAGAGAAATGTCATGACCAGTCTGATCATTACCGCCACCATCGCCCTGTTTGTCCTCATCACCGTATTCAAGGGCGTACGCATCGTACCCCAGGGCGAGGAATGGATCGTCGAGCGCCTGGGCCGCTACCACACCACCCTCAAGCCGGGCCTGAACATCCTCATCCCGTACATGGACGTAGTGGCCTACCGGCTGCCGACCAAGGACATCATCCTGGACGTGCAGCAGCAGGAAATCATCACCAAGGACAACGCCGTGATGTCGCCAACGCCCTGTGCTTCGCCAAGGTGGTGGACCCGCAGAAAGCCGCCTACGGCGTGGTGAACTACTCCTACGCGGTCACCAGCCTGACCATGACCTCGCTGCGCGCCATCGTCGGTGCCATGGAACTGGACGAAGCGCTGTCCAGCCGCGAACAGATCAAGGCGCGTCTGCGCGACGCGATGTCGGAGCAGACCGAAGACTGGGGCATCACCGTGCGTTCGGTGGAAATCCAGGACATCAAGCCTTCGCCGAGCATGCAAACGGCCATGGAGCGCCAGGCCGCGGCCGAGCGTGAGCGTAAAGCCGACGTGACCCGCGCCGAAGGCGCCAAGCAGGCGGCGATCCTCGAAGCCCAGGCGCGCCAGGAGTCGGCCAAGCTCGACGCCGCCGCCCAGGTCAACCTGGCCGAGGCGTCGGCCCAGGCCATCACCCTGGTCAAGAACGCCGTGGGCAATGACGTGACCCCGGCCATGTACCTGCTGGGCGAACGCTACATCAGCGCCATGGAAAGCCTCGCGGCCAGCAACAACGCCAAACTGGTGGTGTTGCCGGCGGACCTGCAAGAGGCGGTCAGGGGCATGCTGGGTCGGGCGAAGGTCTGAATCAATGGGAGCTGGCTTGCCAGCTCCCGCACCTTCCTAAAGCGGCTGCGACACTTCATCACACCCCCATTTTTTACATCCCCGGCGTCTTCTGGCTAAATAGCCATCATTCGAATCCCACCGGATCAACCCATGCCCGCACAACGGCTCGCCTACGCCTGGATCGCCTGCTTCGCAGTGCTGTTCAATCTGCTGGCGATGCCGTTGTCCGCAAACGCCGCCAGGGCGCCCACCGAGCAACTACTGTGGGGCGCATTCTGTTCCACGGGCGGCACCAAGCTGATCGCGGTCTCTCTCGGCCAACCCGACCAGCAGAACGACGACCACGCCGTGATGCAGCACTGCTGGTGCTGCTCCGGTGCCGCGCCCTTGCTGGCGTTGCCTGGCCAGGCGCCGCAACTGGTCCTGCCGACACATGCCTTCTCCACCCCGCTGGCCATTGCCCAGCCCGCCCAGCCCACGCCCCGTGAACTGTGGCCCTCGCTCAATCCCCGCGCCTCTCCCGCCGTTTGATTCACTACGCTGATACCTGCGAACAATCTGAATCGACCGGAGACTTTTCATGCTCAAGAACGTCCTGATGCTGGCTGCCCTGCTGCTGCCCGCCAGCTTCGCCAGTGCCCACGAATACACCAAGGGCGATCTGCATATCGCCCACCCGTGGTCGCTGCAACTGCCACCGAACGCACCCAACGTGGCGGCCTATTTCATCATCGACAACAAGGGCAAGCAGGACGACCGCCTGCTCAGCGTCGACACTCCGATCAGCGATCGCTCCGAGTTGCACGAGCACGTGATGACCGGCGACGTGATGCGCATGCAGCAAGTTCCCAACGTCGCCGTGCCGGCGGACGGCAAGGTGGTGTTCAGCCCGAGCGCCTACCACGTGATGATCATGCAGCCCAAGGACCGCAGCCTGCTCAGCGACGGCAAGCGCTTCCCGCTGACCCTGCATTTCGAAAAGGCCGGCGATATCACCGTCGAAGTCGCGGTGCAAAAGCAGCCGCCTGAAGGCAGCGACGAGCACCAGCACCAGCACTGATCCCTGAGCGCCGCTCGCCATGAGCCTCGCCCGTACCGGACGCCACCGGCCCCCGCACCCTGACCACAGGACACTGCGCGCGAGCTGGCTGAGCCTGTTCGCCATGCTGATGATCTTTATCGGACCACTGGTTTCCCAGTCGATGCCGATGGATCACAGCACCTCCATGTCGATGAACATGGACATGGGCGCAGGCACGGACGACACGGCGGACCATCACGGCGATGCGCACCATGGCGGCGGCGATTCGTCGCTGCACGTCATGTGGGAGAAGTGCGGCTATTGCAGCCTGTTCTTCCATTGCCCGGCACTGCCGCAGCACCTGAGCCTGCTCAACAGCGAGGCCGTCCCGGCCAGCCACCGCCTTGTCGTTCTTCCCCGCCAGGGCCATCCGCGTCCGGCGTTCTTCCCCGGCGCCCGCAGCCGCGCGCCACCTTCCCGCAACGTCGTCTGAACATTCCGAAACAGCGCTCGTCTCCGGCCAATCGCCGCGTGCGCGCGCACCTTCATGACTGATCGATGTTGGAAGACCTATGTCCAGCTCCACCCCTGTCTATCGTTTGTCCCTGCGCGGGACCATTGCGCTGCTGTGCGGCAGCCTCTTCGTTCCCGCTGCCCTGGCCGCGGAAACCGGCCACGAAGGCCATGACCACGGCCAGCCGGAACTCAGCCCCACAGTCATTACCGCGGTGGCGCCCAGTTCGCCGCTGACCGTGATCACCAACCCCAAGGACCCACGCCAGCCCGTGCCGGCCAGCGACGGTGCCGACTACCTGAAGACCATCCCCGGTTTCTCGGCGATCCGCTCCGGCGGCACCAACGGCGACCCGGTACTGCGCGGCATGTTCGGCTCGCGGCTGAACATCCTCACCAACGGCGGCCTGATGCTCGGCGCCTGCCCGAACCGCATGGATGCGCCGACCTCCTACATCTCCCCGGAAACCTACGACCGCCTGACCGTGATCAAGGGCCCGCAAAGCGTGCAGTGGGGCCCGGGCGCGTCCGCCGGGACGATCCTCTTCGACCGCGAGCCGGAGAAATTCGGCGAACTCGGCACCCGGGTCAACGCCAGCCTGCTGGCCGGTTCCAATGGCCGTTTCGACAAGGTGCTGGATGCCGCCGCCGGTGGCAGCCAGGGCTACGTACGCTTCGTCGGCAACCAGTCGCGCTCCGACGACTATGAAGACGGCCACGGCGACACCGTGCCGTCGAAATGGGACAAGTGGAACGGCGACGTCGCCGTCGGCTGGACCCCGGACAGCGACACCCTGCTGGAACTGACCGCCGGCCGCGGCGACGGCGAGGCCCGCTACGCAGGGCGTGGCATGGACGGCTCGCAGTTCAAGCGCGAAAGCCTCGGCCTGCGTTTCGAGAAGTCCAATATCGGCGAGGTCTTCGACAAGCTCGAAGCGCAGGTCTACTACAACTATGCCGACCACGTGATGGACAACTACAGCCTGCGTACAACGTCTGGCACCGGAATGATGGCCGGCCCCATGGCCAGCAACGTCGACCGCCGCACCATGGGCGCGCGCATCAAGGGCACCTGGCGCTGGGAGGACGTGACCCTGGTCAGCGGCATCGACGCGCAGACCAACGAACACCGCCAGCGCACCGGCATGGGCGTCAACACCTATGGCAACCAGCCCTGGACCAAGGACGCCGACTTCCACAACTACGGCGTGTTCGGCGAGCTGACCTGGGAACTGGACAGCCAGGACCGCCTGGTCAGCGGCGCGCGGCTGGACCGTGCCTCGGCCAAGGACTTCCGCAAGACCCGCGGTTCGGGAATGATGGTCATGCCCAACCCGACCGTCGGCAACACCCGCGCCGACACCCTGCCCAGCGGCTTCCTGCGCTACGAGCACGATCTGGTCGACGCACCGGCCACCGCCTATGTCGGCATTGGCCATGTGCAGCGTTTCCCCGATTACTGGGAGCTGTTCTCGCCGACCTTCGGCCCGGCCGGCTCGGTCAATGCCTTCGATGCGATCAAGCCGGAGAAGACCACGCAACTGGACTTCGGCATCCAGTACAAAACCGAAGACCTCGAAGCCTGGGCCTCGGGCTATGTCGGCCAGGTGCGCGACTTCATCCTCTACGACTACACCGCTGGCACCAGCGTCTCCCGCGCCGGCAACGTCGACGCGCGGATCATGGGTGGCGAACTGGGTGTCGCCTATCAACTGACCAGCAACTGGAAGGCCGATGCGACCCTGGCCTACGCCTGGGGCAAGAACAGCAGCGACGGTTCGGCCCTGCCGCAGATGCCACCACTGGAAAGCCGCCTCGGCCTGACCTACAGCGAATCTGACTGGAGTGCCGGCGCCCTGTGGCGACTGGTCTCGGCGCAGAACCGCATCTCGGAAAACTACGGCAACATCGTTGGCAAGGACTTCGAGAAAACCGGCGGTTTCGGCGTGTTCTCGCTCAACGGCGCCTATCGTGTGAGCAAGAACCTCAAGCTCAGCGCAGGCGTCGACAACCTGTTCGACAAAGCCTACGCCGAACACCTGAACCTGGCGGGCAACGCCGGCTTCGGTTACTCGGGCTTTGAGCCCGTCAGTGAGCCGGGGCGCACGTTCTGGACCAAGGTCGACGTGAGTTTCTGACCCAACCCGGGCGCGGCCAGTCGCCGCGCCCATCACCTGGGAGAGCTCCATGAGCAAACCTTCGTTTTCTTTCTACAACCTGGCCTGGCGCTGGCATTTCTATGCCGGGTTGTTCGTGGCGCCGTTCATGATCCTGCTGGCGATCACCGGGATCATCTACCTGTTCAAGCCGCAGCTTGATCCGCTGATGTACCGCTCGCTGATGGTGGTCGAGGCCGGTCACCACCGGCATGGCGCCGACCACCTGCTGCACACCGTGAAGGCCGCTTATCCACAGGGACAGATCAGCCAGTACCTGCCGGCGCCGGCCGCCGACCGCAGCGCGCAGTTCGTGGTCAAGGACAGCGGGCAGGAACTGAACGTGTTCGTCGACCCGTACACCGGCACGCTGCTCGGCGCGCAGGATGCCAAGAGCAACCTGCAGGCCGTGGCCCGCGCGCTGCACGGCGAACTGATGATCGGCACCACGGGCGACCGCCTGGTGGAACTGGCCGCGGGCTGGGGCATCGTCCTGGTGGTGTCCGGCCTGTATCTGTGGTGGCCGCGAGGCGGGCGCATGGCCGGCGTGTTATGGCCGCGCCTGAGCGCCCGCGGACGTCTGCTCTGGCGTGACCTGCATGCGGTCAGCGGATTCTGGGGGGCGCTGGTCTTGTTGCTGATGCTGCTCAGCGGCATGACCTGGACCGGCTTCTGGGGCAAGCAATACGCCGACCTGTGGAACCGCTTTCCGGCAGCAATGTGGAACGACGTGCCGACCTCCGACCAGGAAGCCCGCACCCTCAACTCCGCCGCCCGCCAGACCGTGCCCTGGGCGGTGGAAAACACTCCGATGCCGCAGTCGTCCGGCGCCCATGCCGAGCACCAGGGTCATATGGCGATGGACAGCGCTCCCGCCGCGCCGCAGATCAGCCTGCAACAGGTCGAGGATCTGGCCAACGAGCGCGGCGTCGAGCCCGGTTACAGCATCACTCCGCCGACCACCGCCAGCGGCGTGTTCACCATTGCCGTATTCGCCGACGACCCGCGCAACGACGCCACCCTGCATGTCGATCAATACACCGGCAAGGTGCTGGTGGACGTGCGCTGGAAGGACTACAGCCCGGTGGCCCGGGCCACGGAACTGGGGGTCATGCTGCATGAAGGCAAGATGTTCGGTTGGTTCAACCAGATGCTGATCCTGCTGATCTGCCTGATGGTCCTGCTGGGCTCGGTCAGCGGCCTGGTGATGTGGTGGAAACGCCGCCCCGAAGGCGGCCTCGGCGTACCGCCACTGCGTCATGACCTGCCACGTTGGAAGACCGCCACGGTGGTCATGCTGGTGCTGGGCGTAGCATTTCCGCTGGTGGGGGTGTCGATGCTGGTGGTGTGGGGGTTGGATAAAGTGTTCGGGAGGCGGTTGTTGGCGGCGCGGGCGTGATGCCGTCGCCTCCATTGGGGGCAAGGCGGCGCTCCGCTTGCCAGCGATGACGGTGGTGAACTGATGGGCGCCATCGCTGGCAAGCCAGCTCCCACAAAAGCAGGGCATGCACCTAAAGTCGAGTCACTTTGCCGCGTCTACCCTGCGGCTTTGCGTGTTAGCCTAGCCGCCGCTTCACGCACAAGAAGACTGCAATTTATGGAATGCATGCAATGAATCAAGACCTCACAAAGGACTCGCAGGAACACCACCTGCAACGCAATCTGACCAACCGCCACATCCAGTTGATTGCCATCGGCGGTGCCATCGGTACCGGCCTGTTCATGGGTTCGGGCAAGACCATCAGTCTTGCCGGCCCGTCGATCATTTTCGTCTACATGATCATCGGCTTCATGCTGTTCTTCGTCATGCGGGCGATGGGCGAGCTGCTGCTGTCGAACCTCAACTACAAATCCTTCATCGACTTCTCCGCCGATCTGCTTGGCCCCTGGGCCGGCTATTTCACGGGCTGGACCTACTGGTTCTGCTGGATCATCACCGGCATCGCCGACGTGATCGCCATCGCGGCTTACTCACAGTTCTGGTTCCCCGACCTGCCGCAATGGATACCGGCGCTGGCCTGCGTCGGCGTGCTGCTGTCGCTGAACCTGATCACCGTGAAAATGTTCGGCGAGATCGAGTTCTGGTTCGCGATGATCAAGATCGTCGCCATCCTCGGCTTGATCGGTACCGGCCTGTACATGGTGTTCAGCGGCTTCCAGTCGCCCACCGGGACCACCGCCAGCTTCGCCCACCTGTGGAATGACGAGGGCATGTTCCCCCACGGGCTGATGGGCTTCTTCGCCGGATTCCAGATTGCCGTGTTCGCCTTCGTCGGTATCGAGCTGGTGGGTACCACTGCCGCCGAAGCCAAGGACCCGGAGCGCACCCTGCCACGGGCGATCAACTCCATCCCGCTGCGGATCATCATGTTCTACGTCTTCGCCCTGATCGCCATCATGGCGGTGACCCCGTGGCGTGACGTGGTGCCAGGCAAGAGCCCGTTCGTGGAACTGTTCATCCTCGCCGGCCTGCCGGCCGCCGCCGCGGTGATCAACTTCGTGGTGCTCACGTCCGCCGCCTCGTCGGCCAACAGCGGCGTGTTTTCCACCAGCCGGATGCTGTTCGGCCTGGCTCAGGAAGGCGACGCGCCCAAGGCGTTCGAAAAACTCTCCAGCCGTGACGTGCCGGCCAACGGCCTGTACTTCTCCTGCACCTGCCTGCTGCTGGGTGCTGCGCTGATGTACGTGATCCCGGACCTGATCGAGGCGTTCACCCTGGTCACCACCGTCTCGGCGATCCTGTTCATGTTCGTCTGGTCGCTGATCCTGCTGTCGTACCTGAAGTACCGCACGCACCGCGCCGCGCTGCATGAGGCGTCGAAGTACAAGATGCCTGGCGGTCGCTTCATGTGCTGGGCGTGCCTGGTGTTCTTCGCCGCGATCCTGGTGCTGCTGAGCTTCGAGACCGACACCCGTCAGGCGCTGATCGTCACGCCGCTGTGGTTCGTGTTGCTCACCGTGACCTATCAGTTCGTGCGCAACAGGCGCCATCCGCGCACTGCGGTGCGAGGCAACTGATAGCGTTATCGAAGGGGCCATCCGGCCCCTTTTTTTCGCCTCATTGCTGTGCATCGGATTGATGCGTGGCACCAGTCTGGCTCTTCGTTCCCGGACCTGCGTTGCGGTCCATCGCGAGCAAGCTCGCTCCTACGGGGCAACGCGCAACCCGCGAGCTAGCGCCTCTCCTTGTAGGAGCGAGCTTGCTCGCGATGGACCGCAACGCAGGCCCGAAACACCAGCGCCGCCACTTGTACACAAGACGGCACACCACTTGCAAAAGCCCTTTCCGCGAGTCGCCAACACCCAAGAACTCAACGGAGAGAGAGCACCATGAAGCGTCGTAGTCTGATCAAGGCCTTTACCCTCAGTGCATCCATTGCCGCGATGGGCATGAGCTGGACCCTGCAGGCCGCCGAGACCATCAAGGTCGGCATTCTGCATTCGCTGTCGGGCACCATGGCGATCTCCGAAACCTCGCTCAAGGACATGGCCCTCATGACCATCGAGCAGATCAACGCCAAGGGCGGCGTCAACGGCAAGATGCTGGAAGCGGTGGTGGTGGACCCGGCGTCGAACTGGCCGCTGTTCGCCGAGAAGAGCCGGCAACTGCTGACCCAGGACAAGGTGGCCGTGGTGTTCGGCTGCTGGACCTCGGTGTCGCGCAAGTCGGTGCTGCCGGTGTTCGAAGAACTCAACGGGCTGCTGTTCTACCCGGTGCAGTACGAAGGTGAAGAGATGTCGCCTAACGTGTTCTACACCGGCGCGGCGCCGAACCAGCAGGCCATTCCGGCGGTGGAATACCTGATGAGCGAAGAAGGCGGCGCAGCCAAGCGCTACTTCCTGCTCGGCACCGACTACGTCTACCCGCGCACCACCAACAAGATCCTGCGCGCGTTCCTGCACTCCAAAGGCGTGGCCGACAAGGACATCGAAGAGGTCTACACGCCGTTCGGCCACAGCGATTACCAGACCATCGTGGCGAACATCAAGAAGTTCTCCGCCGGTGGCAAGACTGCGGTCATCTCCACGGTCAACGGCGACTCCAACGTGCCCTTCTACAAAGAACTGGCCAACCAGGGCCTGAAAGCTACCGACGTACCAGTGGTGGCGTTCTCGGTAGGCGAGGAAGAACTGCGCGGTATCGACACCAAGCCGCTGGTTGGCCATCTGGCAGCGTGGAACTACTTCGAGTCGGTGGAGAACCCGGTCAATACCCAGTTCGTGGCTGACTGGAAAGCCTACGCCAAAGCCAAGAACCTGCCGGGCGCGGACAAGGCCGTGACCAACGATCCGATGGAAGCCACCTACGTCGGCATTCACATGTGGGCGCAGGCGGCCGAGAAGGCCAAGTCCACCGATGTCGACAAGGTCCGCGCGGCCCTGGCCGACCAGAGCTTCAAGGCGCCGTCCGGCTTCACCCTGACCATGGACAAGACCAACCACCACCTGCACAAGCCAGTGATGATCGGCGAAATCCAGGACGACGGTCAGTTCAACGTGGTCTGGCAGACCGAGGCGCCGCTGCGTGCCCAGCCGTGGAGCCCGTTCATTCCGGGTAACGACAAGCGGCCGGATTATGCGGTGAAGGGCAACTGATCTCCTCAGGGCCTCATCGCTGGCAAGCCAGCTCCCACAAATCCTGTGGGAGCCGGCTTGCCGGCGATGAGGCCCTGAAGAACACCGCATATCTCACTACCAAAAAAGGGACCCCCGCGCCATGCCCAAGGCCCTCTACCGTCTCATGCTTTGCCTGTGCCTGTTGCTGCCCTTCGCCGCTCACGCCAACGAAGCCGAATACTTCGCCACCGCCAAGCCCAACGACCAGGCCCGCCTGCTCCAGGATTGGGCGGCGCAACCCGAGGCGGCCCGGCTGCCGCTGCTGACCTCGCTGCAACAAGGTCGCATCAGCGCCGACGACGACCGCAAGCTGCGCCTGAACAACCGCCTGCGCGGGCTGGTGGACAACGCCCTCGCCGCGCATCAGTTGCTCGGCAACGATGCCGCGCTGCGTCTGCAGGCCGCGCAACAACTGCAAAAAAGCGCGCAACCGGCCCAGGTCGCATTCCTCGACCGCCAGTTCGCCCAGGAACAAGACAGCTCGGTCCACGCCGCACTCGGCCTGGCCCTGGCCAATCTGCAACTGGCCGCCAGCGAACCCTCCGTGCGTCTCGCCGCGGTACGCCTGCTCGGTGAAACCGGCGACCCAATGGCCCGCACCCGCCTCGAAGCCCTGCTCGATCCGGCCGTAGAGAGCGATGCCGGCGTGCGCACCGCCGCCGAAACCAGCCTGGCCCAGGTCAAACGCAAGCTGCTGATCGGCGAACTGCTCGGCCAGGCCTTCAGCGGCCTGTCGCTGGGCTCGATTCTGCTGCTGGCGGCACTGGGTCTGGCGATCACCTTCGGCCTGCTCGGAGTGATCAACATGGCCCACGGCGAGATGCTGATGCTCGGCGCCTACACCACCTATGTGGTGCAGGTGATGGTCCAGCGTTATGCCCCCGGCGCCATCGAGTTCTACCCGCTGCTGGCGCTGCCGCTGGCGTTCTTCGTCAGCGCCGGGGTCGGCATGCTGCTGGAGCGCACGGTCATTCGTCACCTCTATGGCCGCCCGCTGGAAACCCTGCTGGCGACCTGGGGCATCAGCCTGATCCTGATCCAGGCCATCCGCCTGATCTTCGGCGCGCAGAACGTCGAAGTAGCCAACCCGGCCTGGCTGTCCGGCGGTATGCAGGTGCTGCCGAACCTCGTACTCCCTTACAGCCGCATCGTCATCATCGGCTTCGCCCTGTTCGTGGTGCTGCTGACTTGGCTGTTGCTCAACCGCACCCGACTGGGCCTGAACGTCCGCGCCGTCACCCAGAACCGCAACATGGCCGCCTGCTGCGGCGTGCCCACCGGCCGCGTCGACATGCTCGCCTTCGGCCTCGGTTCGGGCATCGCCGGCCTCGGCGGCGTGGCCCTGAGCCAGATCGGCAACGTCGGGCCTGACCTCGGCCAGAGCTACATCATCGACTCCTTCCTGGTGGTGGTCCTCGGCGGTGTCGGGCAACTGGCCGGCAGCCTCTGGGCCGCGTTCGGCCTGGGCATCGCCAACAAATTGCTGGAGCCGCAGATCGGTGCGGTGCTCGGCAAGATCCTCATCCTTGCGCTGATCATTCTGTTTATCCAGAAACGCCCGCAAGGCCTGTTCGCCCTCAAGGGACGGGTAATCGACTGATGAACCAGCCACTGCTTGTCACTGCCGCGCAAAAAGCCGGACCACGGCTGTCCCTGGCCGTTGGCGCCATCGTGCTGCTGATCCTGCTGGCCCTGCCGCTGCTGTCGCTGCTGCCCGAGGGCCATGCGCTGCAGGTTTCGGCCTACACCCTGACGCTGGTGGGCAAGATCCTCTGCTACGCCATCGTCGCCCTGGCACTGGATCTGGTCTGGGGTTACGCCGGGCTGCTGTCGCTCGGCCACGGGCTGTTCTTCGCCCTCGGCGGCTACGCCATGGGCATGTACCTGATGCGCGAAGCCGCGGGCGATGGCCTGCCGGCGTTCATGAGTTTCCTGTCCTGGACCGAACTGCCCTGGTACTGGGCCGGCACCCAGCACTTCGCCTGGGCCATGTGCCTGGTGGTGCTGGCGCCGGGGTTGCTGGCGCTGGTGTTCGGCTACTTTGCCTTCCGCTCGCGGATCAAGGGCGTGTACTTCTCGATCATGACCCAGGCCCTGACCTTCGCCGGCATGCTGCTGTTCTTCCGCAACGAAACCGGGTTCGGCGGCAACAACGGCTTCACCAACTTCCGCACCCTGCTCGGCTTCGACGTCACCGCCCAAGGCACCCGCGCGGTGCTGTTCCTGCTGACCGTGGCCCTGCTGGTGGGCAGCCTGTACCTCGGCTGGCGGCTGGCGCGGAGCAAGTTCGGCCGGGTACTGACCGCGCTGCGTGACGCCGAGAACCGCCTGATGTTCTGCGGCTACGACCCGCGCGGCTTCAAGCTCTTCGTCTGGGTGCTGAGCGCCGTGCTCTGTGGCCTGGCCGGCGCGCTGTATGTGCCGCAGGTGGGCATCATCAACCCCAGCGAAATGTCGCCGACCAACTCCATCGAAGCCGCCGTATGGGTCGCGCTGGGTGGTCGGGGCACGCTGATCGGGCCGCTGCTCGGCGCGGGCCTGGTCAACGGCATGAAGAGCTGGTTCACCGTGGCGTTCCCGGAGTTCTGGCTGTTCTTCCTTGGTGCGCTGTTCATCCTTGTCACCCTGTACCTGCCCAAGGGCGTGGTCGGCCTGTTGAAGAAAAGGGGCGAACAATGAGGTTTCCGTCCATCCACCCTGAATTCATGCTCGAACCCATCCTCGACCCGGGCAGCGGCCGCGACGCCATCGGCCTCGGCCAGGCGCGCACCCCGGGCCTGGACGTGCGCCACGGCACAGTGCTGACCCTGGAAGACATCAACGTCAGCTTCGACGGCTTCAAGGCGCTGACCGCCTTGAACCTGTACATCGGCGTCGGCGAACTGCGCTGCATCATCGGCCCCAACGGCGCCGGCAAGACCACCATGATGGACGTCATCACCGGCAAGACCCGTCCCACCAGCGGCAAGGCCTGGTTCGGCGAAACCCTCGACCTGACCCGCATGAGCGAGGTGGAAATCGCCCAGTCCGGGATTGGCCGCAAGTTCCAGAAGCCGACGGTGTTCGAAGCGCTCACCGTGTACGAAAACCTGGAACTGGCGCAGAAGACCGACAAATCGGTATGGGCCTGCCTCGGCGCGCGTCTGAGCGGCGAGCAACAGGACCGCATCGACGAAGTGCTCACCACCATCCGCCTGGAAAGCTCGCGCCAGCGACCTGCGGGATTGTTGTCCCATGGCCAGAAGCAGTTCCTCGAAATCGGCATGTTGCTGATGCAGGACCCGCAACTACTGTTGCTCGACGAACCGGTGGCGGGCATGACCGACGCCGAAACCGAATTCACCGCCGAACTGTTCAAACGCCTCGCCGGCAAGCATTCGTTGATGGTGGTGGAGCACGACATGGGCTTCGTCGGCAGCATCGCCGACCACGTCACCGTGCTGCACCAGGGCAGCGTGCTGGCGGAGGGTTCGCTGGAGCAGGTGCAGGCGGATGATCGGGTGATTGAGGTTTATCTGGGTCGTTAGCTCAACGCGATCACGCTCTTCTGTAGGAGCTGGTGCCAATCTGTAAGGACAACCACATGCTGAAAATCGATTCCCTGCACCAGTACTACGGCGGCAGCCACATCCTGCGTGGCCTGTCGTTCGAGGCGAAAGTCGGCGAAGTCACCTGTCTGCTCGGCCGCAACGGCGTGGGCAAGACCACGCTGCTGCGCTGCCTGATGGGCCTGATCCCGTCCCGCGAAGGCAGCGTGTCCTGGGAAGGCCAGGCCATCACCCAGCTCAAGCCGCACCAGCGGGTCCATGCCGGTATCGCCTACGTGCCGCAAGGCCGCGAGATTTTCCCGCGGCTGACCGTCGAGGAAAACCTGCTGATGGGCCTGTCACGCTTCAGCGCCAAGGAAGCCAAAAGCGTCCCGGAATTCATCTACGAGCTGTTCCCGGTGCTGCTGCAGATGAAGCACCGCCGTGGCGGCGACCTGTCCGGCGGCCAGCAGCAACAACTGGCCATCGGCCGTGCCCTGGCCAGTCGGCCGCGCCTGCTGATCCTCGACGAACCCACCGAAGGCATCCAGCCCTCGGTGATCAAGGAAATCGGCGTGGTGATCAGCAAACTGGCGGCCCGCGGCGACATGGCGATCCTGCTGGTGGAACAGTTCTACGACTTCGCCGCGGAGCTGGCCGACCAGTACCTGGTGATGTCCCGTGGCGAAATCGTCCAGCAAGGGCGCGGCGAAAACATGGAGGCCGAAGGTGTGCGCGGGCTGGTAACCATTTAATCTGACCGCCTGCTCAATCCCGGAACCTTGCCATGACAGACCTGATCCGCGATGCCGTGCCCGATGACCTGCCGGGCATTCGCGACATCTACAACGACGCCGTGCTCAACACCACGGCGATCTGGAACGAACAACCGGTGGACCTGGCCAACCGCCAGGCCTGGTTCGAGGCGCGCCAGACGCAGCAGTACCCGATTCTGGTGGCGGTGAATGCTGCAGGCGAGGTGGTGGGTTATGCCTCGTTCGGCGACTGGCGGCCGTTCGAAGGTTTTCGCCATACCGTCGAGCACTCGGTGTACATCCGCGCCGACCAGCGCGGCAACGGCCTGGGGCCGAAGCTGATGCTGGCCCTGATCGAACGGGCGCGAGGCTGTGGAAAACATGTGATGGTGGCCGCGATCGAAAGCGGCAATGCCGCGTCGATCCGCCTGCATGAGCGGCTGGGCTTTACCCTGAACGGGCAGATGCCGCAGGTGGGGGTGAAGTTCGGCAAGTGGCTGGATTTGACGTTTATGCAGCTGGTGTTGAATCCGGGGGCGTTGCCGCCCACTTGATCCGGTCATTTACCTGAACTGTGGGAGCTGGCTTGCCAGCGATGGCGTCGGTGGACTCACTATCGCCATCGCTGGCAAGCCAGCTCCCACAGGGTCCGCGCAAACTTCCCGGCTAAGAGACAAACCGCCCCAACCGCTGCCGCAGCATGTCGTTCTCGCTGCGCAGTTGCCGCACTTCTTCCAGCAACTCCAGCGCCAGCGCCACGCCTTCCCACTCCAGTTCCAGCTCCTGGTGCAGGCGCGCCGCGCGCTTGGCCAGCACCGGCGCCTGGGCGTCGAACAGCCAGTCCTCCGGTGTTCGCCCCAATGGTTCAACAATGCCGTGTTCGACGATTTCGATCACGCAGTCCACCGGCAACTCGGCTTCCTGACAAAACGTGCGCATATCCAGCTGAACGATCAGGGTGCTGCTCATGGTCACTTACTCCATTGAGTTCGCGGGTTGAACCCGGCCTTCTCCGACAGTTTGCTCCACAATTCACGCGTCGCTGCATCCGACTGTGGCGGCATCACCACCTTCAGTTGCGCGTACAGGTCGCCACGTTCGCCCTGCTTGTTCGACAGGCCCATGCCCTTGATACGCAGACGCTGGCCGCTCTGGCTGTCGGGACGAATGGTCAGGTTGACCTTGCCGGTAAGGGTCGGCATTTCCACCTTGGTGCCCAAGGCGGCTTCCCACGGCGCCAGCGGCACGGTGATGATCAGGTCATGGCCTTCGACATCGAACAGCGGATGCGGTGCGAAGCGGATGATCAGGTAAAGGTCGCCGTTCGCTCCACCGCCAACACCCGGTGCACCCTGGCCCTTGAGGCGAATGCGCTCGCCGTCGGTCACCCCGGCGGGGATCTTGACGTTGAGGGTCTTGGTGGTATCGCCGGTGCGCTGGCCCTGGGCGTTGTGCTGCGGAATCTGGAAGCTGATCTTCTTCGATTCGTTGGCCAGGGTTTCCTCGAGGAACACTGCCAGTTCCATTTCCACGTCCTGCCCTCGCCGACCGGTACTGCGCTGCTGCGGGCCACGGCCGAACGGATTGCCGTTGCCGCGCCCGGCCGACCCGAAGATCGAGCTGAAGAAGTCCGAGAAATCGCCACCATTGCCGAAGCCGCCAGCGTCGCCACCACCACGGCTCTCCCAGCCGGGAGGCCCCTGGAAGGGCCGGCCATGCTGGCCGTACTTGCGAATTTCGTCGTACTCAGCGCGCTTTTCAGGGCTGCTCAGCACTTCGTAGGCCTCGTTGGCCTCCTTGAATTTGTCTTCGGCGCCACGCTCTTTGCTGACGTCCGGGTGATACTTGCGCGCCAGCTTGCGGTAGGCGGTCTTGATCGCCTTTTCGTCCGCCGTGGGCTCTACGCCGAGTATCTTGTAATAGTCTTTGAAATCCATCTAAGGAATCACCATCGGTTATCAAATTCACTGCGTGTGAAGATTGGGGTCAAGCATAGCCTTTCAAGGCCGGGCCAGGTTTGTCACGGAGCAGATAATCGGTCTTGATTCTGTCAGCGGCTGGCATACACTGCGCGGCCGTTTTTACTCCGGAACCGCTTCCATGAATCACGCATCCCCGGCCCGTGCCTGTGGTATCGACTTCGGCACGTCAAACTCCACCGTCGGCTGGCACCGCCCCGGCGAGGAGACCTTGATCGTCCTCGAAGACGGCAAGATCACCCTGCCTTCGGTGGTGTTCTTCAATATCGAGGAGCGCCGTCCGGTGTACGGCCGCCTGGCGCTGAGCGAATACCTGGAAGGCTACGAAGGCCGCCTGATGCGCTCGCTCAAGAGTTTGCTGGGCTCCAAGCTGATCAAGCACGATACCAGCGTCCTGGGCACTGCCCTGCCGTTCAAGGACCTGCTCGGCATGTTCATCGGCGAACTGAAGAAGCGCGCCGAGGCCGATGCCGGGCGGGCGTTCGATGAAGTGGTGCTGGGTCGTCCGGTGCATTTCGTCGATGACGACCAGGCCGCCGACCAGGAAGCCGAAGACACCCTGGCCGATGTCGCGAAGAAAATCGGCTTCAAGGACGTCTCCTTCCAGTTCGAGCCCATCGCCGCGGCCTACGACTACGAGTCGGGCATCGACCGTGAAGAACTGGTACTGATTGTCGACATCGGTGGTGGTACCTCGGACTTCTCGCTGATCCGCCTCGCGCCTGAACGCCACATGCTCGATGACCGCCAGGACGACATCCTCGCCACCGGCGGCGTGCACATCGGCGGAACCGACTTCGACAAGCAACTGAGCCTGCAGGGTGTCATGCCGCTGTTCGGCTATGGCAGCCGGATGAAAAGCCAGGCGCTGATGCCCACCAGCCATCACATGAGCCTTGCCACCTGGCACACCATCAACTCGGTGTACTCGCAAAAATCCCAGTTGGCGCTGGGCAGCATGCGCTACGACATCGAAGACACCCTCGGCATCGACCGCCTGTTCAAGCTGATCGACCAACGCGCCGGGCACTGGCTGGCGATGGAAGTGGAAGCGACCAAGATCGAGCTGACCCACGCGGAAAGCCGCCTGGTGGACCTTGGCCGGATCGAGAAGGGTCTTGAAGTGGACCTGAGCCGGGCGCTGTTCGAAGCGGCGATCGACAACCTGCTGGAGCGCGTGCGCGGCAGCGTCGATGAGCTACTGCTCAAGGCCGGCGTCGGTGTAGACCAAGTGGATACGGTGTTCTTCACCGGTGGTTCGAGCGGCATCCCGGCGTTGCGCCAGAGTGTGGCGGCGATGTTGCCGAATGCTCGGCATGTCGAAGGCAACATCTTCGGCAGCATCGGCAGCGGGCTGGCGATCGAGGCGCGCAAGCGCTACGGCTGACCGTCGCCCCGACAAGCTCGCTCACTACCCTGTAGGAGCGAGCTTGCTCGCGATGCGCCCCATTCACAGACTCAAACCAGCTCCGCCCGCCTCAACTCGCTCTTCAGATACGCGTAATAAATCGGCCCCGCCACCACGCCGGGCAGGCCGAACGCGGCTTCGAACACCAGCATCGCCAACAACAATTCCCACGACTTGGCACTGATCTGCCCGCCAACGATCCGCGCGTTGAGGAAGTACTCGACCTTGTGGATAACGATCAGGTAGCCCAGCGCCGCCATCGCCACCCAGATCGACAGCGACAACCCGACGATGGTGATCAGGGTGTTGGACATCAGGTTGCCGATCACCGGCAACAGCCCGAGCAGGAAGGTCAACACGATCAGTGTCTTGGTCAGCGGCAGGTGCACGCCGAACATTGGCAGCACCACGGCGAGGAAGACCCCGGTGAACGCAGTGTTGAGCAGGGAAATCTTGATCTGCGCGAAGACGATGTTGCGAAACGCCTGGACCAGCAACGACAGACGCTCGAACAGCGCCGCAGCCAGCGGCTTGCGCCGTGAAATGTCGGGAATCCGCTGCAAAGCGACGATGGCGCCGAGGATCATGCCGATCAGCAGCGTGACGAACATGTGCGCCGCGCCCTTGCCCACCAGTTGCAACTCGCCCAGGTGGGTCTTCAGCCATTCGCCAATGGCCACCTTGAACTCGGCAGCGCTGGCCGGCAGGTAGGCGTCGACGAACGGCGGCAACTGCCCGCGCGCTTGGTCCACCAGCAGCATGAACTTGTCCAGCGAGGCACCGGGGTTTTCGGCTTCGTGCAGCAGGAAGCTGATGGCGCCGGCAAAAATCAATGTCAGCGTGCTGACCACCAGGGTGCCGAGCAAGGCAACCGCCAGCCAGCGGGCGCGCGGCCCGGCAATCACATGCTGCAGTTTCGGCGTGAGCATGTTGACCAGCTCGAACACCAGCAACCCGGCCAGAAGGCTCGGCAGCAACTTGAGCGGCAATACCAGCAACAAGCCGGTGAATATGATGATCCAACTCGCCAGCACAATCTGACGCTGGGTAAAAGTCATACAACCTCAGACAGCCAAGACGACAAAGCCGGCAGTCTGCCAGCCTTCTGCGGGCAGGCATAGGGGCGCGGGGCACAGGACGACGCGCCATTGCTTCAGGGCAATGGCGCGTCCGGGGAAATGGCTATTTTTTCTTCAGGCAGTCGCTCATGAACGCCTTGCGTTCATCGCCCTTGAGCGCCTTGGTGCCAGCGTCGGCGTTGCAGGTTTTCATCTTGTCCTGCTGGGTAGCGGGCTTGGCTTTCAGGCAGGTGCTCATGAACGCCTTGCGCTCGTCGCCCTTGAGCGTCTTGGCAGTGGCGTCGGCGTTGCAGGTTTTCATCTTTTCCTGCTGTGCGGTGGCGGCGAAGCCCTGTGAAGCCATCAGCAATCCCAGCAACAGCAACGGCAAACGCATCATCTTCATGGCAATTCTCCTGGTCGCCGCGTCGGACGTGCAGCGGTCACAGGAGTTTAGACAAGATTTCTTACATCCCCGGCTCGACTCAACAACCGGCGGCCTTGAGTCGCGCAGCGTGTTCGGTGAACAGCTTCACCGGCTGCGCGCCCTTGCCCACCGCGCCCAGGGACTGGTTGACGATGTCCAGGTGATCCAGCGGGTAGTCATCGCCAATCACTTGGCCCAGGTGCGAGCTGTAGCGCCCGACCATGCCGTCGCAGTGCCCCGCCTCGCGCACGAAACTGCGGGCGAACAGGCGACAGAAGCGATTGCTGCCATCGAGGCGGTTGAGGCCGCGGTCGGTGATGCCCGGCTTGAGCACCCCGGACCAGGAGTAATAACGCACACCGTTGACCTCGGCCGGCCCTTCGCCGCCCCAGGTTTCCGGCAGGCCCTGTGGATAACTGCGGTTGAACAGCGCCACGCCTGCACACGTCAGTGACTGGTGCGAGGCATGCACGTCAATCGGCAGCGCCGGGCCCTTCCAGCCGGTTTCCAGCCAGCCCATCAGGCGCCCGAGACCGTGGAGGATGGCTTTGAGCAGACGTCCGCGAGGCGAATCGCCGGGGTATTTGCGCTCAAGATAGTCGGCCAGCTCCGAGCCATGGTTGGGCCCGGCGATGGACGTCACCGAGGCGACCCATTCCGGACGCTTGGCCGCAGCGTAACGAGCGGTCAGTGCGCCCTGGCTGTGGCCGAGCAGGTTGACCTTGTCGGCACCGGTGCGCTGGCGGATGTCCTCGATGATGCGCAGCAACTGCTCACCACGGACCTCGGTGCTGTTCAGCGGCGATACTTGCACCGGATAGACCTGCGCCCCGCCCCGGCGCAGGGCCGCAACGATGCCGAACCAGTACGGATAGAGCAGCAGGCGAACGAAACCGAGCATGCCCGGCACCAGAACCAGCGGGTAACGGGCGGCAAGTGCTTGCGACATGGCGATCCCCGATCCATGGACGTTTCGCCCACCCTACAGGCGAAACAATGGCAATCGCAATCGAACTCCCGTCCTCGCCCGTGGTTCCAAACTGATACCGGGCCATGACGGCCCATTTCGAGGGAGTACGACCATGTACAAACACGCCCTGGCAGCACTTCTGGTCAGCGCCACCCTGGTCGGCTGCGGCAGCCGCCCGGAGAACCCGGTGGATTACGTCACCTACCGCGAAGAACCGCTGGTCAAGCAGGTCGAGAACGGTATGACCATGCAGCGCGTCATCGCCATCGGCGGCAGCCCGTCCACCGTGATCGATCTGCCCCACGGCGGCACCTGCAACAACTACATCCTCAACCGCGAAGGCCATCAGCAAGCCTACTACGTGCGCTTCGACGCCACCGGGCATGTCGATGCCAAGGGTTTCAAGACCTGCGAACAGCGTGAGAAAGACGAACAGGCCGTGAAGAGCTGATAAAACTTTCCGCCCGGTTCAGCACTCGTACCTGATGTAGCGACCGCGCCGGCAGAGCGCGGCGCATCCGCTTTTCCAGCCTGGAGAAAACCATGAGCACCGTAGAACTGACCGATGTAAACACCCTCCGCGAGCGCGCCCGCAAGCACGTCGAACAAGGCGCGGTGACCGAAGGCTACAGCGCCGACCGCCAGACCATCCTGCGCCTGCTCAACGAGTCGCTGGCGACCGAATGGGTCTGCACGCTGCGCTACAAGCGCCACTACTACATGGCCAGCGGTATCAAGGCGAGCGCCGCCGCCGACGAATTTCTCGAACACGCCAACCAGGAGCAGGAGCATGCTCACAAACTGGCCGAGCGCATCGTGCAACTGGGCGGCGAGCCGGACCTGAACCCGGACAACCTGAGCAAGAACTCCCATGCCCAGTACGTCGCCGGACGCGACCTGAAGGAAATGGTGCTGGAAGACCTGGTCGCCGAGCGGATCGCCATCGACAGCTACCGCGAAATCATCCAGTTCATTGGCGAAAGCGACCCGACAACCCGCCGGATCTTCGAAGACATCCTGGCTCAGGAAGAAGAGCATGCGGATGATATGGCAGATCTGTTGAAAGGCCTGTAGCCCGCCCCATTAGTCCATTGTCCCTTGTAGGAGCGAGCTTGCTCGCGATGGGGTCCGACCACAGGACCGCAATCGCGAGCAAGCTCGCTCCTACAGGTTCAGGTGCGACAGTAGTCAGCCTTTACTTCACCGTCTTCGGCGCTTTCCCCGCCTTCATCTGTTCCAGCAACGGCGTACAACGATTCGGCTCTTCTCCGCTGCTCGGCGCGATCAGCGCCAGCAACCCCGCCGCCGGCCCCGCCGCAATGCCCAGCGCAACCATTCCCGCACCACGCAGCGCCAGCGGCACGGCCTGAACGCCCGCCGACGGCTTGGCGAACGAGCCCCGCACATACAGCGGCGAACGCAGGGAGAACAGCCGCAGCCCCTTGGACTCGGGGTTGATCTTCAGGTCCAGTTGCTCAGTCGCGAAGTTGGCCGTGCCTTCTACGTAGATCACCGCGTTTTCCGTGTCGAACACGAACAGTCGCGTGGTCGCCAGCCCATTCTTGATACCGACGTCAGTGGCCGCGCAGTTGATCTTCACTTCGTTGTCGCCGAACAGTTTGCCGACTACATAGTTGCCGACGTTGAGCCCGGCAATCTCCATCAGGCTGCGGCTCACCGCGCCATCATTGATCAACAGCTTCAAATCGCCGTTGGAGGTGCCCAGCAAGGCCGCGACCGAGTTGCCGCGGCCACTGATATCGGCATCGCCATTGAGCGCGCCGAAGCTGGTTTTCATCGGTTCGAAGGTGGGGAAAAGCTGCTTCAGCTTCAGGTCCCGCGCGGTCAGTCGCGCCCGGCCCTGCATCGGCGCGCTGCGACCGTCGAGGCGCACCAGCATGTCCAGCTTGCCGCCGGCCACGCCGAACGACAGCGGTTCCAGGCTCAACACCCCGTCGTCCAGCACCACATGGCTGTTGAGGTCGGTGAAGGGCAGTTCCTCGGTCTGCACGATGCGTTTGCCGCTGAAGGTGACGTCGGCGTCCATCGCGCGCCAGCGCTCGGTGCGGAACTCCTCCACCGGCAGCACCTTGTCGCCGGGCTGCCTGGCCGCGCCGCCGCGGGCTTTCTGCTGGGCGTTGGAGTCCGCGCCGATCAGCGGCGCGAGGTCCTTGAACAGCAACTGGTTGGAAACCAGCTTGCCGCTCAACTTCGGCCGCGGCTGGCTGGAGACGAAGGCGAGGTCACCATGAATATCGCTGTCACCGATACGGCCATTGAAGCCCTCGTAGCGGAACAGCGCGCCGCCGGGCTTGTGCAGCTTGGCGATAAGGTGACCGTCGGTTTGGTAAGGCGGGGTGTCCGGCAGTGTGACGCCGGTGAGCGGGTACAGATTGCCCAGGCTGGCGCCGGACAGACGCAGGCGCAGGTCGAGGGCGCCGAGGTTGCGCGGGTCGGTCAGGGTCCCGGCGATGATCGCGCGGGTCTTGGCGATCCGAACATCCGCCTGCACCGGGAACGGCTGGCTGGCGTCCTGCAGCGCCAGCAGGCCACCGATCTTGCCGTCGCCGGAGAGCGCCTGGTCCTTGTAGGTGCCTTTGACCTTCAGGCCGAACGCATAGTCTTGCGGCTTCGCCCCTTGTTTCTCGGCCTTTTCCGCCGTCGCCTTGCCGACGATGTCGCTGAACGGCACCGGTTTGCCCAGCGGGTCGATCTGTACGTCCAGACGGGTCTTCAGGGTTTGATCATCGAAGGCCACCTGGCCCTTGTCGAAACCGATGGCGCCGATATCCATCACCCACCTGGACGGTTCTGCCTGCTCATCCTTGGGCCCGAAATCGAAGGTCCAGTTGGCCCGGCCATCGGCCAGACGCTTGAGGCTGGCCGTCGGCAGCTTGAGATCGATACGCGGAATGACGATGCGCTGCGCCAGCAACGGCAACGGCGAAAGGCGGAAGTCCACTTGCTGCAGGCCGACCATCTGCGGCTCTTTCAGCCAGTCCGGGTTGCCCAGGGTCAGGTCTTCGGCAGTGAAATGCGGCCACGGCACCCAGGCCCGCCAACCACCCTCCTCGGCTTCGCGACGCCAATGCACGGCAAGGTTGCCATTGATGGCGAAGGGGCGATGCAGGGCTTCGGAGACCTTTTCGTTGAGAAAGGGCTTGGCCCGGTTCCAGTCGAAGGTCGCGATGAAGATCACCAGAAGTACCAGGACCAGTAACAGGCTGGCGAGGGTCCAGGTGATGATTTTGGCGGGGCGCGTCATTGCACGGTTCTCCAGTGACAGCAAAGGCAGACAGCGTGCGTGTGACACGCACTTGTACTTGGGACTGACGAAACGCCAAGGGGTTTTACTCGAAATGGCGGATCGGCCGGATTTTTCCTGACCTTGCTGCCAGATTTCACCCACATCAATCAGGCGAAACCCATCGGTCGAAGCGCCCAATCCCTACTAAAGCACTCAGGAAAGGCCCGTGCTAGAGCCTTCGCCTGAAAGTATCAATCCTGTTGATTGTTACCATTACCTTTATGAACTTTTCTATCGGATTTCCAAGAGTAGCATTGGCTTCGTACCCACTTAGTCGCCCTCCCCCAGGAGAACCGAAATCATGAAACGCCAATTACTGCTCAGCCTTTCCCTGTCCATTCTGGCCGCCAACGCCTTCGCCGTGCCCGCCGCAGACCAGCACCTGTCCGCTGAAGCGCGCTCCGGCTCGGTCATCCTGTCGCAACCGCTGAACCCGCTGGCAGAAGGTGGTTCTGACCGTTTGATCGAACGCCGTGAAAACCGCGTCGCCGAAGGTGGCTCTGACCGTCTGATTGAACGCCGTGAAAACCGTGTAGCCGAAGGTGGCTCTGACCGTTTGATCGAACGCCGTGAAAACCGCGTAGCAGAAGGTGGTTCTGACCGTCTGATCGAACGCCGTGAAAACCGCGTCGCCGAAGGTGGTTCCGACCGTCTGATCGAACGCCGTGAAAACCGCGTCGCCGAAGGCGGCTCCGATCGTCTGATCGAGCAACGTGCCAACCGCGTCGCCGAAGGTGGCTCGGATCGTCTGATTGAGCGCAACAACCGGGTGAGCTGATGCCTATGCGCCGGAACAATAGATACCCGCGCACCGCTTCCTCCCCTCCAGGCCCGGTCAAATTGACCGGGCTTTGTTTTTCCGGCCCCGGCCATTAGAGTGCAGGCCTGTTTCACACTGAACCGTATTCGCCATGCTGCCGCGCGCCGAACAGAAGCAACAGACCCGCCACGCCCTGCTGGATGCAGCCCGCCAACTGATGGAAAGCGGCCGCGGCTTCGGCAGCATCAGCCTGCGTGAAGTGGCCCGCTGCGCAGGGATCGTTCCCACCGGTTTCTACCGGCACTTCGACGACATGGACCAACTGGGCCTGGCGCTGGTCAAGGAAGTCAACGAAACCTTCCGCCAGACCATCCGCATGGTCCGCCACAACGAAATCGAAATGGGCGGCATCACCGATGCCTCGGTGCGGATCTTCCTCGATGTGGTAGCAGCCAACCGTGCGCAGTTCCTGTTTCTCGCCCGCGAGCAATACGGCGGTTCGCAACCGGTGCGCCAGGCCATCTCCCGTTTGCGCGAAGGCATCAGTTCGGATCTTGCCGCCGACCTGGCGAGCATGCCGCGCTGGCAACACCTCGACGCCACGGCCCTAGGGGTGATTGCCGATCTGGTAGTCAAGACCGTGTTCGCCACCCTGCCGGAACTGATCGACGCGCCCGCCGAGGTAGAGCCCGGCCAGTTGAGCGCACAGGCCAAGATCATCCAGCAATTGCGCTTCATCTTCGTTGGGGCGCGACACTGGCAGGGCCTCGGCAGCCCGCTCTGATCGCGGCGCCACGGCGATATTTCCTGCTACCATGCGCGCAAACGCCCCGACGTCGACGAACTCTTTCCATGTCCGAAATTCACGCTGCCCCGCCCTCCCTGCTCGCTGAAGTCCAGCAACACTTCGACCAGCGCATCATGCCGCTCTGGGAAGCGCCCGGCTGGAACGCGGACATGGCCCTGCCCTTCGAAGCCCTCGACGCCGAACACCAGCCGCTGCCGGTACAGCGCTACCGCGCCATGGCCTGCGCTCGCCAGCTCTACCTGTTCAGCAGCCGCATCGAGCAGCCCGGTGCCAGCGAACGTGCCGCTGCGCTGTTCCGCTCGCTGCAACGGCACTTCCACGATGCTGAACATGGCGGCTGGTTCTACAGCATTGATGCCCAAGGTAAACCGCTGGACCGGCGCAAAGACCTCTACACCCACGCCTTCATCATCTTCGCCTGCGCCCATTACTGGGCGAACGTGCGCGACAGCCTGGTGGAATCGACCCTCAACGCTGCGCTCAGCGTGGTGATCGAGCGCTTCGGCAATGACGACGGGCTGTACGAGGCGAGTCTCGGTGAAGACTGGTCGGACCTCGGCAGCGGCCCGCTGCAAAACCCGCTGATGCACCTGGCCGAAGCCTTCCTCGCGACCCTCGCCGTACGCGATGACGCCGAGGTGGAAGCCGCCCTGCTGGCACTGACCGAGGCCATGCAGGCGCGCTTCATCGACCCCGAGCACGGCGTGATGCTGGAGAAACCGCGCGGGGCTGTGGATAACTGGTTCGAGCCGGGACATCAGTTCGAATGGTTCTTCCTGCTGGACACCTCACCGCTGCTGCGCGGTGGCGCCCTGCATGCGTCGCTGGACCGTGCTTTTGGCTTTGCCGAGACCACGGGGGTGAAGGACGGTGCCGTGCTGGCGATGCTCAGCCCGCAAGGCGAAGTGCGCGACGCCACCCAGCGAATCTGGGCCCAGGCCGAATACCTGCGGGCGCTGACCTTGCGCCCGGATGGCGCGGAGAAGGTGGCGAAGCAGCTCGAAGTGCTGCGTCAGCGGTTTCTGCATGACGGGGGTTGGTATGAGTGTCGGGATGCTGCGGGCGTGGTGAGCCGGCATGATATGCCGTCGACTACGCCGTATCATCTGGCGACCTGTCTGGAAGGACTTCAGCGTCTGAGATGATTGTGTAGCGCTTGTCAGAAGACCGAGTAGCGGCCACCAGGCGCATGCCGGAAATCTTCCAGCGCTGTTGAGATCGAGCGCCGCCCGCGCGGCGCATCGCTGCGGTTCGGCGCACCGACAAGCCAGCTCCCACATTTGTTGCAACGATCCTATGTCTGTAAGGCCATGGTTGACTGCTTTGGTAGTCCGCCTTGATTTCGAGGCTGACGCCTCAGCCGCCTCGCACTCTCCAACCCTGCACTAACCAAGGCGCGCTGCCACCACTGTGGGAGCCGGCTTGCCGGCGATGCGCCGCGCAAGCGGCGCTCGATCTCACCTCCCCCACACAATCAACAACCTCGCCGTCAGCCCTTGCCACCCGACCGCTCGATCGAGAACCCGGCCCAGTCCTGACTCACCGGCATCAGCTCCAGGCTGTTGATGTTGATGTGCGCCGGCTGGTTGAGAATCCAGAAGATGGTATCGGCAATGTCCTGCGGCTGGATCGGCTCGGCGCCGGCGTAAGTGGCGTCGTAGCGCGACTGGTCACCACCGAAACGCACCAGCGAGAACTCGCTTTCACACAGGCCCGGCTCGATGTTGCTGACCCGCACGCCCGTGCCGCGCAGGTCGCAACGCAGGCTGAGGGAGAACTGGCCGACGAAGGCCTTGGTGCCGCCATACACGTGGCTGCCAGGATACGGGTAGTTGCCCGCCACCGAACCGACGTTGAGGATGGTCGCGCCACGGCCATGGGCGATCAGGCGCGGCAACAGCAAGCGGGTGGTGTACATCAATCCCTTGATGTTGGTATCGACCATGGTGTCCCAGTCGTCCAGATCGCATTTCTGCGCCGGATCAGTGCCCAGGGCCAGGCCGGCGTTGTTGATCAGCCCGCGCAGCTTGGCGAAGGCTGGCGGCAGGTTGCCGAGCGCCTGCTCCATGGCCTTGCGGTCGCGCACATCCAGTACCAGGCCGTGGACTTCGGTCTGTTTCGACAGCTCGGCGCACAGAGCGTCCAGGCGGTCCTGGCGGCGACCGGTCAGCACCAGCGACCAACCCGCTTCGGCGAAACGCCGTGCGCAGGCTTCGCCAAACCCGGAGGTCGCGCCGGTAATGAATACAGTGGAAGTCATGGGATTCTCCTCGAGAGGGCTTGCACAAGAGATCGGCAGGGTTTGCAGCATGCCCGGCGGCAGGCATCACTTCAAGCCGTTTGCCGCCTGTATGAAAAACGATCAATACCGGCAAAGCCTTGCTGCATAAGGCTCACAGCCGGCTATGCGCACCTTATCCACAGGCCCTTCCACATAGATTGGGGGCAACTGTATAAATTCGTGGAATAACGTTAGCCAAGTAATCCACAGCCCTGAGCACGTTTTTTCTGCAAATACGCTGGAAACGAGTCTGCCGGCCCTTTCAGTGAAAAATCGGGTAATGGCGCAAAGCCTGTAACGACGCCGGCCCCGCCACTCTTTCCAAGGCTTTCCCACAGACTTATCCACAGGCAAAACTTGCTGTTTAAAACAGCGTCATGACTACAAGCCATAACTTGACAAACGGTTCTACCACTAATCCAAAAGTTATTGATCAAAATTTGATCGCCACCCTGAAAGCCTTTAGATACGTGGCTTGCAGACACATACCACCATGTTACCCACAGTCACCTCCACATGAACCGTGGACAACTTCAAGCGCATTGAAAACAACTGCTTACAACGACTTTCTGCCGTGTCACACGCAAGGCCGGCGCTATCTTTTCCACAATCCTGTGGACAACCCCGTGGATGAAAAAACGCCGCTTGCCCGTCAGGGCGAAGCGGCGTTCGCAAACCAGCAGTGTGGTCATTGCACCTTGCGATTGGTGTCCTCAAGGCGGCGTTGCAACTCGCCAATCTGCCGGGTCTGTTCATCGACGAGGCGGCGCAGTTCCAAGAGGTCGCTGGCGTTCTGGTTGAGGGTGTCGCGCATCTTCTTCAGCTCGGCCACGCTGACCCCGGAGTCGTGCAGGGTGTGGCTCATGCCGGATTCCCGGTGGATGGCCGCGAGGTTGTCCGAGGACGCGGCGGAGGAGTCGATCTGGACCTTGGCCGCCTCCTCGGCCTGCACCGACAGGCTGCCGAACAGCAGGCTGCAGGCGAGGATTGCGGGGGTGAACAGGAAGCGGGTTGGCATCACGGGGCTCCTTGTGCGGGGTCGGACGGTATAACCGGTACGACTCTGCGGGTTTCCAGTGAGTTCCCGTGGAAGGGGGAGCGCTTCGCGAGCAAGCTCGCTCCTACAGACAGTGGAGCGGGCTTGCTCGCGGTGT
>NZ_QKVL01000190.1 GCF_003231275.1 Pseudomonas huaxiensis
CACAGCAGCGAAACCCACCGCGGTGAGGTCCGTGAATTCTGGAATGCCGAAGAGCCGGAAGGGCTGCTGCGGGCGCTGTTCGATGACCATGTTCACGACTCCCGCGCCTGGTTTCTCTACCTCTATGGGCGAGAGCCCTTTGGCAGCTATTTCGGCGAACGCATGGTCTTTTTCGGCGGCACTCATCGCCGGGCACTGGCGCGGCTGCCCGGACACGATGCTGCACTGCTGGCCGAGGGTGAAACGCCAGCGGCCGGTTCTCCAGCGCAGGCGCCTGAACCCCGCGAGATGAGCCCGGAGCAAATGGCCGAAGCGCAGAAACAGATCGAGGCTGACTGGCAGCGTTTCTACGCCAGCCTGGAGGAGAAGCATGATGTTCAGG
>NZ_QKVL01000191.1 GCF_003231275.1 Pseudomonas huaxiensis
CTGTCCTGCTGGAACCACAGGCTGATCAGGCCCAGCCCCATGGTGCTGGCGCCGGGTGTGCCGGCAACTGCGGCGTTGCGCATGTTGCGCATCGACTCCCGCGCCAGTTGGGCGGAGACGTCGGCATTGAGGGTCACATGGCGCGCAAGGTTGTCCATGGAACCCTGAAGGGCTTCGGCGCCGATGGTGACAGTGCGCAAGGCATCGCCAATGCCGTCGCCGACCCCGGTGCTCAGCTTGTCCAACCGGGTCTTCAAGGCGTCGGCGCTTTCCATCGTCCAGAGCGTGACTTCGACCAGTTTTCCAGGTGTGCCCGGCACGGCAGCGGACAGGGTGTTGCTCAGCAGCATGGCGCGCACCTTGCGCTGGGCCGGTTTGCG
>NZ_QKVL01000192.1 GCF_003231275.1 Pseudomonas huaxiensis
CGCGCCAAAGGTTCTGAATTTAATCTTCTCCCATCAACGCGAAACACCAACCCTTACGAAGATCAGAACCTTTAGGAGCAACGACCATGACCGCATTCAAATACAACCGCCTGAACAAAGACGACGCCGCTGTCCTGCTGGTGGATCACCAGGCTGGCCTGCTGTCCCTGGTGCGCGATATCGAGCCTGACCGTTTCAAGAACAACGTTCTGGCCCTGGCGGATCTGGCCAAGTTCTTCAACCTGCCAACTATCCTCACCACCAGCTTCGAACAAGGCCCCAATGGCCCGCTGGTGCCGGAACTGAAAGAACTGTTCCCGGATGCCCCGTACATCGCTCGCCCTGGCCAGATCAACGCCTGGGACAACGAAGACTT
>NZ_QKVL01000193.1 GCF_003231275.1 Pseudomonas huaxiensis
CCGCTCTCCCAGATTCGCCGGATCTTCAAGAAAGATGTTCTTCCGCACTTGGGTGGGCGATCGATCTTCGGGATCACCCGGCATGACCTTCTCGATGTGCTCAGTCGAGTCGAACTGCGTGATGCACTGACTACTGCCGAGAAATGCCGCACTTGGTTCAATCAGCTTTTCCGGTATGCCTTGGTCAGAGTGCCCGGGCTCGAAATCAATCCTGCGTTCGACCTGGATGTCGTCGCCATCCCCAAGCCTCCCGTGGATCACAACCCCTTCCTGGAAATGCATGAACTCTCGGTGCTGTTGCCCAAGATGCGCGCCTACGGTGGCGCTGTCTCGACGGTGATGGGGCTGTTCCTGTTGTTGCTGACTGGTGTC
>NZ_QKVL01000194.1 GCF_003231275.1 Pseudomonas huaxiensis
AACCCCCGTCAGCAACAACAGGAACAACCCCATCACCGTCGAGACAGCGCCACCGTAGGCGCGCATCTTGGGCAACAGCACCGAGAGCTCATGCATTTCCAGGAAGGGGTTGTGATCCACAGGAGGCTTGGGAATAGCGACGACATCAAGGTCGAATGCAGGATTGATTTCGAGCCCGGGCACTCTGACCAAGGCATACCGGAAAAGCTGGTTGAACCAGGTGCGGCATTTCTCGGCAGTGGTCAGTGCATCACGCAGTTCGACTCGACTGAGCACATCGAGAAGGTCATGCCGGGTGATCCCGAAGATTGATCGCCCACCCAGGTGCGGAAGAATATCTTTCTTGAAGATCCGGCGAATCTGGGAGAGCGT
>NZ_QKVL01000195.1 GCF_003231275.1 Pseudomonas huaxiensis
GCGAGGTTTTCCGGCACGGTGTGCAGCGACGGGTTGGCGTCGCTGTAACCGTTCAGATCCAGTTGATCCAGGCAAAGCGACTGGATATCTGCCGGAATCGGCAGACGATCAACCAGCGCCTTTTGCGTCAGCAGCAATTGCACGCCGCTGTCCTCGATCATGTACGCCAGACGGTCCTGTGGATAATCCGGGTCCAGCGGCACATAGGCGCCGCCTGCCTTGATGATCGCCACCAAGCCGATAACCATTTCCAGGCTGCGCTCAACCGAAATGCCCACCAGCGCATCCGGGCCGACGCCCAGCTCGCGCAGTTTGTGAGCAAGCTGGTTGGCGCGGCGGTTCACTGCGGCGTAGCTCAGTTCTTCACCCGC
>NZ_QKVL01000196.1 GCF_003231275.1 Pseudomonas huaxiensis
CCTTGCAGGTCACCGAGCAGGGGCAGCAGTTCGTCGCTGCCGATGGCGCCGTTGCCTTGCAAGGTGAAACCGTTGACCTGCAAGGTCGGGCCGCTTGCCGTCGCCGTGGTCGAAGGCGCGTCGGGCAGGTTCAGATCCAGGCGCTGCTTGCTAGGCAATTGCAGCGGGCGCTGATCGATATTCTGTTGCGACTGGCCGGCGTCCGGCAGCGAGGCCGCCATCACGGACAGCGAGAGCAGGGACAGGCCACCGCCAATCAATGAGCGAACGAAACGCATGAATCAAATTCCTTCTGGCAGGCGGATGCCGTTGTTGACGATTTGCAGGTTCAGGCGCTCATCGGACGGATTGGTGATCAGC
>NZ_QKVL01000197.1 GCF_003231275.1 Pseudomonas huaxiensis
CGTAGGCCTCTGGTCACTCGGAGGACCAACACGGAGCGCGTCTGTTATCCCGTAGCCGCTCAGGGTTGTGGCTTTGTCGGACTTGCCGGATACCAAGTTGTCGACTTGAGCTTTGGTGTATGCGTCGGCGATCCCATAGCCGCCCAGGGTTGTGGCCTTGTCGGACTTTCCGGATACCAGGTTGTCGACTTGAGCTTTGGTGTATGCGTCGGCGATCCCGTAGCCGCCCAGGGTTGTGGCCTTGTCGGACTTTCCGGATACCAGGTTGTCGACTTGAGCTTTGGTGTATGCGTCGGCAATCCCATAGCCAGCCAGGGTCGCAGCTTTGTCCGCTTTGGCAAGGATCTCGGCACCT
>NZ_QKVL01000198.1 GCF_003231275.1 Pseudomonas huaxiensis
GCCGCCTTCGGTCACGCTTGGGGTGGCGGTCAGGGTCACGGTGCTGGTGTCGATGCTGTCGGTGACCGCAGTCACTGCCGCAGTTGGGCTGACTTCCAGATGCTCGAAATCACCACCGGTGGTTCCGGTGATAGTCACGCTCACGCTGCCGGCGTCGACATACACGGTGTCTTTCGGGGCGGCGAAGGTGACAGAACCTTCTGTGGCGTTCTTGGCAATGGTGATGGTTTCACCGTTGCTCAAGGTGATTTTCATTTCGGTGCCAGCCGGGTTGGTCAGCTTGGCGGTGTAAACGATGCTGCCGCCTTCCTGGACGGAGCCGGTGGCGCTGAGGGTCAGGCCGGTGGTGTCG
>NZ_QKVL01000199.1 GCF_003231275.1 Pseudomonas huaxiensis
CCCTCGCTACGGTGCCTTTCGGGGCCACGCGGCCTACGACTTGCAAGCAAGTCTACATCTCGCGTCTTCGGCTAACGCCGAAGGGTGCTGCGCACCTGCCCCTACAGGCACCTACGCTCGGCCTCCTGAAGTCGCGAAGTTACAGGCGGCGCCTGTGATGACGGATCTTCGAAATCAGAATCTGGCGAAACCACCGACGTGCTTTTTTGCTTTTGCTCTTTTTTGCTCTCGATCTTGCTTCTGCTCTTCATGCACGCCAGTTCAGACGCCACAAATTGCGACTTCAGGAGGCCGAGCGGAGGCGTCTGGAGGGGGCAGGTGCGCAGCACCCTTCGGCGC